>CAWEOX010000039.1:0-44543 GCA_963810845.1 uncultured beta proteobacterium | reverse complement strand
CGAATGGACGTTGAAGACGTTCATGAACACGCTGATCTTGAGAGCGTCGCGATCGAGGTACGGATCCCGCGCCGGCCCGACCTTGACGATTCTGCCGTCGGCCGGCGCAAGCACCGCGTCCGGCTGCGACGGGATGACGCGCGCCGGATCGCGGAAGAACTGGACGACGAACAGGACCGCGAGCCAGGCCACGGCGGCAAGGATCCACAGACGGGCCGCGGAGAGCGCAATGGCGACGGCCACCGCGAGCGCGACGAACGGCCAGCCCTCGCGGGCGATGATCGGGTGCGGATAATTCGACACGGCGGCTTCCGACAGCGGCAATGCGTGATTTTACACGCCGTTGCGCGAGCCGGCCGCCGCCGCGAGCGCTATTTGGTGCCGGCCTCGATGCGCTGGTCGTAATCGGCGGCCTGCTGCCGGACGGCGTCCTGGACGTCGCGCGCGCGGCCGAGCGCGTCGATCGGAGCGGGCACCGTGACGTCCGGTGCCGCCGGCGCAATCCCGCCAACCGTCTCGCTCGTCGACGTTCCCCGCGGGGCGCGCGGCGCCGCGGCGCCGCCCAGGCCATATTGCCTCAGGACCGATCCCGCCAGCAGCGCGACGATGCAGACCACGAGGAGCATGGCGAGAATGCCCACCCACCCCCGTTGCCGCGCGCCGGTGCTCCCGCGCCCGGTCATCGCGGTCAGTTGCGAGTCTGGTCGACCAGCTTGTTCTTCTTGATCCATGGCATCATCGACCGCAGCTTTTCGCCGACCACCTCGATCGGATGCTCGGCGGTGAGGCGACGATGCGACAGCAGCGTCGGCGCGCCGGCGCGGTTCTCGGTGATGAAGTCCTTCGCGTATTCGCCATTCTGGATGCGCGTCAGCGCCTCCCGCATCGCCCACTTGACGTCGTCGTTGATGATCTTCGGCCCGGTCACGTACTCGCCGTATTCGGCGTTGTTCGAGATCGAGTAGTTCATGTTCGCGATGCCGCCCTCGTAGATCAGGTCGACGATCAGCTTGACCTCGTGCAGGCACTCGAAATACGCCATCTCGGGCGCGTAGCCCGCCTCGGTCAGCGTTTCGTAGCCGGCCTTGATGAGCTCGACCAGGCCGCCGCACAGCACCGTCTGCTCGCCGAAGAGATCGGTCTCGGTCTCCTCGCGGAAATTGGTCTCGATCACGCCCGCGCGCGCGCCGCCGATCGCCGCCGCGTACGACAGCGCGAGATCGCGCGCCTTCTTGCTGGCATCCTGGTGGACCGCGATCAGCATCGGCACGCCGCCCCCTTGCACGTACGTCGAGCGCACCGTGTGGCCCGGCGCCTTGGGGGCGATCATCACGACGTCCAAGTCGGCGCGCGGCATGACCTGCCCGTAATGGATGTTGAAGCCATGGGCGAAGGCGAGCGTCGCGCCCTTCTTGATATTCGGTTCCACGCCGTCCTTGTACTGGGCGGCGATGTGCTCGTCGGGCATCAGCATCATCACGATGTCGGCGCCCTTCACCGCGGCGGCGACCTCGGCCACCTTCAACCCCGCCTTCTTCGCCTTGTCCCACGACGCCCCGCCCTTGCGCAGGCCGACCGTGACGTTCACCCCGGAATCGTGCAGGTTGAGCGCGTGCGCGTGGCCCTGCGAGCCATACCCGACGATCGTGACCTTCTTGCCCTTGATGAGCGAGAGATCGGCGTCCTTCTCGTAATAGACCTTCATCTTTGCACCCCCTTTTTGGTTGCTGGCGTCCGGCGTCCGGCGTCAGTGCGTCGGGCAAGGCCGCGGCCCTGCGCTCGACGCAGGACGCTAGACCCTGAGTATCCGTTCCCCGCGCCCGATCCCCGACGCGCCGGTGCGCACCGTTTCGAGAATCACGCCGGGCTCGATCGACTGCAGGAAGGCATCGAGCTTCACGCCGGTGCCGGTGAGCTCGATCGTATAGCTCTTGTCGGTGACGTCGAGGATGCGGCCGCGGAAGATGTCGGCGAGGCGCTTCATCTCCTCGCGGTCCTTGCCCGCGGCGCGCACCTTGACCAGCATCAGCTCGCGCTCGATGTGGTTGCCTTCGGTCAGGTCGACGACCTTGACCACGTCGACCAGCTTGTTCAGCTGCTTCGTGATCTGCTCGATCACGTCGTCGGACCCGATCGTGACGATCGTCATCCGCGACATCGTCACGTCTTCGGTCGGCGCGACGGTCAGCGATTCGATGTTGTAGCCGCGCGCCGAGAACAGTCCCGAAATCCGCGACAGCGCGCCGGCCTCGTTCTCGACGAGGATGGAAAGGATGTGGCGCATCTGTCTAGAGCTCCTCGGTCAGGATCATTTCCGTCAAGCCCTTGCCGCCGGGCACCATCGGGAACACGTTCTCCTTCTGGTCGGTGATGAAGTCCATGAACACGAGACGATCCTTCTGCGCGAAGGCTTCTTTGAGCGCGCCTTCGACGTCGCCGGGCTTCTCGATCTTGAGCCCGATGTGGCCGTACGCTTCCGCGAGCTTCACGAAATCGGGCAGCGCATCCATGTACGACTCGGCGTAGCGGTTGCCGTAGAAGAACTCCTGCCACTGCCGGACCATGCCCATGTAACGGTTGTTGAGGTTCACGACCTTGATCGGCAGGTGGTACTGCTTGCAGGTCGAGAGCTCCTGGATGCACATCTGAATCGACGCCTCGCCTGTCACGCACGCGACGGTCGCGCCCGGATTCACCATCTGCACGCCCATCGCCGCAGGCAGGCCGAAACCCATAGTGCCGAGACCACCGGAGTTGATCCAGCGGCGGGGCTTGTCGAACTTGTAGTATTGCGCGGCCCACATCTGGTGCTGGCCGACGTCCGAGGTGATGAACGCGTCGCCCTTGGTCAGCTCGTAGAGCTTCTCGATCACGAACTGGGGCTTGATGAGCGCGCTCTTCCTGTCGTAGCGCAGGCAATCCTTGCGCTGCCACTCCTTGATCTCGGCCCACCACGCCTTGAGCGCCGCGGGGTCCGGACGCTCGCCGGACGACTCGATCAACTTGAGCATCTCGTCCAGCACGTCGCCGACGTAACCGACGATCGGCACGTCGACCTTGACCCGCTTGGAAATCGACGACGGATCGATGTCGATGTGGATGATCTTGCGGTCGGCGCGGTAGAAGTGCGACGGGTTGCCGATGACCCGATCGTCGAAGCGGGCGCCGATCGCGACCAGCACGTCGCAGGTCTGCATCGCCATGTTCGATTCGTAGGTCCCGTGCATGCCCAGCATGCCGGTGAACTGCGGATCGGTGCCCGGGAAGGAACCGAGGCCCATCAGCGTATTGGTGCAGGGGAATCCCAGCAGGCGCACGAGGCGCGTCAGCTGCGGCGCCGCATTGTTGAGGATGACGCCGCCGCCGGCGTAGACCATCGGCCGCTTGGCTTCGAGCAGCAGCGACACCGCCTTCTTGATCTGTCCCGCGTGGCCCTTGGTCACCGGGTTGTAGGAGCGCAGCGACACCGTCTTGGGATAGCTGTACTCGGTCTTCGCCTGCGTGACATCCTTGGGAATGTCGACGAGCACCGGGCCCGGCCGGCCGGTCGCAGCCAGATAGAAGGCCTTCTTGATCGTCGTGGCGAGGTCACCCACGTCGCGGACCAGGAAATTGTGCTTGACGCACGGCCGCGTGATGCCCACCGCGTCGCACTCCTGGAAGGCATCCTGGCCGATCGCGTGCGTCGGCACCTGGCCCGTCAGCACCACCATCGGGATCGAATCCATGTACGCGGTCGCGATGCCGGTGACCGCGTTGGTGACGCCGGGTCCGGAGGTTACGAGCGCAACGCCGACCTTGTGGCTGGAACGCGAATAGCCATCCGCCGCGTGGACCGCGCCCTGCTCGTGCCGGACGAGCACGTGCTTGACCTTTTCCTGCTGGAAAAACGCGTCGTAGATGTTGAGGACCGCGCCCCCCGGATAGCCGAAGACGTACTCGACGCCTTCCTCTACCAGGCAGCGGATGACGATTTCTGCACCCGTGAGTTGCATCGCAATGCCCTAGCGTGATGGTGGCCA
The DNA here is from genome assembly GCA_963810845.1 of uncultured beta proteobacterium. Classification (GTDB taxonomy): domain Bacteria; phylum Pseudomonadota; class Gammaproteobacteria; order Burkholderiales; family Casimicrobiaceae; genus CAIWHR01. Next base: position 40,521 of record CAWEOX010000039.1, on the reverse strand, counting down.
CCCTCCGGTGCCCAATCCCAATGCGATCGCGCACCCGAGGTCCTGCGATACTGCATGGCGCGCATTGCGGGTGGACGCGCCCACCATGGCTTTGATCGGGTAGAAAGCCCGGACCGGAATGACGGCCGCCGCGCTCCGGGGGATTCTCCGATGACGCTTGTGGCAGCAACGGAGGGAGCGCCGACGACAGCCTTTTGCAGCACAGCATCAGCCCTTCCGGGCCGAGCCCCCAACCTTACCTGCAGCGCCGGCACCGGTCAAGTCCATTGCACCGCACTGAGGAATGTCCGGTCTAGGTAACACATGAAATGTCCGGTTTAAGGTTCGCCTCCGGAAAGGAGGTGGATCTTGAGCCGGGCGAGCGTGTTACAGGAGATCAGGACCATGCGCTTTGAAGAGGTGTATGACCGCTGGACGGAGAGTCGGTTGAGCGCAGCAGGAGGCGGCGGCGTTGTTGGGGGTCTGCGAGCGGCAGTTTCGACGCCAGTGCCGGCGCTACGAGAGCGACGGCCTGGAGGGGTTGATCGACCAGCGCCTCGGGCAGGTGTCGGCGCGGCGGGCGCCGGTCGATGAGGTGCTGCGGCTGGTGGAGCAGTATCGGAGCCGCTACGTGGGCTGGACGGTGAAGCATTTCTACAGCAAGTACCGGGAGCAGAACGGCCAGCGCTCGTACAACTTCGTGCGCTTGACGCTGCAGCGCGAAGGGGTGGTGGCGAAGGCCAAGCGCCGCGGCGCCCATCGCCGCAAGCGGGAGCGCAAGCCGCTCATCGGCATGATGTTGCATCAGGACGGCTCGCGCTACGAGTGGCTGGCGCGGCAACAGCACGATCTGATCGTGAGCCTTGGATGATGCCACCGGGGCGATCTATTCGGCCTTCCTGGTCGCCGAAGAAGACACCATGAGCAGTTTGGCCGGGGTGGCCGAGGTGATCGCCCGCCACGGGCTGTTCAACAGCCTATACACCGATCGCGGCAGCCACTATTGGCACACCCCCAAAGCCGGGCGGCAAGGTCGATCGGGACAACCCCACCCAGTTCGGGCGGGCCATGGCCCAGCTCGGCATCGAGATGATCCCCGCCTACTCGCCGGAAGCGCGTGGCCGCTCCGAGCGTGCCTTCCGCACCCTCCAGGAGCGCTTACCCAAAGAACTGGTCGACGCGGCGATCACTGACGTCGTCCACGCCAACCGCTTCCTGCAAGCGACGCTTCATCCCGGCCTATAACCGCGAGTTCGCGGTCCCGGCGGCCGAAACCGGCTCCGCCTTCGTGCCCTGGATCGGGACCAATCTCAAGGACATCCTATGCGTGCAAGAAGAGCGCACCGTGCGGCCCGACAACTGTGTCGCCTATCAAAACAAACTCTTGCAAATCCCGGCCGATCGCCATCGCTGCCATTACGTCAAAGCCAACGTGCGCGTGCACGAATATCCCGATCACACCCTCGCCATCTTCCACGGGCCACGCTGCTTGGCTCGCTACGACGCAAACGGTCAGGAGCTGAAAACCAAAACCAAAGTCCGCTGCGTAAGGGCTCCCGACGTCAACCAACGGCGGACATTTAACGTGTTACCAAAACCGGACATCTTGACAAGTTACTAACAGTCCATTGCACCGCACAATGGCGCAGCGACGCGTCCCCCCTATAATTGCGGCGAACCCAATCTGGCGACACCAACCCTGGCCTCCTTTCAAGAAATTTCTGCGTTTCTCGCGGAAGTCGAGCGGCGCGCGTTCAAGCAGGCGATGTTTGCCGTCCGCGACGAGCATGCGGCGCTCGACGTCGTCCAGGATGCGATGCTGAAGCTGACCGAAAAATACGCGGCCAAGCCGATCGGCGAGCTGCCGATGCTGTTTCAGCGGATCCTGCAGAATACGATCCACGACCACTTCCGGCGCCAGAAGGTGCGCTCGACGTGGACTTCGCTCCTGTCCGCCCTGGGGAAAAGAGACGAAAAGGACGACGATTTCGATCCGCTGGAAACTCTCGCCGCCAAATCGGACTCGAACGCTACCGTCGATCCCGCGGTGCAGTTCGAGCAAGCTCAGGTTATGACGATCATCGAAGCCGCGCTGGCGCGATTGCCGGCACGTCAACGCGAAGCCTTTCTCCTGCGTTACTGGGAAGAGTTCGATGTGGCGGAAACCGCCGCGGCGATGGGATGTTCCGAGGGCAGCGTGAAGACGCACTGTTCGCGAGCCGTCCATGCACTGGCCGAAACGCTCAAGGCCAAGGGTGTAACGCTATGACCAGCCAAGACAACGAATTCGCAAAGAAATTAACGTCTTACCTCGACGACGGCGCGGCGAACCTCAAGGCCGGGACCGCTTATCGCCTGCAATTGGCGCGCGCCGAAGCGCTGGCCCGCCTCGGCGATCCGCAGCGGGCCCCCGCGACGCGGATGTCGGCGGCGTTGGCGGGTGCCGGCAGCGGCACCGTCGGCGGCGGCTCCGGTCTCCGGATGAACGCCAAGTTCCTGGTCGGGGTGCTCGTCATCGTCGTCGCGTACTTCGGCTACAACCAGTGGCAGGCGTACCAGCAATTGACCGACCTCCAGGAAACGGACGCTGCGCTCCTCTCCTCGGACCTGCCGATCGACGCTTACCTGGACCGGGGATTCCAGAATTGGCTCATGAGCACCGCCGACTCCGCCGACTGATCCTCAATCTGTTTCTCGTAGCGGCGCTCGCGGCCGGATCGGCCGCGAGCGTTTCCGCGCAGCCGATTGGCGCCCGCGCCCCGTCGTGGGCCGAACTGCCGCCGGCCGAGAAGCAGGTTCTCGCGCCCCTCGCGCCCGACTGGAACCAGCTCGACACCCAGCGCAAGCTCAAGTGGCGCGGCATCGCGCAGCGGTATCCGAAGCTGTCGGCGGATGAGCAGCAGCGCGTCCAGCAGCAGATGCGCACCTGGGCAGCGCTCACGCCGGACCAGCGGCGGATCGCGCGCGAGCAGTACAAGTCCATCAAGAGCCTGCCGCCGGAAAAGAAGCAGGAAGTGAAGCAAAAATGGGAGGAGTACCAAAGCCTGCCACCGGAAACGCGACGCGAATTGGCGGCCAAACCGCCGCCGGCTCCAGGGGCCCGGCCAGTCGGACCTGCGACGCCCTTGGGCGCGCCTTCCGGCAACCTCCGCCCCGCCCCCGGGGCGCCGCCGCCGGCGCCGGCAGCGGCCTCACCCGGCGGACCCGCGGCGCCGCCACCCCCGCCCCCGGCCAGTCCCCCGGACGCGGCGGGCAGCCCAACGTCTCCCGCCGCTCCCGCGCACGCCGTAGTGAGCGGGCGTTGACCGGGCGCCGGCCCCCGGCTGCGACCGCCGCCCGGCAGCCGCCGACGGCGAATGCAGCGGCCGGCGCGATGCCGGCCCCGCAACCCGCCCCCCTCGCCCGCCGGCTGGCCGCGGTCGCCTACGAAGGCCTGCTGCTCTCGGCCCTGCTGTTGATTGCCGGCTTCGTGCTGGCCCCGGCCGTATCCCCAGGCCCGACGGCCGTGGTCCAGGGAACGTTGCCGGTCCCTTCGCTTGCGGCGCGGATACTGTCGTTCGCGGCAATGTTCGGCGTCGGCGCGCTGTATTTCGGCTGGTCGTGGACCGGCGGCCGGCGAACCCTCCCGATGAAAACGTGGCGAATGCGGCTCGTCATGCGCGACGGGCGCGCTGCGGTCACGCCCGGAACCGCGCTCCTTCGCTACTGCGCGGCGTGGGTCGGGCCCGGCCTCGCGCTGCTCGCCTATGCCGCCTTGACGCCGACCGGTCACGCCCGCGGCGCGTTGTGGCTCGCCGCGTTCAATTATGCGTGGGCGTGGGTCGACCCGGACCGGGCATTCCTGCACGACCGGATCGCGGGCACGCGCATTGTCGACGCTCGCGGTCCATAACCCGGTCGAACGCATGGTGAACCCGGGTGATTGCGGCAATGGCCGCGCCCGACTCGGGATTCGCCTTCGCTCGACGCCGGCCTACGCCGCGTCGGGCGGGCGGGACATCGCCACGCCGGCCGCGATCAGCGCCATGCCGACGATCGCGACGGCATCGAGCGTCTCGCCGAACATCAGCCAGGCCATGACGGCGGTCACCGGCGGCACGAGGTAGAACAGCCGCGCGACGCTCGCCGCCGCGCCGTGGCGCAACAGCCAATACAGCAGGCTGATCGCCCCGACCGACAGCACGACCACCGACCATCCCAGCGCAAAGACGAACGCCGGCGTCCAGCGCACGGGGCCGCCTTCGAACGCCAGCACCAGCGGCCAATACAGGAGCGCGCACGCGGCGAACTGGATCACCGCGCCGCTGCGCAGATCGACGCGGGTGCAGAAGCGCTTTTGATAGAGCGTGCCGACGCTGATCCCGACGAGGGCGAGCAGCGAGGGCAGGAGCCCGGCGAAATCGCCGGAGAAGCTGACCTTGTGGCGCACGACCAGCCAGACCCCGGCGAGGCCGAGTGCCAGCCCGAGCCATTGCCGCGGCACGACCGGCTCCCCGAGCCAGCCGCGGGCGATCAGCACCGTGAGGACCGGTTGCAGGCCCACCAGCATCGCGCTGGTGCCGGCCGGCATGCCGCCGGCGAGCGCGACGAAGACGCCGCCGAGATACACGCCATGGACGAGCCACGCGGCCACCGCGACGTGTCCCGCCTCTGCCAGGCTCGCCGGCCAGCGCGCGCCGGTCGCGAGCGCGACCACGGTCATCAACGCGGCGACAAGGGCGAAGCGGTAGAGGAGGAACGTGAGCGGCGGCGCATACGGCAGGCCGTATTTCGCGGCGATGAAGCCCGTGCTCCACAACAGCACGAACAGCACCGGGAACGCGAGCGCGCGCCGCGCGTGGGCGGCGTCGCTCATCCGCGTCCGCCTTCCGCGGGGAACCGGAGGCCCGCGGCATTGGCCCGGCCGAGCCGGACGCGGCGCGACACCCGATCCGGGGAACAGGACCGGTCCGCGGAATGTCCTCACGCCATCAGGACTTCGCGTTTCCGATTTCGGTCTCGTAGCGGGCGATGCCGTCGGTGATTTCCTTCTTCGCTTCCTCGGCGCCGACCCAGGTCGAGACCCGCACCCACTTGCCGGGCTCGAGATCCTTGTAATGCTCGAAGAAGTGCGAGATCTGCTGCGTCGTGATTTCCGGCAGGTCGCGCGGCGACTGGATCGCGCGATACAGGCCCGACAGCTTGTCGATCGGCACGGCGAGGATCTTCGCGTCGCCGCCGGCCTCGTCGTCCATCTTCAGCATGCCGATCGGCCGGCAGCGCACGACGACCCCGGTGATCAGCGGCACCGGCGACAGCACGAGCACGTCGCAGGGATCACCGTCGTCGGACAACGTCTGCGGGATGTAGCCGTAATTGCACGGATAGTGCATCGCCGTCGACATGAAGCGGTCGACGAAGACGGCGCCGGTCTCCTTGTCGACTTCGTACTTGATCGGGTCCGCCCGCATCGGAATCTCGATGATGACGTTGAAGTCGTTGGGCACATCCTTGCCGGCGGGTACGCGATCGAAACTCATGGCGGGATATCGGGCGAAGGGAAAGCGCGATTATAAGGGCTGCCCGGCGATGCTGCCCGCGCCTGCCGCAGACGCTGGCCCCTCTCGCCGTCGACGTTCAGCGCGCGCGGCGGTAGTCGATCGCGTAGCGCGTGTAGACGGCGATGATGGTGTCGAAGCCTGCGCGCTCGGCGGGCCGCAGCGGCCGGAATTCGCGCGCCGGGCGCCCGGCCCAGATCCAGCCGGCCCGGACCACGGTGCCCGGCTCGACCCACGCGCCGGCGGCGATCACGCCGCCGCGCTCGACCACCACGCCATCGCCGACCTTGGCGCTCATGCCGACGAGCGCGTCGGCCTCGACCACGCCGGCGCCCATCCTGACGTTGTGCCCGAAGGTCACGCGCGGGCCGATGATCAGGTCGCCGCGTGCGCGGTCGGTGACGAGGATCGAATTGTCCTGAATGTTGGAGCGCGCGCCGATTTCGATGCGGGCGCCGCCCGCGACCACGGCACAGCCGAAAAACACGCCGACTTCGTCCGCGAGGCGGACGTCGCCGACGACCACGCTGGCCGGCGCCACCAGCGCGCGGGCGACCTGCGGCGCGCCGCTCGGGAGCGCGTGGAGCGGACCGGGCCCGGCATTCGCCGGCAGATACGGCGCGCATATCGAGCGGTGGCAGGTCGTCGTCGCGACCCAGCGTGTCGGGCGCGCCGCGGCGGATCGCCGCCGCCGCGGCCGCGAGTTGGTCCCGGTCGATCGCGCGGAGCGGCTGCGCCGGATTGCCCGCATAGACGAAACCGCCGGCGAGCACCTTGCGCGGCGGCACCAGCGCGCCGGGAGCAATCAGCGCGTGCGGACCGACCGTGGCGCCATCCATCACCGTCGCGGCGTCGGCCACGACGACGCCGTCGCCCAACGTGCAGGCGTGCACGAGTGCGTAGCGGCCGACGGTGACGTCGTCGCCGATCGCGGTGGCAATGAAGCCGTCGGCGATGTGGACCGTGGCGCGCTCGCCGAAAAAGGCGTTGGCGCCGATGCGGATCCATTCGCCGTCGCCGCGCACCGTCGCGTAAGCGCGCAGCGTGAGGCCCGCGCCGGCGATGGTGCGGCCGATCACGGCGGCCGTGGGCGCGATGTCGAACGGCGGCGTCAGCGCGGGCCGGTAATCGAGGTAGGGAAGCTGCATCGGCAAAGGGCAGGGTCAGACACTCGTGGGTTCCGGATTGCCGGCGTCGGGCGCCATCAGGCGCCGTCGCCGCCCGCAAGCCGGGCGTTCAGGTCGCGGAACACGTCGCGGTCGTCGATCACGCGCCGCGCCTTGAAGTCGGTGCGCGGGAAGGTGCCCGGCGCGACGACTTCGACCTTCGCGCGGAGGCCGAGCATCTTCTGCAGCTGTCGCGCCGCGTCGGCGCGCAATGCCGCCACGCCGTCGTCGCCCTTGCCCTGCTGCGCGGCCGATGCCTCGACCCGGACCAGCAATTCGTCCATCGCGCCCTCGCGGGAGATGACGATCCGATGCTCGCCGCCATACCCCGCAAGCTGGTTCATCACGGCGTCGACCTCGCTCGGGTAGACGTTCTCGCCGCGGATCGTGAACATGTCGTCGATGCGGCCGAAGACGCCTTGCGGCAGGCGGGGATAGGTGCGCCCGCACGGGTTGGGGCCATTTTCCCATAGCGTCAGGTCGCCGGACATCAGCCGGATCATCGGCTGCGACGTGCGCTCGAGGTGCGTATAGACCGGCGTGCCGCGCTGGCCGTACGGCACCCGATGGAATGTGTTGGGGTCGCAGACCTCGGTGTAGATGATGTCCTGCCAGCACAGCATGCCGTCGGTCTCGGCGGTCCCGCTCACGTTCATGAACGGCGACATCTCGGCCATCGAGCCGCAATCGATCACCTTCGCGCCGTAGGCGGCCGCGATCCGGTCGCGCACGCCGGGCACCGACGCGCCGGGCTCACCGGAAAAGAACATCACCTCGATCCCGAACTCGCGCGGCTCGAAGCCTTCGCCGCGCGCGACCTCGGCCAAGTGCAGCGCGAACGACGGCGTGCCGTAGAACGCCCGCGGCCGCACCACGTCGAGCCACAACGCGGCGCGCGCCGTCATCCCCGGCGCGCCGGCGCCGAAGGGAAACGCCTTGCAGCGCAACCGCTCGGCGCCCAGCAGCGCCCCCCACGAGCCCATGTACAGGCTGAAAATGGCCGCGACGAAGACGGTGTCTCCGGGCCGGATGCCCATGCCCCACATGATCCGCGCGTGGGCATTGGCGATCGCCGCCCAGTCGTCGCGGCCGATGCCGAACGCGGTGGGACGCCCCGTGGTCCCGGACGTGCCGTGAACGTGGAAGATGTCGCCCTCGGGAACGCAGAGGTAATCGCCGAAGGGCGGCACGCGCGCTTGCGCAGCGCGCAGGTCGCTCTTGTCGATCACCGGCACCTTGGCCTCGAAATCCTCGAGCGAGCGCAGGTGGTCGGGATGGAATCCAGCCTCCTCCCACTTGCGGCGATAGAACGGCGCGTGGTCCCACGCGTAGCGCGTCACGTCGCGCAGACGCACGAGAATCGCGGCCTCGCGCAGGGCGGCAGGCATCGTCTCGCGCCGGGGGAACCAGTAACGCGCACCGGGAGCCGGCAGATAATCGGCGTCAAAGCGCGGCGGGAAGGACCACTGTTCCATGGGTTCATGCTCCCGGCGAATGGCTTGGATGGCGTCGCCCACGCGGTCAATGCACGAGGAGTGCGGCGGCAGGGATCGTGTCAGGCTTGAACAGCAGGCGCAAACCGGTCGCGGCGTCCCGATCCGGATGGACACCGGCGAGCACCCGGATATCGGTGACCCGGCAATCATGAAGGAGTTGCGCCAGCAAAGCCGCCACGTCGGCGGCCCGGTCGAGCGAATAGAGCGGGCAGCGGAAACCCTCGGCGTCGCGGGGCTCGAACGGCGACGACAGCGAAAGCCGCAACTCGCCGCCGCCGGGGGCGTCGGGTGCGTGATGGGCGCTGATCACCGCCGACGGCTCGCCCACCGACGCCCGCAGCCGGCGCAGCGCGTTGCTCACGAAGATCTGCGCGCTCACGTCGCGCTGGGCGGCGCGGCCCTGCTGCACCGCCGGCAACGGCCGCTGCGGCGCGCGCGGCAGGCACAGCACCGACGCGCCTCCCCGGCCGACTTGTCGCCCAAGCTCGCGCGTGAACGGGATGCCCCACTTGCCGACGTTGGCGTCGGCGAGCAGGTCGACGCCCGCTTTGGCCAACGCGGTGCCCACGACAAAACGCAGGCTGACCGCTTCACGTCCGGCGGCGAGCGGAATCGGCGCCGGCGGCAGCGTATGCGCCACCGACCGCGCGCCGGGCGCCTGCGCATCCGCGGCCGCGTCCGGCAATGTCTGCCAGGCGAGCCAATCGGGAAGCCGCGCGATATCGATGGCGTCGACGCCGACCAGCACGTCAGCGAGCGCTAACGTACGGTTGCCGGCGAGCGCTCGATGCTCGCGCAGGATCGCGGTCAGCGCCTCGGGCTCCGCCAGGATGCCCGGCAGCGTGCCCCCCGTCGCCGCGCCTTCGATGCCGGCGACCACGACCACCGGGATGGCGAATACGGTGACCGCGAGCCCAGCGGCCGGGCCCGACGCGGGGTGGCACAACGCGTCCAGCAGCCGCCAGAGATGCCGCGCGACCGCGACCGACGGCGCGCTGGCGAAGAGCGCCGCGAGGAGCGCGCCGTCGCCGGCGAGCCGCGCCGCCAGTGCCGCGCGTAACGCCTGGTCGGCGGCATCGGCATCCTGCCCGGTCTCCGCGGCCAGGCTCGCTTCGGCCTGCCGGTAGATTGCCGCGACGTCCGGCGAAACGGCATCGGGACCGGCGAAGGTGCGCGGGTCGGAAATCGCGATCGGCGTGGCGGTGGTCATGGACGTGGATGTTACGGCACCGGCGAAAAGCCTCTACGGCACGAGACAGAACGGCCCTTGCGCCATCGACATCGGCCCGAACAGGGCACGCCAGATGCCGAACAGGGCGAAGGCGACCAGCACCAGCGCCGCTGCGTACCGCGCGAGCCGCCCGTCCTGCCACGCCCGCGCCCGCGCGACGACCCAGCCGGCGGCGACGAGATTGGGCAGCGTTCCCAGGCCGAACGCCAGCATCACGGCACTGCCGGCGAGCGCGCCGCCGGCGAACAGCGCGATCGGCAAGACACTATAGATGAGGCCGCAGGGGACGAGCCCCCAGATCATCCCCAGCGCGTAGCGGGCGGCGCCGCTATCCCGGGTCGCGAGGCTCCGCACGGCGGGCGAGAGCCGGGCGAACAGCGCGGCCCCCGCGCGCTGCCAGGGCGCTCCGGCTTCGCGGCGCCACGCAAAGCCAATCCCCAGCGCCAGCAGGAACAGGTTGGCCACGACGAACAGCGCGCGTTGCAGCGGCAGCCAGTCGACGGCGACAAGCGAGGCGCTCCCGGCCGCGCCGAACGCGCCGCCCAGGAGCCCGTACGTCGTGATGCGCCCGAGGTTGTACGGCAATTGGCGCAGGGCCAGCGCGCGCGCCGGCAGGAGGGGTTGCTGCGCCGGGCGGGCCGCCCCCGACAGCGCCGCCAGAAAGCCGCCGCACATGGCGAGGCAATGGCCGCCGCCCAGCGTGCCCGCCAGCCAGGCGCCGATCAGCGCGGAGAGCGCCACGGCACCGATCCTGTCCGGGGCGAACGCCGGGCGCCAAGCCGCGTGGCCCAAGGCTTCCCGGGGGCCGGGCGCGGGCGCGGTCCCGCGGACGGCGCGGCTATCCAAGGCGACCAATTCACGCTAACATGGCTCCGCTTTGAGGTAGGTCAATACCGTTCATCGCCGTTCAGCTGGGCCCCCGTACATGACGCTGCCTGCGAAATCCGCGCTTCCCCCTGTCGGCACCACGGCGAACCCACCGCCGGCGCGCCATCCGGGTACCGCGGCGTCCTCGCCGGTCGTCTCCATCCGTGACCTCAAGTCGCACTGCGCGTCGTGCAGCATGCGCGAATTGTGCCTGCCGTTCGGCCTCAACGCCGAAGACATGCAGCAGGTCGATGCCCTCATCGGCGCCCGCGTCAAGCTGAAAAAGGGCGACGCGCTGTACCGGGCCGGCGATCCCTTCCAGTCCCTTTACGCCGTCCGCCTGGGCTCGCTCAAGACGACGGTGCTGGCCGAGGATGGCCGCGAGCAGGTCTCCGGCTACCACATGCTGGGCGACATCATCGGCCTCGACGGCATCGGCACCGAACGCCACGGCTGCCAGGCGGTCGCGCTCGAAGACACCGAGATCTGCGTGCTGCCCTTCGAGCGTCTCGAGGACCTCGCCCGCGCCGTGCCGCAACTGCAGCATAACCTGCACCTTTTCCTGTCGCGCGAGATTTCGCGCGACCACAACATCATGCTGCTGCTCGGCAGCATGCGCGCGGAGGAGCGGCTCGCGGTGTTCCTGCTGAACCTCGCCGACCGTTACCGCCGCCGCGGCTATTCGTCCACCGAATTCGTCCTGCGCATGACGCGCGAGGAGATCGGCAGCCACCTGGGCCTCAAGCTCGAGACGGTGAGCCGGCTGTTCTCGCGGTTCCATGAGGAAGGGCTGATCCAGGTCCAAGGCCGCGCCGTGAAGCTCCTCAACGCGGCGGCGCTCAAGGACCTCATCGGCCAGCACGGCTGACTTGCCGACGGCAGGCGCGGTCTAGCGCCGCTCCGTCACCCCCGTCGCGTTGCCGCCACCCGTCCCGCTTTCCTGCTTCGGGCATCCGTCCGGTCGATCCGGTGCGTCGAGCGGACAGCGATTCTGCTCCCACGGCGAGCGCTCCAGAAACACCGTCAGCGACGACGACGCGATCCCCAGCGCCCAGAAGCCGAAGAATCCCAGCGTGTAGATCGCCTCGCGGGAAAGTTCGAGCGGCGCACCGAAGAAGTGCAGATCGAACGGGTCGAACACCGTGAAAAAGAGCGCCTCGGCCACCCCGGCGGCGAGAAATGCCGGCCAGAGCACCCACATCAACCTCTGCGCGAAATTGCCCGTCGCTTCCATCGTCCCGCCTCCCCGGCTTCCGGTTCTTCCCGCCCGCTCCGCCTGTTCGCGGCGCACGGTCATTTCGCCTCGCCTTCGACACCGAGCCGGATCAGTTGCGGCCGGCCGGCGATTTCGACGGTCGGCAGCCGCCACGCGTCGGTCTCCAGCGTGACCAGCCAGCGCCCGGCCGGCGGCGGCTCCAGCGTGCCGTAATAAGCCCCGTCGGCGCCGTGGGTGAGCGTCGCACGGCGATCCATGCCCGCACGCGTGGCGTGGCTCACCTTCAGCGTGATCGCGACCGGCGCCGCCGCGTCCCCGTGCCAGCGCAGGTCCGCGCGCACGGCACCGTCGTCACCGATCGCCACGACCGCGCCCAATCCCAATGCGGCCGCACGCTGCTCACGCTCGAGCACGCGGTTGATGACCAGACCCCGCTTGTAGTAATCCTCCGCGACGACGCCATCGTCCGACGACACCGCGAGATAGGCGGTGACGAGGGCGGCGACCACCACGATCGCCGGGCCGGCCATCAGCAGCCACGGCCAGGGTTCCCGATACCAGGGTCTTGCGCGGTCGATCGATGTCTGCATGAAGGTCGTCGTCATGGTGCCGGGAGCCGCGCTCAGCGCGGAAACAGGAAGCTCGCATGCTCGCGGCGAACGATCGCCGGATCGTCGATCGCCTGGACCACGATGTCGATCTTGTGCGACCCGGACTTCGGGCGCTTGTCGTCGTGATGCTTGCGGTCCACGTGGTCGTCGTCGCCTTCCTCCGCGTCCGCGGCCACCTGCAACCGGAACGGCAGGAGGCGCGTCGCGGCGGCCCCGACCACGACCGGTTGCGGCACGTCCATGACCGTCAGGCCGGGCAGTCCGGTGGCGGAGACCGTGAACTGCCGCGCCTTCTCGTCGGTGTTCATGATCTGCAGCCGGTAGACGTTCTCGATCACGCCCGGCGCCGCTTCGCGCGCGAGCGCGCCACGGTCGCGAATGATGTCCACCTTGAGCGGATTGCGCAGATACAGCGACGCCGCGGTGGCGGCGATGATCGCGAGCAGGAGCGCCGTGTAAATCAGGGTCCGCGGGCGCAGCATGCGCCGCCACAGGGCGCGCGCATCGAGATGCTGCGCGAGCGCGTTTTCCGACGCATAGCGGATCAACCCCTTGGGGAAACCCGCGCGCTCCATCACCTGGTCGCAGCCGTCGATGCACGCCGCGCAGCCGATGCATTCGTACTGCAGCCCCTTGCGGATGTCGATGCCCGTCGGACACACCTGGACGCAGATGTTGCAGTCCACGCAATCGCCGAGACCCGCCGCCGTGCGATCCGACTTGCGGCTGCGCGGGCCGCGCGGCTCGCCGCGCTCGGTGTCGTAGGCGATGATCAGCGTGTCGCGGTCGAACATCGCCGACTGGAACCGGGCGTACGGGCACATGTACTTGCACACCTGCTCGCGCATGAAGCCGGCGTTGCCGTAGGTCGCCAAGCCATAGAACACGACCCAGAAGGTTTCCCACGGCCCCAGGTTCCAGGTGATCGCGCGGATGCCGAGGTCGCGGATCGGCGTGAAATAGCCGACGAACGTGTAGCCGGTCCACAGCGCGATGGCGAGCCACGTCGTGTGCTTCAGGCTCTTGACGACCAGCTTTTCGAGCGAGAGCGGTGCCCGGTCGAGGCGGATGCGGGCGAGGCGCTCCCCCTCGATCTTGCGCTCGATCCACAGGAACATTTCCGTGTAGACGGTCTGCGGGCACGCGTAGCCGCACCAAAGGCGGCCGGCGACGGCGGTGAACAGGAACAGCGTGTACGCGGCGATGACCAGCAGCGCCGTCAGGTAGATCACGTCCTGCGGCCACAGCACGAGCCCGAAGACGTAGAACTTGCGCGCGGTGATTTCGAGGAGCACCGCCTGCCGGCCGTTCCAGGTGAGCCAGGGCAGGCCGTAATAGATGATCTGCGTGGCGAACACCAGCGACCACCGCCAGTTCGCGAACAGCCCGGTGACCGCGCGCGGGTAGATCTTCTTACGAACCTCGTAAAGACTGATCACCTCGGGCGGTGCGGGAGCCGGCTGTATCGCGATGACCTTGTCGGTAGTGTTCACGGGATGAGGAGCGGCCGCCCGTACCACGGCGGCGGCGAGCAATGACATCGAAGGCGGGCGCGGCCGCGGATCACGCCCGCGGCCGGCCTGGACCGGAGCCTATTGTGCTCCGGTCTTGTTGGACAAGCCCCACACGTACGCGGCGAGGATCTGGATCTTGCCGGGGCCGAGCGTATCCTTGTGCGCGGGCATCGGCTTGTGCTCGCCGTCCTGGCCGACGTGGCGCCCCTTGTTGACGCCCTGGCTGATCGTCGCCTCGGAGCTGTCGTAGAGCCAGATCCTGTCGGTCAGGTTCGGCGCGCCCATCGCCTGCGTGCCTTTGCCTTCGGGACCGTGGCACGCGGCGCAATTCTGCATGAACACCTCCTTGCCGAGTTGCGCCTTCAGCCCGTCGTTCGGCAGGCCCGACAGCGAGCGCACGTAGGCGGCGACGTTCTTCACCTTTTCCTCGCCGAGCCCCGGTCCGAGCGGCGGCATGACGCCCATGCGGCCGTTGGTGATCGACTCGCGAATGATCTCCGGGTCGCCGCCGTACAGCCAGTCGGAGTCGGTGAGGTTGGGGAAGCCGCGGCTGCCGCGCGCATCGGAGCCGTGGCACTGCGCGCAGTAGTTGAGGAACAGCCGTTCGCCCATCGCCTTCGCCTGCGGATCGGCGGCGACCGCCTTCAGATCCATGGCCAGATACTTGTCGTAGAGCGGCTTGGTCTTCGCGTCCATCTCGCCCGCTTCCTTCGCGTACGCCGAGGCCGACGTCCAGCCGAGAACGCCGGGAATCTTGCCCAGACCGGGATACAGGACGAGGTAGATGAGCGAGAACACGATGGTGATCCAGAACAGCCACATCCACCATTGCGGCAGCGGGTTGTTGAACTCGGCGAGATCGCCGTCCCAGGTATGGCCGGTCGTTTCGACCGACTGGGCGCCTGGGGCTGCAGCCGGTGGCTGGCCCGGGTGGACCTTCGCCTTGCTCGTCTGCCACAACAGCCATCCGCAGTAGCCGATCGACGCCATCGTCGCGACAATGACGTACCAGTTCCAGAATTCCGAGGTGAAGTCGCTCATGACTGCCGCTCCGCTTCATTGCGCATCGCTACGTCGATCTCGTCCGGCAGCGCGAACGGGGCGTTCGCGGCCTCCTCGAACGCCGCCCGGCGGTGGCTGCTGTAGGCCCACGCGACGATGCCGAGAAAGGACAGGAACGAGAGCACGGTGGCGGCGACGCTGAGAAAGCTGTAGATGTTCATCGCCTACCTCACGTTCTTCATTGCCAGGCCCATGTTCTGCAGGTACGCGATGACCGCGTCCTGCTCCGTCTTGTCCTTCAGTTCCTCGGGCGCCTTGGCGATCTGCTCCGCGGTGTATGGAACCCCGACGCGGGTCAACGCCTTCATCTTGGCCTGGATGTCGCCGGCGCTCGCCGGCGCCGTCGCGAGCCAGGAATAGCTTGGCATGTTGGACTCCGGCACGACGTCGCGCGGGTTGTTCAGGTGCGCGCGATGCCAGTCGTCGGAATAGCGGCCGCCGACCCGCGCGAGATCCGGACCCGTGCGCTTGCTCCCCCACTGGAACGGGTGATCGTAGACGAACTCGCCGGCAACCGAGTAATGCCCGTAGCGCTCGGTTTCCGCGCGAAACGGCCGGATCATCTGCGAATGACAGTTGTAGCAGCCTTCGCGCAGGTAGACGTCGCGGCCGGTCAGCTGCAGCGGCGTGTACGGGAGGACGCCCGCGACCGGCTCCGTCGTCGATTTCTGGAAGTACAGCGGGACGATCTCGACCAGACCGCCCACGCTGATCAGCAGGACGATGCAGACGATCATCCAGCCGATGTTTTTTTCGAGCAATTCCTGGTTGAATTTCATGGTTGCGCTCCCTGCCGCTTCACGCGTGCGCCGGCGCGATGGCCGGGATCGGTCCCTCGACCGCCTTGGCGCCGGCGACCGTGCGAATGACGTTCCAGGCCATGATCAGCATGCCGGCGAGGAACAGCACGCCGCCCAGGAGCCGGATCGCGTAGAACGGGTACGTCGACTTCAGCGCCTCGACGAACGCGTAGGTCAGCGTGCCGTCGGCGTTCACCGCGCGCCACATGAGGCCCTGCATGACGCCGGCGATCCACATCGCGGCGATGTAGAGCACGACGCCGATCGTGGCGATCCAGAAGTGCAGCGTGATGAGCTTGACCGACCACATCTCGACCTTGCCGAACATCCGCGGAATGAGGTAGTACATGCAGCCGATCGAGATGAACGCGACCCAGCCGAGAGCACCCGAGTGGACGTGGCCGATCGTCCAGTCCGTGTAATGCGAGAGGGCGTTGACCGTCTTGATCGACATCATCGGCCCCTCGAACGTGCTCATCCCGTAGAACGACAGCGACACGATCAGGAACTTGAGGATCGGGTCGTCGCGCAATTTGTGCCACGCGCCCGACAGCGTCATGATCCCGTTGATCATCCCGCCCCACGACGGCGCCAGCAGGATCAGCGAGAACAGCATGCCGAGCGACTGCGTCCAGTCGGGCAGCGCCGTGTAATGCAGGTGATGCGGGCCGGCCCACATGTAGGTGAAGATCAGCGCCCAGAAGTGCACGACCGAAAGGCGGTACGAATAGACGGGGCGGCCGGCCTGCTTCGGCACGAAGTAGTACATCATCCCGAGGAAGCCCGCGGTGAGGAAGAAGCCCACGGCGTTGTGGCCGTACCACCACTGGACCATCGCATCCTGGACGCCGGCGTAGGCCGAGTACGACTTCATCGGCCAGAAGGTGACGGGCATCTCGGCGCTGTTGACGAGGTGCAGCACCGCCACCGTCAGGATGAAGGCGCCGAAGAACCAGTTGGCGACGTAGATGTGCGGCGTCTTGCGCAGCACGATCGTGCCGAAGAACACGACGGCGTAGGAGACCCACACCAGCGTGATCAGGATGTCGATCGGCCATTCGAGCTCGGCGTACTCCTTGCCGGAGGTGAAGCCGAGCGGCAGCGTCACCGCGGCCAGCACGATCACCGCCTGCCAGCCCCAGAACGTGAACGCCGCCAGCGTGTCGCCGAAGAGCCGCGCCTGGCAGGTGCGCTGGACGACGTAGTAGGACGTCGCGAACAGCGCGCAGCCGCCGAACGCGAAGATCACCGCGTTGGTGTGCAGCGGACGCAGCCGCCCGTAGGAAAGCCACGATATTCCGTCCCACAGCACCAGGTCGGGCCACAGCAGCTCGGCGGCGATGATCACGCCGACCAGCATGCCGACGATGCCCCAGACGACCGTCATGATCGCGAACTGGCGCACCACCTTGTAATTGAACGTCGCCACGCTTGCCGTGCTCATCGATGTTTGCTCCCGCATCATTTCCACGCGTTGCACGTGTAGGCGCCGCGCGCACACCCGGACCGCGAACCGGGTCTCGCGCGCGGATTTTCCGGTCTATCGACGGCGGTCTGAAGTCAGCCCTCTCGCCGTCCATTACAGCAGACGCGGGATACTACGGGCGTCTATCCGGCGCCGGTTTGATCGAAGTCAACTCGGCGTGTTGCTGCTGCAGCATCCGCGCCTGCGGACGATGCGCCGGGTATCACGTCGCTCGTGTCGTCGTCGGCGAGAATCCGGTGGGCGGGGCCTTCGAGGTCGTCGAACTGTCCGCTCGCCACCGACCACCAGAACCCCGCGCCGATGATCAGCACCAGCACCACCGAGAGGGGAATGAGCAGCAACAGAATGTCCATCGGCAAGGACTCAACCGACCACGGCCGACGTGGCCGCGGACGCCGCGTCGGCCGGCGCCGACGCCCCGGGCGCGCCGGCGACAGGCATCCGCGCAAGCCGCAACGCGTTCGCGACCACCGCCAGCGACGACGCCGACATGCCGACGGCGGCCAGGAGCGGCGTCACGAAGCCGAACGCGGCCGCGGGAATCGCGATCGCGTTGTAGAGGAACGCCCAGGCGAGGTTCTGCCGGATGACGCGGAAGGTGCGGCGGGCGTGCGCGATCGCATCGGCGATGCGCGGCAGGTCATCGGACAGCACCACGACGTCCGCGGTCCACTGCGCCAGCGGCGTGGCGCTCTTCAGGGACAGCGACACCTGCGCCTGCGCGAGCGCCGGCGCATCGTTGATTCCGTCCCCCGCCATCGCGACGATCGCGCCATCCGCCTGCAGCGCGGCGACGGCCGCGCGCTTGTCGTCGGGCAGCAGCTCGCCGCGCGCATCGGCGATGCCGAGCGTTGCGGCGGTTGCCGCCACCGTCGCCGCCCGGTCCCCGGACAGCAGCACCGGCACGATGCCAAGGCGCGCGAGCCTCGCGATCAGTTCACGCGCGCCGGGCCGCAGCGTGTCGCCCAGCGCGAACAGCGCGCGGCAGCCATCGCCATCGCCGAGGGCGACGAGCGTCGCGGTGGCCGCCACGCCCGCGGCTTCCGGCGGGAGCGGCGTTCCCGACAGCGCGGCGACCCAGTCCGGTCGCCCGAGGCGCAGCGCGCGCCCATGCAATGTTCCTGCGACGCCCTGGCCCGGGACGACCTGCAGCCCGGTGACCGGCGGCAGCGACGCGTTCGCCGCCGCCTCGCGCAGGGCGACCGCGACCGGATGCTCCGAATGCGCGTCGAGCGCGGCCGCGAGGGCGAGGACGTCGTCGCGGGCCGCCCCTTGGAGCGGAATCGTGTCGTGCAGCGCGATCCGGCCCGTCGTCAGCGTTCCGGTCTTGTCGAGAACGATGTGCGTCGTGCGCGCCAGCGCCTCCAGCGCGTCGGCCCGCGCGATGACGACCTGCACGCGGCCGAGCGCCCCGCCGGCGGCCGCGAGCGCCGCCGGTGTCGCGAGCGACAGCGCGCAGGGGCAGGAAACGACCAGCACCGCGAACGTCACCGCGAGCGTCCTTGCCGGATCGATGTGCCACCACGCGAACGCGGTCACGGCGGCCAACACGAGCAGGGCGCCGACAAACCAGGTCGCGACGCGGTCCGCCACGCGCGCGACCCGCGGCCGGTCGCCCGCCGCCCGATCCACGAGGCGCTCGATCGCCGCGAGGCGCGTCTCGCCGCCGGCCGCGGTCACGCGCATGACCAGCGCGCCATCGCGCACGACGCTGCCGCAGAGGACCGGATCGCCGCTCGCCCGGCCGCGCGGCCGCGATTCGCCGGTGAGGATCGCCTCCTCGACACTCGCGTGGCCTTCGACGATATCGCCATCGGCGGGAACGACGCCTCCTGGCCGCACGAGCACGATGTCGTTGGCGGCGAGCGCGGCCGCGCCGACGGTCTCGGCCTCGCGGTCCGCCGGCCATCCGGGCATTCGCAACGCGGTCGCCGGCCGGGCCCTGGCCACGCCTTCGATCGCGTCGCCCGCGCGCCGGCGCGCGACGAACTCGACATAGCGTGCGAGGAGCAGAAGCGCGATGAACATCGTCACCGAGTCGTAATACACGGCGCCGTCGCCGCGGAACGTCGACCAGGCGCTGGCGACGAACGCGGCCGCGAGCCCGAGCGCCACGGGCACGTCCATCCCCGGCCGCAAGTGACGGAGGTCGCGCCAGGCGCCGCGGAAGAACGGCGCCGCCGAATAGAGCAGCGCGGGCAGCGTCAGCGTGAGGCTCGCCCATTCGAGCAGCAGCCGATGCTTCGGCTCGATGCCGTCGACGGTGATGTAGGTCGGCACCGCGAGCATCATCACCTGCATCATCGACAGCAGCGCGACCGCCATCCGCAGCAGCAGCGCGCGCGATTCGCGCCGCGCATACGCTTCGCGCCGTGCCGGGTCGTACGGATACGCACGGTAACCGACGTGCGCGACGGCGCGCAGCAGAGCGGAGAGCCGGGCCTGTGCGGGGTCCCACGCAACGTGCGCCCGGCGGGTGGCGAAATTGACGCTCGCCTCCGCGACGCCACGCTGCCGCGAGAGCCAGGACTCGATGAGCCAGATGCAGGCACCGCAATGGATGCCTTCGAGCAGCAGCGAGACCTCGGCCTGGCCGCTCGGCCGCACCCGCACCAGCCCGGCCTGCGCCGCGGCATCGTCCCAGTGCGACCACTCGTCGTCCGCCTCGGTCCCCGCCTCGGGGCTCGCCCGGTCGGCGGGCGCGGTGCGCGCGACGTAGAACGATTCGAGGCCGGCGGCATGAATCGTGTTCGCGACGGCAAGGCATCCGCCACAGCAGAATTCCCGCTCGGCGCCGTTGAGGAAGGCGCGCCAGCGGCCACCGGCCGGATTCGGGCTGGCGCAGTGATAGCATCCCGTCGCCGCGTCGGTCACGCATGGTGGCGACGCGCGCTCCGCGGCGGCGCTCGGTTCGTCGAAGCCGGGTGCGGCAGGCGTTCGTTCCGCGGGCATGGGCACTCTTTGCATTCGCCAGAATCTACGGTGTGCCCCGTGGGGGGTCAAGCCGGGCGAGCATCCGCTGTTGACATACCGCACAGTCAGCGTTGATTTGGGTCAACGCCCACGGCATCATGGCGCCTAGAATCAAAATGAGTCCGACCTCCAGAGGAGTGATGCATGTACAAGAACCTGCTGTTGGCCACCGATGGATCCAAGCTGTCCGGCAAGGCCGTCGTGCATGCGATCGCGCTTGCCAAAGCGGTCGGCGCGAAGATCACCGCCTTCTACGCCGCCCCGGATTACCCGATGCCGGCCTACGCCGATGGCGTCGTCTACGAGCCGGTGTCGCGCAAGGAATACGGCAAGCTCGCGGCGCAGGACGCCGACAAGATCCTCGCGGAAGTCTCGGGCAAGGCCGCCGCGGCCGGCGTCGAATGCAAGACCGCGTACTCGATCGCGGCCGCGCCGTGGGAAGCCATCCTCGACGCCGCCAAGAAGAACAAGTGTGACGCGATCGTGATGGCGTCGCACGGCCGGCGGGGCATCTCCGCGGTGCTGCTGGGCAGCGAGACGCAGAAGGTGCTGACGCACAGCAAGCTGCCGGTGATCGTCGTCCGCTAGCTTCGCGGCGGGGCTCGAACTGCGCGCCTCGCCACACACCTACCGCCCGAGGGCGCCGTCGCGGCGCCCTCGGCTTTTTCGCGTTCACTGCCGATCTGCGTAGGGATGGGTTGCGGTGAGACAGTGCTCGGCAGCGGTCAGGCTCACGGGCAGGCGCCCGAGGGTCGCAAACGCGGTCCTATGGGTACCCGGCGCGGACGCGGCCGGCAACACACGCCGACCGCGTCCGCGCCACCCATGACGGACCGCGCGACCCACGGGCGCCTGCGCGTGACCCTGACCGCTGCCGTCGAAGTGTGGTGCCGGTACGATGCAAAACCGGTTGCCCTGATTGCTGATTCAAGTGTGGCGCCGACGTGCGATGCAAAACCGTTCGCCGTGATTCCTTACTCGAAGTCGTGCCGATGCGATGCAACGGCGGCCGCGCCGCTTGCCGACTCGGGAGATATCGATGCCGTTTTTGCGCGCATCTGCACTGTCCCGGCGCGGCGTGGGCCGCCGAGTGCGGGCGCCTGTGCCGCCGTCGGCGCTGCGCGTGCGGCGCGCGACGGGTGGTCGTGTGTTGACCGCCCGTCGCGCGCCGTCCCACGCGCCCGCCGACACGCTTGGCGGCACCGAAGCCCGCACTCGGAGGCCCACGCCGCGCCGCACCGGCCACTGTCGTATGCAGCAAATGGCAACGAAGACCGTCTTTCACGATCGTGACGGTGTGATCGCGGCACGGCCCGCCGGACGCGATAAAATACGGGTTTGCGAAGAAGAACAACTCATGCGTGTTTCGAAGTTCTACCTCTCGACGCTGAAGGAAGCGCCGGCCGAAGCGGACATCGTCAGCCAGCAGCTCATGCTCCGCGCGGGCATGATCAAGAAGCTCGGCGCGGGCATCTACACGTGGATGCCGCTCGGCCTCATCACGCTGCGCAAGGTCGAGGCCATCGTGCGCGAGGAGATGAACCGCGCCGGCGCGGTCGAGGTCATGATGCCGGCCGTGCAGCCGGCCGAGCTGTGGCAGGAGACCGGGCGCTGGGACCAGTTCGGCCCGCAGATGCTGAAGATCAAGGACCGCCACGACCGCGATTTCGCGTTCGGCCCGACGCACGAGGAGGTGATCACCGACATCGTGCGCAAGGAGATCCGCAGCTATCGCCAGCTGCCCGTCAATTTCTACCAGATCCAGGTCAAGTTCCGCGACGAGATCCGGCCGCGCTTCGGCGTGATGCGCGCGCGCGAATTCATCATGAAGGACGCCTACTCGTTCGACGCCGACGAGGCCGGGATGCTCGCGAGCTACCGGACGATGTACGACGCGTACGAGCGGATCTTCTCGCGGCTGGGCCTCAAGTTCCGCGCGGTCGCCGCCGACACCGGCGCGATCGGCGGCAGCGCCTCGCACGAGTTCCAGGTGCTCGCCGATTCCGGCGAGGATGCGATCGCCTGGTGCCCGCAGTCCGATTACGCCGCCAACGTCGAGCTCGCGGAGGCGGTCTCCCCCACCGCGGCGCGGCCGGCGCCTGCCGAGCCGATGCAGAAAGTGTCCACGCCGCGCATGGCGACCTGCGAGGAGGTCGCGGCGCTGCTCGGGTTGCCGCTGTCGCGGACGGTCAAGTGCATCATGCTGACCGCCGACGAAGACGGCGGCCTGCCCAAGGTCCACATGCTGCTGATCCGCGGCGACCACACGCTGAACGAGATCAAGGTCACCAAGATTCCGGGGCTCGAAAAGTTCCGCTGGTCCACCGACGCCGAGATCATCGCCGCGACCGGCTGCCGGCCGGGCTACATCGGCCCGGTCGGCATCCCCAAGGCGCTGCCGCTGATCGTCGACCGCACCGTCGCGGTCATGGCCGATTTCATCTGCGGCGCGAACGAGCCCGACTTCCACCTGCGCGGCGTCAACTTCGGCCGCGACTGCCGCGCGCCGGATGGCGTGGCGGACATCCGCAACGTCGTGGCGGGCGACCCGTCGCCCGACGGCAAGGGCACGCTCGAAATCCTGCGCGGCATCGAGGTCGGCCACGTGTTCGCGCTCGGCACCAAGTATTCGGAGGCGATGGGCGCCACGTATCTCGACGCCGGCGGCCAGTCGCAGGTGATCGAGATGGGCTGCTACGGCATCGGCGTCACCCGGGTCGTCGCCGCCGCCATCGAGCAGAACCACGACGCCCGGGGCATCATCTGGCCGGCGGCGATCGCGCCGTTCGCGGTCGCCATCGCCCCGGTGGGCTACGATCGCAACGAGGGGGTCAGGACGGTTGCCGACCGCCTCCACGACGACCTCGAAGCGGCCGGCGTCGAGGTATTGCTCGACGACCGCGGCGAGCGTCCCGGGGTGATGTTCGCCGACCTGGAGTTGATCGGCATCCCGCATCGCATTACCATCGGCGATCGGGGGCTCAAGGAAGGCAAGGTCGAATACCAGGCGCGGCGCGATAGCGCGGCCACGGCGGTGCCGGTCGCGGACATTGCGGCGTTTGCCCGGGAGCGGGCGCAGGGCGCGCGCTGAACGCCGCCGTGGAACGTCGTGCCGGCGGCGCGGTCATAGTGGCCGCGGCGCGCGTACCGACGCTCCGGAGACAAGACATAAGACATGGTGTCGTACGCTACAAGCCCAGGGAGCGTGTGCGCGCAGGTCGCGGCGATCGTCGCGGGGGTTTTCCTCGCGCTCGCGGCCCCTTCGTCGCGCGCCGGCGCGCAGGTCGAGGAGCAGCTCGCTCCGTCGGTGGTCACGGTGATGTCGCGGGCCATCTCCGACCAGCCGGTGCCGGCCAATTACGCGGCCAAGCCCGAGCTTCGGGCATGGATCGACCAGATGTCGCAACGCCTGGCGCCGCGCATCGCCGATGCGCGCGCCCGCGAGGATTTTCTCGCCACCGTGCATTACGAGGCGACCCGCGCGGGGCTCGATCCGCAGCTCGTGCTGGGCGTGATCCAGTACGAGAGCGCTTTCCGCAAGTACGCGATCTCGATCGCCGGCGCCCGCGGGTACATGCAGGTCATGCCGTTCTGGTCGAACCTCATCGGATCAAACCAGCACAACCTGTTCCATCTGCGCACCAACCTGCGCTACGGCTGCGTGATCCTCCGCCATTATCTCGACATCGAAAACGGCGACCTCTATCGCGCGCTCGGCCGCTACAACGGCAGCCTCGGCCAGCCCGATTACCCCAATGCCGTGATGGCCGCGTGGAACCGGAACTGGACGTATACGCCGTACACGTCCCCTTCCGCCGGGACGAAGCTCGGCGCCGTCGTCGTGCCCACGGCCGCGCGCTAGCGGCAGGCCCGTGACCGCGGCGACCGCGATCGCCCGCCCTCCCGCATCTTCTTCCTACCGCGGCCGCTTTGCGCCGTCCCCGACCGGGCCGCTGCATTTCGGCTCGCTGATCGCGGCGCTCGCAAGCTACTGCGACGCGCGGCAGGCGCGCGGGCAGTGGCTCGTCCGGATCGAGGACGTCGATGGGCCGCGCACGCGCGCCGGCGCCGAGCCGGCGATCCTCGGGCGCTCGAGCGCTATGGCTTCGCGTGGGACGGTCCGGTGGTGCGCCAGAGCGAGCGCACGGCGCTGTATGCGTCCGCGCTCGCAACGCTGGTCGCCGCCGGCGACGCGTACGAGTGCGCCTGCACCCGGCGCGAGCAGGAATCGGCGTCCGCCCGGTCCGGCCGGAGAACGCGTGTATCCCGGCACCTGCCGGCACGGCATCCCGGCCGATCGCGCGCAGCGCCGGCAGCGCGCCTGGCGGGTCCGCGTCGGCGACGACGGCGGCAGCACGGTGATCGAATACCGCGATCGTCTCGCCGGCCGCGTCACGCAGGATCTCGTCCGCGACGTCGGCGATTTCGTCGTCAAGCGCGCCGACGGCTATTTCGCGTACCAGCTCGCGGTCGTGGTCGACGATGCGCTGTCGGGCATCACCGACGTCGTGCGCGGCGCCGATCTCGCCGCATCCACGCCGCGCCAGATCTTCCTGCAGCGGCGGCTCGGGCTTCCGACGCCGTCGTACCTGCACGTACCCGTCGCCGTCGACGCGCGCGGCACGAAGCTTTCGAAACAGACCCGCGCGGCCGCGCTGCCCGACGATCCGCTTCCGGCGCTCGCCGCCGCGTGGCGGTTCCTCGATCAGCCCATGGCGCCCGGCTCGGCGGCGCCGGCTGCCGTCGCCGAATTCTGGGCGTATGCCATCGCGGCGTGGACCCCGGCGCGGCTGCCGCCGGTACCGCTGCTCCCGGCGCGGGAGGCATTCCGCCCGCCCTCGCCCGGCCCGGTATAATCAGCGGTTTCCCCGGCATGCGCCGTGCCTCTTCGGCCGGGTCGCCCGCCGGTGCGGAACCCTACGCCATGACCACGCTCGTCGCCGTCCGCAAGAACGATCAGATCGCCATCGCCGCCGACTCGCTGACCACGTTCGGCGACACGCGCCTGTCCGCGCAATTCGACCGCACCCCGGACAAGATCCTTCGCTACCAGGACACCTACATCGGGCTCTGCGGAAGCGCCGCGCACCAGCTCGTCTTCCAGAGCCTGCTCGCCAAGGATACGGCAACTTCGATTTCTCGACCAAGGCCGGGATCTTCGAGACGTTCCGCAAGCTGCATCCGATCCTCAAGGAGCAGCACTTCCTCAACCCGAAGGAAGAGGAGGACGATCCGTACGAGTCGACGCAGATCACCGCGCTCGTCGCCAACGAGTACGGCATCTTCGGCGTCTATTCGATGCGCGAGGTCTTCGAGTACACCCGGTTCTGGGCGGTCGGCTCGGGGCGCGAGTTCGCGCTGGGCGCGATGCATGCGCAGTACGCGCGCCTGAAGACCGCCGCGGCGGTCGCCGAGGCCGGCATCGACGCGGGCGCGACCTTCGACAGGAATTCGGGCCTGCCGATGACGCTCTATACCGTGGCGCTGAAGCCGTGAGGCGCTGACGACGGTGGCGCGTTCCCGCCCGTTCGCGGACGCGCTCTCGCCCTTCGTGTTCGAGGGCGCCGCCGTGCGCGGCGCGCTGGTGAGCCTCGATGCGTGCTGCCGCGACATCCTCGCCTGCCATCCGTATCCCGCCGCCGCTGCGCCGCGTGCTCGCGGAGCTGCTGGCGGCCGCCGCGCTGCTCGCGTCGACGCTCAAGTTCAGGGGCAGCCTCATCGTCCAGCTGCGCGGCGAGGGTCCCGTGCGCATGCTGGTCGTCGAATGCGACGCCGCGCTCGCGCTGCGCGCCACCGCGCAATGGGATCGCGACGTGGCGAGCCTCGCCGCCGACGCGGACCTCGCGACGCTCGCCGGCGGCGGCGACCGCGCGCGCCTCGCGATCACGCTCGACCCGAAGGACGGCGGGCCGCTCTACCAGGGCATCGTCGGCCTCGAAGCCGCGTCGATCGCGACGCTGATCGAGCATTACCTCACGTCGTCGGAGCAGATCGAGAGCCGGCTCGTACTGGCGACGCAGGGCGAGCGCGTGCGCGGCCTGCTGCTGCAGCGCCTGCCCGGCGCGGGACCCGAGGACGACGCGACCTGGCGCCGTGCGGCTGCCACGACCGCCGCCCTCGTCCCCGACGACCTCCTCGCGCGCGGGCAGCGCCGAGGACTTCCTCCGCGCCCGGTTTCCGGAGCGCGACGTCCGGCTGTTCGCAGCCGGGCCGCGCGTTTCGCCTGCGGCTGCTCGCGCCGAGCGGATCGGCAACGCGCTGCGCCTGCTTGGCCGCGCCGAAGTCGAGGACATCCTGGCCGAGCAGGGAATGATCGGCGTGACCTGCGAGTTCTGCAATCGCCGGTACACGTTCGTCGCCGCGGACGCGCGCGCGCTGTTCGTCGACCAGGACGCGGCCGTCGCCGGAGCGCGTCCCGCGCCATCCGACGCGATGCCGCACTGACGCGCCGCGTCATTTCCCGCCCGGCGCCGCCCATGAGCCTCTATGTCCCTCCGCACTTCACGGCCGGCGACCGCGCCGCGATCGCGCGGCTCGTCCACGATCACCCGTTCGCGACGCTCGTCACGCCGGCGCTGCCCGAGCCGCTCGTCACGCATCTTCCGCTGCTCCACATCGCCGACTGCGAGCCCCACGGCACGCTGATCGGCCATTTCGCGCGCGCCAATCCGCACGGGCAGGAATCCGCGGCCGGCGAATCGATCGCGATCTTTCATGGTCCGCACGCGTACGTATCGCCGTCGTGGTACGCCGAGCCCGCGGCGGCCGTACCAACGTGGAACTACGCGGTCGTGCACGCGCACGGCAGGATCGAGCTCGCGCAACGCCCCGCCGAAACGCAGGCGATCCTCGACCTCATGATCCACCGCTTCGAGTCCGCGCGGCCCGCGCCATGGCAGCTCGGCCTCGACCGCGACCGGCTGCAGGCGATGGTCAGCGCGATCGTCGGCTTTCGCCTCAAGGTCAAGCGCATCGAGGCCAAGTTCAAGATGTCGCAGAACCGCAGCCGCGACGACCGAAGCCGCGTCGCGGCGGCGCTCGACGCGGAACCGTACGCCGATGCGGCCGCCACGGCGGCCTGGATGCGCGCCTGCATGGCGATGGATCCGGATGGCAAGGGCTGAACCGGCACCAGGGGGCGACGATCCTCACGGCGGCGCCGCCAGGATGCGCTTCGACAAATGGCTGTGGGCGGCAAGGTTCTACAAGACCCGCGCGCTCGCCGCGCAGGCGATCGAGGCGGGCCAGGCGCGGCTAGCAAGCGAGCGCGTCAAGCCGGCCCATGCCGTCCGGGTCGGCGACGCGGTGGCGGTGCGCAAGCAGGGTACGGTATGGGACGTCGCGGTCACGGCCCTTGCCGACCGCCGCGGCAGCGCGACGGAAGCGGCGGCCCTCTATCGCGAATCGGCGGAAAGCGCGGCGGCGCGCGTCGAGGAGCGCGAGCGCCGCGTGGCGGCCGCGGCAGCCGAGCCGAGGTTCGCCGGCCGACCGACCAAGCGCGACCGCCGCAAGCTCGCCGATTTTCTCGACGAGCCGTGAGCCGGCGTTGCCCTCAGCAGAGCCTGAACGCGCCGAGATCGAGCAGGAAATCGGGCGCCTGGTAGCCGCGCCAGATCGCGTAGGCAAGCAACAGCGCGACGATCAGTCCGATCGTGTGCCACACGACGCGCGACGCGCGCGTCGGCCCGGCGAGCGGCCAGTTCGGTGCCAGGTCTTCGGTACGCGTCACCGCAAGAGCTTACGCCCGCGCCGGTCCCGCCGGCAAGACATCGAGCGACGCTCCCGAGGCCAGCGCCAGCACGCGCAGGTCGCGCATGGTTTCCACGATCCCGCCGAAGTCGGCCGCCGTGTAGACGCCCTCGATCGGCTTGGCGAGCAGGTTGACGGCGCGGCCGCTGCACACCAGCGGCAGGTCGTCGGGCAGCGCGGTGCGCAGCGCCCGGATCTCCTGACCGGCGATCTTGCCCGATATCCCCCGTTCGAACAGCAGCACGACGAGGCAGACCTCGTAGGCGGCCGCCGCGCCCGCGATCTCCTGCGCCGGCACCCCGGCACCGAGCGTGAGACAGTTGATCCCCTCCGTGAACAGCAGGAGCTCGAGGATCGCGAGGCCCAGCTGGTTCGGATCGTTCGGCGGCGTCGCGAGCAGGATCTGGCGCGCGTCCCGCGCCGGGCGGACGAGGCGGGTAACCTCCCGCAACAGCCGCTGCGCGAGGTCGGCGAAGCGCAATTCCTGGAAGTTCTGCATTTCGCCGCGCACCACCTGGTCGTGCACCGCCTCGTTCAGCGGGATCAGCGTTTCCTCGAGAAACTTGCGCAGGCCATTTGCCATCAGCAGGCGGGACAGGTGATTCTGCAGCTCGCCGACGCGGTGCGCGGGAAAGCAGCCCGACGGCGGACTCGATATCGTCCGGCAGCACGGTCGGGGCCGACGACGGCCAGACCCAGCATCGAATTGCAGCGCCGACTGCGCAAGCGGCACCACCGCGCCAGCCCGCCAGCCCTCGGACAGCAGCTGCTTGATGAGCTTCAGCCGCGCGACCTGATCGCGCGGATACATCCGGTCGCCATTCACGTCGCGCGCCGGCGCCGGAAAGCCGTACCGGCGCTGCCACATGTAGAGCTGCTCGCGGCGGAGCCCCGTGACCCGCACGACCTCGCGGATGTGGAGCAGCCCGTGCCCTTCGGCGGCGTTTGCGGCGGAAACTCGCAGCGCGGGCGGCGATGCCCGCCCGCGATTCGATGCCTCGATCAACATGCCCATTATTGTCGGTCCCTAACGCGTTTGGTCACTTTTGTGGCAAGGGTCTTTCCGCCATCGCTTCGGCCTCGATCGACTGAGGCCCCCGCGACGCAGCTGGCGCGCAATTCGGATTCCAGAGCCACCCTGCCGCGGCCGGCAGCGAAGCAGAAGCCGATCCCGTTGTCAGGTACAACCCGTGCCGGACAACTACCATGCACACAGTGTGCCAGAAGCCCTCCCCCTCTTGAAACCTTCTGGCGCCGGCTGCCGGGCTATCCCGGCAACCCGGCGCCGCCGAATGCCTGTCGTGAACAGTCCTCGCGCGGCGCGACCCTCCCGAGGCCCCGTTGTCGCTGCCAGAGGCCGCGCGTTGCCCCGCGCCCGGGATTGGGCGATGATGCCCGAAGGCACAACGTGCCGGCCCGAGCGGGACGCGGGAACCCGACCCCCGGGTCGGGCGGCTATTGCCGGCCGTAAGGATTTTCCGCTCGCCCCGAACGCGTCCACACCGACCGATGACCACCGACCGCTACGCCGAGATCTGCGCGAATCATCGTTGGGACGTCCCCGGACAGTTCAACATCGCCGACGCCTGCTGCCGGCGCTGGGCGGCGGACCGGACACGGTTTGCCGTGTACTGGGAGGACGAGTCGGGCGCGACCGCCGCCTGCACGTTCTGGGACCTGCAGCAGCAGGCGAACCGGCTCGCCAATGCCCTCGCGGCGCTGGGCGTCGGGCGCGGCGACAAGGTCGCGCTGATGCTGCCGCAACGGATCGAGACCGTCGTCGCGCACATCGCCGTCTATCAGCTCGGAGCGGTCGCGGTACCGCTGTCGTTCCTGTTCGGACCCGAAGCCCTGGCCTACCGGCTTGGCGAATTCCGAGTCCAAGGTCGCGCTCGTCGATCCGCAGTCGCTGCCGAACCTGATTCCGATTCGCGCCACGGTTCCTGGCCTCCTCCATGTCATCGGCGTCGCCGGCGCACGCGAGTCGTTCGTCACGCCGTACGAAGCGCTGCTGGCGCGGGCCGCGAGCCGGTTCGACCCCGTGGCCACCGCGGCGGGCGATCCGGCGTTGCTGATCTACACGAGCGGCACGACCGGCCCGCCCAAAGGCGCACTGATGCCGCAGCAGTGCCTGCTCGGCAACCTGCCGGGCTTCGTCCATTCGCACGACGGGTTTCCGCAGCCGGGCGACCTGTTCTGGTCCCCGGCCGACTGGGCGTGGACCGGCGGTCTCATGGACGCGCTGCTGCCGGCGCTCTATTTCGGCCAGCCCATCGTCGGCTACCGCGGCCGTTTCGACCCCGAACGCGCGTTGGCCCTGATCGAGAAATACCAGATCCGGAACGCGTTCCTGTTCCCGACCGCGCTCAAGATGATGATGAAGGCGTTCCCGCAGCCGCGTGAACGCTTCGACGTCAATCTGCGCAGCGTCATGAGCGCCGGCGAAGCCGTCGGGACCGCGGTCTTCGAGTGGGCGAAGGACGCACTCGGCGTCACCATCAACGAGATGTTCGGCCAGACCGAAATGAACTACATCGTCGGCAACTCGCACACGCAGTGGCCGGCGCGGCCCGGGTCGATGGGCCGCCCCTATCCCGGCCACCGCATCGTGCTCATCGACGACGAGGGCAAGGAAGTTCCGCCGGGCGAAATGGGCGAGGTTGCCGTCCACCGGATCGCGCCCGACGGAACGCCCGACCCGGTCTTTTTCCTCGAATACTTCAAGAACCCGCAGGGCACGGCGAGCAAATTCACCGGGGGGTGGTGCCGTACCGGCGATCTCGCGAAGGCCGACGCCGACGGCTACCTCTGGTACCAGGGCCGCGCCGACGACATGTTCAAGGCGGCGAGCTACCGGATCGGACCCTCCGAGATCGAGAACTGCCTCGTCCGGCACCCGGCCGTGGCCAACGCGGCGGTCGTCCCCTCCCCCGACGAAACGCGCGGCAACGTGGTCAAGGCGTTCATCGTTCTGGCAGGCGGCTACGCGCCGTCGGAGGCCCTCGAGAACGATATCCGGGCGCACGTGAAGAATTTCCTGGCGCCGTACGAATACCCGAAGGAAATCGAGTTCATCGACGCGCTGCCGATGACGACCACGGGCAAGGTGCAGCGGCGCGTGCTGCGCGAGCGCGAACGCGAACGGAAGGCGGCGCTTGCCGGCAAGGCCGGTTAGAGGCCGCAGACGGCGCTGCCGCGACGATGCGGCAGGATCATGGCGCCGTCGCCGGCAGCCGCCCCGGGGCGCGCAGCCGCTCCAGAAAGGCGCGGTGGGTGACGATCCAGACCGCGGCCGGCACCACCGTCGGGAGGATCAGCGATCCGAACTGGAACGCGAAGGCGATCAGCTCGCGCTGCCACGCGGCAAAACCGGTCTGCGAGGCGATGAGCGGGCTTGCCGTGATCGCCACGTTCTTGAGGAAGTCGGCGAGCACGCCCCAGGCGACGAACGGGATGATCGCGACATACCCGATCGCGAGCTTCCGCGGCCAGCCGGGTTCGCGGGCGGCGAGCACCAGCGCGACGAAGAGCGGCAGTCCAAAGGCGTAGAGCAGGGCGTTGACATCCACGGCGATGGTGCCGGACGCGGCCAGCGCCGCGCCCGGCTTCAACGTCGTCGTGAACGTGTACGTCGCGCCGGCCTGTTCGACGCCAGTGACAAGGTCGGGAAATCCGACCTTCGCGATGCCTTCCGCGAGCAGCTTCGCCGGCCAGAGCAGCACCGGCGCCGTGAAATACCAGACCGCAAAGGCCAGGGGCAGCCAGGCGAGTGCCCTCACCACGAACCGCGCGACCGGCGCCGACACCGCCCCGACTCCCGGCCGGACCGTCAGGCCGCCGCCGCTGCGGCGGCACCGCCGGCCGCCGGCCGGCCCGGATGCCCGGCACCCCCCGGTGGCCCATCGCCGCCACCGCGGTTGTCGGGCGCGCGCGGCAACGTGCGCACCCAGACCAGCCAGACGATGAGCACGTCGAGCATGATCAACGCCTGCCAGACGTAGAGGTGCGCCCACTCGAACATCCGGGAATCCCATTGGCCGAGGTAGAACAGGCTGATTACGCGCACGACATTGAGACCCTGCACGGCAACGATGCCGGCGAGCAGTCCAATCACCTTGTTTTTCCACGGCGCCGGAAAGGCGAGCACCGCCGCCAGCAGCACGATGGTCGCTTCGACACCGTTGCAACCCGCCTCGATCGACACGGCAAAACCATTCGACGTGCTGCGCAGGACCTTGCCGGCCGCCGCGACATTGGGGTCGGCCAGCGTGACGAGCGCGGCGCTGATCGAGGCCAACTGGTTGGTCCAGGGTTCCACGAAGTACCGTTGCGCCCAGGGCGTCAATTCGACGCCGAAGAGCCCCGCCAGGAGGACGAGAAAGAGGACGAAGAAGCGGACCATCCTGCGATTCTACCCAAACCGGCGCGCCCAGGCGCCGGGCGCCGCCCGGAAGGTTCCGGCCGAAGCCCGAAGGCCTTGCAATCATTAATACGAATCATTATCATTACGCCACATCTCAGTCTATCGGAGGTTCGATGAAGCGCCTGGTCCGGGTTCCCCCCTGCTGCTGCCCCTGCTTCTGTTCTGCGGAGCGGCAGCGGCCGCCGACACGGAGTTCACGCTGGTCATCCAGGACCACCGGTTCCAGCCGACGGAGATCACCGTGCCCGCCGGGCAGAAGATCAAGCTGACGGTCGAGAACCGCGATGCGACGCCGGAGGAGTTCGAGAGCAAGTCGCTGAAGCGCGAAAAGGTCATCGCCGGCAAGTCGTCGGCGACAATCATGATCGGACCGCTGACCGCCGGCCGCTACCCCTTCGTCGGCGAGTACAACGAAAAGACGGCGCAAGGCGTCGTCGTCGCCAAGTAGGAGGCAGCACCGCGATGTTCGCCACCGCCATCATCGTCTTTCGCGAGGTCCTCGAGGCCTCGCTGCTGGTCGGCATCGTCGCCGCCGCGACGCGTTCCGTTCCGGCGCGCAATCGCTGGCTGGCCGCCGGGATCTGCGCCGGGCTCGCAGGCTCGGCGCTGGTTGCGCTTGGCACCGAACGGATCGCCGGGTTGGCGAGCGGCATCGGCCAGGAACTGTTCAACGCCGCGGTCCTCGGCCTCGCCGTCGTGATGCTCGCCTGGCACAACATCTGGATGTCCGCGCACGGCGCCGCGCTCGCCGCCGACGCGCGCAGCGTCGGCGGCGCGATCCGCGACGGCCGGCGCGAGTGTTCGGTGCTGCTCGTCGTCGTCGGGCTCGCGGTCTTGCGCGAAGGCTCGGAGACGGTGCTGTTCCTCTACGGGATCGCGGCGACCGGCGGAACCGCGTCGTCGGCGATGCTGGCCGGCGGCCTCGCCGGGGTCGCCGCGGGCGTCGCCGCGGGGTACGCCCTCTACGCCGGCCTCGTGCGCCTGCCGCTGCGCTGGATCTTCGCCGCCACGGGGGTGCTGGTGCTGTTCCTCGCCGCCGGAATGGCGTCGCAGGCGGCACGTTTTCTCATCCAGGCCGACGTGCTGCCGAGCCTCATCGAACCGCTGTGGGACACGTCGGCGCTGCTGCCGGAAAACTCGGTCGTCGGCACCCTGCTGCGCGGCCTGGTCGGGTATGACGCGCGACCCGCCGGCATGCAGATCGTGTTCTACGTGGCGGTATTGGCCGCGATCGCGTCGGGCATGATGCTGCGCGGCCATCGCCCGCCGGCCGGCCAGGTGAACCGGAGCGCGATGTCCTGACCGCGGCGCGCAGGCCATCCGCGCCGCCGGACCGCAGGAGGCGGCTTCAGCCCGTCGCCGTCCTGGCCCGCGCCAGCGGCGGGTTGGTCGCAAAATAGCGGCGAACGCCGTCGCGCATCGACGCGGCGAAAAGCGTCTGTTGCCGTTCGCTGCGCAGCTTCAGCTCCTCCTCGGGATTGGAGATGAACGCGGTCTCGACCAGGATCGACGGAATGTCGGGCGCTTTCAGCACCGCGAATCCGGCCTGCTCGACCGACGCCTTGTGCAGCGTGTTCATCGTGCCGATGCCCTCCAGCACCGTGCGCCCGACCTTCAGGCTGTCGGTGATCTGCGCCGTCTGCGAGAGGTCGAGCAGCGTGCGCGCGAGCACCGGATCGCGCGCGTCCAGATTGACGCCGCCGATCAAGTCGGCCGAGTTCTCCTTCTGCGCGAGCCACTTCGCGGCGGCGCTGGTGGCGCCGTGCTCGGAGAGCGCGAAGACCGATGAGCCCCGCGCGCTTTGCTCCGTAAACGCGTCGGCGTGGATCGAGATGAAGAGATCGGCCTGCACGCGCCGCGCCTTCTGCACGCGCGCCGCGAGCGGAACGTAATAGTCGTCGTCGCGCGTCAGCATCGCGCGCATGCCGCGCTCGGCATCGATCATCGTCTTCAGTTTCCTGGCGATCGCCAGCACCACCTGTTTCTCGCAGGTGCCGCGGCGGCCGATGGCACCGGGATCCTCGCCGCCATGACCGGGATCGAGCGCGATCGTGATCGGGCGCCGCGGCTCGCGCTTTTGCGCCGGCCGCGCTCCGGTTGCCGTTTCCGGCGCGTTGCCGCCGAGCGGCGCCTCGCTGCCGCGGTTGCTTTCGAGGAGCGCCATCAGCGGATCAAGCGGCGTCACCGGGTAGAGATCGAGGACGAGCCGATTGCCGAATTCGGCGACCGGCGGCAGCGCAAAGAGCTGCGGCATCACCTCGGTGCGCAAGTCGATGACGAGCCGGAGGATGTCGGGCGGCTGCCGGCCGAAGCGGATGCTCGCGATATACGGGTCGGACGCCTGCACCCGCGTCGAGAGCTGCTGCAGCTCGGGCGTGAGGTCGACCGCCTCGATATCGAGGACGATCCGGTGCGGATCCTTGAGCACGATGAGCTGATGCGGGAGCGCGCTCGGCGCCTCGAGGATCAGCCGCGTGTATTCCTGTGCCGGCCACAGCCGCGCCGACGTCACGCGCGCAGCGGTTGCCCACGCGAATGACGGGACCACGAGCGGCGTCGGCCGGCAGCAGCAGCCACTGCAACGCGCGCCGGCGCGCGAGCGACACTGCCGCTACGGCAACGGGCGAACGTGCTCGGCGGGTGTCGCCATCGCCATCAGACATCGTTCACCTGCGTCGGTCCGCGCTTCCAGCATGCATTCACGACCCTCCTCGTCCCCGCGTTGCGGATGCAGCAGCGTCACCGCGAGATCGGCGGGGGGCAACAAACCCGCGACCCGCTCCGGCCATTCGACAAAGCACACCGAGTCGTCCCGAAAGCAGTCGGCTAGGCCCGCCGTCTCCCACTCGCCTGGATCGGTGAAACGATAAAAATCAAAGTGATAAAAGTATAAGCTCGAAAACGGATAATGTTCAACCAGCGTGTAAGTGGGGCTTTTGACCGGACCCGTCCACCCCGCACCGCGCAGGCAGCCGCGGACCAGCGTGGTCTTGCCGGCACCGAGGTCGCCGGACAACGTGACGATCATCCCGCCCTCGAGCCGAGGCGCGAGCCGCGCGCCGGCCGCGGCCGTCGCGTCGGCATCGGGAAGGTGAATCGTTGTCTTTGTCACGGCGTGGTCCACGAAGCGTCGTCGGGCGATCGTACGGCGTGCCGGTTCCGACAGCGAACAGAATACCGGATGCCGCCAATGGGGTACGCTTGGCGCGCATGGTAGAGCCCGCGCCAGCCTCCTCGATCACCCGCGCGTCGCCGCACGCCGATCGCGACTGGGCGGCGCTCGCCTCGCGGATTGTGCAGTGGGGCCGCGAAGCGGGCTTCGAGGAGGTCGGCATCGCGGACGTGGAACTTTCCGCCGAAGAAGCGCACCTCCTGCAATGGCTCGCCGCGGGCCGCCACGGCGCGATGGACTACATGGCGCGCCATGGCGTGACCCGCGCCCGGCCGGCGGAACTCGTTCCCGGCACCGTCCGCGTCATCACCGCGCGGATGAATTACCTGCCGCCGGCGGCGCGCGCGGCCGACGCCGTGCTTGCCGATCCGCGCCGGGCGTTCATCGCGCGCTATGCGCTGGGCCGCGACTACCACAAGGTTCTGCGCACCCGCTTGCAGCGCCTCGCCGCGACGATCCGCGACGAGGTCGGCGAGTTCGGCTATCGCGTGTTCACCGACAGCGCGCCGGTGCTCGAGGTGGCGCTCGCCGCCAAGGCCGGGCTCGGCTGGCGCGGCAAGCACACGCTGCTCCTCACGCGCGACCAGGGCTCGTGGTTCTTCCTGGGCGAGATCTACACCGATCTGCCGCTGCCGCCGACGCCGCCGCAGACGGCGCATTGCGGCACCTGCACCGCGTGCCTCGACGTCTGTCCCACCGGCGCCATCGTGGCGCCGTACGAGCTCGATGCGCGCCGCTGCATTTCGTACCTGACGATCGAACACCCGGGAAGCATTCCGGAGGCCTTGCGGCCGCTCGTCGGCAATCGCGTTTACGGCTGCGACGACTGCCAGCTCGCGTGCCCGTGGAACCGCTACGCGCGGCACGGGACCGAACCGGATTTCGCCGTGCGCCACGGACTCGACGACACGGAACTCGTGGCGCTGTTCCAGTGGACCGAAGCCGAATTCGACCGGCGGATGGCAGGCAGCGCCATCCGCCGGATCGGCTTTGATCGCTGGTCGCGCAACCTCGCCGTCGGCCTCGGCAACGCGCCGCACGATGCATCGATCGTGGCCGCGCTCGCCGCGCGCGCCGACGATCCATCGCCGCTGGTGCGCGAGCATGTCGCCTGGGCGCTCGCGCAGCAAAATGCGCAAGGCACCGTCGAACGGCACCGCGCTCGGACGCACACGATCAGGATGTGTAGCCCCCGGCGTTCCGCGCGCGAAACCCGGGTGAGTCCCGCCACGATGCGAATACGCAGCGCGACCCGGTTCGCGGCCGCCGAACGCCAGGCGCGACCCGCGCTCTGCGTTCAGCGGATCAACTGGTTCATCGAGACGATCGGCAGCATGACCGCCAGCACCAGCACCAGCACGATCGCGCCCATCGCCACGATCAGGGCGGGCTGCAGCAGCGCCGCAAACCAGGTGAGCCGCCGTTCCGATTCGCGCTCGAGCTCGCCCGCCGCGCGCTCGAGCATCGGGGCGAGCTGTCCGCTCGCTTCGCCATTGGCCACGAGATGCAGGAGCACGGGCGGAAAGGCGCGCTGCTCCTTCAAGGCGCGCGCCAGCGACACCCCTTCGCGCACCAGGTCCGCGGCCGCCGCCGCCGCGCGCCGCAACGGCAGCGCCCACACCACGTCGCGCGCGGCATCGAGCGCACGCAGCAACGGCGCGCCGCTGCCGACGAGAATCGCGAGCGTGCTGGCGAAGCGCGCGGTGTCGACGGCGATCACCAGTCGGCCGAGCGCCGGGGTCCCCAGCAATGCCGCATGCCAGCGCGCGCGAAACGCGATCCGCCGGTTGGCGAGCGCGAAGCCGAACGCGCCGATGGCCATGGCCGCAAGCCACGCCCACCAGGTCGCGCGAAAGAAGGCGCTGACGGCGATCAGTGCCTGCGTGAGCCAGGGCAGCGTCTGCCGGCTCTGCTGGTACACGGAGACCACCTGCGGCACGACGTAGGCGAGCAGCACGGCGACCACGGCGAGCGCGATGACGGTGACGAGCATGGGATAGATGAGCGCGAGCGTGAACTTCTGCTTCAGCGCTTCGCGCGCCTCGAGGTAATCGGCCAGCCGCTCGAGCACGTCCGCGAGCCGGCCGGTCTCGGCGCCGACGCCGACCAGCCCGCAATAGAGATCGCCGAAGGTGCGCGGCCGGCGCCCGAGCGCGCCGGCAAGCGTTTCACCGGCGGCCACCTCGGTGCGCAGCGCCGCGAACAGCTGGCCCGCGCGCGCGTCGTCCGCCTGCTCGCCGACCGCCCCCAGCGCCTGGTCGAGCGGCATGCCCGAGCGCGCGAGCGTGGCGAGCTGGCGGGTCGCGAGCGCGACCTGCGCCGGGTGCAGGCGCAGACGGTCGCGCACGTCGCTTCCGCCCCCTCCGCCGGCGGCGTCGATCGCCGTCGGAAACAGACCTTCGCCGCGCAGCTGGTCGCGGACCTGGCGCGGGGATTCCGCATCGATCAGGCCGCGCCGCGGCCTGCCATCGGCGTCGACCGCTTCGTACCGGTACGCTCCCATCACGGCGCGACTGACCTCAAGGCGTCAGGCCTCCCCGCGGTGCCGCCCGAGGGAGCCTCCGCGCCCCCCGGGGCAGCGCGCCCATGCGAGCGTGGGTTCTCATCAAGCTTCGCGCGTGACGCGGATCAGCTCGGCAAGCGAGGTCGTGCCGGCCGCGAGCCAGCGCGCGCCGTCGCGCCGCAGCGGTGTCATGCCGCCCCGCGCCGCCGCTTCACGCAGCGTGATCTCGGACGCGCGGTCGTGGATGAGGCGCCGGATCGCGTCGTCGGCGACGAGGAGCTCGTACACGCCGGTGCGGCCGCGATAGCCCGTGTCGTTGCACGCAGCGCACCCGACGGGCGCATGGAGCGGCAGCGTCGGCGGGAGCCCAAGCTCGGCGAGCGACGCTGCCTCGCCGGGGGTCGGCGCGCCGCGTGCGCGGCAGGCCGGGCACAGCGTGCGCACGAGCCGCTGCGCCAGCACGCCCAGGAGGCTCGACGCCAGCAGGTACGGCTCCACGCCCATGTCGGCAAGCCGCGTCACCGCGCTGGCCGCGTCGTTCGTGTGCAGCGTCGCGAGCACGAGGTGGCCGGTGAGCGACGCCTGCACCGCGATCTGCGCGGTCTCGAGATCGCGGATCTCGCCGATCATGATGATGTCGGGATCCTGGCGCAGGATGGCGCGCAGCGCCCGCGCGAACGTGAGCTCGATTTTCGGGTTGACCTGCGTCTGGCCGACACCGTCGAGCGCGTATTCGACCGGATCCTCGACCGTCATCATGTTGAGGCTGCCGCGCGGCAGCCGCGACAATGCCGCATAGAGCGTCGTCGTCTTGCCGGAGCCCGTGGGCCCGGTGACGAGGACGATGCCGTGCGGCTCGCGAATCAAGCCGTCCATGGCCGCCAGCGTTTCGGCGCCCATCCCCAGCGCCGTCAGGTCGAGCTGCGCCGAATCCTTGTCGAGAAGGCGCAAGACGACACGCTCGCCGGAGCCCGTGGGCAGCGTCGACACGCGCACGTCGACGAGCTTGTCGCCCAGCTTCAACGCGATGCGACCGTCCTGCGGCAGCCGCTTTTCGGCGATGTCGAGATTGGCCATGATCTTGAGCCGCGACACCAGCGCGGCGTGCAGCGCGCGCGGCGGCTCGATCACGTTGGAGAGCACGCCGTCGATCCGGAAGCGGACGACGGAGCGGGCCTCGTACGGCTCGAAATGCAGATCGGAGGCCCGCTCGCGCAGCGCCTGCAGCAGGAGCGCGTTGATCATTCGGATCACCGGCGCCTGCGCCCCGCTGTCGAGGAGATCCTCCGCCGGCGGGAGATCCTGCATCAGGCGCGCGAGATCGGTTTCGCGCGCGAGATCGTCGGAGAACTGCGCGACGCCGGCCGAGGCCGCGTTATATGCGCGCGCGAGTTCCGCGGCGAAGCGATCGGCATCGACCGGCCGCAGCGTCAGCGGCCGCTGCAGCACGCGCTTCAGCTCGGCGACGCCGTCGACCGTGGCATCGGGCCGCGTCAGCACGACGACCGCGCCCGCTTCCTCGGCCAGCACCAGCACGCCATGGGCACGCGCGAATGCGTACGGCACGCGCGATGTGGACGGCGCGGTGGACGGCGGGGCGACAGGATCGGCGGGCATGGCATTCCCGGTGCGGCGGTTCCCGCGTCGCGTCAGCCCGGCGGCTTGGCCGGCGGCGTTTCCGGAGGCGGGACGAACGGTTCCGGCAGCGGCACGATCATCGCCGGCTTCGGCAACGGCGCAACGAGGGGCGCCGACGACGGCGCCGACGGCAGCTGCATCTCCGGCCGCGTCGTATCGTTCCAGAACAGGCGCGGCGGGGGGTCCATTCGCTGCTGCTCGCCCAGCAGGTAATCGTAGCGGTCCTGCGTCAGCGCGTCGGCGCTGTGCGCGCCGCGGACGACGGTCGGCTTGAGGAACACCATCAGGTTGGTCTTGACCCGCTGCCGGTTGTCGTAGCGGAACAGCGCGCCCAGCAACGGCAGGTCGCCCGCCAGCGGCACCTTGTCCGTGCCGTCGGTGAACGAATCCTGGATGAGGCCGCCGAGCACGACGATCTGGCCGTCGTCGATCGTCACCGACGATTCGAGCGAGCGCTTGTTGGTGATGATCCCGGCGGGGTTGCTCGTGCTGTCGACGCGCGAGACCTCCTGGTAGATGAGCAGGCGCACGCTGCCGCCCTCGGTGATCTGCGGCTTGACCCGCAGCGTGAGGCCGACGTCCTTGCGCTCGATCGTCTGGAACGGCGTCACGCTGCTCGCCGTGCCCGTCTGCGCATACTGGCCGGTGATGAACGGCACGTTCTGCCCGACGACGATCTTCGCCTCCTCGTTGTCGAGCGTGAGCATCGCCGGGGTCGACAGGATGTTCGCGTTGGCGTCGGTCTCGAGGGCGCGGGCGAGGAAGGCGAGATTGAGGATCTGTCCGAGTCCGGGCAGCGTCACGGTGCCGTTGATGATGCCGAGGTTCAGTCCCCGACCGCGCTGCCCATGTTCTGCGACGTGTCGATGATGTTGTTGCCGCTGCCGCGTGCGCTGAAGTTGGTGCCGCCGACGCCCTGCACGCCGCTCTTGTCGACACCGGTCAGCGCCTGCCACTGGATCCCGAATTGCGCCGCCTTGTCGGCGCTGACCTCCACGATCAGCGCCTCGACGTAGACCTGGGCGCGACGGATGTCGAGCTTCTCGATGATCGCGCGCAGGTTGTTGTAGACGGGTTCCGGCGCCTGGATGATCAGCG
>CAWEOX010000038.1:0-76165 GCA_963810845.1 uncultured beta proteobacterium | reverse complement strand
CGGGATCATCCCGCATTCGAACATCTTGTTGACGATCGGCGCCGAGATCTTGGCGAAGAACGCCTGGCGTATCTGGGGATCCTGTTTCAGCATCTGGATGGCGCGCTGTTCCATCTCCGGCTTTGGCTTGCCCTGACCTTGCGCCTTCTCCTGCCATAACTGCTCGCAGCTCGAGCTCTGATATTTCTGAATGACCTTGTCGGCGACCATGTTCATGACCGGCATCTGCGCGTAGGCCACGCTCGCCGCGACGCCGGCGACAACGATGATCAGCCCGATTCTCTTGTTCATGATGAAACTCCTCGATGTGATGGTGAATAGATTCGTTTCATGCACACTGGACGAATACTGTCGTCCGGGAGATGCATTGCGTCCAAGTGCTTCCGTCGCAGGGCCTGGCTAGGGCTGGAAAGTGCAGGCCTTCTGGCCGGCTTCCTCGAAGCACGCGTTGTAGGTACCCTGGAGATCCTCCTGGACTATCCTCGCGACCCCGTTGATCGGATGGAGCTCGAGGTCACGGTCCAGCACTTTCACGCGGTACTTCCAGCCTGGGGCGAGCTCGAGCTTCTTGTCGAGCGTTTTGAGGTCGTCGTAGGTCAGGTTCGGATCGACGATGAGGGAGTACGCCTGCATGAGCCACGGGGTGCCGGTCGGGTCGTTGAGTATGAAGATTGTTTGTCCCTTTGCATAGCCCTGATGGGACTTGCGCTCGACGGTCGTCGGATTGTAGTAGGTTGCGCCTGCCTTGCCGAATTCCTTGGGGAGCTGCACGTGAGCAAACCAGCGCGCCTGCACGCCGTTGAAGTCGCGTTGCGTCCCGACGACAGGCAGCTCAATCCAGTCGTACACCCCGGCGCATTTCGGCGCTTCTTGGCGTTCACGAGCGCGTGCTGCGCCGACGCCTGCATGCGGACGGAACGAGCATTCAGCAATTGATCGGCGCCGCGCGCTTCGAAGTTGCGCGCCAACTGCTCCGCGAAACGCATCTGAGCCTCGCGGGAGATCGCCTCGCCCCTCGGCTAATCGGACGCGACGGCATTCTCCCGCGCGTTTCGCGGATGGGCGGATACGACGCCGAGCGCATGGCGGAGCCGGATCAAGGCGGCGCCGGCCCGCGCTGGCGGCGCCGCTTCCGGCAGGGCTGCCCGGTAGAGCTCCTCACGCCGACGCTCTTCCTCCACTACCAGCGCCGGGCAGACCAATGAATGCTAGCGGCTATACGTCGTCATGACCCCGTATTCGGGACGCAACACCTGCCGTGCCGACGCGATTCCTCCGGCGAGCGACCCCGACAGCAATGGGTACTCACCCGGACCCAGAACCCGGCAATCGCCCTGGAAGCCCAGGTCCGAACAGATCAGCCAGCTGCCCGACTCGACGCGAATCGACCCGGCGCGCTTGGTGGCACCGCTGAAATTCGCCCAGTCGAGGTCGTTCGCCTTGCCACGATCGATGATCACCGAAGGACCGCCAAAGCCCGGATATTCATACAGCACGGCGCGACCTGTCGGTGCCGGCGTGACGGCAACTTCCTGCGGGGCGACCACTACCGGTTGCGTCGCGATCGCGACCGGCGTGGTGACCACGACCGGCGCCGGATTCACGACGATGGGTTGCCCGTTCACCACGGGAGCGGTAGTGATCGCGACTTGCGGCGCGCCGATCACCGCCGGCGCAGGATTCACCGTCACCCGCTGCGAATCGATGACGAC
Source organism: uncultured beta proteobacterium (assembly GCA_963810845.1). Lineage (GTDB taxonomy): Bacteria > Pseudomonadota > Gammaproteobacteria > Burkholderiales > Casimicrobiaceae > CAIWHR01. Next base: position 74,453 of record CAWEOX010000038.1, on the reverse strand, counting down.
CGGCGTCGGGCCGGCAACGTAGCCGACTTGACGCAACGACGCAATGCGTCCATTCAAGTCAACGTCGACGCGGGGATAGTTGCCCGGCCGGAGCATTACGCAGCGGCCGCGGAAATAGGCGTCGTTGCAGGCCTCCCATATGCCGTCGGCGACGACAATCGACGACGCGGCGTCGTCGAAACCGGGCCTCGCAACGACCGCCAGGCCATCGGCTGTCGTGACCGAGCGACCCTGGAAATCCGGCCGCTCGTATAACGTGATCTGGGCAGCAAGGACACCCGCGGACGCGAGCGCGATCGCGCCTGCGGTGATCCCTCGGATTGCTGTGGCGGATGGTTTCATAAGCAACTCCTTTTCAATAAGCCGGCAGCGCCGCCGACAATGATTTGACCGAGCCGCAGCGCGTTTGTTTTGCGGAAAGCGTGAGCGCTGCGGAGTGCTCCTCGTCGAGATCACGTGCGCCAGACAACGACTGACGTCGAGAGCCCGACTGACCGACAAACAATCGAGAATGGGTCCGACGGACGGGAGATCACGATTGCCATAATCTTCTTCGCGTCAGCCTACCCGACCTGTCGACGCGAACGCGGCTCATCCCATGCCCCGTACTCCGGCACCGCATCTGCCAGCAGCGACGACGACGCTTGTCGTCCTCATCGCACTGCTGGCTGCCGTCTGGATCAACGATGCCCGCGCCGACAAGAAGACCGTGTGCAGCATCACCGTCAATTCGGCCGACGAGAGCGAGATGTTTCGCCGCTACCTGCCGTCCGACAAGTTTCAATTTGTCGAGTTGGTGGAGCGCGGTCGGCCGGATTGGCTGGAATCGGCCTGCCGTCAGGGCGTTCGCTGCGATGTCCTGGTGATCTCCGGCCACTATGACGGTGGCAACGAATTCTTCTCGGACCAGCTGGGAGTGCGCGAGTACCTGCCGGTCGACGAGATGGAACGCGTCGCCTGCAGCAACTCGTGCCCGGGACTGTTTTCGCAGCTGAAGGAAGTCTATCTATTCGGCTGCAACACGCTGAATCCGGAGCCGCAAGCGACCGCCTCCGCCGAAATCAGCCGGAGTCTCGTCCGCTCCGGGCACTCGCCAGCGGATGCCGACCGTCTGTCGCGGACCTTGAGCGCGCGGCATGGTGAAAGCAGTCGCGATCGCATGCGCCAGATTTTCACGAACGTGCCGGCGATCTACGGTTTCTCGTCGGTCGCGCCGCTCGGACCGACGGCCGCGTCGATCCTGAGCCGACACTTTCAGGCGGCCGGAACGGGAGACGTCGGCAGCGGCCGTGCAAGCTCGAGGATGCTGGGTGACTTTGCCGCGCACTCGATGGTCGTCACCAGTGGCTTGAGCGAGCGGGATCCGCAGGCGGCGTATCGGCGCGAGGTCTGCCAATTCGCCGACGATCGACTGTCGTCCGCGGACAAGCTCGGCTTCGTGCACCAGCTGCTGAACCGGGAGATGGCGGAAGTGCGGATGTTCCTGGGCCGCATCGAACGCTATGCCGCCTCCGTGGGCGAGCCCGATCGGCAGGTGCCCGCGGTAGCCACGGCGCTCGAGGGCATCGCGCGCGATCAGGCGGCACGGACTCGATACCTCGACTTCGCGCGCGACGCGGACAAGCCCGCGGTACGCGTCAGGATGATCGAGCTGGCGGGTCGTCTGGGCTGGCTCTCGCCCGCGGATGAGCGTGCGGAATTCATGCGGATGATCGGCGATCGCCTGGCCGGCAATTCCGTCGACGCGACGGACGTGGATCTCGTCTGCAGACTGAACAAGGACCACGCGCTGGACGAGGGCCTACAACAACTGCAACTGTCACCCACGCAGGCGGAGAAGGTCGCCCATGCTGCGGTCCTCGCATGTTTGGGAAGTCCGGAGGGCCACGCCAGGGTGGTGCGGGCCTTGACGAGCCCCGACCCGGACGAGATCCTGGTCGCGCAGACCTATTTGCGACAGCGCCCTATCGACGACACGAACGAGCTGCGTGTCGTCGCCAGCCGCATCGCCGGCATGAGCGGCCCCGACGCCCAGATCCGCGCGCTCTATGCGCTCGCGTACCATAACGTATCCGATCGCGAAAGCCTGGAAGCGCTCACGCGTTTGTTCCCGCTCGCGAAGACGGTCGGCGTCCAGGCGGCGATTGCCGCCGTCCTCCTGCGCGCCGACTACGAAGCCATCGCGACACCCGAGGTCGTGCAAACGCTGCGCCAGAGTCGGCTGAAGGCCCCTGCCGGCGGCGACCTGATCGACGTTCTGATCCGGCGCCTGCAGGCGCATCTGGCGCTCGCCGGGCTCTGAAACCCGTTTCGTTCAGGAACGAGCGTTCAACGACGAACGCGCCGGCCGGGCTTTGGCCGGACGAAAACCTGGGCGTTCGCACGCCTATTCCCCACTCGGGCATGGTCATGCGCCGCGCATCTGCGAGGAGCATGGCCGGCCGTCGCGTGGGACCGGGTCCTACCCGGGGATGGGCACGCGTGCGATACTATGCCGCCCGCTTTGCCCCCTGCCCTTCGCCCATGTCCACTTTCACGAAATTGGTGTTACTGGCTGCGTTGCCGATCGCGGCGTGGGCCCATGACGCCTACGCCGACAAGAAGACGGTGTGCACGATCACCGTCAATTCGCCCGACGAACGGGAAATGTTCCGCCGGAACCTTCGCCCGGACGAATACGATTTCGTGGAGCTGGTGGAGCGCGGTCGCCCGGATTGGCTGACCTCGGCGTGCCGCAAAGGCGTCCACTGCGACCTGCTGATCATCTCCGGCCACTTCGATGGCGGCGACGAGTTTTACTCGGACCGGCTGGACGCGCGCGAGTTTCTGCCCGTCGACGAGATGGAGCGGGCCTCGTGCAGCGACTCGTGCCCCGGATTGTTCTCGCAGCTGAAGGAGGTCTATCTCTTCGGCTGCAACACGCTGAACGCGGAAGCGATGCGCAGTGCGTCGGCCGAGATCGGGCGGAGTCTGGTCCGCTCCGGACACTCGCCGGCGGACGCCGAGCGCCTGTCCCTCGTGCTGAACGAACGGCACGGCGAAAGCAATCGCGACCGGATGCGCCGAATCTTCAAGGACGTTCCGATCATCTATGGCTTTTCCTCGAAGGCGCCGCTGGGGACGATGGCGGCACCCATCCTCGATCGCTATTTTCAATCGGCCGCGGGTGGCGAGATCGGCACCGGCCGCGCAAGTTCGAAGCTGCTCGGCCTTTTTGCGTCGAGCTCCATGACCGTCGGCGCCGGGCGTGAAGGATTCGGATCCGGACGCGGCCTTCCGGCGCGACGTTTGCCATTTCTCCGACGATCGCCTGTCGCCGGCGCAGAAGCTCGACTTTGTCCATGAGCTCATGGGCCGCGAGATGGCGGAAGTGCGCATGTTCCTCGACCATATCGAGAAATATTCCGCGTCGCTGAGCGACCTCGTGCGCCAAGCTCCGTCGGTCTCGCAGGCGTTGGACAAGATCTCCCGCGACGAGTCGGCGCGCCTGCGGTACCTGGACTTTGCACGCGACGCCGACCAGCCGGCGATCCGGGCCCGGATGATGGCGCTGGCGCGCGATCTCGGGTGGCTGTCGCCAGCGGATCAGCGCGTCGAGTTGATGCAGATGATCGGCAAGCAGCTGGCAGGCGACGCCGTGAGCTCGAGCGATGTCAATCTGGTGTGCGAGCTGAACAAGGATGGCGCACTCGGTCAGGAGCTGTATCGGCTGCACGTGCCCCCCGCGCAAGCCCACAAGGTACCGCACGCCGCGGTGCTGGCGTGCCTGGGAAGCGCCACCGCCCATGCGCGGATGCTGCGCGCGTTGACGAGCCACGACGCCGAAGAAGTTCAGATTGCGCAGACCTACTTGCGCCACCGGCCGATCGTCGACGCCAGCGAGTTTCGCGGCCTCGCGACGGGGATCGCGCGCATGAACGGCTCCGATGCGCAAGTGCGCGCCCTCGACACGCTCGCGCTCCACCCGCTCTTCGATCGCGAAGGGCTCGAGGAACTGACGCATTTGTTCGTGCGCGCCAAGTCCGTGAGTATTCAGCGAGCCATCGCCGGCATCCTGATTCGTTCGGATTACCGCGCGATCGCCAAGCCCGAGCTTGTCCGTGCCCTGCGCCAGCACCGGCTCAAGTCTCCGGACGGCGAAGACCTGATCGACGTGCTGATCCGCCGCCTGCAGGCGTCCTGAACAACATCATTTCTTTTGCCACGCCAGGCAATAGCCTTGGGGACTGATGGTTCCCTCGACGACTTTGCAGCCGTTCGGGGCAACAAATTGCGCACAGTTGCTGCACTGCATGTCGCCGTTGGGCTTGTCCTGATACTTCATCGATTCCTTCGACGCCTTTTGTTGCGCACGCGCATCCTTGGGGGTCAGGCTCGCCGCCAAGGACGCACCGGCCAGCACCACAACGCCTTTCAGGAGTCGGCGACGCGAGACTTCGGGAGATCCGTGTCTTGACGATTCGTTCATGGAGCGCCTCTCGGTCGGCAATAATTACAAGATTCGAGAAATATTCACTCGCCTCTGGGAGCTTCGCACGCCTTCCGCTCGGGCCGTGCCAGCTCCCGCCGCGTGACGAGCAATATTCGTTCCCAATCGCCGCAACGCGCTCCGGTTGGCCGAGGTCAGTCGCCGTCGCTACGCCGATCCGACATAGGACAAAGGGTGCGACGCAAACCGTTCGACACACGCCAGCGAGCAAAACCAGTACGTCTTGTTGTCGAAGTGAAGCTCGCCGGCGGCGCGCCCGGTATCCACCTGCATCTTGCAGACGGGATCGATCGCGTATTCCCGCGAACAGCCCGACAGCACTATTTCGTACAAGTCCACGGGCTGCGACAGGTTCCGCAGCGAAACCAGCCCTTGATGCGTGATGGCGATATCCGCGACACCCGACCGGCCGAGAGTCTCGGCAACATGTTTCGTGCACAGGATTTGACCTCCGGTGGCGCGCGCAGCGACCCGCGCCGCGAGATTGACGGTCGAGCCGAAGTGGCGATTTCCACGCAGGAGTGCCGGGCCATGGTGCAAACCGGCACGAACGATCGGGAATTCCTGGCGATCGGCGATCGATCGGTAGAGGGCCGCTAGCGCATCGGTCGCGACCAGCGGGTCCGGAAAGACGAGGAAGGCGCAGTCACCGATGATCGACTGCAACTGACCTGACGACTGGATGGAAGCGCGCACCAAGGCGCCGAATTCGTCGACGAGGTCGGCGGCGGCATGTTCGCCGTGGGTCTCCGTCAATGCGGTATATCCCGCGATGTCGACGAAGCAGAATGTCGCTTCGATGTTGGTACCTGCGTTCATGGAAGCCGCCTGTTGAGTTATCCGGGCCCGTCGGTGGGATCCAGCGTGAACAATTCCTGCGGTCGCGCCACGCCCTTCATCGCGTAGCGCCCGAGGCTGACCAGGAGACTGCGTGCTTCACCCGCAGCCGCGGCGAACGCCGAGGACACGATGACGTTCTGCTCGAGCGAGCCACAGAGCGCCTCGATCCGTGCCGCCTCGTTGACGGCGGGTCCCAGCACGGTGAAATCGAGTCGCCGCGGGCTGCCGAGGTTGCCGTAGAGCAGCTCGCCGACGTGCAGCGCCACATGCGTGTCGGTTACCCGCAGGCCGGACCCGGAACGGCGCGCGTTGAGCGCGGCAATGCGGTGGCGCTGCCCCGCCGCGGCGGCCAACGCACGCTTGCACGCCTGCGTCGTGTCGTCATGGGGAAAGATCGCGAGAATCCCGTCGCCGATGAATTTGAGCACATGCCCGCCGTGCGCTTCGATCTCCTCGACCTGCGCTTCGGCGTAGTCGTTGAGGAGCGCGAGCACGGCATCGGCGCCCGTGGTGTCGAAAATCCTTGTGAACCCGACGAGGTCGCTGAACCAGACCACCGCACGGATCGACTCCGCCCGCCCGCGGACGATGTTGCCGGCGAGCACGCGCTTCGCGGCGTGCGTCCCCAGATACGTCGAGATCAGCGTGCGGGCATTGCGATTCGTCGTGCGCAGCATGAAGACTACGGTCAATGCCGGCAAGATCCCCGCCAGCAATTCAATCTGGGCGTCGGTGAAGCCCTCGGGCGCATCGGTCGTCCACGACGCGACAATGCCACTGGTTTCGCCCAGCCACAGGTCTTCGCCGACCCGTACGGCGAAGGCCACGTAGTCGGTGACCCCCTCGTCCTGAAACCGATCGAGCATCGGTATCTCGCCCCGGCGATGGGCCGCGTTCAAACGGCGGCGCAGCATGGGCAGGCCACTCTCGAGCAGGAAGAAGAACGGGCTGCGGGTCCAGTTCTCGTTGATAACGGTGTCGTCGACGCGGGCGAACGATTCCTCGAGCCCTCCCTGGCCACGCAGCCAGCGCACGCCGCGTGCGTCATGCGTGGGGTCGAGCAGATCGTTGGCGACCGACGCACGCGCCAGCGCGAGGCCCGCGCCGGTCAGCCGCTCGCAGACGCCGGCAAGAATATCGATCTCGTTCGTGCCCGCCAGTGCCGCGTCCACGATCCACTGGCTGATCTCGGTCTTCAAGCGCCCTTCCATCATGACCCCGGGGTCCGTCGTCCGATGAACACAACTGCCGATGTCCGTTGCCCTTTGCCGGGCAGCGACATCGCACGAGTTAGACTACCCGATCCCGGGGACAAGGCAAGACGCGGCGGCATCTGGCCAAGCCCGGACTCGCGTAATCTGATCAGTTCAAGCGTTAGCCCTCACGCCCGCGCGTGAAGGCCGTCAGGTGTGCCGCACGCGACACGAACAGGAAACGATGACGCTTACGGAAATTCTCGCCCTCGCCGTGGTCGTCGCCGCGGGATGGCTGATCTGGGACAGCCTCAAGGCGCGCGAAACGGCGAATGCGGCGATGCGCGAAGCCTGCCGGCACGCGGGGCTCCTGTTCCTCGACGACACGGTGGCCCTGGATTCGATCCGGCCCGTGCGCGGTAGCGACGGGTCCGTGCGGCTGCGACGCGTGTTCAGCTTCGAGTACAGCGACACCGGCCATGACCGTCGCAAGGGCAGCCTCACGATGGTCGGCGACGCGATCGACGCCCTCGACGTCGTCCGTCGCGCGGACCCGGACGGCCCGACCTTGCACTGAGCCCGATATTCCTCGCCGGTTGCGCGCGGCGAATCCGAGGTGAAAGCGGCAAATGGGTACGCCTGGCATGCGCTTCGCGGTTCCGGGGCATCGCGGCACGAATCGGTGCGCACGCGGCGGTCTGGCATAATTGTCCCATCGCGACGACGGACGATCCTGCCGTGGCGCGCTCCAAGGAATCGAAGAGATGAAGCAAGGCACATGGACGCTTGCCGCGGTCGTGCTCGTGGCGCTGGCCACGGCATTCCCGGTCCTCGCGGGGCCGCTCGAAGACGGGCTGGCCGCGTATCGCGCGCACGACTACGCCACCGCACTGACGTTATGGCAGCCGCTCGCCGACAAGGGCAACCCGGCCGCGCAGTACCAGATCGGCACGCTGTACGCCGAAGGCAGGGGCGTCGCGCAGAACGATGCCACCGCCGCCCAATGGTTTCAGCGCGCCGCGGACCAGGGTGACGCCGCTGCCCAGTACAACCTCGCGGTCAGCTTCGCGTATGGCCTTGGCGTCGCGAAGGACGATGCCGCGGCCGCCAAATGGTTCCGCCGCGCCGCCGACCAGGGCATGCCCTACGCCCAGCTCAATCTCGGAATTCTCTACGCCAACAAGCAGGGGGTCCCGGCGGACGACGTGGAAGCCGTCAAGTGGCTGGAACTCGCGATATTCGCGCTGCCACCGAGCGGCGCCCGCTCGGACGCCGCGCGCATGCTGAAGGAAGTGGCCGACAAGCTGACCGAAGAGCAGCTTCTCGAGGCGAGGATCCGCGAAAAGGCATGGAAGGCCAAGCCCGAAATCAAGTAACCGCCGCCGTGCGCGGCCCGTCCCGTCACGGACGAATGTACGCCCACCCCTGCTGTTGCTTCTGGACCAGCTCGACGACGCCGGCGCCGACATAGCCGATGCCGTTTTGCATGTCGCTGCGCGCGAGCTTCTGCCCCTTCATCGTATTCTCGCAGGCGACGACCTTGACGCCGGCCGTCAGCGCCTCGTCGATGCGGGACGCGACCGCCGAATTGGCCTGCAGCATGCCGATTCCCGGTCCGTACGCGACGACTTCGATGTCGACATTGCCCGCGCCGAGATCCGCCTGGATGTTGCGGACGTTGTTGAGCGCCAGGTTCCATTTCGCCGGGTCGGCGTCGCTCACCTGAAAGATCACCTTGTTGCGCTGGGTCGCGGCCTGCTGTGCCAGCGCGGCGCCACTGCCGGCACCGACGGTCGCCAGAACGATCAACGCGGAAATGACGCCGACCATGATGCTGATTCGTTTCCCGACCATGATTTCTCTCCGATGAACGCCACGAATCACGCTTCGCGCCCGGCCGGCCACACAGCCCGGCGGCCGCCGCCCGTTGCGGCAGAGTACCAATTTGCCGCGCCGCCGCCATCGCGCCGTCACGCACCGACGCCGACGAAGCAATCGCCGGCATCGGCTCGCGGAAGGCGCGGTCGCGACGAGCGGCGCGGCCCGGTTGAACTATTGACAGGTGGTCCCGGGCGGCGCGAACACGTCGCGCGTGATCTGTTTGCTCTGCGCAACCCCGTCGACGCTGTAGGCGAAGGTGGCGCGGTTGCCGTCGGCAAAGGTCACGGTCAAGGTGCCGGTGGCGGTGCCGTTGACCATGCTGGTGTCGAACGGGACGGCGTTGAACGGCGGACCGCTGACGGCCTTGACCAGCGTTCCGGCGTACACGTTCGGCTGCGCCGGCGTATTGCTGATCGCCGCCACCAGCCACAACGGCTGGCCGTCCAGCCCATAGGTGAACCAGGTCGCGAAGATCGTGTTGCCCTGGTGGGTGAAATTGACGCCCCACCCCTTCTCCGAATCCGCCGGGAAGGCATACCACAGGTCCTGGTAATTGGTCGCCAGCGCAAGGTTCGGTTGCGCGCCCCAGCTGCAGGACTGCCATCGGGCTGGTGTTGAGCGGTTGGCGCTTGATCGTGCTTGATCTGCGGTACCCCGGCCGCCGTGTTCTGGAACGTCGCATGGTTGAGGTCGGAGAACGTGATCGTGATCGATCCGGCCGGCGCCGAGACCACCTTGGTCGGATCGAAGGCATCGAACCGCGACCCGGAAAAGGTGAGCAGGTCGCCGGTGAAGACATTCGGCGCCGCCGGCGTCGACGTGAGCACGGCCACCAGCCACAGCGGCTGGCCGGCCAGTCCGAACGTGAACCAGGTCGCGAAGATCGTGCTGCCCTGGTGATTGAAATTGATCCCCCACCCGCTCTCCGACTCATCCGGGTCGTTCCACCACAGCCCCTGGAAATTGCCGAAAACCGACGGCGGCCCGGCGAGCGAAAGCGACGTCGATTGGCCGTTGAAATTCGTCGCCAGGTTCTGGATCATCGTTCCGTTGCGGTTGAGCGCGCTCACGCCATCGGTCGGCAGCGAGCCATAGCTCATGAAGTCGACATCGGCATAGTTGACCAGGCCGGAGCCCGTCGACAGGAAACCGTTCGGAATCAAGTAATCGGGGGCAACGGTGCTGATCGCGGCGAAGCCCTGCGTGCCGATGAGCACCCGCGAGTTGGCGGTTGGGCTCATCGTGCATTCCGAGGAGTAGCCCGAGTAGACGCACCCTCCGCCGGGCAGGTCACGCGTGAACGTGTAGGTCTGCGTGACGCCGGCATGCGTGGACTTGAGCGTGTGCCCGCGCAGAAAGTTCTCGCCATCCTCGCCCAGCGATTCGTGCAGCACGATGAACTGGACGGTTGCGTCGGCGTTGGAATAGAGTTGATCGATCACGAAGGTGTGATAGCTTGCGACGGCAGCGCCCGCGACCAGCATCGACAGCACCACCAGGCAACGGCAGAAATAGCGCTTCACGATAACCTCCATCGGTGGTTGCGCGGGTGGCATCGCACCAGGTCACAACGAGCGCCGCGTGCAATCGCGGTCACGTGCCGCAGCAAACACCGTCGGACGTGTCCGTATTCCACGGCGCACTGCGATGGGAATGCGCTGTCGACCCGAACTGTTACCGCGTCAATCGAGAGGAGTCCTGCCGTCATGTGGAACCCCCGTCCTGGCGCTCCCTGTCGGGCACTGGTCGTTGCCTTGGCCTGCGCCGTCGCCGCGCCCGCCGAAGCCATCCTCACCGTGAACGCGCCATGGATCCGGACCGCGGGTCGCGCGGCGGCGCCTGAAGCGTACATGGAGCTTCGATCCACCGACGGGGCGACGCTGGTCGGCGTGACGAGCGATGCCGCGGCCCGCGTCACGATCCGGCCACCGGGACAGAGCAAGGCCACGCTCGACGAACTGCCGTTGCCCGCGGGCAAGACCATCTTGCTCGCCCCCGGCGGCTATCGATTGGGGCTCGTCCAGATGGCGCACGCGCTGAAGCAGGGAGACCGGGTTGCGCTGACGCTCATCATCCAGAACGCCGATGGCACGCGGCAGGATATCCCGATCAGCGCCGAGGTGCGTCGGCGCTCGGTGATCGACGAGCACCGGCACGCCCACGCCCATTGAGCGCGACGCGCCGGAACGCGTACGGCGCCCGCGGCGCATCACAGGACATGCCGGGGATCGCGCATCGACTTCGCCGCTGCGGTCGCAACGCCTTTCCGCTACTGGCAAACGGTACCGGGTGGCGCGAACACGTCGCGCGTGATCTGTTTGGTCTGCGCAACCCCGTCGACGCTGTAGTCGAAGGTGGCGAAGTTGCCGTCCCGGAAGGTCAGCGTTGCCGTGCCTTCGGCCTGAAACGTCAACAATGTTGAAGTCGAACGGGACAGCGTTGAAGGGCGGGCCGCTGATCGTCTTGTTCAGGGCTCCGGTGTACACGTTCGGCTGCGCCGGGGTATTTGTCGAGCGCCGCCACCAGCCATAGCGGCTGGCCGTCCACGGCAAAGGTGAACCAGGTCGCGAAGATCGTGTTGCCCTGATGGGTGAAATTGATGCCCCACCCCTTCTCCGAATCCGCCGGGAACGCGTACCAGAGATCCTGGTAGTTGGTCGCCAGCGCAAGATTCGGTTGCGCGCCCCAGCTGCACGATGCCATCGGGCTGGTGTTGAGCGGTTCGCGCTTGATCGGCTTGATCTGCGGTAGCCCCGGCCACCGTGTAGTCGAACGTCGCATGGTTGAGGTCGGAGAACGTGATCGTGGCCGATCCGGCCGGCGCCGACGACCACCTTGGTCTGATCGAAGGCGTCGAACCGCGACCCGGAAAAGGTGAGCAGGTCGCCGGTAAAGACATTCGGCGCCGCCGGCGTCGACGTGAGCGTCGCCACCAGCCACAGCGGCTGGCCGGCGAGTCCGAACGTGAACCAGGTCGCGAAGATCGTGCCACCCTGGTGATTGAGATTGATCCCCCACCCGCGCTCCGAATCGTCCGGGTCGTTCCACCACAGCCCCTGGAAATTGCCGAACACCGCCGGCGGCGCGCGCCGGGGCCACCGAGGCCGATTGGCCGGCGAAATTGGTGGCGACGTTCATGATCGGGGTGCCATTGCGGTTGATGGCGGTCACGCCGTCGGTAGGCAGCGACCCGTAGCCGACGATGTCGACATCGGCGTAGTTGAGCGTGCCCGAACCGGTGGGGAGGAACCCATTCGGAATCTCGTAGTCGGGCGTGACGATGCCGAGCGCCGCGAAGCCGTGGGTGGCGATCAGCGCCCTGCGCCCGGCCGTCGCACTGCTTGGCAAGTCGTGCGGAAACGTGAACGTGTTGGTGACGCCTGCGTGCGTGGCCTTGAGCTGGTGGCCGCCCAGGAACTGCTCGCCGTTGGCGCCGAAGGACTCGTGGAGCACGACGAACTGAACGGTGCCGTCCGCATTCGAAAAGATCTGCTCGATCCTGGAATCAGGTGAAAGCTGGCACTCGCGCCCGCAGCAAAGGCGAACGCCGCGGCAAACACCGCGATGAAGCGAAACAAATGGCGACCGAACGCGCCCATCATCGACCTCCGTTGCATGGTTCGGGAAGCGCGTCACGCTAGCGCGGACTGCGTACCGCCGTTAACACCGGCCGTAGCGATTTGATTCCCGTTCCCGCGCAAGCGCCGGTCGCGGTCAGCCGAAAGCGGCCTTCACCCGCTGCCGCGTGAAGGGCACCGTCCGCAGCCGGATGCCCGCAGCATCGTGGATGGCGTTGGCGAGCGCCGCCGGCACCGGCGTCGCCGCCGCCTCGCCAGCCCCGAGCGGCGGCTCCTGTGGCCGATCGATGATATCGACGAGCACCTCCGGAGCGTCGGGGAACGCGAGGATCGGGTAGCTCGCCCAGTCGACGCTGGTGACGCGGGCGCGATCGAACATCACCTCTTCGAACAGCGTGCGCGACAGCGTCTGCAGGATGCTGCCCTCGATCTGCAGGCGCAGCGCATCCGGGTTGATGACGAGGCCGCAATCGTGCGCGCAGGCCACGCGCCGCACGCTGATCGCGCCCGACGACTTGTCGACCTCCGCCTCGACGGCGATCGCAACGTAGCTCTCGTTGTTCTTGTAATGGATGAAGGCGATGCCGCGGCCCAGCCCGCCCGGGCCCGGTGACGGACGCGCCTTCCAGCCGATCAGCGCCGCCGTTCGCTTCACCACCTCGATCGCGCGCGGATCGGAAAGTCCCTGCAGCCGGAAGTCGACCGGGTCCCGCCGCGCCGCCGCGGCCAATTCGTCGGTAAAGCTCTCGACGGCGAAGCAGTTGGCGATCTTCCCCGGCGCGCGGATGTTCGACGAGCGCAGCGGCACCGTCTTGATCCAGTGCACCAGCACTTCCTGATCCGCGACCGCGTACGGCGGATTGCCGTTCTGGCTGATGAGCCCGGTCGAGATGCCCGGCGTCTGCGCGATGCCCGCGGCCTCGGGACCGAGCAGCGGAACGTTCGGCAGGTTGGCGGTGGCCTTGGGCAGCCACATCTCCGTGCGCCACGCCGCGATCTTGCCGTCGTCGGAGATGCCGCCCTCGATCGCCAGCAGCTGCGGCGGACCCTTCGGATCCCAGCCATGCTCGTCCGCACGCGTCCACTGCACGCGCACCGGGCGCCCGACCGCGCGCGACAGCAGTGCGGCGTCGGCGCCGGCGTCGTCGTGGCCATTCATTCCGTAGCAGCCGGAGCCGTCGAGATAGACGACGCGCACCGCGTCATTCGCGAGCCCGAGCATGCGGGCGTAGGTCTCGCGGAACTTGTGCGTCGCCTGCGAGGCGGTCCAGATCGTCGCGCGGCCGTCGCGGACGTCGGCGACGGCGCACGACGGCCCCAGCGAGGCGTGGCTCTGCAGCGGCCAGTAGTATTCCGCGGTCAGGCGCTTGCCGAGCGCGCCCAGCGCGGCTTTCGCGTCACCCTTGCGGACCAGAAACTCGTCGGCCTCGAACGGGCCGGCGCGCAGCCACGCGCGGACCGCCTCGTTGCCCATCAGCGCATTGTTTTCCGACCAGGTCGCCTTCAACTGCCGCGCGGCGGCGACGGCATCCCACTCGGTCCCGGCGACCACGCCCAGGAAATCGTTGATGCGCACCACGCGCGCGCCGGGAATTTCCTTGACCGATGCCTCGTCGACGGCGACGAGCTTTGCGCCAACCGCCGGCGGACGGATCACACGACCGTGCAGCATCCGCTCGACCGAGAAATCATGGACGAAGCGATGCAAGCCGGTAACCTTGCCGGGAACGTCGGGCCGCGGCACCGGCTTGCCGACGATCGTGTAACCCCGCGGATCGCGCAGCGGCGCCTTGGGATCGACCTTGAGTTCGAAGCGCTTGTCGCCGACGAGGGCGCCGACGCTGATTCCGGTGCCACCCGCCTTGGGCCGCACGTTGCCGTCGACCACGTCCAATTCCGCGGCCGGCCGGCCGAGGCGCAAGGCCGCGCGCTCGACCAGCGCCGCGCGCGCGGTCGCCGCCGCCTGCCGGATCTGCACGCCGCCGCGCATCACGCCGCTGCTGCCGGCGGTGGGCCCCTGGTCGGGGGTCAGCGCGGTGTCGCCCTCGATCATCGTGACCCGGCTCAAGCTCACGCCCAGCTCTTCGGCGGCCATCTGCGGGATGGCGATCCGCAGGCCCTGCCCGAGATCGACCTTGCCGCAGTAGATCGTCACCGAGCTGTCGGCGTGGATGCTGATGAAGCCGTCGATTTGGCCGGCGTCGAGCGGCTTGCCGAGCGCCGAATCGCCACCCGGGAGGCGCTGGGCCGACCCGCGCGCCGGCAGGCCGAAGGCGATGACGAGCGCGCCGCCGGCCTCGAGAAATGCGCGCCGTGAGAGCCGCGCGGTCATGATGTCGCCCTCCCCGCGGCGCGCATCATCGCATTGAGGATCCGCTGGTGCGTGCCGCAGCGGCACAGGTTGCCGGCGAGCGCTTCCTTCACCTCCGCCAGTGTCGGATTGGGCTTGCGCGCGAGCAGCGCCGCGCCGGTCATCACCATGCCGGTGGCGCAGTAGCCGCATTGTGCCGCCTGCTCGCGGATCATCGCCGCCTGCAGCGGATGCGGCTTGTCCGGCGTCCCGAGGCCTTCGACGGTGACGACTTTGCGGTCTCCCACCTTGGCGACGGACAGCATGCAGGAGCGCACCGCCTCGCCGTCGACGATCACGGTGCACGAGCCGCACAGGCCGAGCCCGCAGCCGAACTTGGCGCCGGTGAGGCCGAGGTCGTTCCTCAGCACATAGAGCAGCGGCTCTTCGGAATCGCGGACGTTGACCGTTCGCGTTCCACCATTGACGTTCAGGACATAGCTCGGCATTTTCCCTCCTGTCAGGATCGCGGTGACGCGCGGCAACCCGCCTTTGCCAACGGAAGGCGCCACCGGAACGGCGGGTGCCGCGGCGGCGTCGACCGCAAATCGTACCGCAACCGGCGCGACCGCGCGGTCAGTCCAGTCGAAACCGGCGCACGATCCACGTCTTCACGAGCTGGGTCAACGTGAGGTACGCAGCCAGAATCGCCGCGCGTGCTCGACAGGGGCCGGATGGGACGAAAAACGCGCACGCGGACTTGCCCCGGCGCCGGCGTGCCACAATCTTGCCGGTGAACCCGCTGCGCCTTCCAGGCGTTAAGGGAGTTCGTGGCCCTGGCCACCCTTTCCGGAGTCCGCATGAACGTCCGCCGTCTTTTCCGCGCCGCCCTCGGCGTCGCCCTCGTGATGACCTCGCTCGCGGCCAGCGCCCAGCCGATCAAGCTCGGGGAGCTCAACAGCTACAAGGTCTTTCCCGCGTTCCTGGAACCCTACAAGAAAGGCATGGACCTCGCGCTGGACGAGGTGAACGCCGCCGGCGGCGTGCTCGGGCGGCCGCTCGAGATCGTGTCCCGCGACGACACCGGCAGTCCCGGCGACGCCGTCCGGGTCGCGGAAGAACTGATTTCGCGCGAAAAGGTGGTGCTCCTGATGGGGACCTTCGCCTCCAACGTGGGCCTGGCGGTGGCCGATCTCGCCAAGCAGCGCCAGGTGCTGTTCCTCGCCGCCGAGCCGCTGACCGACAAGATCGTCTGGGAAAACGGCAACAAGTACACGTTCCGGCTGCGCGCCTCGACGTACATGCAGACGGCGATGCTCGTGCCGGAGGCGGCGAAGCTCGGCAACAAGCGCTGGGCGATCGTTTATCCCAATTACGAATACGGCCAGGCGGCGACGACCGCGTTCAAGAAGCAGATGATCGCGCTGCAGCCCGGCGGCATCGAGTTCGTCGAGCAGGCCGTGCCGTTGGGCAAGATCGACGCCGGCCCGGTCGTGCAGGCATTGATGGACGCCAAGCCGGATGCGATCTTCTCGTCGCTGTTCGGCGCCGACCTCGCCCGCTTCGTGCGCGAGGGCCAGCTGCGCGGCTTGTTCAAGGATCGTCCCGTGTTCAATCTGCTGGGCGGCGAGCCGGAATATCTCGACCCGCTGAAGGACGAAGCGCCGGTCGGCTGGTGGGTGACGGGCTATCCCTGGTACGCGATCGACACGCCCGAGCACAAGCGCTTCCGGGACGCGTATCAGGCGAAATACAAGGACTATCCGCGCCTCGGCTCGGTGGTCGGCTACAGCACGGTCAAGGCCGCGGCCGCCGCCCTTCGCAAGGCCGGTTCGACCGATACCGAAAAGCTCGTGGCCGCCATGAGCGGCCTCGCGTTCGATTCGCCGTTCGGCCGCGTCACGTTCCGCGCGCTCGACCATCAATCGACGATGGGCGCCTACGTCGGCCGCACCACGGTGAAGGACGGCAAAGGCGTGATGATCGACTGGCGTTACGCCGACGGCAAGGACTACCTGCCCTCCGACGACACCGTGAAGCGCCTGCGCCCGTAGCGGCTTTGAGCGAATGCGAAACCCGGGTGGCTGCAGCAACGAAGCGCCTGCCCCGGGGTTCGCTGCGCTCAACCCGGGCTACGCATCGCCGCATCCGGGCACCGGTTGAAAACCGCCTCTCCCGCGCGCGGGAGAGGGCTGGGGTGAGAGTGCAGTTAGAATCGCGGGTATCCGCCCGCCGCACCTTACCGGCACACCCTCTCCCCGCGTGTCCTTCGCCTCCCTCCTCGCCCAGCTCCTCAACGGTCTTGCCGGCGCCTCGGCGCTGTTCCTCGTCGCGGCGGGATTGTCGCTGATCTTCGGCGTGACGCGGGTGGTGAATTTCGCCCACGGCTCGCTGTACATGCTGGGCGTGTACATCGCGTACACGCTGGTGCAGGTCCTGGGCCACGGCCCGCTCGGTTTCTGGGGCAGCGTGCTGCTGTCCGCCGGCCTCGTCGCGATCGCGGGCGCCGCCATCGAGGTGCTGCTCCTGAAACGGATCTACGCCGCACCGCACCTGTTGCAGCTCACGGCGACCTTCGGCGTCGTGCTGATCATCCGCGATGCGACGCTCGCGATCTGGGGTGCCGAAGACCTGCTCGGTCCGCGCGCGCCGGGGTTCACCGGCGCCGTCGAGTTGTTCGGACGCGCCGTGCCGTCGTACGAGCTCCTGCTGCTGGCGATCGGCCCGATCGTGCTGCTGCTGTTATGGCGGCTGCTTACGGGCACCCGCTTCGGCGTGCTCGTGCGCGCGGCGACCGAGGACCGCGTGCTGGCGGGCGCGCTGGGTGTGGACGAGCGCCGGCTCTTCACCACGGTGTTCGCGCTCGGCGCCTTCCTGGCCGGGCTTGCCGGCGCCCTGCAGCTGCCGCGCGAACCGGCGAATCTCGGCATGGACCTCGCGATCATCGCCGAGGCCTTCGTGGTGACCGTGGTCGGCGGCCTCGGCTCGATTCCGGGCGCCTTTCTCGCCGCGCTGCTGATCGGCGTCGTCAAGGCGCTGTGCATCTGGCTCGGCAGCGTCTCGTTGGCCGGCTTCGCCATCGATTTTCCGAAGCTCACGCTGGTTGCCGAATTCGTGGTGATGGCGGTCGTGCTGGCGGCGAGGCCCTACGGGCTGCTCGGCGTCGCCCCGTCGCTGCCGCCGACGACGCAGATCGCCGAGCAGCGCGCGCTGATCGTGCCGCCGGGCCGCAAGGCGGCGCTCGCCGCCCTCGCGGCGCTGGCACTTGCCGCGCTGCTGCCGTTCGCCGGCGACGAGTACACGCTGGTGCTCGCTACCGACGTGCTGGTGTTCGCGCTGTTCGCCGCCAGCCTGCAATTCATGATGGGCACTGGCGGCATGGCGTCGTTCGGGCATGCTGCCTACTTCGGCCTCGGTGCGTATGGCGCGGCGATTGCCATCAAGCACGGCGCGCCGATGCAAGTCGCGGTCTGCATGGCCCCGCTCGCCGCCCTTGCGGGAGCGCTCGTGTTCGGCTGGTTCTGCGTGCGCCTGTCGGGCGTCTACCTCGCGATGCTGACGCTCGCCTTCGCGCAGATCGTCTGGTCCGTCGCCTTCCAGTGGGATGCGGTAACGGGCGGCTCGAACGGGCTGGTGGGCATCTGGCCCGCCGCGTGGCTCGCCGACAAGCGCGCGTATTTCTGGTTCGCGCTCGCCGTCGCCGGGGCCGCCCTCGCGGCCGTGGCCTGGATCGCCCGTTCGCCGTTCGGCTACGCGCTCCGCGCAGGGCGCGATTCGCCGTTGCGGGCGGAAGCGCTGGGCATCGACGTGCGCGCGATCCAGTGGACGGCGTTCGCGCTCGCCGGAACCTTCGCCGGGCTTGCGGGCGGACTCTACGCGTTTTCCAAGGGCAGCATCTCGCCGGAAACGCTCGCCATTCCGCGCTCCGTCGACGCGCTGGTCATGGTGCTGCTGGGTGGCATCAACGCCCTCGCCGGCCCGCTGCTCGGCGCAGCCGCCTTCACCTGGCTCTCGGACTCGCTCGCCCGCGCCACCGAGTACTGGCGGGCGGTGCTGGGCGGCGCCATTCTGTTCCTCGTGCTGGCGTTTCCGCAGGGCATCGGCGGCGCGCTCGAGCGCGTGTGGCGGCGGCCGGCGGCCCGATGAGCCCTGCGACGCCGATGCTGGAGGTCGTGCGGCTGACCAAGAGCTTCGGCGGCGTCGACGCCGTGTGCGACGTTTCGTTCGCGGTGGCCGCTGGCGAGATGGTGGCGCTGATCGGACCGAACGGTGCCGGCAAGACGACCTGCTTCAACCTCGTCAACGGGCAGCTCGCCCCCGACGCGGGTCAGGTGCTGCTCGGCGGCGAACGCATCGACGGCCTGCCGCCGCGCGCGATCGCCGGCAAAGGCGTGGGCCGGACGTTCCAGGTCGCGGCGACGTTCGCGTCGATGACCGTGCGCGAGAACGTCGAGGTCGCGCTGCTTGCTCACGCCCGCGCCCATCGCCGCCTCGTGACGCCGATGCCGCTGCGGCTGCGCGCCGAGGCCGACGCGCTGCTCGAACGGGTGCGGATGACGAAGTTTGCCGGTCATGGCTGCGCGACGCTTGCCTACGGCGACGCCAAGCGCGTCGAACTGGCGCTCGCCCTCGCCGGCGCGCCGCGCCTGCTGCTGATGGACGAACCGACCGCCGGGATGTCACCGCGCTCGCGGGGGCGGGTGATGCAACTCGCCGCCGAACTCGCGCGTCAGCAGCGGATCGCCGTGCTGTTCACCGAGCACGACATGGACGTCGTCTTCGGCTACGCGGACCGCGTGATCGTCCTCGACCGGGGCGCGATCATTGCCGCGGGCCCCCCGGACATCATTCGTGCCGATGCGCGGGTACAGTCGGTCTACCTCGGAGAGGATACCGCCGCGTAGCCCGGTGTTGAGCGCGAGCGAAACCCGGGTGGATCGTACCTGTGGCCACAACCACCCGGGCTTCGCCTCCGGCTCAACGCCGGGCTACCACGAGTGACGTCGGACGATCATCCCGCCAGCCGCGCGAGACCACCCGCGAGATCGTCGATCAGATCCGCGGGGTCCTCGAGCCCGACCTGAAGGCGCAGGCACGGGCCGCCCGCTTCCCAGCGCGTTGCCGTGCGCATGCGCTCGGGCCAGGTGGGGATGATGAGGCTTTCGAAACCGCCCCAGCTCCAGCCCATCGCGAAGATCCGCATGCCGTCGAGCATGGCGTCGATGCGCGCCTTGGCGACGGGATGCAGGACGACGCCGAAGAGCCCTGTCGCGCCGCTGAAATCGCGCTTCCACAGCTCATGCCCGCGCGCGCCGGGCAGCGCCGGGTAGATCACCTCCCGCACCTCGGGACGCGCGCGCAGCCAGTGCGCGATCTCGAGCGCGCTTTGCTGATGCCGCGCGAGCCGCACGGCAAGCGTACGCAAGCCGCGCAGACCGAGAAAGCAGTCGTCGGACGCCGCCGTGACACCGGTGTCGGTCCATAACCGATGCAGTGCCGGTTGGGTCGCGGCATTGGTCACGATCACTCCCAGCAGCACGTCCGAGTGGCCGCCGAGATACTTGGTCGCCGCATGCACCGACACGTCGACGCCGTGATCGAAGGCGCGGAAATAAAGCGGTGTCGCCCAGGTGTTGTCGAGCACCACCTTGGCGCCGTGGGCATGGGCGACGGCGGCGATCGCCGGGATGTCCTGGACCTCGAACGTGAGCGACCCCGGGGATTCGGTGAATACGACCCGCGTGTTCGGACGGAACGCCCGCTCGATCGCGGCGCCCGCGAGCGGGTCGTAATAGCCGACGTCGATGCCGAAGCGCGTCAGGTGAAGATCGCAAAAGCGGCGGGTCGGACCATAGACCGAATCGGTGACGAGAACGTGATCGCCGGCGCGCAGCAGAGCGAGGAGCGGCAGCGTCGTCGCGGTCAGTCCCGAGGGGACCGCGAAGGCCGCATGCCCGCCCTCCAATTCCGCGACCGCCGCCTGCAGGTCGCGAACGGTCGGCAGGCCATGCAGGCCGTAGCTGATGCCGGGGTGCTCGCCGCGCGCGGCCGCCTCCAGCTCGGCGACGGTCGGAAAGATCATCGTCGACGCGCGAAACACCGGCGTGTTGACGGCGCCCAGGAACTTGCTCGGGTCACGCCCAAGATGCGCGGCGTTGGTTGCCGGCCGGCGGGGAATCCGTTCGGGAATGTCGCTCATAGGTGCCCCCTTGGCGCGCTCATTTGGGAAGGGCCGCGACGTTGAGCTCGTTGCGTATCGCCGTCACCTGCACAGCGATGGGTGCGCGAATGTCGATGACGATCGCGTCGGCGGGCTCCTCGAGCGTCGCGAGCTGGCTGTCGAGCAGCGACGCCGGCATGTAGTGGCCGGCACGCGCGGCAAGCCGCGACGCGAGCGTGGCGCGGTCACCCTTGAGATAGACGAAGCGTACCTCGCCGCCGCGTGCCAGCCGGTCCCGGTACGCCTGCTTCAGCGCCGAGCAGGCGAGCACGGCGTGCCCGTTGCGGGCGTTGATTGCCGCTATTTCCGCCGCCAGCCGGTCGAGCCACGGCCATCGGTCGTCATCGGTGAGCGCGGTTCCGGCGCGCATCTTGGCCACGTTGGCTTCCGGATGAAAATCGTCGGCATCGAGAAACGGCCACCCGGTCTCCTTGGCCAGCACGCGGCCGATCGTGGACTTGCCAGCACCCGCTCACGCCCATCAGCACGACGATCATGTCGCCCCCTTCCGCTCTTCGCTGCGCATCGAACCCGGCGTCGATTGCGCACGATGCTACCGAAACCGCCGCCACGGGCCAAGGATCGCGCGCAATCGGTGGTTCGTAGCCCGGTGTTGAGCGAATGCGAAACCCGGGTGGACGGCACCATGGCTGCGATTGCCCCGGGTTTCGCTGCGCTCAACGCCGGGCTACGGGTTCGATCCGCGTCCGGCACGGCGGGTCGCGACCACCGCCGCGCCGACGATCAGCGCGCCGCCGGCAAGCGTGCGCACGCCCGGTACTTCGCCCAACAGCACGAAGGCCAGCGCGATCCCATAGACAGGCTCCAGTGCCGCCACGATGCTCGCCGTGTGCGCGGTAACCGTGCGCAACGCCGCGATGAACAGCGTGTGCGCCACCGCCGTGCAGAGCATTCCCAGCACGAGGAGGAGGCCGATCGTCCGCGCGTCGAACGCGGGTGCCGAACCCGCGGCCCACGCGACGGGAACGAGCGCCAGCGCGGCGTAGGCGTTCTGCCACAACGCGACATCGGTCGCGGCCCGGGCTGCGGCAAAGTGCCGGTTCATCACGGCGAGCAGCGCAAACGTCAGCCCGGAGAGCAGACCCCAGGCGAGACCCTGCACCGTCCGGTCGGCCCACGAAAAGGCCGGGACGACCAACAGCAGGCCGATCAGGACCAACCCGGCCGTCGCGGCCTCGCGGCCGCCCCACCGCTGCCCCAGCAGCACGCGCTCGAGGACCAGCACGAACAACGGAAAGCTCGCGTAGCCGAGCAAGCCGATCGCCACACTCGCGACCTGGATGGCGGCAAAAAACGCGACCCAATGCAGCGCGAGGGCCGCGCCGGTGGCCATGAGCCGCCAGTCGAATGGCGCTCGCGTGTCGCGGCGCAACGCCCGCAAGGCGGCAAGCGCGGCGGCGGCCACGAGCGTCCGGCCGAGGACGATGTAGAGAGGCGGCAAGTCGAGCCACTTGCCGAACAGGCCCGCGAAGCCGAACAGCAGCACCGCGCCGTGCAGGGCAGAAACGGCACCGGTGCGGCTCATCGGAAAGGTTGGTCTTTGGTGAGAGGCGACGTGGCGATGCGCGAGCCACGCGCTCATCGTAGCAGCGAATTCGCGCGCGGAAGCCGCTGCGCTAGAATCGGCCCTTGCCGCAAGCCCTCACCACAAGATCAGAACATCCAGGAGGACGCACGATGCCATCTCCCATTTCGGTCGCCAAGGCCATTGCCACCGTCAAGGAGGCGCCCGGGACGCGCGTCAAGGTCGCGGTTTCCGACATCGACGGCGTGCTGCGGGGAAAGTATCTGCACAAGGAAAAATTCTACTCGGCGGTCGAAGGCGGATTCGGCTTTTGCGACGTCGTGTTCGGCTGGGACATGACGGACGTCACCTACGACAACACGACGCACACGGGCTGGCACAAGGGCTTTCCGGACGTGCTCGCGCGAATCGACGTCGGCACCCTGCGCCGCGTGCCCTGGGACGCCGACGTGCCGTTCTTCCTAGCCGATTTCGTCGTCCAGAAAGGCGGCAAGGAAGCCCCGCTGCCCATCTGCCCGCGACAGGTGTTGAAGCGCGTGCTGAAACGCGCCGAAAAACTGGGCGTCATTCCGATGTGCGGGATGGAGTACGAATGGTTCAACTTCCGCGAAACCCCGCAGAGCTGGGCCGACAAGCAGGGGATCTTGCCGACGCCGCTCACGCCCGGAATGTTCGGCTACTCGCTGCTGCGCGCCAACGAGAACCGGGCGTTCTTCGAAGCGCTCTTCAGCGACATGGCCGCGTTCGGCGTGCCGATCGAAGGCCTGCACACGGAAACCGGACCGGGCGTCTACGAGGCGGCGATCCTGTTTTCGGAAGCGCTGGAGCAGGCGGATCGCGCCGTCCTGTTCAAGACCGGCGCCAAGGAAATCGGCGCGCGCTTCGGCATCATGCCGAGCTTCATGGCCAAGTGGAGCAAGGACTATCCGGGCTGCTCGGGCCACGTGCACACGTCGCTTTCGGACGGCAAGACGAACCTGTTCCACGACCCCAGCGGCCGGCACGGGATGAGCAGGCTGTTCGAAAGCTTCCTCGCCGGCCAGCTCGCCGCGCTGCTCGAGTTCGCGCCGATGTTCTGGCCGACGATCAACAGCTACAAGCGGCTGGTCGACGGCTTCTGGGCACCGGTGAAGCCGACGTGGGGAATCGACAACCGCACCGCGAGCTTCCGGGTGATTCCCGGCTCGCCCAAGTCGACGCGGCTCGAGACGCGCTGCCCCGGCGCCGACATCAATCCGTATCTGGCGATGGCGGCCGTGGTTGCCGCCGGACTTGCCGGCGTCGAAAAGAAGATGAAGCTCACGACGGCGCCGATCCACGGCACGAACCAGGGCGCGGAAAATGTGCCGCGCGCGCCGCGCACGCTGATCGAGACGACGCGCATCTTCAGGAATTCCGACCGCGCCCGCGATTGGTTCGGCGACGATTTCGTCGACCACTTCGCGGCGACCCGCGAGTGGGAGTGGCGGCAGTGGCTCGACGCCGTCACCGACTGGGAGCGCAAGCGCTATTTCGAGATCATCTAGCGATAAATGCGGCCGATCAGGGCGGGAGGATTTCGATTTCCGACGTGCCGGCGGCGCGGGGAAAGACTCTGTGCGGGATCCGCCGCCGATGCAACGGAACGGCATGGGAATATTCATGAATCTGCCGGCCTTTGCCGGCCCATCGGGTGCGTCATAATAGTGCCTGCGCGATGGCGCAGGCCGGCATCTGCCATCAGGACCTCGGGCATTCGCCCACAAGCGGCAGGAGCCAGGAGAGGTATGCGGTCTGGCAGCGCCGCCGCTGTGGCGCACAGTGCGGTGCCGGACGGATCGCCCGACTGAGGTCACCGGGCGGAAAGGAACCCGTATTTCAGCATCACTCACCTACACGCTGCGCCGGCTCGCGCCCGCCGACGCTGCTGCCTATCGTGCCTTGCGGTTGCGCGGCCTTCGCGAGCATGCCGACGCCTTCACGTCGAGCTACGAGGAGGATCGCGCGAAACCGCTGGCGACGACCGAAACCCGGCTCGCGCCGGACAGTGACGACATGGTGTGGGGCGCATTTTCCGGCACCGCGCTCGCCGGCGTGGTGGGCCTCGGTCGGGAGGCGCGGGCGAAGAACCGGCACAAGGCGGTGGTCTTCGGCATGTACGTCGCCCCCGAGCACTCTGGCAACGGCGTTGGCACGGCGTTGCTCGCGCGGGTGATCGAGGCGGCGCGAACGTGTCCCGGAATCGAGCAGCTGGTGCTGACCGTCACCGACGGCAACGCCCGTGCCCGCGGGCTTTATGAAACAGCCGGCTTTCGTTCATTTGGCGTCGAACCGCGCGCCATTCGCGTCGGCGACCGGTACTATGGCAAGCATCACATGATCCTTTTCCTGACGCCCCCATGACCATTTCCCGATTCAGCTTTCCCACCACCATCCATTTCGGTCCGGGCGCGCGCAAGCTCGTGCGCGCGCATCTCGCGGAACAGGGCATCCGCCGCCCGCTCGTCGTGACCGATCGCGGCATCGCGCCGCTGCCGTTGTTGCAGGCGTTCGTGACCGAATTGGCAGGCCTCGAGGTGGCCGTGTACTCGGAAATCTGGGGCAATCCGGTCAGGAGCCAGGTGGCCAACGGTGCCGCGGCGTACAAGGCGCATGGCGCGGACGCGGTCGTCGGCTTCGGCGGCGGCGCCGCGCTCGACGTCGCCAAAGCCATCGCGCTGATGGCGACGCACCCCGGCGACGTGCTCGAATACGCGTGGGACCACGCGCACGTGCGGCCGATCGACCGGCCGCTCCCCTATTTCATCGCGCTGCCGACGACGGCCGGCACCGGCTCCGAAGTCGGACGCTCCAGCGTGGTCTCCGACGACGTCACCCACGTCAAGAAAATCATCTTCTCGCCGCAACTCCTCGCCAAGGCGGTGTTCGCCGATCCGGAACTGACGCTCGACCTGCCCGCCGGCATCACCGCCGCGACCGGCATGGATGCGCTGACGCACAACATCGAATCGTACCTGTCGCCCGAATATCACCCGCTTTGCGACGGCATCGCGCTCGAAGGCGTGCGCATTGCCGCCCGCGCGCTGCCGGTCGCCGTCCGCGACGGGCGTAACCTGCAGGCCCGGAGCGACATGCTGATGAGCTCGATGATGGGCGCGATCGCGTTCCAGAAGGATCTGGGCGCCGTGCATTCGTGCGCGCACGCGCTGTCCACGGTAGCCGACCTGCACCACGGGCTGGCCAACGGCATCATGATCGACCACGTGATGCGGTTCAACCTGCCGGTGGCGGCAGCCAAGATGGCCGAGCTCGCCCGCGTGGCCGGCGTGGCCGGCGCCGCCGGCATGGCCGACGGCGCCGCGGCGGAGGCGTTCATCGCGTGGCTCGCGCAGATGAAGGCCGACCTCGGGATACCGGCAACGCTCGGCGCAAACGCTTCGGCGCGTCGGGTGACCAAGGCGGACATTCCGGCGCTGACCGATATCGCGATCAAGGACACCTGCCATCTCACCAATCCGCGCAAATGCACGCGCGAGGATTTCGAGCACCTATTTGCGGCGGCGATGTAACCCGGTGTCTGAACGACGGGCGACCCACCGAACCATGCTGAAAATAGGCATTTCCGCCTGCTTCTTTCACGAAGATCCGAAGCGGGCGATCTTCAAGGGCATGACGCTGCAGTACATCGAGCAGAACGTCGCCCATTGGCTGATGCAGCGCGACGTGCTCGCGTTCATGGTGCCCTCGCCCGAGGGCCGCACCCGGCGCCCCGGCAGCAAGGCGACGGTGGACGCGTACGCGACGGAGCTCGACGCCCTCGTGCTGATGGGCGGCGCCGACGTGTGCCCGGAATCGTACGGCGAAAAGGCGCTGCGCCCCGAATGGAACGGCGACCGCATCCGGGACGACTACGAGATCGCCCTGTTGCTCGCGTTCGTGGCGCAGAAGAAACCGGTGCTCGGCGTATGCCGCGGGGCGCAGGTGATCAACGTGGCGATGGGCGGCACGCTCTACCAGGACATCGCCACCCAGCTGCCGCACGCGCTGAACCACCGCGACTGGACGATCTACGCAGACAATTGCCACGCGACGTCGTTCGTTCCCGGCAGCCGGCTCGCGGGCCTCTACCCGGGGACGTCGCTCGTCAAGACCAACTCCATTCACCATCAGGCGATCAAGGACCTCGGCCGCAACCTCGTCGTTGAAGCCCATTCCGAACCGGATCGCCTCGTCGAGGCACTGCGCTGGACGGGCCCGGGCTACGTCTTCGCGGTCCAGTGGCATCCGGAGTTCCACGCGCCGGACGACCCGTCCTTCGTCGACGACACGCCGATCCTCGACGACTTTCTTGCCTACGCGTCGCGGCACAAGGCCGCGGCCTTCGCCATCTGATCAGGACTCGCCCATGAAGATCGTCAATCCCGCCACCGGCGCCGTCATTGCCGACATCGCCGCCGACAGCGCCGCCACGGTGCGCGGGAAATACGAAACGGCGCGCGCCGGGCAGGCGCCATGGGCCCGAGTGCCGTTGCGCAAACGCCTGGCCGCGATTGCCGCCTTTCGCGAACGGATCGTGGCGATGCATGAAACCCTCGCGCGCACGCTGACCGAGGAGGTCGGCAAGCCGATCCGGCAGTCGCGCAACGAGCTCAATGGCCTCCTGGCTCGGATCGATTTTTTCCTCGCCGAGTCGGCGAAGACGTTGCGCGCCGAGAAGGTCTACGCCGATGCCGGGCAGGATCTCGAGGAGCGGATCACCCACGAGCCGCTCGGCGTCATCGGCAACATCTCGGCGTGGAATTACCCCTATTTCGTGGGCAGCAACGTGTTCGTCCCGGCGCTGATCGCCGGCAATGCGGTGCTGTACAAACCGTCCGAATACGCGACGCTCACCGGCCTCCACATCGCCGAAATGCTGCACGAAGCCGGGGTGCCGACCGACGTGTTCGTGCCAGTGATCGGGGGTGGCGCCACCGGCGCCGCGCTGTTGCGCCAGCCTCTGGACGGCGTCTTCTTCACCGGCTCTTATCCCACCGGCGCCAGCGTGGCGGCCGCCGCTGGCAGGAAGATGATGAAGGCCCAGCTCGAGCTCGGCGGCAAGGACCCCGTGTACGTGTGCGAAGACGTCGACATCAAGACCGCCGCGGCCGGCATCGCCGACGGCGCGTTCTACAACACCGGCCAATCGTGCTGCTCGGTCGAGCGCATCTATGTCCACGCGTCGGTCCACGATGCCTTCGTCGCCGCCTTCGTCGCCGAGGTGCAGGGCTACCGGATCGGCGACCCCATGGACGAGTCGACGTACATCGGCGCGATCACCCGCCGGCCGCAGCTCGACGTGCTGAGGAAGCAGGTCGCCGACGCGAAGAAGAAGGGCGCGCAGGCTAGCGGCCGGCGGCCACGTGATCAAGGGCAAGGGCAACTGGTTCGAGCCGACGGTGTTCACGGGCGTCGATCACTCGATGCTGCTGATGAAGGACGAAAGCTTCGGCCCGATCATCGGCATCGAGGCGGTCGCCGACGACGCGGCGGCGGTCGAACGCATGAACGACACCGAGTACGGGCTGACCGCGGGCGTCTACACGCGCGACGAGCGGCGGGCGAAGCGGATCCTGGCGCAGGTCCGCGCGGGGTCGGTGTACTGGAACTGCTGCGATCGCGTCAGCCCGCGACTGCCGTGGTCGGGCGTCGGACACTCGGGCATCGGGCTCACGCTGTCGACCTACGGCATCGCGACCTTCACGCGGCCCAAGGCCTGGCATTTGCGCGGGGCGTAGGTGCAGGGCGACCGTGCCGCGCCTCGTTACGGCGCATCCTGCAGCTCGGTATCCTCCAGCTCCACATCCTCCGGTTCCGCTTCCTCCAGCGCCGTATCCTCGAGCGCCGCATCCTGCAGCTCCGCGGCGCGCAAGGTATTGGCCAGCAGCGTCGCGATCGTCATCGGCCCCACGCCACCAGGCACCGGCGTGATCCAGCCGGCGCGCTCCTTCGCGGCGGCGAAGTCGACGTCGCCGCAGAGCTTGCCGTCGTTGGTGCGATTGATCCCGACGTCGATGACGATCGCCCCTGGCTTGATCCAGTCGCCTTGCACGAATTTCGGCTTGCCGAGACCGGCGACGACGATGTCCGCCTGCCGCACGAGGCCGGGCAGGTCGCGCGTCTTGGAATGGCATACGGTCACGGTGCAACGGGCCATCAGCAGCTCGAGCGCCATCGGCCGACCGACGATGTTCGACTGCCCGATCACGACGGCATACTTGCCGACCAGATCCTCGCCGGTATCCTCGAGCAGCGTCATGCAGCCATACGGCGTGCAGGGCCGCAGCGTCGGGCGCTTCAACACCAGCCGGCCGATGTTGTACGGATGGAAGCCATCGACATCCTTGAGCGGCGCGATGCGCTCGGTGACGAGGTCGTCGTCGATGTGCTTCGGCAGGGGCAGCTGGACCAGGATCCCGTTGACGGCCGGATCGTGGTTCAGGAGCTCGATCAACAACAGCAATTCGGCCTGCGACGTCGCGGCCGGCAGATCGTAAGCGAACGAGCGCATGCCGGTGGCTTCGGTGGTCCGCCGCTTGTTGCGCACGTAGATCTGCGATGCCGGGGCGTCGCCGACCAGTACCACGGCGAGGCCGGGCGGCGGCTTGCCGGCGGCGACGCGCGCGGCGACCCGGTCGTGGATGTCGGCGACAAGCCGCTGGGCGCGCGCCTTGCCATCGATGATGCGGGCGGTCGTTCGGGAGGTCGTCATGGGGGAATGTCGTGGGGCACGGCGCGGGTCGCCGCAGGCTACAATCGACCGATGATTGCAGCCGACATTGTAGCGGCAATTCGTGCGCGCCTCGCGCGCGACCTCGCCCGCGCCGCCGGAAAATACCGGCCGCTGTGGATCGAGCGGGACATCGTCGGCTGGCTCGACGATGCGCGCGCGGCGCGGCTCGCGGCGTTTGACGATGTGTTCGACGTGCGGCCGGAGGGCATTTGCTTGACCGCGCGCGTCGCCACGCCCGCTGCGCGGACCGACGCATTGGGGCGGGTCTCCTTGGCGCTGGCGGCCGCCGGACAGCTGACGGCGTGGCGCGACGAGCGCTATGCCGTCGCTCCGGCTTTTGGTGTCCCGCCCACCTTTCTGCTCGAGCGCGCCGCGGCGCGGTTCTTCGGCATCCACACGTACGCGGTGCACGTGAACGGGCTCGTGGAGTCCGCCGGCGGAACGCGGATGTGGATCGCGCGGCGCAGTCCCGGAAAGGCGATCGATCCGGGCCTCCTCGACAATCTCGTCGGGGGCGGCATTGCCGCGGGCGCCGGCGTCCGGGATACCGTCGTCAAGGAAGCCTGGGAAGAGGCCGGCATTCCGCAAGCGCTCGCGCACAACGCCACGCCCGCCGGTGCCGTTCATCTCTGTCGCGCCCAGCCCGACGGCCTGCAGCGCGAAAGCATTTTCGTCCACGACCTCGCGCTGCCTGCGGAATTCACGCCCGCGGGACAGGACGGCGAAGTCGTCGACTATCGCCTGGTCGCGATCGAGGATGCGGCGCGGCTCGTCACGAATGCCGAAGGTTCCGACGTCCTCACCGCGGATGCGAGCCTCGTGATTGCCGACTGCCTGTTGCGACGGGGCTTGATCGCGCCCGACCTGCCGGACTACCTCGCGCTCGAATCGCTGCGGCATCCGCCGCTGCGGCCCGACCTCGTCTCCATGCCGGCACCCTCTTCCTGAACGTCGACATCTGCGGGGCATCATGACGACCGAATCCACGACCTCCGGCAAGCGCCCGCGCTTTCCGCAGCTCGACCTCGAACAGTTGAGCGAAGCGCAGCGGCCGCTCGGCGAACGGATCCTCGCGATCTCGAGCGTCGGGCTCGGCGGACCGTACAACCCGCTGTTGCGCAGTCCGGTCCTCGGTCAGCGGATGTTCGATCTGCTCCACTATCTCCGCTGGAACACGTCGGTGCCGCTCGCGCTCAACGAGTTCGCGATCCTGATCGTCGCGCGGCAATGGCGCTCGCAGGTGGAATGGTTCGCGCACGCGCCGATCGCGATCAAGGCCGGGCTCGCGCCCGACGTCGTGGCCGAGCTCAAGGCCAACCGGCGTCCGCCGGGCATGAACGCCCAGGAAGCGGTCGTCTACGATTTCGTCACCGAGCTCACGGGCACGCATCGGGTATCCGACGCGACCTTCGCGCGGGCGAAGGACCTGCTGGGCGAGCAGCAGGTGGTGGACCTTGCCGCCGTCGCGGGCACCTACGTGACCATCGCGATGCTGCTGGCGATGGCGGAGCAGGACGTTCCGCCCGGTCGCGAGCCACCGTTCAAGCCCGGCGAACCCTGACGTTCGGAGCGGCCACGGGCACGACGGTCGCGAGCGACGCGCGGCGGCGCTGCACCGACCACGCGGCCGGCTCCGCGCTCACCCGGCAAGGTGTGCGGCCGCGAGCAGCGTACGCGTGTAGGCGTGTTGTGGCGCGGCAAACAGCGCTTCGGCCTCGCCCTGCTCGACGATCTCACCGTCCTTCATCACCAGCACGCGGTGCGCCATCGCGCGCACCACCGCGAGGTCGTGGCTGATGAAAACGTAGCTCATCCCGTATTTCGCCTGCAGGCCGCCGAGGACCATCAGCACCTGCTGCTGCACCGAGACGTCGAGCGCCGACGTGGGCTCGTCCAGCACCAGGACTTCGGGCCGGAGCACGACGGCGCGGGCGATCGCGATGCGCTGGCGCTGGCCGCCGGAAAACTCGTGCGGATAGCGTGTCAGCAGGTTGTCGATCCCTTGCTCTTCGCTCAAGCCCACCTCCGAGAGCATCGCGAGGATCCGCTGGCGGCGTGCCTCGGCCGACAGCTCGGGAAAATGCAGCTCGATCCCTTCGCCGACGATCTGCTCGATGGTCATGCGCGGGCTGAGCGACCCGAACGGGTCCTGGAACACCACCTGCATGCGTCGGCGCATCGCGCGCAAGGTCGGCCGGTCGGCGCCGTCGATCCGTATCCCCTCGAGGGTCACGCGCCCGGTGGCGATCGGCTGCAGCGCAAGCAGCGCCATCCCCAGCGTGGTCTTGCCGGAACCCGATTCGCCGACGATGCCCAGCGTCTCGCCGACGCGCAGCTCCAGTGTCGCCGCGCGGACGGCCTGGAAGACGTCCTTGCGGAACCAACCCTTGCGGCTGACGAAGTCGACCCCGACATCCTCGACTGCGGCAAGAATCGGGGCCGCCGCCGGCACCGGACGCACCGCGCGCCGGGGCCGGCTGTTGATGAGCTTGATCGTGTACGGGTGCCGGGGCCGTGCGAACACGTCGTCGGTGAGACCCTGCTCCACCAGCCGGCCGCGTTCCATCACCCCGACGCGATGCGTGAAGCGCCGCACGAGGTTCAAATCGTGGGTGATGAACAGCATCGCCATGCCGAACTCGCGCTGCAGGTCGTCGAGGAGCGCCAGGATCTGCGCCTGCACGGTGACATCGAGCGCCGTGGTCGGCTCGTCGGCGATGAGCAGCTTCGGCCGGCAGGCCAGCGCCATCGCGATCATCGCGCGCTGCCGCTGTCCGCCGGAGAGCTGGTGCGGGAACGCGTCGACGCGCCGTTGCGGCTCCGGGATGCCGGTGCGGGCGAGGAGCTCGATCGCGCGGGCACGCGCGGTGTCGGCGCGCAGCCCTTCGTGCGCCTCGAGCACCTCGGCAATCTGGTTGCCGACGGGGTACAGCGGATTGAGCGCGGTCATCGGCTCCTGGAAGATCATCGCCACGTCGTTGCCGCGGATGCCGCGCATCGCGCGCTCGCTCTTTTGCAGCACATCCTCGCCCGACAGCCGGATGGCGCCCGTGCAAGCCGCACCTTCGGCGAGCCGGAGGATCGACAGCGCGGTGACTGACTTCCCCGAGCCCGATTCGCCCACCAGCGCGAACTTTTCGCCGGCGTCGACCGAAAACGAGATCCTGTCGATCACACGCGCCGGGCCGAAGCTGACCACCAGGTCCTCGACCGAGAGCAACGGCGCGCCGCGGACCATGATCGCGCGCTCAGGACTTGCGGGTATCGAAGGCATCGCGCAGCGAATCGCCGATGAACGTGAGCAGCAACAGCGTCGCCACCAGCAGGATGAACGTCGGCACCGAAATCCACCAGGCGTCGAGGTTCTCCTTGCCTTCGCGCAGCAGCTCGCCGAGCGAGGGCAGCGTCGGCACGCCGAGGCCGAGAAAATCGAGCGAGGTGAGGAACAGGATCGCGGCACTCATCCGAAACGGCAGGAACGTGATCACCGGCGTCATCGAATTCGGCAGCAGGTGCCGGACGATGATCTGGCCGTTCGACAGGCCGAGCGCGCGTGCCGCCTTGACGAACTCGAGATTGCGGTTGCGCAGGAACTCCGCGCGCACGTAGTCCGACAGCGAGATCCAGCCGAACAGCGCGAACACGCACAGCAGCAGGATGAGCGATGGGGCGAAGATCGAGGCGAGAATGATCAGCAGGTAGAGCTCCGGGATCGCGTTCCAGATTTCGATCACCCGCTGCGTGCCGAGGTCGATGCGGCCGCCGAAGTAACCCTGGACCGCGCCGATGATGATGCCGAGCACGGTGCCCACGAGGGTCAGCGCAAGGCCGAAGTAGACGCTGATCCTGAATCCGTACACGAGCCGGGCGACGATATCATGGCCTTCGGCATCGGTGCCGAGCCAATGCCCCCCGCCCGGCGGCGCCGGATCGGGGGCGCGCGACGAATTGGCTAGCGAGGTGGCCGCGTACTCGTTGACGGTGAACAGCGCGAAATTGCCGTCCTTCGCCAGATTCTCGCGGATCAGCGGATCGTCCCATTCGGTGGGCGTCTGGAAGTCGCCGCCGAAGCGCGTTTCCGGCTCGTTGTGGAAGATCGGAAAGTACCAGTGGCCGTCGTAGCGCGCGACGAACGGCCGGTCGTTCGAGACCAGTTCCGCGACCGTGCTGACCGCGAGCATCGCGAGGAAAAACAGCAGCGAGGCGTAGCCGATCCGGTTGCGCTTGAAGCGTGCCCAGGCGCGCCGGTTCGGCGACAGCGACGTCGTCGCGGGCAACGCGTCCGACGGGGCGAGCGGGCGGTCGGGGGTCGTCACGTCCATCGGCATGCCTTCATTTCGCCGCGGCGGTGAACTGCACGCGCGGGTCGACCACGACGTACAGGAGGTCGGCGGCCAGCTTGACGAAGAGCCCGATCAGCGTAAAGAAGTAGAGCGTTCCCAGCACGACCGGGTAATCACGGCGCACGAGCGACTCGTAGGAGAGCAATCCCAGGCCGTCGAGCGAGAACAGCGTCTCGATCAGGAGCGACCCGGCAAAGAACGCGCCGACGAACGCGGCCGGAAATCCGGTGACGATCGGGATCAGCGCATTGCGGAACACGTGCTTGTACAGCACCCGCTTGGCGGTGAGCCCTTTGGCGCGCGCGACCAGCACGTATTGCTTCCTGATCTCCTCGACGAAGGT
The DNA here is from genome assembly GCA_963810845.1 of uncultured beta proteobacterium. Classification (GTDB taxonomy): domain Bacteria; phylum Pseudomonadota; class Gammaproteobacteria; order Burkholderiales; family Casimicrobiaceae; genus CAIWHR01. The sequence goes on along the minus strand of CAWEOX010000038.1, from coordinate 40,979 downwards.
GTTCTTGGTCAGCATCGTCACCACGGCAAAGCTGCCGATGGCGAAGCAGGTGAGCGGCAGCGCGAGGTGCCACAGGTAGTCGGCGACGCGGGCGGGCCAGCTCAAGTCCGCCCAGTTGTCCGAGGTGAGCCCGCGCAAGGGGAACCAATCGAGGAACGTGCCGCCCGCGAACACCACGATCAGCAGCACGCCGAGCACGAAGCCCGGAATCGCGTAACCGGCGAGCACGACGAGCGTCGTCAACGTGTCGAAATGCGAGCCTTCGCGCACGGCTTTGGCGATGCCGAGCGGGATCGACACCAGGTACGAAATCAGGAACGTCCACACGCCGAGGGAAAGCGAGACCGGCAGCTTCTCCTTGATCAGCTGCCAGACGTCCTTGTTCTGGCGAAAGCTCTTGCCGAGATCGAACTGGGCGAAGCTCTTCAGCATGCCGACGTAGCGCTCGAGCGGCGGCTTGTCGAAGCCGTAGAGCGCCTTCAGCTCGGCGATCTGCTTGGCGTCGAGGTCGCGCCGACCGCGGAAGCCGCCCCCCGTGTCCCCGACATTGCGGGCGCGCATCTCGGCGACCAGCTGCTCGACCGGCCCGCCGGGAACGAACTGGATGATGACGAACGTCACCGTCAATGCCCCGAGCACCGTCGGGATCATCAGCAGCAGGCGCTTCAGGATGTAGGTCAGCATCGTGATCCCTTCCGTCGGCAGCGGCTCAATGCCGCGCGGCGTCCTTCGCCCACCAGGCAATGACGGCCCACGCGGGCCAGACGTCGAGTCCGCTGTCGATCGTGTAGAACTTCGGCTGCGTCGCCGGCTTGCCGAACTTGTCCCAGTGCGAGACGCGGTACGCGCCCGAATAGAGATCGGGGATCTGATAGTTGCCCTGCATGATCACCCGGTCGAGCGCCCGGCTCGCGTCGCGCAAGTCGTCGAGCGTCTGCGCGTTCTGCATCTTGTCGAGCAGGAAATCGACGGCCGGGCTCTTGATCCCGCGAAAATTGTTCGATCCCGGCGCATCCGCGCTCTTGCTGCCGTACTCGTCGCGCAGCTCGGCCACGTTGGGCAGGGAGAAGTCGGTGGTCCGGATCTGGATCATGTCGAAATCGAATGCCTCCTGCCGCTTGGTCATCAGCGCGAAGTCCACTTCGCGCAGGTTCATCCGGATCCCGAGCTTCGCGAGATTGCGTTGCCACACCGCCGCCGAACGCCCTCCGCCGCCGATATCCTCCAGATACTCGAATTCGAACGCCTGGTCCTTGGCGTTGCGCAGCACGCCGTCGGCGGCGACCTTCCAGCCGGCCTCCTCCAGCAGCGCCCGCGCCTTGAGCAGATTCCGGCGCATCGCTTCGGGACCACCGGCGGTATGCGGTGGCTGCCACGCCGGACCGAAGACCTCTGCCGGAAGCTCCGCGCGAAACGGTTCCAGCAGCGCGAGCTCGCCGGGTCCCGGCAAGCCGGTCGCCGCGAACTCCGAGTTCGCGAACATGCTGTACGTGCGCTGGTATTGCCGGTACACGTTGATCGAATCGAAGTCGTAGGTGTAGCCGAGCGCCTCGCGAACGCGGCGATCCTGGAACAGCGGCCGGCGCAGGTTGAGGATGTACGATTGCAGCCCGGCGCCGAAGCCGTACTCGAATTTCTCCTTCACGATGCGGCCGTCGCGCCACTTCGGCCCCGCGTGCTGGCGCACCCAGCGGCGGGCTGAATATTCCTGCAGCAGGTCGAATTCCCCGGCCTTGAACGCCTCCATCGCGACGGCGAGATCCTGGTAGTAGCGATAGACGACGCGGTCGAAGTTGAATTGCCCGCGGCGGACACCGAGATCACGCGCCCAGTACTCCTGGTTGCGGACGAATTCGAGCCGCCGCCCCGAATCGGCGACGGCGATCGTGTACGGGCCGCTGGTGATCGGGTACTCGTTGACGATCTGGTCGAAGTCCTTCTGCTTTCCGTCGGGCCCGGCGCCCCATTTGCGCGAAAATACCGGCAACCGCGTCCCGACGTTGAAGATCGTGTCGTTGGAGCGGTCCTTGAGGTCGAAACGGATCGTGCGCGGGTCGAGCACGACCGCGCCCTGCACACCGGAAAGGCGCGTCTGCGTCGTCGGGTCCGCGTGCTTGCTCGTCAGCATGGTGAACGAATGCAGGACGTCGGCGGCGGTGACCGGGTCGCCGTTGGCAAATCGCGCCTTCGGATTCAACCGCACGGTGATCGACGACTTGTCCGGCGCCACCTGCATCTCCTCGGCCAGCAGGCCGTACATCGTCGCGAGCTCGTCGCCGGCCATCACCGCGAGCGTCTCGAACATGAAGATCACCACGCCGGCCGGGGAATTGCCCTTGACCGTGTACGGGTTGAACTTGTCGAAGCTCGTGCGCCGATCCGGATTGCTGAGGTGGAGGGTGCCGCCTTTCGGCGCGTCGCGGTTCACGTAGTCGAAATGCGTGAAGCCTGACGGGTACTTGGGCTTGCCGTAGGCCGCGTAGGCATGCACCCAGGGTTGGGCGTCATTGCTCCCGACATCGCGCGCCGGCGGCGCGCCGCCGGCCGCGACGGCGACCGCCGCGAACAGCGCGCCCGTCAGCCAGCGGCATGCCGCCAGGCGCATCGACGCGCCCGCGATCGCCCGCCCGGCCCGAAGAGACGTGCAGCCTGCCATCACGTCGCCGGCGGCGGGCGGCATGCCCGATTACGCGGCCGCGCGCGTGGGCGCCGGCGACACCTGCCGGATGCCCATCTCGGAGAGCGTGTCGCGCACCGCGTTGACCGCGTGCCGCATTTCGTCCGGACCGATGGCGCCGATGCAGCCCACGCGAAACGTCTCGACCTGCGTGAGCTTGCCCGGGTATAGAACGAAGCCCTTGTCGCGAACGCAATCGTAGAACGCGTTGAACGTGTACCGGGGGTCGGCCGGCGCATGGAACGTGACGATGATCGGCGCCTGGATTTCCGGCGCGAGGAACGCGCGGAAGCCAAGCTCGGCCATGCCGCGCACCAGCACCTCGCAGTTCTTCGCGTAGCGCGCGAGCCGGGCCGGCTGCCCGCCTTCCGCCTGCAGCTGATCGAGCGCGGCGTTGAACGCGACGACGATGTGCGTCGGCGGCGTGTAGCGCCACTGCGTCGTCTTTTCCATGTACGTCCACTGGTCGTAAAGATCGAGGGAGAGCGAGGTCGAGTTGCCGGCGCATTGCTCCAGCGCCGCGCGACGGACGAAGACGAAGCCCATGCCCGGCGGACCCTCGACACACTTCCCCGACGCCGCGATCAGCGCGTCGAACGGCACGCTGCGCGCGTCGATGGCGATCGCCGCGAACGAGCTCATCGCGTCGACGATGAGGCGTTTGCCGTGCCGTGCGACCACCGCCGCGATCTCCGGCAGCGGATTGAGGATGCCGGTCGACGTCTCGCAATGGATCAAGCCGACGTGGGTGATCGACGGGTCGGCGGCGAGCAGCCGGTCGACGTCCTGCGGCGTCGTCGGCACGTCGTCGGCCGTCTCGAACGTGGACAGGCGGCGGCCCATCATCCGGGTGAGCCGCGCGAGGCGCGTGCCGTAGGCGCCGTTGATCAGCACCAGCACGTGGCCGTCGCGCGGCACCAGCGTGTTGACCGCCGCCTCGACCGAAAAGGTGCCGCTCCCCTGCATCGGCACGCAAACGTGCGTCTCTTCCCCGTGGATGATCGCGAGCAGCTTGCGCCGCACCTCGGCGGTCACGGCGTTGAACGCGGAATCCCACGAGCCCCAGTCGCGCAGCATGGCCGCCTTGGTCGCCAGAGACGTGGTGAGGGGGCCGGGCGTCAGCAGGATGGGATCGCGGGAGAACAGGCTCATGACGTCTTCCTTCCGATGGAATGTGCCGGTGCGTGGCGCGTGTCAGCTTACGTTCATCGGCCTGCGCCAGGCCTGCGTGCGCGTCAGCAACACCCGCGTGACCAGCGCGTACAGGAGGCAGGCGAGCGTCGAGCTCACGACGATCAGCGTCGCCATCGCCGCCGCCGGACCGATGTCCCCCGCGTCGTCGAGGTCGAGCACGGCAATCGACGCGAGCCGCGTGTTCGGCCCGTAGAGGAACACGACCGCCGAAATGGTCACCATCGCGTTGACGAAGAGATAACGGCCGATGTCGAGTATCGCCGGCAGGCAGACGGGTACCGTAACACGGTGAAATGTCTTGTAGAAGGGCACCTTGAGCGACGCCGACACCGCCTCGAACTCGGCGTCCATCGCCTTCAACGCGGTCACCGCGGTCAGGTGGCTCGACGTGTAGTAGTGAACGATCGTCGAGATCACGAGAATGGTGAGCGTCCCGTAAAGGAAATTCAGCGGATTGTCCGGATGGTTGAAGAACAGGATGTAGCCCAGGCCCAGGACCATCCCGGGGACGCCCATCGGGATCGCCGCCAGGAGCCGCACCGCGGCCTTGATCGCCGGCACGCCACGGGTCTTCTCGAGCAGGTAGCCGATCGCGAAGACGACCATCGTGCCGGCCAGCGCGGCGGCGAGCGCCATCTTGAGGCTGTTGAGGTAGGCATCGAACACGCCGCCGTCGACCAGTCCGTAGCCGTAGTGGCGGAACGAGAGCGAGAGGTCGTACGGCCAGAACTTGATCAGCGACGTCCAGACCGCCATGCCGAGCACCGCGAGCAGCAGCAGCGAGACCACGAGGCAGAATCCGAACATCGCCGCGTCGAACCCGCGCGCGCGCTTCGGCGCATACGGCACGGCGCGGGCCGAGAACTGCGCTTGCAGCCGCCCCTGCATCCGCCAGTCGACGACGAAGGCCACGAGCACCGGCAAGAGCAGCACGAAGCTCACCACCGCGCCCTTGTTGAAGTTCTGCTGCCCCACCACCTGCTTGTAGATGTCGACCGCCAGCACGTTGAAGTTGCCGCCGATCACCTTCGGGATGCCGAAATCGCTGACGGTATAAGAGAACACCACCATCGCCGCGCTGACGAGGCCGTACTTCGCGCCGGGCAGCGTGATCGTGAAGAATTTCCGCCACGTGGGCGTGCGCAGCGATTCGGCGACCTCGTAGAGGCGGCCGTCGGACAGGAGCAGCGCGGTGAGGATGATCATCAGCGCGTGCGGAAACGTCGCGTAGATGGCGCTGATGATGATCCCGATCGGCCCGTACACCGAGGCGCCGCCCAGGAGCCCCTTGAGCAGGCCCTGGTTGCCGAACCACTGGATGAACGAGATCGCCGCCAGCAGCGAAGGCGCGAGGATCGGCGTCAGCGCGATGACGCGGAACAGCGCGCGCCCCGGCATGCAGGAGCGTGTCAGCGCATAGGCGTAGGTGAAGGCGAGCGGCACCGTGACGGCGGTCACCGCCAGTGCCACCCATAGCGTGTTCCAGATCGAGTGATTGAGCGCGGGCGTGCCGAAGTATTCGCGGAACTGCAGCAATCCGACGAACGCCCCGCTGCGGTCCTGCAGGCTCTTGACGAGAATCGCCCCGAGCGGCGCGAGCAGGAACAGCGCCAGTGCCAGGCACCCGGCGACGAGCAGGCCCTGGGCGAGCCGGTCCTGCCAATGCACCTGCGGCTTGACCGCGGCGACGGCGAGGGGCGGGAGCGCGGCCGCGGGAGTCGCCACGGGGCTAGCCGAGAATGCGCATCGCCGTGGGCGGCAGGCTCACGGTCACCGGCGCACCCGGTGCAAGGCCGCCGGCATCCACCTGTTGGCGGGGCACGTTGGCGAGCAGCGGCGTCCCACCGCCGTCCAACTGGATGCCGACCATGCAGAACGCGCCGAGAAACTCGACTTTGGCCACCTTGCCGGCCACCGCGTTGGCGGCGCTCGAGGCGGCGCCATTCACGCTGACCACGACGTCCTCCGGGCGCAGATAGAGCTTCACCGCCGTTCCCGACGCCACGTCCGGCCGGGCGACCGCGAGCGACAGAGTCCCGACACGGAACCGTCCGCCGCCTTGGGCCGTGGCGGCCAGCACGTTGACCTTGCCGATGAAATCGGCGACGAACGGCGTCATCGGCGTCTCGTAGATTTCGCGCGGCGTGCCGACCTGGTCGATGCAGCCCCGGTTCATCACCACGATGCGGTCGGCCATCGACAACGCTTCCTCCTGGTCATGGGTCACCATGATCGTGGTCACGCCAAGCCGCTTTTGCAGCGCCCGAATCTCGCCGCGCAGCCGCACGCGCTCGAGCGCATCGAGCGCCGACAAGGGCTCATCGAGGAGCAGCAGGCCCGGCGCCGGCGCGAGCGCCCGGGCGAGCGCGATCCGCTGCTGCTGCCCGCCCGAGAGCTGGCCGGGGTATTTCGTGCCCTCGGTCGGCAGCCCGACGAGCTCGAGCAGCTCGGCCACCCGCTTCCGGATGGCGCCACGGCCCTGCCGCCGGTTGACGAGGCCGTAAGCGACGTTATCGTAGATCGTGAGATTCGGAAAGAGCGCGTAGGACTGGAAGACGATGCCGTAGTCGCGCTTGATCGCCGGCAGCCGCGAGACGTTGCGACGGTCCTGGACGATGGTGCCGGTATCCTGCACTTCGAGTCCCGCGATGATGCGCAATAGCGTGGTCTTGCCGCAGCCCGAAGGCCCGAGGAACACCATCAACTCGCCACGGGCCACCGACAGCGAGATCGTCTTGAGGGCCTCGAAGCGCCCGAAGGTCTTGCGGATGCCGCCGAGTTCGAGAAAGGGGTCGCCGGACGCCACTGCCGGGAGATCTCCGGTCGTATGAAGCAGCGCGCCCCGCGCGAGGCGGGGCGCGGCGGGTGTTGCAACGCTACTTTTTCGGCTCCGACTTCGCGTCGTAGCGCTTGGTCCATTCGGCCAGGATCTTGTCGCGGTTCTTGGCCGCCCAGGCGAAATCGTTCTTCACCAGCCGCTTCTCGTAATCCGCGGGGATGTTCGGCAGCGGTTTCGCGAGACCGGGAATCGCGACGATCGCGAAGTTGGCGGCGTAGAGCTCGTTGGCTTCCTTCGACGCGCTCCAGTCGGCGAATGACTTCGCGGCGTCGAGCTTTTTCGTGTTCTTCATGATCCCGACCGCCTCGAGATCCCAACCCAGGCCCTCGCTCGGGAAGACGAGGTCGATCGGGCCGCCCTTCGCCTTGATGGTGTTGGCGCGGTACTCGAACGAGATGCCGATCGGGAACTCGCCGCTGCCGGCCTGAACGCACGGCTTGCTGCCCGAGTGTGTGTACTGCGCGATGTTCTCGTGCAGCGCGTCCATGTATTTCCAGCCGTCGGCCTCGCCCCACAGCTGCAGCCACGCGGTCACGTCGAAGAATCCGGTGCCGGACGACGCCGGGTTCGGCATCACGATCTTGCCCTTGTAGACCGGCTTGGTGAGGTCCTTCCACGATTCGGGCTTCGGCAGACCCTGCTTCGCCGCCTCGACCGTGTTGAAGCAGACCGTCGCGCCCCAGACGTCCATGCCGAACCACGCCGGCGGGTTCTTGGCATCGCGGTATTGCGCGGGGATCGCGGCCAGGTTCTTCGGCGCGTAGGGCAGCAGCATGCCTTCGACGTCGAACAGCACGAGGCTCGACGCGGCGAGACCCATGACCACGTCGGCTTGCGGATTCGCCTTCTCGGCGAGGAGCTTGGCGGTGATGATGCCGGTCGAGTCGCGCACCCACTTGATGTCGATGTTCGGGTAGGCCTTGTTGAAGCCGTCCTGGTACGCCTTGATCTGGTCGGTCTCGAGCGCCGTATAGACGAGAAGCTCGGTCTTCTGGGCCATGGCGGTACCGGCGAAAAGGATGCCCAGCGCGGCGCCCGCGACGGCGGCTTGCGCGGCCGCGGCTTGCCACCAGGTGCCTTGACTGTGTTTCATGTGCTCGCTCCTTACGGGTTGCCTGCATCGGGACGGAAAACCAGCGGACTCGCGCCGACGGCGCCCGGACGCGCGCTTTGGAAAGCGTACCGACCGTCGCCAGCGGGAGTCAAATTGCGGGCAATCGTACGCTCGCGCCCCGCCGGGAGCAACCGGATTTTTGCAGATTGTTGACAATCTACACTCGGCGCAGTTGAATACGCCGATGCACAAGCCCTCACCCGCTGTCGGCGGCAGTGCCGCCGCCGCGCGACCCGGCCGCGGGGCGGCGGCCATCGCGCTCGTGCAATCGTCGTCGCTGCCGATGCTGGTCCAGAAGGAGCTCGAACGGATGATCCTCGCCGGCGAGATGCCCGCCGGCAGCAAGTTGAATGAAGCCGCGATCGCCGACCTCCTGGGCGTGTCGCGCGGGCCGGTGCGCGAGGCTTTCCGCGCACTGGAGGAATCGGGTCTCGTCCGGCTCGAGAAGAATCGCGGCGTGCACGTGCGCGAAATCGGCATCGGCGAAGCCGACGAGATCTACGAGCTTCGCGCGCTGCTCGACGAATTCGTCGGTCGCAGGGTCGCGCAGACGATCACGCCCGACCTCGCCCGCGAGCTCTCCGCGCGCGTCGACCGCATGGAGAAGGCGGCGGCCAAGGGCGATGTCGACGCCTATCACCAGGCCAACCTCGCCTTCCACGACCGCCTGGTCGAGCTCGCCGGCAACGGCAAGCTCCTCGTCACGTACCGACGGCTCGTGAACGAGCTCAATCTCTTCCGCCGGGCAACGCTGGCGCAGGCCGGCACGCTGCCGGTCTCGACGCGCGAGCACCGCGAAATCGTCGACCGGATCGCGGCCGGCGAGGCCGCCGCGGCCGGCCGCGCGCTGCACGAGCACGTCATGGCGAGCCGTGAGCGGATGCACCGCACGCGCCGCGGCAACGCGCGACCCGCGAGCGGCGAGCCCAAAGCCGCCCCCACCACGAGGAAAACCCGGTGAGTCCCACGCCATTCCCGAACGACAGGCCACCCCTGACGGTCAACGGCCGCACCTACCGCTGGCCGCGAGCTCCGCTCGTCGTCGTGTGCGTCGACGGCTGCGAGCCCGAATACATCAACCAGGCGATCGCTTCCGGCGCCGCACCCTACCTCGCCGCGTTGCGCGAGCGCGGCACCTGCCTCACCGCCGATTGCGTCATCCCGTCGTTCACCAATCCGAACAACCTGTCGATCGTCACCGGCGCCCCGCCCTCGCTGCACGGCATCTGCGGCAACTACTTCTGGGATCGCGACGCCGGCGCCGAAGTGATGATGAACGACCCCAAGTACCTGCGCGCCGGCACCATTCTCGCCGCATTCGCCGACGCGGGCGCCAAGGTCGCCGTGGTCACCGCCAAGGACAAGCTCCGCGCGTTGCTCGGGCACCGGATGGCGGGAATCTGCTTTTCGTCGGAAAAGGCGGCCGAGGCGACCCGGGAATGCAACGGCATCGACGACGTCGTCGCCATGGTCGGCATGCCGGTGCCGTCGGTCTACAGCGCCCTGCTGTCGGAGTTCGTGTTTGCGGCCGGCGTGCGGCTGCAGGAGCGGGAGCGGCCCGACGTGACGTACCTGTCGACCACCGACTACATCCAGCACAAGGCGGCCCCGGGGGTAGGCGCCGCCAACGACTTCTACGCGATGATGGACCGCTATCTCGAACGGCTGGACGCGCTGGGCGCGACCATCGTCGTGACCGCCGACCACGGCATGAACGCCAAGACGGATGCTTTCGGGCGGCCCAACGTGATCTACCTGCAGGACGTGCTCGACCACGCCTGCGGCGCCGGGGCCACGCGCGTGATCCTGCCGATCACCGATCCGTACGTCGTCCATCATGGCGCGCTCGGCTCGTTCGCGACCGTGTACGTGTCGGCCGCCGACGCCGTCGCCGGGGTCGCGGCGCGCATCAAGGCGCTGCCGGGGACCGAAGCCGTCCTGACCCGCGACGAGGCCTGCGCGCGCTTCGAGCTTCCGGGCGACCGCATCGGCGATCTCGTCGTCGTTTCCGAGCGCCTGACGGTGATCGGCACCAGCCGCGACCGCCACGATCTGTCGGGGCTCACCGTGCCGTTGCGCTCGCACGGCGGCACGTCGGAGCAGCAGGTGCCGCTCATTGCCAACCGCCGGGCCGTGGCGTTGCCGCCGGAACGGCGCTGGCGCAATTTCGATGCGTTCGACCTCGGCCTCAACCTGCTGGCATGACCGGCCCCCTGGCGCGAGCGCGACGATGAACCTCTCCGACCTCCGCCACGGCGGCGAATTGCACGAGACGATGCGGATCGCCGGCGAGCACGTCGGCGGCACGCGGGTCATCGACGTCCACAATCCGTATACCGGCGCGCGGGTCGGCACGGTGCCCAAAGCCACCGCCGACGACATCCGGCGCGCCATTGCGATCGCCCGCGGCTACCGCTCGACGCTCACCCGGCACGACCGGTACCGGATCCTGCACCGCGCCGCCGAGATCATCCGCGCGCGCGGCGACGCGATATCCGACCTCATCACCGCCGAGTGCGGGATCTGCAAGAAGGATTCGCTCTATGAAGTCGGCCGCGCCTGCGACGTGTTCGTCTTCGCCGGCAACGCCGCGCTCCAGGACGACGGCCAGATCTTTTCCTGCGACCTCACGCCGCACGGCAGGATGCGCAAGGTGTACACGCTGCGGGAGCCCCTGCTCGGCGTGATCGCGGCCATCACGCCGTTCAACCATCCGCTGAATCAGGTCGCGCACAAGGTCGCGCCGTCGATCGCGACCAACAACCGGATGGTGCTGAAGCCGACCGAGAAGACGCCGCTGTCGGCGCTGCTGCTCGCCGACATCCTGTACGAGGCGGGGCTGCCCCCCGAGATGTTCTCGGTGGTGACCGGCGACCCGAGCGAGATCGCCGACGAGTTGCTGACCCACCCCGCCGTCGACCTGGTGACGTTCACGGGCGGCGTCGCGATCGGCAAAGCCATCGCCGCCAAGGCGGTCTACAAGCGGCAGGTGCTGGAGCTGGGCGGCAACGACCCGATGATCGTGCTGGAGGATGCCGATCTCGACGAGGCCGCCACGCTCGCCGCGGCCGGCTCGTACCGGAATTCCGGACAGCGCTGCACCGCGGTCAAGCGTATCCTTGTCCACGAGGCGGTCGCGGACCGCTTCGTCGAGGCTCTGCTGGCGAAGACCGAGGCGTGGTCGTACGGCGATCCGATGGACCCCGCGATGGACATGGGCACCGTGATCGACGAGCCCGCGGCGCGGTCGTTCGAGGCGAGGGTCAACGACGCGGTCGCCCGCGGCGCGCGGCTGTTGTACGGCAACCTGCGCCGCGGCGCGCTGTATTCGCCGACGCTGCTCGACCGGGTGACGCCCGACATGGCGGTGGTGAAATACGAGACGTTCGGCCCGGTCTCGCCGGTGATCCGGTTTTCCGGAATCGACGACGCGATCCGGATCGCGAATGCGACGGAGTACGGGCTGTCGTCGGCGGTGTGCACCAACCGCCTCGACTACATCACCCGTCTCGTGACCGAGCTCCATGTCGGCACGGTCAACGTGCGCGAGGTTCCGGGCTACCGGCTGGAGCTCACGCCGTTCGGCGGCATCAAGGATTCCGGCCTGGGCTACAAGGAGGGCGTACAGGAAGCGATGAAGAGCTTCACCAACTCGAAGACGTACTCGTTGCCGTGGTAACGCCATGAACGAGCCGCTGCCTGCCGCCGGCGTCGTGACCGAGGGCGACGTCAACCTGTCGCCGCTGCGGCGCGCGTTCGAGGCGGAGCACGTGCATGGCGCGACGCGCGCTCTGCTCGACGCCGACGCGCGCCATTTCCTGCACCAGTCACTGTCGACGCCGTGCTTCGACGCGCTCGCTGTCATGCGAGGGGATCTGGCTCGAGGATGTCGAGGGCCGGCGGATCATGGATTTCCACGGCAACAACGTCCACCAGGTCGGCTACCGCCATCCACACGTGATGGCGGCGGTCCGGCGCGCGCTCGACACCCTGCCGTTCTCGCCGCGCCGGTTCACGAATCAGGCGGCCGTCGACCTGGCCGCGAAGCTCACCGCGCTCGCGCCCGATCCGCTCGGCAAGGTGCTGTTCGCGCCCGCCGGCACGCTCGCGATCGGGATGGCGCTCAAACTCGCGCGGCTCGCCACGGGCCGGCACAAGACGCTGTCGATGTGGGACTCGTTCCACGGTGCCTCGCTCGACGCGATCTCGATCGGCGGCGAAGCGGTGTTCCGCAAGCACATGGGACCGCTCCTGCCCGGCACCGAGCATGCGCCGCCATGCGATCCCCGCGCCTGCCGCTTCGGATGCGCGGGAAGGTGCAACCTGCGCTGCGCCGAATATGTCGACTACGTGCTCGCGAAGGAAGAGGATGTCGGCGCGGTCATCATCGAAACGATCCGCTGCACCGACGTCGAGATCCCGCCGCCCGACTATTACCGGCTCGTCCGCGACGCCTGCGACCGTCACGGCGCGCTGTTGATCCTCGACGAGGTTCCGATCTGCCTCGGCCGCACCGGCACGATGTTCGCGTTCGAGCATTACGGCATCGTTCCCGACATGGTCGTCCTCGGCAAGGGGCTGGGCGGCGCGATCTTCCCGATGGCCGCGCTGATCGCGCGTCGCGACCTCGATATCGCCGCCGACCGCGCACTCGGCCACTACACGCACGAAAAGAGCTCGGTCGGCTGCGCCGCCGCGCTCGCCACGCTCGAAGTGATCGAACAGGAACAGCTGCTCGCCAGGTCGTGCGCGCTGGGCCGGCAGGCGTTGGTGCGGATGAACGCGATCAAGGAGCGCCATCCGCTGGTCGGCGCGGTGCGCGGCATCGGGCTCCTGCTCGGCCTCGAGCTCGTGCGCGACGGCGCGCCGGCGCGTCTCGAGGCCGAGCGGGTGATGTATCACTGCCTTGCGCACGGTCTGTCGTTCAAGATCGGCCAGGGCAACGTGCTGACGCTGTCGCCGCCGCTCGTCATCACTCGCGACGAACTCGATCGCGCGTTTGCGATCATCGACGCGGCGCTCACCGCCGTGGAAACCGGCGCGGCGCTGAGATGCAGCACCTCCTCAACCTCCTCGCCGGCGTGTCGCTGCTGGTCTGGGGCACGCACAACGTGCGCTCGGGGATCCTGCGCATCTACGGCGGCGACCTGCGCCGCCTGCTGCGCCGCAGCGTCGGCAACCGGTTCAGGGCGCTGCTCGCCGGGCTCGGCGTCACCGGCCTCATCCAGAGCAGCACCGCCACTGCGCTCATCGTCGCCGCCTTCGCCGGCCAGGGCATGATCGCGACCGCGCCGGCGCTGGCGGTGATGCTGGGTGCCGACGTCGGCACCAGCCTGATGGTGATCGTGTTCTCGTTCGACCTTTCGTGGCTGTCGCCATTCCTGATCTTCGTCGGGGTCGTGCTGTTCCTCACGCGGCAGGAGACCAACGTCGGCCGCTTCGGGCTCATCCTGATCGGCCTCGGCCTCATCATCCTCGCGCTGCAGTGGATCATGCTCGCCGCCAAGCCGGTCACCCAGGCGGCCGGGGTCCAGGTCATCTTCGCCTCGCTAACCGGCGACACGCTGCTCGACATGCTGGTCGCGGCGCTGCTCACGATCCTCGCCTACTCGAGCCTCGCGGTGGTGCTGCTGATCGCGACGCTCGCGGCGTCGAACGTCATCGGCATCCACGTCGCGCTGGGCCTGGTCCTCGGTGCCAATCTGGGCAGCGGCCTCCTCGCGATGCTGTCCACCGCCCGCTCGCCGCCCGAGGCACGACGGGTGACGCTCGGCAACTTCCTGTTCAAGCTCATCGCCTGCGCGGCCGTCGTGCCGGTGCTCTCGCTGCTCGAACCACAGGTCGCGCGCCTGGGTGACGAAGCGCGGCAAGTCGTCCTGTTCCACCTGCTGTTCAACGTCGCCATTGCGGTGGTGTTCCTCTTCCTGACCGAGCCCATCGCGCGCCTCGCCGAACGGCTGATGCCCGCGCGTCCGGACAGCGAGGATCCCGCCAAGCCGCGCTACCTCGACGCCTCCGCGCTCGCGACGCCGGCGCTCGCCATTTCCTGCGCCGCGCGCGAAGCGCTGCGCATCGGCGACGTCATCGAGCAAATGCTGACCGGCATGCTCGCCGTGCTGAAGACCAACGATCGTTCGCTGGCCGAACGCCTGCGCAAGCTGGACGACGTCGTCGACGAGCTCTACACGGCGGTCAAGCTCTACCTCACGCAGATCTCGCGCGAGGCGCTCGAGGAAAAGGAAGGCCGGCGCTGGACCGACATCGTGTCGTTCACGATCAACATGGAGCAGATCGGCGACATCATCGAGCGGATCATCATCGACGTCGTGGACAAGAAGATCGACAAGGGCCGCAATTTTTCCGAGGCCGGGATGCACGAGATCTGCGACCTGCACGCCCGGCTGATCACCAATCTCAAGCTGGGCCAGGCGGTCTTTCTCAACGGCGATTTGAAGAGCGCGCAGGAGCTCCTCGCGCAGAAGGTCCTGGTACGCGAGCTCGAGCGCGCCTACGCGGATTCGCATCTCGCGCGCCTCGCCGGCAATGCGCAGGACAGCATCGAGACGTCGTCGCTGCACCTAGACCTCATCGCCGATCTCCGACGGATCAATTCGCACATCTGCTCGATCGCCTACCCGATCCTCGACCAGGCCGGCGTGCTGGCGAAGACCCGGTTGAAGGAACCGCCGGAGCCCCTCCCCGACCGCGCGCCGCCGCGCGGTCGCCGGGGCATTGCCGCCGAAGAGCAGGCGGGTGGCAAGAACGGCTGGCAGAAGCGCAAGCCGAACACGGCCTAGCCACGCGCGACGGATGCCGGCGACGGAACTCACGCTCGGCGTCACGCTCGCGGTGCTCGCGGCGGCGCTGCTGCACGCCGGCTGGAATGCGCTGCTGAAGGGGGCTCCCGGCGGCGATCCGCTGCTCGACATGGCGTCGGTGGTCGCCGGCTCGTCCTTCACCGGGATCGTCGTGGCCCCCTTCGTCGGCTTTCCGGACGCCGCCGCGTGGAAATTCGCGGCCGCCTCGACCGCCGTTCACTTCGGCTATTACGTGACGCTGTCGCAAGCCTACCGGACGGGCGACCTGTCGTTCGCCTATCCGTTGATGCGCGGCACCGCACCGCTGCTCGTTACGGTCCTCGGCATCGTCTTTCTCGGCGAGTGGCCGTCCGCGCAGGGCGCGATCGGCATCGCGCTGATCTCGCTCGGCATCGTCAGCATCGCCCTCGTGCGGCGCAGCCGGCATCCGCCGGCGGCCGCGGCGTGGGCGCTGACCAACGCGGTGATCATCGCGCTCTACACGCTGATCGACGGCGCGGGGGCGCGCGCGTCGAACAATCCCGCGAGTTATGTCGTCTGGCTGACGATCCTCGAAGCCTTTCCGTTCCTCGGCTGGATCTTTGTCCGGCGCGGTCCGGCGGCGCTCACGTACCTGCGCCACGGCTGGCGGCGCGGGCTCGCCGGCGGCGCAGCGAGCCTCGCCGCGTACGGCATCGTGCTGTGGGCGATGACGCGCGCGCCGGTCGCCGCGGTGGCCGCGCTCCGGGAAACGTCGGTACTGTTCGCCGCGCTGATCGGCGCCCTGTGGCTGAAGGAAGGCTTCACGCTGCCCCGGCTCGCCGGGGCGGCGAGCGTGGTGCTGGGCATCGCGGCGCTGAAGCTCTGATGGTGATTCCATGATCCCCAAACTCCCCACCCACGCGCAGGTTGTCATCGTCGGCGGCGGCATCGCCGGCGTATCGACTGCCTATCACCTCACGCTGCTGGGCGTGCGCGACGTCGTGCTGCTCGAACAGGGCAAGCTCACCTGCGGCACGACCTGGCACGCGGCAGGACTCGTCGGCCAGACGCGCGCGACGCGCAACGCGACGCGGATGAGCCGCTACGGCATCGACCTCTATTCATCACTGGAAAAGGAGACTGGGCTCGCGACCGGCTGGAAACAGTGCGGCAGTCTCAACATCGCGAAGACGCCGGAGCGCCTCACGCTGATGAAGCGGCAGATGGCGCGCGCGAAGAGTTTCGGGATCGAGTTCGAGTTCGTATCGCCGGCCGAAGCGGGACGGATCGCGCCGATCCTGCGCACCGACGATCTCGCCGGCGGCGTATGGATACCGGGGGATGGCAAGGCGAATCCGACCGATCTCACGCAATCGCTGGCGAAGGGCGCGCGCCTGCGCGGTGCGCGCATCGTCGAAGGCATCAAGGTCGTCGGCGTGACGACCGCGCGCGGGCGCGTCGCCGGCATTCGCTGGACGTCCGAAGACGGCGGCGGCGACATCGGCTGCGAAACGCTCGTCAACTGCGGCGGCCAGTGGGCGCGCGAGTTCGGCCGCCTCGCCGGCGTCAATGTTCCGCTCTGCTCGGCCGAGCATTTCTACCTCGTCACCAAGCAGATTCCCGGCGTCACGCCCGACCTGCCGGTGATTCGCGATCCGGACGGCTTCCTCTACTACAAGGAGGAAGTCGGTGGCCTCGTGATGGGCGGCTTCGAGCCGGAGGCGAAACCCTGGAGCCCCGAAAAGATCCCCGACCATTTCGAATTCCAGCTGCTCCCGGAAGATTGGGAGCATTTCGAAATCCTGATGACCAACGCGATCCACCGCACGCCGTGCCTCGAAACCGCGGAGGTCAAGCTGCTGCTGAATGGCCCCGAAAGCTTCACCGGCGACGGCAATTTCATCCTCGGCGAGGCGCCGGAGCTCGCCGGCTATTTCGTCTGCGCCGGATTCAATTCGGCGGGCATCGCCAACTCGGGGGGCGCCGGCAAGCTCGTCGCCGAATGGATCGTCAACGGCGAGGCGCCGCTCGACCTGTGGGACGTCGACATTCGCCGCTTCGCCCCGTTCCACGCCAACCGGCGGCATCTTGCCGACCGCACCGTCGAGAGCCTCGGGCTCCATTACGCGATGCGCTGGCCGCGCGAGGAAATGAGGACGGTGCGGCCGCTGCGCCGATCGCCGCTCCATGACCGGCTGCGGGACAAGGGCGCGGTGTTCGGCAGCAAGATGGGCTGGGAGCGGGCCAACTATTTCCTGCCGCGCGGCGCCGCCCTGCCGGCGCCGACGTTCGGCACGCCCGGCTGGCTGCCGCACGTGCTGGAGGAACAGCGCGCCTGCCGCGAGGACGTGGTCGTGTTCGACCAGACGTCGTTCTCCAAATTCGTGCTGAAGGGCCGCGACGCGCTGGCGGTGCTGCAGCGCCGGTGCGCGAACGAGATCGACGTCGCGCCGGGCCGGATGGTCTACACGGCGATGCTCAACGAACGCGGCGGATTCGAAAGCGACCTCACGATCGTTCGCCTCGGCGCGCACGAGTTCTTCATCGTTACCGGCTCCGCGCAGACGACCCGCGACTTCGCCTGGATCGAACGCGGCATCCGCGACGGCGAGCACGCGGCGCTCGTCGATGTCGGGAGCGCCTATTCGGTGCTGTCGGTGATGGGCCCGAAAGCCGAGCCGCTGCTGCGCGAGCTTACCGCCGCCGACATCTCCAGGACCGCGCTGCCGTTTTCGATGACGAACGAGATCGATGTCGGCTACGCCCGCGTGCGCGCGGCGCGGATGAGCTACGTCGGCGGGCCCGGATACGAGCTCTACGTCACTACCGATCAGTGCGTGACGCTCTACGAGGCGCTGTGGAGCGCCGGCGCGCGCTTCGGATTGTGCGACGCCGGCTATTACACGATCGACGCACTGCGCGTCGAAGCCGGTCGCCGGGCGTGGGGCGCCGAGCTTTCACCCGACGAGACCCCGTGGGAGGCCGGGCTGGGCTACGCGGTGAAGATGGACAAGCCGGCGCCGTTCCTCGGCCGCGACGCGTTGCGGGAGAAGCCCCCCACCGCGATCCGGAAACGACTCGTGCTGTTCACGTTCGACGACCCGGCCGCGTTTCCCTGGGGCGGCGAGCCGATCCTGATGGATGGCCGCAACGTCGGCGAGCTGACGTCCGCCGGCTACAGCCGCAAGTACGGGCGCGCCGTGGCGATGGGTTACGCGCGCGCCGAAGGCCCGCTGTCCGACGAGGCGATCCTCGGCGCGCGCTACGAAGTGGACATCGCCGGTCGACGCTACGCCGTGACGCCGCACCTCAAGCTCGCGTAGCCCGGCGTTGAGCAAAGCGAAACCCGGGTGATTGCGCAATAGCGCACGGTCCACCCGGGTTTCGCGTGCGCTCAACGCCGGGCTACAAATTCGGGCAAGCGCGCGGCGTCTGACCTTCCATGCGCATGGCCCGCCGCGCGAGATCCGGTTGCGGCGGCGGGCGCCAGCGCTCGAGCACCTCCGCAGCCGCCGCGCTGTCATTGCAGACGAGCACCATGTCGCACCCCGCCGCGCAGGCCGCGTCGGCGCGCGCGACCATGTCGCCCGCCCCTTGCGCGCCGGCCATGCCGAGGTCGTCCGAGAACACCATGCCGTCGAAGCCGAGCCGGGTGCGCAGCATCTCGAATAGCCAGAACCGCGAATAGCCGGCCGGTTGCGGATCGATCGCCGAATAGATGACGTGCGCCGGCATGACCGCCTCGAGCCCGGCCTTGGCGAGCACGCCGAACGGCACGAGATCCGCGGCGAGCAATGCCGCGAGGCTGCGATCGTCGACCGGCACTTCGACGTGCGAGTCGGCGGCGACGTGGCCGTGGCCGGGAAAATGCTTGCCGACCGCGGGCATGCCCCCGGCGCGCAGCCCGGCCTGCAGCGCGCAGGCAAGATGCGCGACCGCATTGGGGTTCCGGTGGAACGCGCGGTCGCCGATGACGGTGCTGGTGCCGAAGTCGAGATCGAGCACCGGCGTGAAGCTGAAATCGATGCCGTGCGCCCGCAGTTCCGAGGCAATGCTCCAGCCGAGGCGAGTCGCTTCGCGCGCGGCGGCCACGATGTCGCGGTCCCACTGCACGCCGAGCGTGCGCATCGGTGGGATCGACGTGAATCCCTGCCGGAACCGCTGCACCCGCCCGCCTTCGTGGTCGACCGCGATCAAGAGCGGCGGCGCACGCACGGCGCGGATCGCGGCGGTGAGCGCGCGAAGCTGTGCCGGCGAATCGAAATTGCGCGCGAACAGGATCACGCCGCCGGTGAGCGGATGGGCGAGCCGCTCGCGCTCTGCGGCCTCGAGCTCGAGGCCGGCAACGTCGAGAAACACGGGGCCCCGCGGAAGAGTCGCCATCGAACTCAAGTCCGGCGCGCCGCCGCTTCGCGCAGCAGCGCCTTCATTTGCCGCACCGCCTCGCGCAGCCCGACGAACAGGGAGCGGGCGACGATCGCGTGGCCGATATGGAGCTCGCGCACGCCCGGCAGCGAGGCGACGGGCTGGACGTTGAAATAATTGAGCGCGTGGCCGGCATTGAAGCGCATGCCCAGCGTGCGCACGGCGGCCCCGGCCTCGCGAATCCTGGCGAGCTCGGCGATCACCGCGGGGCTTTCCGGATCACGGCCCTTGGCGTGGAACGCGTGGGCGTATGGGCCCGTATGGATCTCGCAGACCCTGGCCCCGATGCGCGCCGCCGCTTCGACCTGATCCATCCGCGCGTCGATGAATACGCTGGTGACGATGCCGGCGGCGGCGAGCCGATCGACGGCGGCGGCGAGCATCTTCTCGTGACCGATGATGTCGAGGCCGCCCTCGGTCGTGATCTCCTCGCGCCCCTCCGGCACGAGCATCGCCATCTCCGGCTTCAGCGCGCAGGCGATGTCCAGCATTTCCGCGGTGGCGGCCATTTCGAGGTTGAGCTTGATGTGGACGAGATCGCGCAGGCGGCGCACGTCGTCGTCGTGGATGTGGCGGCGGTCCTCGCGCAGGTGGACCGTGATGCCGTCGGCGCCGCCGAGATGCGCTTCGACGGCGGCCCACACCGGGTCGGGCTCGTGCGTGCGGCGGGCCTGCCGCAGCGTCGCCACGTGGTCGATGTTGACGCCCAGTTCAATCATGCCGGTCGCTCCGTTCGCCGCCGAGGGCCTGCAGGTCCTGCACCACGCGACGGCTCTCGATGCCGCGTTGTTCGAGGTAATGGTCGAGCACTTCGCGCATCAGCCGTTTCGCCTCGGCGGCGGACTCCGCGTTCGGGTAACGGTTTTCCGCGAGCGCGATCAGCGTCGCGCCGTGCACCAGCAGCGCGTCCCGGCGCGGCTCCGCCGCGACATTGCCGGCGATGCGCTCGGGGCCGCGGTCGAACGCGTAATGGTAGCGTGCCGCGGGATCGACCGTCGCGCCCGTGCCGGCTTCCCGCGTCAGCGGCATCGCGTAGCCCAGCTCGGCGAGCAGGGCGAGCTCGAACCGGCGCAGTACGGGCGCCTGGTCGCCGCCGGCAGCGAGCTCGTGGAGCGCCGCTTCATAGGTCGCGTAGAGCCGTGAATGCGGATCCTCGCGCGGCAAGAGCTTGAGCAGAAGCTCGTTGAGATAGAAGCCGCACAGCAGCGCCGCGCCGCCGAGGAGTGGCAGTCCGCCGCGCCACTCCGCCTTGTGCAGCGTCTTCAATTCGTTGTGCCCGGACCATGACAGCAGGAGCGGCTGAAACGCCTGCAACAGCCCGCGCAGTTCCGAGCGCGGCCGCTTGGCGCCGCGCGCGACCAGCGCCACGCGTCCGTGATCTTCGGTCAGCGCTTCGACGATGAGGCTCGTCTCGCGATAGGCGTACGTATGGAGGACGTAGGCGGGCTCGTCGTCGCGGCGCAGCGGTTGGGGCCTGGGGGACACTGCAATTCGGCGGTCGGGGACCGTCAATAGCCGAACCGCGTGAGCAGCTTGTCGTCGTCCGCCCAGCCGCGCTTCACGCGCACCCATACCTCGAGGAACACGGGGCCGCCGAACAGCCGTTCCATGTCGGCCCTTGCCTTGGTCGCGATCTCCTTCATCTGCGCGCCGCCCGCGCCCAGCAGGATGGCCTTCTGGTTCTCACGATCGACGTAGACCGTGGCATGGATCCGGCGCAGTTGTCCTTCCTGCGCGAACTGGTCGATCGCCACCGTCGCCGCATAAGGGATCTCCTCGCCCAGCAGGCGAAAGATCTTCTCGCGAATGAATTCGGCGGCGAGAAAACGCTCATCACGATCGGTGACCTCGTCCGCGCCGAACATCGCGGCGGCTTCGGGCAGGAGCTCCCGCACCGCATCGCGCAGCGCGTCGAGCCCGCGATCCTTTTCGGCGCTGACCGGCACGATGGCGGCAAACGGGTAAAGCGGCGCCAGTTCCGCCATATGGGGCAAGCAGCGCGTCCCGGGTGTCGAGCCGATCGATCTTGTTGAGCGCGGCAACGACCCGGGCGCCGGGCGGCAGGAGGCCGATGACCGTGCGATCGGCGGCGGTCGTGCGGCCGGATTCGAGCACGACGACCACGGCATCGACGTCGCCAAGGCTTTGCGTGACCGAGCGATTCATCCGCTCGTTGAGCCGCGAGCGGTGCTTCGTCTGGAACCCCGGGGTGTCGACGAAGACGAACTGGGCGCCGGCGGTGGTCAGGATGCCGGTTACCCGATGCCGCGTCGTCTGCGCTTTTTTCGACGTGATGCTCACCTTCTCGCCCACCAGGTGATTGAGCAGCGTCGACTTGCCTACGTTGGGACGACCGACGATCGCCACATAACCGCAGTGGAATGCGGGCGTCGCGGCGACTTCAGCCACCGGTCGATCTCGCGGCGTCGGTGGCGGCGACACGTTCGTACGCGTCCGCCGCCGCCACCTGCTCGGCCGCCCGGCGGCTCGGCCCGACGCCGGACGCCGCGATGCCGAGCGCTGCGATCCGACACTCGACCGTGAACGATTGGGCATGCGCCTCGCCGGCCGTATCGACGACGGCGTATTCGGGCACCGGCATCCGCCGTGCCTGCAGCCACTCCTGCAGGCGCGTTTTCGGGTCCTTGCCGAGCGTGGCCGGCGTCAAGCCGGAGAGATCCTGCGCGTAGACGCCGCTGATCACGCCGCGCGCCGCGTCGAAGCCGCCGTCGAGGAAAACGGCGCCGAACACCGCTTCGAGCGCGTCGGCGACGATCGATGCGCGGTCGGCGCCGCCGCTCTTCTGCTCGCCTTCACCGAAGCGCAGCGCCGCGCCGAGATCGAGCGCCCGGGCAAGTCGCGCCAGGGTGTCGCGCTTGACGAGATGGGCGCGGATCCGCGACAGATCGCCTTCGGGAATCTGCGGGAAGCGCTCGTAAAGCAGGAATGCGATCACGCAATTCAGCACGGCGTCGCCGACGAACTCGAGCCGTTCGTTATGGACGGCATTGTGACTGCGGTGGGTCAGCGCCTGGTCCAGCAGATTGGCGTCGCGAAACGCGTATCGCAGCCGGGCGGCAAGCGCGGCCGCCGGCATGGCCCGGGACCCGGCGGGTGACGGCGGCGCGGCGGGCAGCTTCAGCGCTCGGCCCTGGCCTCGAACTCGATCAGCAGGCTCACGTTGCTCACGAGGGGGAGCTTGCGCGTCCACGTCGACCGTGGCGATGTACGAGTTGCCGACCTTCTTGAGCTCGATGTCGCGCCCGCTCACCGACTCGATGTAGCCGGCATCCGCCCGCTTCTGGAAGGCCTTGCGCAATTCGGTCGGGTTGTTGAGCTCCTGGACCTCGGACAGCGTCTGGTTCAGCGCGCCTTTGACCGAGAAGTATTCCATGTACGCCGGCAGCACGCGGAATCCGACAACGGTGACCACGAGGGCCACCGCCACGACGAACAGGAAACCGATAATCGACAGCCCGGATTGCCGGCGAATGGTGCGCATGCGTCTCCCCAGTTATGTCCTACCTGATGCCGTTGCCGATTCGCTTGAACGCGAAGCTTGTGATGTCGTCCCAGTTGAACCAGACGAAGAACGCCCGGCCGCGGATGTGGTCGTCGGGAACGAAGCCCCAGTAGCGGCTGTCGTCGCTGTTGTCGCGGTTGTCGCCCATCATGAAATAATGCCCTGCCGGGACGCGACAGACAAATCCCTGATCATTGTAGTCGCAGTTCCGCCGGTCGGGAAACGGCCGCACGTTCTGCGGATAGACGGGCTGCGCCTGCGGATTCTGGGCGATCGTGTATTCCTTGGTAACGCCGGCTCCGGTATCGGCCGTCTCGAACAGGCGCTCGGTCGTCTCGAACCGGAGCCCCTCGACATAGCTGTACGAGCCATCCGACCGCTGCGGGAGCGGCTTGCCGTTCACGGTGAGCTTCTTGTCCCGGTACACCACCTCGTCGCCGCCGACGCCGACGACGCGCTTGATGAAGTCCTGCGAGGGATTGACCGGGTAGCGGAACACCACCACATCCCCGTGCTTCGGATCGGCGACGGGGACCACCTTCTGCTCGATGATCGGCAGCCGGAGGCCGTAGGCAAACTTGTTGACGAGGATGAAATCGCCGACCTCGAGCGTGGGCCGCATCGACGACGACGGGATCTTGAACGGCTCAGCGACAAACGAGCGCAGCAGAAAGACGATCAGGAGGACCGGGAAAAAGCTCTTCGGATATTCGATCCACCACGGCTCCCGCGCGTCCGGAGCCCGACGCTTGGCGAAGACCAGGCGATCGGCGAGCGCCACGGCGCCGGTGACCACCGTGGCCAGAAACAGGATGAGGGCGAAGTTCATTGTCGTTGTTGGCGCTGGGCTTGCGTTGATCGATCGCTGCGGGCGTCGGTTGCGGATCACTGTGGCGCTTGGTCAGGATGTCTGGGCAGCGGCCGAGGTCGCCCGAGCGAAGCTGCGATCGTGCCGGGCAGCGGTCCGGGTGCCGCGCGCGCCCGAGGGCCGCAAGCGTGCGGACCTACGGGTACCCGGCGCGGCCGCAGGCGGCCAACACACGGCCGCCGGGCGACCGCGCCACCCGTGGACGGTCCGCGCGGCCCACGGGCGCGCGCGGCACCCGGACCGCCGCCCGGCACGGACTGTGGCATGTGCAGAACCCCAACGTCTTTCCTGCACACGGCACCGCCGGTGGCGGGCCGCGAAAACCCCAACGTCTTTCCTGCACGCGGCACCGCCGCTGGTGGCGTGGGCGAGGCCCGGCGCGCGGGCGCGTTGAGTCGCGCAGGAGCGCTGCGCGCGGCTCGCGGCGGCCGGTCGTGGGTTGACCGGCTGCCGCGAGCCGTCCCGCGCAGTCGACCGGCTGATTGCGACGAATCGCGCCCGCGCCGCGGGCCTCGCCCACGCCGGACTCCCCCTGCGCGGGCCTCAACGCCCTGGGCCTCGTTGCGACGATCGGCGCAAGTCGATCACTTTTCACCGACCTGCAGGATCGCGAGAAACGCCTCCTGCGGAATCTCGACGCTGCCGACGGCCTTCATCCGCTTCTTGCCCGCCTTCTGCTTTTCCAGGAGCTTCTTCTTGCGGGTGATGTCGCCGCCGTAGCATTTGGCGAGGACGTTCTTGCGCATCGCCTTGATCGTCTCGCGGGCGATGATCTGCGCGCCGATCGACGCCTGCACCGCGACGTCGAACATCTGCCGCGGGATCAGCTTGCGCATCTTGGCCGCCACTTCGCGGCCGCGGTAGATGGCGACCGAGCGGTGGACCATGACCGACAGCGCATCGACGCGTTCGGCGTTGATGAGGATATCGAGCTTCACGACGTCGGCGGCGCGGAACTCCTTGAACTCGTAGTCGAGCGACGCGTAGCCGCGCGATACCGACTTCAGCTTGTCGAAGAAATCCATCACCACCTCGGCGAGCGGCAATTCGTAGGTCAGCATCACCTGCCGGCCGAGGTACTGCATGTTCTTCTGCACGCCGCGCTTTTCGGTGCACAGCGTCAGGACCGGGCCGACGTACTCCTGCGGCATCAGGATCGTCGCGGTGATGATCGGCTCGCGGATCTCCTCGACCCGCGACAGGTCGGGCAGCTTCGACGGATTCTCGATCTCCAGCACCGTTCCGTCGCGCACCAGCACCTGATACACGACGGTGGGCGCCGTCGTGATCAGGTCCATGTCGTATTCGCGCTCGAGACGCTCCTGGACGATGTCCATGTGCAGGAGGCCGAGGAAGCCGCAGCGGAAGCCGAAGCCCAGCGCCTGCGACACCTCGGGCTCGTAGTGCAGCGACGCGTCGTTCAGCTTGAGCTTCTCCAGCGCGTCGCGCAGCGCCTCGTATTGATTGGCCTCTACCGGGTAGAGCCCGGCAAAGACCTGAGGCTTCACGTCCTTGAACCCCGGCAGCGGCAGATCGGCGGGCCGCGCGGCCAGCGTCACGGTGTCGCCGACCTTCGCGGCGTGGATTTCCTTGATGCCGGCGATGATGAAGCCGACGCTCCCCGCCGCCAGCTCGTCGCGGGCCACGGCCTTGGGCGTGAACACGCCGACCTGCTCGCAGCCGTGTACGGAGCGATTGGCCATCAGCAGGATCTTGTCCTTGGGCTTCAGCGTGCCCTGCATCACCCTGACCAGCATCACGACGCCGACGTAATTGTCGAACCACGAGTCGATGATCAGCGCCTGCAGCGGCGCCGACCGATCGCCGGCGGGCGCGGGCACCCGGACGATCACCGCCTCGAGAATGTCGTCGATCCCGTCGCCGGTCTTCGCACTGCAGCGCAGCGCGTCCTGCGCGTCGATGCCGATGATGTCCTCGATCTCCTCGATCACCCGCTCCGGCTCCGCCGACGGCAGGTCGATCTTGTTCAGCACCGGGACCACGGTGACGTTCTGTTCGATCGCGGTATAGCAGTTGGCGACCGTCTGCGCTTCCACGCCCTGCGATGCGTCGACAACGAGCAGCGCGCCTTCGCACGCGGCGAGCGACCGCGACACTTCATAGGCGAAGTCGACATGGCCGGGCGTGTCGATCAGGTTGAGCTCGTAGACCTGCCCGTCGCGCGCCGTGTACGACAGCGCGGCGGTCTGCGCCTTGATCGTGATGCCGCGCTCGCGCTCGAGGTCCATCGAGTCCAGCACCTGCGCTTCCATCTCCCGATCGGCGAGCCCGCCGCAGCGCTGGATGAAGCGGTCGGCCAGCGTCGACTTGCCGTGGTCGATGTGGGCGATGATCGAGAAATTGCGGATGTGCTGCATGGCGCTTGCCTAAAGCCTCGTGGCGGTGTCCGTGCGACAGGCGCGGCAAAACAAAAGGGCACCGGAGAAGTGCCCTTGGCCCGCACGGATCATGTTGAATCTTAGCAGATTTCCGGGCGCCGCGCCGGTCGGGAAGCGGGTTCCTTCAGCGCCGCCGACACGGCGGCGGCGTCGAGACGAAAATGGCACAGTTCCCGGCCGGCGCCTGGCGCGCCGAGGAACAGCACCGGAACCCGCTCGCCGTACGCCGCCTCGAGCGTGTCATCGGCATCGACGTCGATGACGGCAACCGTCGCGCCCTGCGCCGCGGCGATCGGCGCCAGCGCCGCCGCCATGTCGTCGCACAGGTGACAGTACGTGCGGACGAGGAGCGTGAGCTGGCGGGCAGCGCACGCTCCCGCCGTACCCGGCAGCGCCGACGCTGGCGCGCGCACGAGCCGCCTGGGCGTCACTCGCCGTTGTTGAGGCGAATGGTGGCGATGAACTGCGTGTCGCCGCGCCGCAGGCGCAGCGCGACCGACGCGCCCTTGTCGACCTTCCCCAGGAGCGCGTTGACCTGCTCGGCGTTCCTGGCCTCGATCGTCGTGCCGCGGCTGATGATCGCGAGGATCACGTCGCCCGGCTGCACGTTGCCGCGCACCCCGACGGCGACGTCCTCGACCAGCACGCCGCTCTTGATCTCGAGCTCCTTCTTCTGCTCGTCGGTGAGATCGGTGAGCGACAGACCCATCCGGTTCGGCTTCGCCTTGTCCTTGGACGCCGGTGCCCTGCGCTGCTGCGCGACCACGGCGTCGTCGGGCATCTCGGCGACGGTGACGGTGAGATCGCGGGCCGCACCCTTGCGCCAGACGGTGAGCGTGATCTTCGTCCCCGGCCGGATCAAGGTGACGATGCGCGGCAACTCGTTCGACGACCGGACGTCGCGGCCGTCGACCTTGATGATGACGTCGTCGGCCTCGACGCCAGCCTTGTCCGCGGGGCCGCCTTTCTCGACGGAATTGACGAGCGCACCGGTCGCCTTCGGCAGCCCGAACGCCTCGGCCAGTTCCTTGGTGACTTCCTGGATCTGAACGCCGATGCGCCCGCGCGTGACCTTGCCCTTTTCCTTGAGCTGGTTGACGGTGGTCATCGCGACGTCGATCGGGATCGCGAAGGCGAGGCCCATGTAGCCGCCGGAGCGCGAAAAGATCAGCGAATTGATGCCGACGACCTCGCCGCGCAGGTTGAACAGCGGCCCGCCCGAGTTGCCGGGATTGATCGCCACGTCGGTCTGGATGAACGGGATCAGGTTTTCCTGCGGCAGGTCGCGGCCCTTGGCGCTCACGATGCCGGCGGTCATCGTGTTGTCGAGGCCGAACGGCTTGCCGATCGCCACGACCCACTCGCCGACCTTGAGCTTGTCCGGATCGCCGATCAGGACCTTGGGGAGGTCCTTGGCATCGATCTTGAGCAGCGCGATGTCGGTGCGCTTGTCGGCGCCGATGACCTTCGCCTTGAAGTCACGCCGGTCGGCGAGATTGACCTTGACCTCGTCCGCGCCGTCGACGACGTGCGCATTGGTGATGAGGTACCCATCGGACGAAATAAGGAACCCGGAGCCCACCGATTGCGCCTCGGGCTCGCGGTCGGGCGCGCCGCGCGGGCGCGGAACCTGGCCGAAGCGACGGAAGAATTCGTAGAACGGGTCGTCCTCCGCCAGCTCGGGGAACCGCCCGCGACGGACCTTCTGCGTCACGTCGATGCTGACGACCGCCGGCGATTGCTTTTCATAGAGCTCGGTGAAATCCGGCAGGCCCCCGCTCCTGACCTGACCGGCGGCCGGCGCGGTGAACACGAGTATCGCGGCCGCGAACGAAAGGAGCGCGGCGGCGGAGCGAAAACGGCTGGGAAGGTTCATGTTGACGTTCTCTTGGGGGTTGCGAGCGAAGGTTGCGGCGACAGGTGGATAGGGGAACTAGCGGCGGGCAACCGAATTCGCGATCTGGCGGACCGTCGCGCTGGGCACCTCGCCCAGGGCCGTCACGACACGATCGTCGACCGGGCGGACAAAGACGTTGATGCTGCCCTGATGCAAATGTCCCACCGGGCGGGGGCGGGTCACCTCGACCTTTTCGATGAAGACCGAAACCGCGACCAGCCCGTCCGAATAGACGAGGTGCACGACGGGTTCGCGACGGTCGCGCAGCGAGCGGTAGCCTTCGACGATCTTCGAAAACCCCGGCGGCAGCCTGCCGACCACCCAGCCCGTGTCGCGGGAATCGATGTCGCCGAGCGCCGATTGCAGCACGTGCCAGTCGGGCGGAGCCGCATTCCATGTCGGCCGCACCATCTCGCGGTCGATCTTGGCGCCGATGACGAGGTCGTTGAAGGCGAACTGTTCGACGATCTCGCCGCGATCGTTGATGATGCGGGCCTTGACCAGAAGGCCGCTCGCGGCGTCGACCCAGAACTTGTGCCCGAATCGCAGCCCGTCCTTCGGCTCGAATTCCCAGGCTTGCGCGTCGACTCCGGCCACGCGCGCGGCCTCGGCCTTGCGCACGTCGTAGTAGTCGGTGAGCGCTTTCTGCTCCTGCGCCGATAACGAGGGGAACGCATTGCGGAAAGCGCGCGGCTCGATGCGAATCAGCTTGGCGTCGGGATAGTAGTAACGGACTTCGCCCTGGCTGCGGATGACTTCGCGCGCCGGCCCGTCCACGTTGACGAGCTTCTCGAACTCGCTGCCGCGGTCGTTGAGATGCACGAGGCGCGAGATCTCGACGCGCGGACCACGCTGATACACGATCGTGCCGATGTAATTGAGGTCCCGGGCCGCGTTCGCCGCACGGGCGAGCCATGCCGACGCGTCCTCGGCGAACGCCGACGGCGCGATCGCCAGCGCGGCGAAGGCGAGTGTCGCGACCGGTCGCAGCCTCGCCACGCGGCGGAGCACCGCCGCGCCGGCGCCCCATCGCGTTTCCGTGAGCTCCATGCGATCGTTCGCTTACGGCTTGGCGTCGCCGACCGGCGCCGCGACACTGCGCAGGTACGGCCCGACGCCCTGGATCTGCGCCGTTGGCGAATACTCCTGGTGCGCGAGCAGGTAGTCCGCCGGCACCGATCGAGGAAAGACTTGCGTCGGCCGGATGGTCGCCGCTTCGCCGGCCTTGGCCATCGCGGCCGGCTCGGTCTGCAACGTCCCGAACGCGACCCAGCCGACCAGCGCCACCGCGGCCACGCCCGCGGCCGCGGCCCACGCGTAGGCCTGTGGTCGCGCGGGCTGAACGCGCGGTGCCAGCACCGTCGGCTCGGCCGCGAGGCGTGCGGTGAAGCGTCGGGAAAATCCCGGCGCGATGTCGCTCGTTCCCCGCAACGAGTCGCCGATCACGTGGTAGCACACCCAGGTGGTCATTCCGTCGGGTTGCTTCAACTGCGCGCAAGCGTTATCGACGCACGTGTCGTCGAGTTCCCCGTCCATCAGCCGCGAAATCTCCTCGCCCATTACCATCTCCGGTTTTCTTCGGTCCCCAGCAACGGCCGCAATTCCGTTGCGATCGCTTCCCGCGCCCGGAAAATCCGGGAGCGCACCGTGCCAATCGGACAGTTCATCACGCTGGCAATCTCGTCGTAACTCAGGCCCTCGATCTCGCGCAGCGTGATCGCGGTCCGCAAATCCTCGGGCAGCGCGTCCATCGCCTTGTTGACGACGGCCGCGACCTGCTTGCCTTCCAGTTCGGTCTCCGGCGTGCTGGAGTCGCGCAACTGCTCGGCATCCTCGAAGCCTTCCGCCTCCTCGTTGTCGAATCCCGTCGACGTCGGCGCGCGTCGGCCCAGCGCGACGAGGTAGTTCTTCGCCGTGTTGATCGCGATCCGGTACAGCCACGTGTAGAACGCGCTTTCACCCCGGAACGTCGGCAGCGCCCGATAGGCTTTGATGAACGCTTCCTGCGTCACGTCCTCGACCTCCGCCGGGTCACGAACCCAGCGCGACAGAAGCCGCCCGAGCTTCCGCTGGTACTTCATGACCAGGAGCTCGAACGCCCGCTTGTCGCCTCGCTGCGCGCGGGCAACGAGCTCCTGATCGACTTCCCGATCACCCATTGACGGGCATTCCCTGGATCATTCGTTGTTATCCCTGCCGAACGGCAGGTGCGGCGACGGCCGGCGCTATCATGTCCTGCCCGGCCGGCATCGCTTCCAGGACCGGACCGGGTGCCTCTGCGCGGCGCATGCTTGCAAGCACAGACCGCGGAGCCGTCGGGAAGTTCACGGCGACCCCGGGAGGATGCCGGCTTGGCGGCTGCCTTCGACCGCCGCCACGATCCTGTCGACGACAACGACCGGTGTCACCCGTCCCGTTACGATGCCGCGGTAGTTGCGCACGCTTGGTTCGCGCCACGGCGCGAGCAAGGCGCGCTGATCGGGATCGAGCAGGCCGAGCTGGTCCAGCACCGCAACCACGGCAGGATGGAGCCCGCGCTTGGCACCGTCGACCACCTTGATGGCGATGCCGACGCCCGCGCCGCGGATGCCAATGGCCTGGACGCCCTCGGCGCCGATTTTGGTGACCCACTCCCCCCGGCCCGCGCGCATGTAGGCGAGATCGTTGCGACCCTCGCCGGACACCATTTCCGGATGCGCGGTCATCGCGTCGGCGAGGATGCGTGGCGCCTCGCCGAACTCGCTGTCGTCACGAACGCTCGCGAGGCGCGCGTAGGCCAGCGCCAGACGGGACAGGGGCACGGCGTAGTTGGGCGCCGAGCACCCGTCGATGCCAGCCAGCAGGTCGGCCTCCGGCGTGGCCGTGAAATGCGCGACCGAGCGGCGGATCGCCTGCTGCAGCGGGTGGTCGAACGCCAGGTAGCTGTCCTTCGGGAAACCGCAGGCTACGCAATGGGCGAGCATCCCGCTGTGCTTCCCCGAACAGTTGTGGGCGAGCGGCGAATAGGGTGGCGGCGGTGGCACTTCGCCGCGCACGTCGTAGTAGCCGGGAGCATGGGTGCCGCACTGCAATTCGAGGGCGCTGCTGCCCGAGCTCGCCAGCATCCCGGCGACCGCCTCGACGTGGCGCGGCTCGCCGGAATGGCTGGCGCACAGCAACGCCACCTGGGCCGGCGAGAACCGGAAGCGCGCGACGCCGCCGGCGGCGACGAACGGCATCGCCTGGAACGGCTTCAGCGCGCTCCGGGTCATCGTCAGGAAGTGCGGATCGCCCGCCGCATAAAGGAGACGTCCGTCGCGGTCGACGACGGCGACCGAGCCGTAATGCACGCTGTCGATCGCGTCGCCGCGGGTCGCGACCGCGAGCGGCGCGTGCGGCGGCGCACGGTTGCCGCGGGCGGCGGCATCGGCGGCGGGGGAAGCGATGACGGCGTCAGACATGGGCACCGATGAGAGGCAAAGCTCGCATTATCGCTCGCCGAAGGGGTGAAATGCGAATCGCGCACCGGCGTAATCGACGTAACGCGCGCACGCCGGCGTTCCGCCACCGGCGAAATGCGCGCGGTAATCGACGGACGCGCGGATCCCTCCGCGCATCCGGGTTCGGCGGCCGGTCAACGCCGGTCTACGATTTCGCGGCGACGGTTTCGCCGCGGCGCGAATTCACACGATGGCCAGCGCTTTGCGGATCTGCTCCAGCGCCGCGGGATCCTCGATGGTCGTGAGGTCTCCGGGATCGCGACCTTCGGCCAGGGCCTGGATCGACCGGCGCAAGAGCTTGCCGGAGCGGGTCTTGGGCAGCACGGTGACGAAATGGACCGCGCCCGGGCGCCCGATGGCGCCCAACTGGCGATCGACCGTGTCCATGACTTCCTTGCGGATCTTCGCGACGCCCTCGGGGGTCGCCACGGTGGCCGGATCCTTGACCACCGCGAAGGCGACCGGGATCTGGCCTTTGAGCGCATCGGCGACGCCGACGACCGCGACTTCGGCAATCCCGGCATGCGCCTGCACCGCTTCCTCGATTTCACGGGTGCCGAGGCGGTGGCCGGCGACGTTGATCACATCGTCGGTGCGCCCGAGCACGAAATAATAGCCGTCGGCGTCGCGCATCGCCCAGTCGAACGTCGAGTAGGCCCAGTCTTTGGGGAAATCGGAAAAGTAGGTCTTGACGAAGCGCTCGTCGTCCCCCCAGACGGTGGTCATGCAGCCGGGCGGCAGCGGCGGCCGGATGACCAGCACGCCTTTTTCGTCGGTGCCGACTTCCGCGCCGGTCCCCTCGTGCAACAGGCGCACGTCGTAGCCGTAAACGGGGAACGACGGACTGCCGAACTTGCGCGGCGTCTCCTGCACGCCGAGCTGCGCCGAGAGAATCGGCCAGCCCGTTTCGGTCTGCCAGTAATTGTCGACGATCGCCACACCGAGGTTGTCCGAGGCCCAGCGCGCCGTCGGCTCGTCGAGGGGCTCGCCGGCGAGGAAAACATACTTGAGCGTCGAGAGGTCGTGCGCCTGCATGTACGCGGTGTCCTGCTTTTTCAGGACGCGGATCGCGGTCGGCGAGCTGAACATCGTCTTCACCTTGTGGTCGGCGACGATCTTCCACCAGATGCCAGGATCGGGGCGGATCGGCAGGCCCTCGTACATGATCGTCGTGCTGCCATTGATCAGCGGGCCGTAGACGATGTACGAGTGACCGACGACCCAGCCGATGTCGCTGGTGGTGAACATCGTTTCGCCGGGCTCGACGCAGAAAATCCGGCGCATCGACGACGCCAGCGCCACCGCGTAGCCGCCGGTGTCGCGCTGCACGCCCTTCGGCTTGCCCGTGGTCCCCGACGTATAGAGGATGTACGACGGCTCGCTCGATTCGAGCCATTCGCAAGGCACTTGCGCGCCGACGTGCCGGGCACGCAGCGCCGCGTAATCGAGGTCGCGCCCGGCGACGACATTCATCGCCTTGTCGAGCCCGCGATTGATGATGATGACGCTCCCCGGCGGATATTGGGCGAGGCGGATCGACTCGTCGACGAGATGCTTGTACGGCACCGGCTTGCCACCGCGCATGCCGGCGTCGGACGTGACCATGACTTTCGGGCGGGCGTCGTCGATGCGCGTGGCAAGGCTCGCGGCAGCGAAGCCGCCGAACACCACCGAGTGAATCGCCCCGATGCGCGCGCAGGCGAGCATCGCGAACGTCGCCTCGGCGACCATCGGCATGTAGATCAGCACCCGGTCGCCGCGGCCCACGCCCTGCGCCTTCAGCACCGCGGCGAACGTGTTCACCTCGGCCGCGAGCTCGCGGAACGTGTAGTGCTTCTGCTGGCCCGTCTCCGTCGAGATGTAGATCAGCGCCGTCTGCTCGCCGCGCGTCGCGAGATGGCGGTCGATCGCGTTGTGGCAGATGTTGGTGCGCCCGCCGACGTACCAGTTCGCGAACGGCGGCCTCGAATAGTCGAGCACGGCCGAGAATGGCGTCTGCCAGTCGATCAGTTTCGCCTCGTCGCGCCAGAATGCGTCGCGCTCGTCGACCGATCGGCGATAGAACTCGCGGTAGGTTGCCATTTCTGCTCCTTGGATGACGATACGTGGTTCTCGGTGCCGCCGCAGCCGCCGGCACGCGGGCCGGGAAGGGGCGATGCGACGGCAGGCGAGCGGACGCCGGCCGAAGGCCCCTCACCCGTGCCGGGACAGGCGGGTTCGGGGAAGGTTACGGCCTCTGCCAGTGGCAAACCTTGCGCCGGATCAACCCGGCGCACCGGGAACCGCGTTCAAAGCCCGACCGGATCGGACGCGATCTTGACCACGGTACGGCCCCGGACCAGGCCCTTGATGTAAGCGTCGAAGTGCGTCGGCAACTCGTCGAAGTCGATCGTGCGGACCTGATCGTGCACCTTGTCCGGGCGCCAGTCGACGGCGAGCTTGTTCCAGATCTTCTGCCGCATCGCCATCGGGCAGTTGACGCTGTCGGCGCCCAGCAGTGCCACGCCGCGGAGAATGAACGGCGCCACCGTCGTGTTGAGCTTCATGTCCGCGGCGAGCCCGACGGCACCGACGGCGCCGCCGATCCTGGACGTCGCCAGCAGCCACGACAGGACGTCCCCGCCGAGGTTGTCGACCGCGCCGGCCCAGGTGGCTTTTTCGAGCGGCCGGATCTTCGCGAGATCGATCGACTGTCGCGCCATGACTTCCTTCGCGCCAAGGCCCTTGAGGTAGGCAGCCTCCTCTTCCTTGCCGGTGATCGCGACGACGTGATACCCGGTCTTGGCGAGAATCTCGATGGCCACCGAGCCGACGCCGCCGGTGGCGCCGGTGACGGCCACGGGACCGTTGCCCGGCTCGAGGCCGTTGCGCTCCATCAGCATGATCGCCAGCGCGGCGGTGAACCCGGCCGTGCCGAGCGTCATCGCGTCGAACGCCGTCATGCTTTCCGGCCGGCGCACGACCCAGTCCGCCGGCACGCGCACGTGCTCGGCATAGCCGCCGTCGTGGGCCACGCCCATGTCGTACGCGTGGACGATGACCTTGTCGCCGCGCTTCCATCGCGGATCGCTCGACGATTCGACGGTGCCGGCCATGTCGATGCCGCCGACGGTCGGATACTTGCGCATGATCTTGCCGGCGCCGTTGTACGAAAGGGCATCCTTGTAGTTGATCGTCGAGTATTTGGTCTTGACGACGACCTCGCCGGGGTCGAGCTCGTCGAGGCTCGTCTCGACGAACCGGCTCGTGACGACCTTGTTGTCCTCGAACGTCCGGTACGCCTTGAATTTGTGCACGTGATTCTCCTTGGAATGGACGGCGGTGACGATGTTGCTGAGGTCGGAATCCGCAGCGCGGCTTCACGCGGCATCGGACGCACCGGACAGGTGCGGCAGTGCCATGTAATCGTGGGTCTGCATCTCGATCAACCGGCTGGCCGTGCGCGGAAACTCCTGGCTGTTCGGCCCTTCCCGGTAAAGATCCTCGGGGCGCGCGGCGGCCGCCACCAGCAGCTTCACCCGGTGATCGTACAGGATGTCGACCAGCCAGGTGAAGCGGCGCGCCCGGTCGCCCATGACGGCCGTCATCCGCGGCACCGACGACAACAGCAGCACCGAGAATCGTTCCGCCAGCTCGAGGTAATCGAGCTGCGACCGCGGCCCGTCGCACAGCGCCGCGAAGTCGAACCAGACGGCGCTGCCGGCGCGGCGCTTCGCCACGAGCGTGCGGCCCTCGATGGCGAGCCGCGGGTCCTCGTCGGGCCCGCCGCGCATCCGTTCGAACGCGCGCAGCAAGGCGGCATCGGCATCGGGGCCGAGCGGCGTGTGGTAGGCCTCGACCTGCTCCAGCACGCGCAGCCGGTAATCGACACCGGCATCGACCTCGACCTGGTCGAGCCAATGCCGGATGAGCCCGATCGTCGGCAGGAACTTCTGCCGTTGCAGGCCGTTGGGATAGAGGCCCTCGGGCGGATAGTTCGAGGTCATCACGAACACGACACCCGCGGCGAAAAGCGCGTCGAGCAGGCGGCCGAGAATCATCGCGTCGGCGATATCGGCGACGTGGAACTCGTCGAAGCAGACGAGCCGGAACCGGCGAGCGATGCGCGCGGCGACCGTCGCCAGCGGATCGGGCTCCTGCTTCAAGGTCTTCAGGTCCTCGTGCACGGCGCGCATGAACGCATGAAAATGCACGCGCGTCTTGCGGCGGATGGGCACGGTGGCATAGAAGCTGTCCATCAGGAAGCTCTTGCCGCGCCCGACGCCGCCCCACAGATAGACGCCGCGTGGGACTTCGGGCGGGGCGAAGAGGCGCTTCAGCTTCGATTGGCGTGCGACGCGGAAGGCGGAGAGCTCTTCGGCAAGCTCTTGCAACCGGTCGAGCGCCGCGGCCTGCGCGTGATCGAGGGTCGTGCCCCGCGCCGCGAGGATTGAATCGAGGTGGGCGATCAGCGTGCCGTGGCGCGCCGAGATCTCGCCGGTGGCGGCCGCATCGTTCATTGATCGGCCCCGACGCTTGCGGCTCGCGCCGCGGCGCTGCCCCCGATGCGAGACGCCGTCAAGCGCGGGCATCCGTCACAGGTTGAGCGTGCGCCGGTCGACGGCGAGCGCCGCTTCTTTGGTCGCTTCGGCGAGCGACGGGTGCGCGTGGCAGATCCGGGCGATGTCTTCCGCCGATGCGCCGAATTCCATCGCCACGACGCCCTCGCTGATGAGCTCGGACGCGAACGGACCGATGATGTGGACGCCGAGGATGCGATCGGTCGCGGCGTCGGCGAGTATCTTCACGAACCCGGTGGTGTCGCCGAGCGCGCGCGCACGCCCGTTGGCGCTGAACGGGAAGCTCCCGGCGCGGTACGGGACGCCGGCCGCCTTCAACTGCTGCTCGGTCTGCCCGACCCAGGCGATTTCGGGCGACGTGTAGATGACCCAGGGAATGGTGTTGAAGTCGACGTGCCCGTGCTGTCCGGCCATCCGCTCCGCGACGGCCACGCCCTCCTCCTCCGCCTTGTGCGCGAGCATCGGGCCGCGGACGACGTCGCCGATCGCATGGACGTTCGGCAGGTTGGTCCGGCACTGGCCATCGACGGTGACGAAGCCGCGCTCGTCGAGCGCGAGCCCGACCGTTTCGGCGCCGAGCCCGTCGGTGTTGGGTATCCGCCCGATCGACACGATCAGCTTGTCGAACGTCGCCGCCTGCGCCTTGCCGGCGGCGTCGGTATACGCCACCGCGACATCCGTCTTGCCCAGCGTGACCGCGGTGATGGCGACGCCGGTCTCGATCGCGAGGCCCTGCCGCGCGAACACCTTGCGCGCTTCCTTGGCCACCGCCTCGTCCGCGGCGCCGAGGAATTCCGGTAACGCCTCCAGCACGGTGACGGCCGCGCCCAGCCGCCGCCACACGCTTCCCATCTCGAGCCCGATCACGCCGGCGCCGACCACGCCGAGACGCTTCGGCACCTCGGGCAGCGCCAGCGCGCCGGCGTTGTCCAGCACCCGCTGGTTGTCGAACGCGATCATCGGCAGCGCGCGCGGCTTCGAGCCCGTGGCGACGATGACGCGTGTCCCGACGAGGTCGGCGGGGCTCCCGCCTTCGACCCGGATCTTCCATGCGTCGCCGTCCTTGCCGGCAAACGCGCCGTGACCGTGGAAGAACGCGATCTTGTTCTTCTTGAACAGGTACAGGATCCCGTCGTTGTTCTGCGCGACGACCTTCTCCTTGCGCGCCTGCATCTTTTTCACGTCGATCGCGAGACCCTTGACCTCGATCCCGTGGTCCGCGAACGCGTGACCCGCGTGCTCGTAGTTTTCCGACGACTGCAGCAGCGCCTTCGACGGTATGCAACCGACGTTGGTGCAGGTGCCGCCCGGCGCCGGCTTGCCGCCCGCGCGCGTCCAGTCGTCGATGCACGCAGTCGAGAAGCCGAGCTGCGCGCAGCGAATGGCGGCGATGTATCCGCCGGGGCCGCCGCCGATGACCACGACGTCGAATCGATCCGCCATTCAGCGCCGCCCGGAAGCCTGGAAGGGGTTCATCTCAAAGATCCAGCAGCATCCGCGCCGGATCCTCCAGCGCCTCCTTGATCGCGACCAGCGACA
This sequence comes from uncultured beta proteobacterium, assembly GCA_963810845.1. Classification (GTDB taxonomy): domain Bacteria; phylum Pseudomonadota; class Gammaproteobacteria; order Burkholderiales; family Casimicrobiaceae; genus CAIWHR01. The sequence goes on along the minus strand of CAWEOX010000038.1, from coordinate 3,687 downwards.
GCACCGCCTCGCGGCCGTCGACGATCCGGTGATCGTACGACTGCGCGAGATAGTTCATCGGCCGCACCACCACCTGTCCGTTCTCGACCACCGCCCGCTCCTTGGTCGCGTGCACGCCGAGGATCGCCGATTGCGGCGGATTGATGATCGGCGTGGACAGCATCGAGCCGAATACGCCGCCGTTGCTGATCGTATACGTGCCGCCGGTCAGGTCGTCGACCGAGAGCTTGCCGTCCTGGGCGCGCTTGCCGAAGTCGGCGATCTGCTGCTCGATCTCGGCGATCGACATCAGATCGCAGTCGCGCAGGATCGGCACGACCAGGCCGCGCGGACTGCCCACCGCGATGCCGATGTCGAAATAGCCGTGGTAGACGATGTCGGTGCCGTCGATCGACGCGTTGACGATCGGGTACTTCTTCAGCGCGTGGACCGCGGCCTTGACGAAAAAGCTCATGAAGCCGAGCTTGACGCCGTGCTCCTTCTCGAAGCGCTCCTTGTAGCGGTTGCGCAGGTCGATCACCGGCTGCATGTTCACTTCGTTGAACGTCGTCAGGATCGCCGCCGTCGCCTGCGACTGGACGAGCCGCTCGGCGACGCGCTGGCGCAGCCGCGACATCGGCACGCGCTGCTCCGGCCGGTTGCCGGGCGCGGCCGGCGCGGTCACCGCAGGGGCGGGTTGCGGCGCGGCGCGGGCGCGGTCGGTGCAGCCGGACGCGTCTGCGCGACGGCGAGCACGTCGCCCTTGGTGATGCGGCCGCCGCGGCCGGTGCCCTCGACGTCGCCGGGGCTCACGCCCCTTTTCGGCCATCAACTTGCGCGCCGCGGGCAGTGCGGCGGCAGCCGGCGCGGAAGGTGCGGCTGCGGGCGCGGCAGCCGGAGCGGGGCGGCCGGCGCGCCCGCGGACGGCGCGGCTGCGGCGGCCGGCGGGTGCCGCGGCGCACGGCGCCGCGGCGCCGTCGCGCTTCGCTGTCGATCATCGCGACGACTTCGCCGCCCGTCGACCGTGCTGCCGTCGCCGCTGAGGATCTCGACCAGCACGCCGCCTGCGGCGCCGGCAGCTCCAGCACGATCTTGTCGGTCTCCACGTCGACCAGATTCTCGTCGCGCGCGACCGCATCGCCGGCCTTCTTGTGCCAGCCGACGAGCGTGGCTTCGGACACGGACTCGGGCAACTGCGGAACCTTGACTTCGACGCGCATGGATGGCTTCCCTGTCAGGTCCGCGACGAGCATCTCACCTTCGGAAAGCCCGGGCGCGAACGCGTCCTCGACGAGCTGTTTCTGGCGCGTCACGTGCAGCGACATGTAGCCGACGGCGGTCGTGGCAGCGACCGGGCGGCCGGCATACGCGACGACCTGCTCTGGCAGCGCGTCGGCGCGGAAATACGCGCGCAGCCGGTACCAGGCGCCCTGGTTCTGCGGCTCCTCCTGGCACCAGACGACTTCCTTCGCGTTCGGGTATTTCGCCGAGCACCGCCTTGAAGTCGTCGTGCGGGAACGGGTAGAGCTGCTCCAGCCGGATGATCGCGACGTCGGCGATCTTGTGCTCGCGCCGGTAGGCGGCGAGCTCGTAGTAGACCTTGCCGCGAGCAGAGGATCACGCGCCGCACGTTCTTCGCGACGATCTTCTCGGTCTCGCCGATCACGGGCTGGAAGCGGCCGTCGGCGAGCTCCTCCAGCGACGACACCGCCTCCTTGTGCCGCAGCAGGCTCTTCGGGCTCATCACGATCAGCGGCCGGCGGAACGAGCGCAGCATCTGCCGCCGCAGCAGGTGGTAGATCTGCGCCGGCGTCGTCGGCACGCAGACCTGCATGTTGTGCTCGGCGCACAGCTGCAGGTAGCGCTCCGGGCGCGCCGACGAATGCTCGGGACCCTGGCCCTCGTAGCCGTGCGGCAGCAGCAGCGTGAGCCCGCAGATGCGGCCCCACTTCGACTTCGCCGGACGCGATGAACTGGTCGATCACGACCTGCGCGCCGTTGGCGAAGTCGCCGAACTGCGCCTCCCAGATCACCAGCCGCTTCGGGTCGGACGTGGCGTAGCCGTATTCGAAGCCGAGCACGGCGAACTCGGCCAGCACCGAGTCGATCACCTCGAACTCGGGCTGGCCGTCCTTCACGTGCTGCGAGCGGCACGTAGGTGCCGGAGTCCCATTTCTCGCGGTTCTGGTCGTGCAGCACCGCGTGGCGGTGCGAGAACGTGCCGCGGCCGGTGTCCTCGCCGGACAGGCGCACGCCGTAGCCGTCGTCGAGCAGCGTCGCGTAGGCGAGCGTCTCGCCCATGCCCCAGTCGAGCGGCAGCTTGCCGTCGGCCATCGCCCGGCGGTCGGCGCATCACCTTCTCGACGCGCGGATGCAGCTTGAATCCCTCGGGCACCTCGGCGACCTTGCGCCCCAGCGCCTTCAGCGTCTTCATCGGCACCGCCGTGTCGCAGGGCTCGGTCCAGTGCCGCCCTTGTACGGCGACCAGTCGACCGAGAACGGCGGCTTGTAGTTCGACAGGATCGTCGTGTTGGTGTGCAAGCCCTTGTCCATCGCGTCGCGGTAGGTCGCGATCATCGCGTCGGCTCCTCCGCCGCTGACCACGCCCGCCTGCGACCAGCCTCTCGGCGTAGAGCCTGCGCGTGCCGGGATGCTGGGCGATCTTCTTGTACATCAGCGGCTGCGTGACCATCGGCTCGTCGGCCTCGTTGTGGCCGAGGCGGCGGAAGCAGACGAGGTCGATGAACACGTCGCGGTGGAACTGGCTGCCGGTACTCGAACGCCATCTCCATCGCCAGCAGGCAGACCTCCGGGTCGTCGGCGTTGACGTGCAGGATCGGCGCCTCGGCCATCTTCGCGATGTCGGTGCAGTAGAGCGTGCCGCGGGTGTCGCGCGGGTCCGACGTCGTGAAGCCGATCTGGTTGTTGATGACGATGTGGATGGTGCCGCCCGTGTAGTAGCCGCGGGTCTGCGCCATGTTGAGCGTTTCCTGGATCACGCCCTGCCCGGCGATCGCGGCGTCGCCGTGGATCAGCACCGGCAGCACCTGGTCGCCCTGCGTCGTCGCCGCGCCGGTGCTGGCGCGCGCGCACCGAGCCCTCGACCACCGGATTCGACCGCCTCGAGATGCGACGGATTGAACGCGAGCGTCAGGTGCATCGGCCCGCCCGGCGTGATCACGTCGGACGAGAAGCCCTGGTGATACTTGACGTCGCCGGCCGACAGCTCCTGCGCCTGCTTGCCTTCGAACTCGGAGAACAGGTCCGCCGGCATCTTGCCGAGCGTGTTGACGAGCACGTTGAGCCGGCCGCGGTGCGCCATCCCGATCACCGATCTCCTGCACGCCCGCCGCGCCCGCCTTCTGGATCAGGTGGTCGAGCATCGGGATCATCGTCTCGCCGCCCTCGCCCGAGAAGCGCTTCTGGCCGACGTACTTGGTGTGCAGGTAGCGCTCGAGCGTCTCGGCCGCGGTCAGCCGCTCGAGGATGTGGCGCTGCTGCTCCGGCGGTATAGCCGGGCGCGAGCGGATCGGCTCCAGGCGCTGCTGGACGAAGCGCTTGGTCGGCGGTGTCGTTGATGTACATGTACTCGGCGCCGATCGTGCGGCAGTACGTGTCCTGCAGCGCCGCGATGAGGTCGCGCAGGCGCATCCGCGCCGGGCCGGCCTTGAACGAGCCGACGTCGAACTCGGTGTCGAGGTCGGCGTC
>CAWEOX010000037.1:0-45638 GCA_963810845.1 uncultured beta proteobacterium | reverse complement strand
TTTCCGGCGACGCGCCCGCCAGGGTCCGGCCAGGCCGCCCGCGCCATCGGCCTCCGTCCGCGTGACCCGGCGCGTACCGCCATTCGGACATGCGCATTGCCCTGCGAATCGGTGCCATTGCGGCTGGGCTCGCCGCCCTCGCCGCGGTGGCGATTGCCATCGCGGTCGCGACGATCGACGTCAATGCGTTCGTGGGACCGGTCGTGCAATGGGTCAAGGATGCCACCGGGCGCGACGTCGCGATCCGGACCATCGGCCTCACCCGCTCGCTCACCCCGAAACTGGTTTTCGAGGACGTGGCACTAGGTAACGCGTCCTGGGGCCAGGCCCGCAACTGCTGACGGCGAAGCGCGTCGAAGCGCAGGTCGCGCTGCTGCCGCTTCTGCAACGCCGCCTCGAAATCCGGTGCATCGAGCTGCTCGATCCGGTCATTGCCCTCGAAACGGGCGGCGAGGGCCGCGCCAACTGGAATTCGATCGCGCGTCGGCCATGGGCGCGCAGGCCACGCCGCCGCTGGCGCAGCCTCGGCGCTCGCCGCATTGACTGTCGGCAAGTTTGCTATCACCCGCGGCACGCTCAGCTATCGCGATGGCGCCGCGGCCGGACGACGATGGTCGCGATCGACGCGCTGACGATGACGACGCGCGGCGCAGAGGTGGCGATCGACATCGATTTCCGCGGCAGGTCGGCGCCACGGCGGTCGCGTTCGAGGGCGACCTCGGCTCGCTGGACGCGCTGCGCCAACGGCGCTCGCCCTATCCGGTGCATGTTCACGGCGAGATCGATGGCACCAAGGCGGCGTTCGCCGCCAAGGTCACCGTCAGCGATGGCGCAGTCCGTTTCGACGATCTCGATCTCAACTACGGGCCCAATGCCGTCAAGGGCGAGTTGACGGCGAAGACCGGCGGGCCGCGACCCAAGCTCGAGTTCAAGCTCGCCGCCGGCGCGCTCAGCGTGGCGAACCTGCCGGTGCCGTCGGTGGACGCCCGGCGAAACCCGCCGCCGCGCACCCGGCACGAGCGTACCTGTTCGCCAATGACCCGGTGAGCTTCGCGCCGTTGCGCGCGGTGGATCTCGACGGCGAGCTTGCCATCGACCAGTTGACGCTGAAGAGCGGCCGCCGCGTCGACCACGTGCGCGCGCGCATCGCGTCGCACGACGGGCGCGCCGACATCACGCCGCTCGAGGCCGCGGCGTTCGGCGGCAGCGCCCGCACGCATCTCGTGGTCGACGCCGCACGCGAGGGCCAGACCAAGATCACGCTGCGCCTCGATGCCAAGGGTCTCGATCTCGCCGCGTTGTTCGCCGCCGCCGGACGACCGCGCGACGTCCGCGGCGGCAAGACCGACATCACCGTCGACGTCACGATGCAGGGCGATTCGCCGCGGCAGTGGGCGAGCACCGTCAGCGGCACGGCCACGGCGATCGTCGGTCCGGCGACGATCGCCAATTCGAAGCTCGACGCGACGTCTCGCCTTCAGCAAGCTGGCCGACGCGGTCAATCCGTTTCGCAACATCAATGCCGCAACCGACCTGCAGTGCGCGGTGATCCGGCTGCCGTTGGCCAATGGCATCGCGCGCGTCGATCGCGGGATCGCGATGGAAACGAAAGAGATCGGCGTCGCGGCGAGCGGCACGCTCGACTTTCGCGACGAGACGCTCGACTTCACGATCAAGCCCAGGCTGCGGGCAGGCGTTCAGATCAAGCTGGTCCAGTTCGCCGATCTGGTGCATTTCCGTGGCCCGTTCGCGGCGCCGACGGTCGCCATCGACGCCAAGGGCACCGCCGAGACGATTGCGCGGCTCGGCGCCGCCTATGCCACCGGCGGTCTGTCGGTGCTGGGCGAATCGCTGCTCGCGATGGGCGGTGAAGGCGGCGGCGAATGCGAGGCGGCGCTGGGCAAGACGCCGCCACCGAACGCCCCGAAAGCGCCCGCGACAGCGGATCGCGCCAAGACGCCGATCGACGATATCGCCAAGTCGCTAGGGCGCCTCTTCCATCGCTGACCCGAGCACGGTGTCGTTACCACGCCTCCGGCTGAATCTGGGTGACGCGGCCGCCGGGAAGTTGTACGGTCGCGGCCGTGGGTGATGTGAAGGTAATGGTCATGGCGCCATCGTTGCCCATCAACGAGGGCATCTGGTACATGCACGAAGCACATTGCCCGCCGCGGTACTTGTCGAGATTCCCCGTGACCATCACGCCGCTGCCGGCATTGCTCATGGGTCCGGAGGCGATGTACCAGACCGGGTCGCCCATGCTGGTGTAGCTGTAAACGGTGGCAACCAGCACCCCGTTTTGCACCTGAAGGTTGTAGCCCGAACCCGATTCGTTCGGGTTCCACCACAAGCCGGTTACGGGCGTGAACGCGAGCGGAGCGGCACCGCCGCCCGGTTGCGCAACGGCCCCGGGGATCGTGTAACCCTTCAGCACCGCGGTGCTGGTTCCGTCCTTCATCTGGATCATGCCGACGCCAGGCGCGTACCAGACATCGCGGACGTAGCCCGAGCCGCGCTGCTCGCGAACGTGCAACGCGTTGGCGAAGGTGCCGGCGGGCGTGGTCACGGCTTCCAGCGCCATGGCTTGATAGGAGCTCATGTAACTCTGTCCGCCCATCATGCTGCTCGTGCCCATGACGCCGGCCTGCCACATTTCCATGTTCTGGTAGCCGCCTCCGGGCCCGCCCATCATGGTCCCCGGCGAGACGGGATTCTTGAGCAGCCATTCCGGGTTGGTGTAGGTCATCATGGAGAACTGGGTACCGGCGGGGTTCGCGCCGGTACCGCCGAAATAATGCATGCCGTCCGGATCCATGCGGAAGAAGTCGGTCGCATCCGGCGCGCAGGTGGCCCCCGCATTGCACACGTAGGTCGTATGCATCGCGGTGAGTCCGGAAACGCCCGCCCAGGTCTGTCCGGCATGCATCACCGCGGACGAGCTCGCCCAAGGCCCGCTGGTGTACATGTAGTCGTATCGTGCGCCGTCCACCAGCGGAAAATATTGCGCCGTGGACACGGGGCCGCCCATCATCTGGCCGAAGCTCGCTCCGGAAACAGCTGTCAGCAGGAGTGCGCTGAGAAATCTTGACATGTCGATGTTCCTTGAAATTACTCGTGCTGCCCGCGGTTATCCGTTTGGAATGAGGCCGCCGCATTACGCCAGCGTTTCGGGCAGCCATTGTGGCGTGATGCCTGGGCAGGGATTGGTGCAGTTGCAATTATTCGCGCGATGTCAGGCCAGGTATGTGATCCATGTCACACATTCGCGCCGGCCTGGTCCGCGTCAACAACACCATCGATGAATGCCGTCATGCGCACGCCTCTGGAACCGGGCGCCACGCGTTCGCGGGCGGCGCCTCGGGCACTTTGCGCATGGATCCCATTCTGCGGCGACGACCCTGTCGGATCGGTGACGCGCGAATTACATCGGTGCAATCTGGGACGGCACGCCGGCCGTGGCCGTCTGGCGCGTTGCTTTGCCGGTATGGCGCCGCAGCGGCCATTCCTTGACCAGCGCGTAGATGGCGGGAATCACGGCCAGCGTCAGGATCGTGGAAGAAATCATCCCGCCGACCATGGGTGCAGCAATCCGGCTCATCACTTCGGAGCCCGTGCCCGTGCCCCACATGATCGGCAGCAGGCCCGCCATGATGGCGACGACCGTCATCATTTTCGGGCGGACGCGTTCGACCGCGCCTTCCATTACCGCACTGTAGAGGTCGGTCGCGGTGGCGGACTTTCCCTCCGCCTTCCGCTCGGCCTGGATCGCTTGCCACGCGTTGTCGAGGTAGATCAGCATGACCACGCCGGTCTCGGCCGCCACACCGGCCAGCGCGATGAAGCCAACCGCCACGGCGACCGAGACGTTGTAGTCGAGGAGCCACATGTACCAGATGCCGCCCACGAGCGCGAACGGCACCGACAGCATGACGATCAGCGTCTCGGTGAGGCGCCGGAAGTTGAGGTAGAGCAGCAGGAAGATGAGGAGCAACGTTACGGGTACCACGACCTTCAGCTTCTCGGCGGCGCGTTCCATGTACTCGAACTGGCCGCTCCACGCGATGTAATAGCCCGGTGGAAACTTCACGTTGTCGGACACGGCCTTGCGGGCGTCGGCCACGTACGATCCGATATCGCGGTCACGGATGTCGACGTAAATATAGGCCGAAAGCAATGCGTTCTCGGTGCGGATGCCAGGAGAACCCTTGGCCACGACGACTTTGGCCAGCTGCCCGAGCGGAATCATGGCCCCGTCCATTGTGGGAACCAGAACGGAGCTGGCGATCTGTTGGGGATCGGACCGCAATTCCCGCGGGTAACGCACCGTCACGCCGAAGCGCTCGCGGCCTTCGACGGTCGTCGTCACCATCTCGCCGCCCAGCGCCGTCGCGATGACATCCTGCAGGTCGCCGATCGCGAGCCCATAGCGGGCCAGCGCCGAGCGATCCGGTTCGACGTTGAGATAGAACCCGCCGGTGATGCGCTCGGCGAAGGCGCTGGCGGTTCCCGGCACCCGTCTGACGACGGTCTCGATCTCCCTGGCCAGTCGTTCCATCTCGTCTAAGTCCTTGCCGAAGACCTTGATGCCGATCGGCGTGCGAATGCCGGTAGACAGCATGTCGATCCGTGCCTTGATCGGCATCGTCCAGGCGTTCGAGATGCCGGGCATCTGGACGGCCTTGTCCAGTTCCGCAATGAGCTTGTCGGTGGTCATGCCTTGCCGCCACTCGGACTCGGGCTTGAGGTTGATGACGGTCTCGAACATTTCGAGCGGCGCCGGGTCGGTCGCCGTCTGCGCTCGCCCGGCCTTGCCGTAGACGGACGCCACCTCCGGAAAGCTCCGAATGATCTTGTCCTGCGTCTGCAGCAGCTCGGCGGCCTTGGTGACCGACATGCCGGGGAGCGACGCCGGCATGTAGAGCAACGTGCCCTCGTTCAGCGTCGGCATGAATTCCGTGCCGAGCCTCGACGCCGGATACAGGCTGATGGCGAGCGCCGCGATTGCAAGCGCGATGGTCGTCTTCTTCCAGCGCATTACCCATGCGATCACGGGGCGGTAGATCCAGATCAGGAAGCGGTTCACCGGGTTCTTCGCCTCCGGCATGATCCTGCCCCGGATGAACAGGATCATCAGCACCGGAACCAGCGTCACCGACAGCAGTGCCGCGCCGGCCATCGCGAAGGTCTTCGTGTAGGCGAGCGGCGAGAACATCCGGCCCTCCTGCGACTCCAGCGTGAAGACCGGCAGGAACGAGACGGTGATGATGAGCAAAGAGAAGAAGAGCGCTGGTCCGACCTCCTTGCACGCCTCGATCATCGCTTCCAGCCGGGAGCCTCCTTCGGTCAGCCGCTCGACGTGCTTGTGGGCGTTCTCGATCATCACGATGGCCGCGTCCACCATCGCGCCGATGGCGATCGCGATGCCGCCGAGGCTCATGATGTTCGAGGTCATCCCGAGCAGGCGCATGGCGATGAAGGCGATCAGCACGCCGACGGGCAGCATCACGATGGCCACCAGCGCACTGCGGACGTGGAGGAGGAACACGATGCACACCGCGGCCACGATGACGCTCTCCTCGAGCAGCGTGCGCTTCAGGGTTTCGATGGCCCGATGGATCAGGTCCGACCGGTCGTAGACGGTCACCACTTCCACCCCCTCCGGCAATCCGGAAGTGATTTCAGCGATCTTGGTCTTGAGGTTGTGGATGACTTCGAGAGCGTTCTGGCCGTAGCGCGACATGGCGATGGCCGACACGACTTCGCCCTCGCCGTTGAGTTCGCTCAGGCCGCGACGCTCGTCCGGTCCCATCTCCACCCGGGCGATGTCGCGGATCAGGACCGGCGTCCCCTTGTCGCTCTTGACCATCAGCGACTCGATGTCGGCCTTGCCGCGCAGATACCCCTTGCCGCGCAACATGTACTCGGTCTCGGCCATCTCGACCACGCGGCCGCCGACATCGCGGTTGGACTCGCGGATGACCTGCGCCACCTTGGCGAGCGGAACCCCGTAGGCTCGCAGCTTCACGGGATCGACGACGACCTGGTACTGCTGCACGAAGCCACCGATGCTGGCGACCTCGGCCACGCCCTGTGCCGTCGCCAGCTGGTAGCGCAGGTACCAGTCCTGGATCGTGCGCAATTCGGCGAGGTTCTGCTTCGCGCCGACGAGAGCGTATTGGAAGACCCAGCCGACGCTGGTCGCATCGGGTCCGAGTTGCGGGGAAACGCCCTTGGGGAGGCGGCCGGCCGCGAAGTTCAGGTACTCGAGCACCCGCGAGCGCGCCCAGTAAATGTCGGTTCCGTCCTCGAAGATGATGTAGACGAACGACGCGCCGAAAAACGAAAAGCCTCGCACCACTTTTGACTTCGGCACCGAGAGCATTGCGCTGGTCAGCGGATAGGTCACCTGATCCTCCACCACCTGCGGCGCCTGGCCGGAGTACTCGGTGTAGATGATGACCTGGACGTCGGAGAGGTCGGGTATCGCGTCGAGCGGCGTCTTGACGATCGCGTAAATGCCGCCGACCGTGACGAACACCGTCGCCAGGATGACGAGGAAGCCGTTGCGTGCCGACCACTCGATGATCTTGCCCAGCATGACGCTCTCTCTCAGTGGCCTTGATGGGCAGGGGGCTTGGCGTCGGTGCCGGCGGCATCGTTGCGCGGCGCGATCTTCGTGATCACCCATTCCCCAGGCGATCGCTCGACGAACTCGAAGGCGATCGCGGCCCCCGGTTTGAGGTCGGCGAGAAGCGCATTGTTCGCGGGCTTGAAGTCCATCGTCATGGCGGGCCACTTGAGCGTTGCGACGGGTCCGTGCGCGATGGACACGGTTCCCGATTTCGCATCGATGGCCTTTACCGTTCCCTCCGCGCGATGGCCGACGGCAGAAGGCTTGGCGGCAGGCGCCGTTGCGATCGCGCCGGTGGCACCCGAGCCTGGCGTTTGCGCGGGCGTGGCTACCGGTGTCGAAGGCGCGGACGTGCCCGTTGCACCGGGAACCGAACTCTGGCCGGAGATGCCGAAGCCGCCGATTGCGGCCTTGAGATTGCTCTCGGCGTCGATCAGGAAATTCGCTGCCACGACGACCTGTTCGCCTTCTTTGACGCCGTCCATCACCTCGACGTAGTTGTCGGTACGGCTTCCCAGCTTGACCACGCGGGGCTCGAAGCGGCCTTCCGCAAGCTGGACCAGGACGATCTGGCGCGTGCCACTGTCGATGACGGCGGAAAGCGGCACGGTCAGCACCTTCGCCTTGCCGCCAACGGGCAGCTCGACCTGCGCAAACATCGCCGGCTTCAGCAGCTGGCGAGGATTGGCGATCTCCAATCGCACAGGCACCGTTCGAGTCTCGGCCTTGAGCGTCGGATAGACATAGGTGATCGTGCCCTCGAAGCTTTGTTCGGGATAGGCGCCGAGGGTGACCTTGGCCTTGCTGCCGGTCCTGACCAGGGCGATGTCCTGTTCATACACGTCCGCCATGACCCACACCGAGGACAGATCGGCGATCTGGTACAGACTGTCGCCAGGCATGAAACGCATGCCCTGGACGGCCTTCTTCTCCATGACGATGCCGGATACCGGCGAGCGGAACGTGAGCGTTCGCCGGGCCTCGCCGGATTGGGCCAACGCGCGCACCTGTTCGTCGGAAATGTCCCAGTTCTTGAGCCGGGCGAGGCTCGCCTCGGCCAGGCGCTTCATGCTGGCCTGCGGATCGGCACCGGCGTCTTTCAGCGCCTTGACCGCCTCGGTGGCAATCGCGTACTCGCGCTGCGCCGACACCAGTTCCGGGCTGTACACGTCGAACAGCGGCTGGCCCTTGGCGACCGGCTGGCCCGTCGCATTGACGTAGAGCCGCTCGACCCACCCCTCGAACTTGGGCGCGATCGCAAAGACGCGCCGCTCGTCGACCTCGATGCGGCCGACGGCCTTGATCACCTTGTCGAGGGAACGCATCGCCGCCGGCTCGCTCCGCACGCCGAGCTTCTGCACCTTGTCGACGCTGATCTTGATCTGATTGCTGTCGGATTCCGGATCCTCGCCCTCGTAGACGGCGATGTAGTCCATCCCCATCGGATCTTTCTTCGGCACCGGCGAGGTGTCGGCCAACCCCATCGGATTTCGGTAGTACCTGATCTTTCGCTCTGCCTTGGCGCTCGGCGGAGATGGGCTCATGGCGTCTGCCGCGGCCTGCACCGGTCCGGCAGATTGGGTTCGCGTACCCCACCAATAACCCCCGCCAATGCCCAACGCCACGGCCACGGCCGCCGCCAGCAGTCCCGCTTGCCACTTCATAGATCTTCTCCCAACAGGCGCTCGATCGCGGCGAGACGTGCCTGGGCCTCGGCCTGCGCCTTCAGCCGATCCTGCCTGGATTTGCGGATCTGCCGCTGCGCATCGAGCAGCGTCGCGAAATCCACCTTCCCGGTCTCGTAGCCGGCCAGCGCGGCCTGGAGTGTCGCTTCGGATTGTGGCAGGAGGCTGGTCGAGGTCAGCAGTTCGATGCCGCTGGGCGGCCTTCAACGCGGCGAGGTTTTCGAACAGCTCGCCGATCAGCCGATTGGCCGCAGCTTCCTTCTGCGAGCGCGCCGCCGACAGCATCGATTCGGCTTCCGACTCCTGCCCGCGGCGGGATTCCTGCTGCAGGGGAATGTTGACTTCGACCATCAGTTCCCATTCCCCGATGCGCGAGCCCATCTGGATGGGCGACACTCCGACGGCAAAGTCCGGATAGCGATTCTTGTAGGTGAGCTCGCGATTTTTTTCGGCTGAGCGAATGCGGGCATCGCTGGCGAAGAGTTGCGGGTTGTGGCCACGCAGACGGTCCGCCAGCGCATCCTCGTCCAGCTTCGCCGGGGGAGGAACGGGACGCAGCCGCTCAGGCGCGGCCAACGGCGCCGACGCCCTGCGGGCGAGCAGGCTGTTCAACGTGGCTTGCACGCCTTGCCGCTCGCTCTCCAGCATCAGCAATTCCCCGCGCATGGTCGTGAGCTCGACCTGGGCACGGATCACGTCCTGTTGCGGCACGAGTCCGCTCTCATAACGCACCAGCGCGATTCGCTCGAGTCGGCCGAGAAGGTCCAGGATCTCGCGGGTGAGCTGCTCGTTGCGGACGACCAGGTAGTAGCGCGCATAGGCGGTCTTGACGCTCGCCGCGAGCTCGGACCAGGTCGTCGCCACCCGCCCTTGCGCCTGCTCCGCGTCGGCCTCGGCCACGTCGCGCTTGAGACCCCGTTTGCCCCAGAAGGGAATGGGTTGGAGCAGCGTGTACTTGGTGCTGCCTACCTTGCTGGGTACCACGCTCGGCGACGCGTCGGAGCCCGCATTGGTGATGTTCTGCAACTCCATGCGGAACAGGGGATCGGGAAACGCGCCGGCGGGATACACGCGCTGCGCCGCGGCGTCCGCTTCGTAGCGCATCGCCGCATACTCGGGATTTGCGCGGGCGTATTCGAGGAGCCCCTCGACACTGGCGCCCAGCGGCAATTCTTCGGCGCTCCCCAGAGCGGGCAGCGCGAGGCCCGCGAGACCCAGCAACAGGATGGGCAACAAGTTCTTCGGTTCCATTCGGTTTCCCCCGCGGGCAGGCAACGCGGAGTATGCATGACTTCCCTATCCGGATTGCCTCGCGATCCCGATCCGACAGGGAGGACCGCCGTGTCCGCTGCGAACTATTTCACCGCCTGCAGGGCAACGACCGTCAGCTCGCCCTTCACGTCCTCGGCAATGAACCGGATCTTGCTTCCTTCCTTGATGCCCTCGATCAACGCAGGGATTTTTCAAGCGGAACGTCATGGTCATCTTTCCCATGCCGAGATTGACGAGGGGCTCGTGGGAGATGGTTATCTGGCCCTCCTGCTTATGGATTGTCCTGACGACGCCTTCGGTCCAGGCGGTGCTGGGCGCGGTCGCCTTCGGTTGACCGGGAGCCGTGGGGCTGCCCTGCGCCAGCGCAGGGAGGGGCATGGCGAGCGGCGTGGAGACGAGGATGGACAAGAGCAGACGTTGGATGAGCATGAGCATTTCCTCGGTAAGAATCCGGCAAGCGGGACAATGCGGAAGTGTGCCTTCATTGCGCATTCCGTGCCATGCCCGCAATTCTGCCGTCGGCTCCCCGTCGCCAAGCTGACAGTACAATTACAAATCGGTAAGGAAGGGCGCGCGCGCCGCTCATCCATGCACAATTGCGGCGCATGCCAACCACCGCGAGGAGCGACGATGAAGATCCTGGTCGTCGAAGACGAACCGAAAACCGGCAATTACCTGAAGCAGGGCCTCGGGGAGGCTTCCTTTGTCGTCGACCTGATGCGCGACGGCAATGATGGGCTCCACGCGGCCATGACGGAGAACTACGACCTGATCGTGCTCGACGTGATGCTGCCCGGACGCGACGGCTGGTCGGTGCTGCGCGCGCTGCGTGAAGCGGGGAACAATACGCCCGTCCTTTTTCTGACGGCCCGCGACCAGGTCGACGACCGCGTCAAAGGGCTGGAGCTGGGTGCCGACGACTACCTGGTGAAACCGTTCGCCTTCTCCGAATTGCTCGCGCGCGTTCGCACGCTGCTGCGGCGGGGCAAGACCAAAGAGCCCGAGGTGTTGCGGGTCGCCGACATGGAACTCGACCTCTATCGTCGCCGGGTCATGCGCTCCGGCAAGCGCATCGATCTCACCGCCAAGGAATTCGCGCTGCTCGAGCTCTTGCTGCGCCGCCACGACGAGGTGCTGCCGCGCTCGCTGATCGCATCGCAGGTCTGGGACATGAACTTCGACAGCGACACCAACGTGATCGAAGTCGCGGTCCGGCGGTTGCGCGCGAAGATCGACGATGGCTTCGAGCCCAAGCTCATCCAGACGGTGCGGGGGATGGGTTACGTCCTCGAGACACCAGGGTCCGCCTGATGTCGCGCAAGTCGATCACCTTTCGGCTTGCGCTGTATTTTGCATCCGCTTCGACCGTCGTGCTGCTCGCGATCGGTTACCTGGTGGGGGTCTCGGTTCAGCGACACTTTCTCGAGCTGGATCGCGGCGACCTCCACGGGAAAATCGAGCTTGTCCGCCATGTCCTGTCGAAGGTGCATTCGCCTTCCGACATTGCGGCGCTGCCGGACCGGATGGACGACGCGCTGACCGGCCATGACAACCTGTCCGTCACCATCATCGCACCTGATGGCAGGACGCTGTTCGCCACCGCGGACGCCGCTTTTCCTGCGGACATGATCAAAGGCGCGTCCGCCGTGACGCCGGTGCAGAACCTCGAGCTCGCGTCGTGGGAGCATGGCGGGCAGGCTTACCATGGCTTCGCCACCAGGATCCCGACGGATGCGCCGGGGCTGCCGCACGTGGTCGTCGCCGTTGCGCTCAGTTTCGCCACGCACCACATGTTCATGGCGGGCTTCTACGAAATTCTCTGGCTCGCCATCGCCGCCGGGATTCTTTCCATCGGCTTGCTGGGATGGATCGCGGCCAGGCGAGGCCTGGCACCGATCCGCGACATGACCGACGTTGCGCAGAGCATTACGGCCAGCCGCCTGCACGACCGGCTGCCGATGGACGCCTTGCCATTGGAACTGGTCGATCTGGCAGGGGCATTCAACGGCATGCTGTCCCGGCTGGAAGACTCGTTTCGCCGCTTGTCGGAGTTTTCGTCCGACCTCGCCCATGAACTGCGGACACCCATCGGCAGCCTGATGACGCAAACACAGGTGGCGCTTTCGCGCACGCGATCCGCGGAGGAATACCGCGAGGTGCTGTATTCGAATTCGGAGGAGTACGAGCGGCTCGCGCGCATGATCGCCGACATGCTTTTCCTGGCCAAATCGGACCATGGGCTGATCGTGCCGCGGAGTGAGCCGATTGAACTGGAAAACGAGGTGAAGGAACTGTTCGAGTTCTACGATGCGCTGGCGGAAGACCAGGGAATCAAATTGGCGCTCGATCGGCCAAGGTGAGGTCCATGGCGACCGGCTGATGATCCGTCGCGCTATCAGCAACCTGTTGTCGAACGCGATCAGCCACACGCCGCGGGGCGGTGCGGTCAACGTGCGCATCAGGGACGAAAGTAACGGGGCGGTCCGGCTTTCGGTCGAGAATACGGGCGACGGCATCGCGCCCGAGCACCTGTCGCGCCTTTTTGACCGGTTCTATCGCGTCGACCCATCGCGGCAACGATCTACCGAGGGCGCCGGGCTGGGCCTGGCCATCACCAAGTCGATCGTCTCGGCGCACAACGGTACCGTTCAAGCCTTTTCCGCGGATGGGCTGACCCGCTTCGTGATTCTGTTTCCGGCGCGGGCGCCGACCTGAGCGGTACGCGAAGGAGGGCCTTGCGGCCGGCCCCGTCGATGGCGCGAAATTCGTATCATCGGCGAGGCATGGCCTGAATCCACATCCCGTTCTTGGGCGGGGCCAGACAGGACCGCAGCCGTGAATCACACTGACGAAACGCACCCGCACCATCACACGCATCTCGGGCCCACGACAGCAAGGGTCGCAACGACAGCGAGCGGCACGCGTTACGTCTGTCCGATGCACCCGGAGATTGTGCGCGACGCCCCCGGCAGTTGTCCGAAGTGCGGCATGACGCTGATACCGATACTCGAGGCCACCCCGCGCGCCGCCGAATACACCTGTCCCATGCATCCGGAGATTCGCAGCCCGAAGCCCGGCAGTTGCCCCAAATGCGGGAAGGCGCTGGTGTCGGTCGCGGGCTCGGGGGAATCCGATGCTCCCGTCGCGTCCATGCGCCGTTCGGAAGATCTGCAACCCGGCGAGGCCGTGATCGCGGTCGGCTTCCAGGACGGGCACGCCGTCGCAATCCGCGGCAGCGTCGCCGCGCTCTATCCCTACGACGACGGCCCCGTCATAGCATTACCGCGGCGTTCGATTTCGGCTCCAGCGGCGGCGGCCTGTTCGACGCGTCGGGAAATCTCGTCGGAATTCTTGCGTTCAAGGCGCGGACCGGCGACAACCTTCGTTTCGCCCTCCCGACCGAATGGCTCTCGCCGGCGAGCAAAGTGGGCGAGGCATTCGTGCATGTGATTCCGACATCGATGGGCAGCGCATTCTGGGAACGTCCACAACACGATCGCCCGGCCTTCCTCGGTGTCGCCAAGCGCGAAGCCGCGGGGCAGCTACCCTGACGACTGGAACAGAACTTGCCACCACGGCTCGCGCCCTGCGGTTGCGAGAAACACCGGGGTCACGCCGCGATCAAGTCCTCGAGCCGGAACCGGGCGATGCGCGCGATTTCGTCCAGGCACGCGGCGAATTCGGTCGCGCGGTCGCGCTCCGCCCGCCGCGCGAGCTCGGCGATGATTCCGGCACGCGTCCACCCTTTCACGGCGAGGATGAACGGAAACCCGAACTTGTCGCGGTAGCGCGCATTGAGGGAGCGCAACCGCGCGAGCTCGTCCGGCAGGCATTGCGTGAGGCCGGCGCCTTCCTGCTCACGCGTCGACCCGGCGGTCAATTCGGCGCGCGCCATCGCTCGTCCCGCCAGTTCGGGATGGGCCCGGATCAACGCCAACTGTTCGTGTTCAGGCGCGGCATGCATTGCCGCCACCATCGCTTCGTGCAGCGCGCCGACGCTCGCGAACGGCCGGGCGGCGAAGGCGCGCTCGGCCACCCACGGCGAGTGCTCGAAGATTTCACCCAACCGGGCGACGAAGCCGGCGTGGTCGGCGGCATTCAACTCGGCCAGCGTCATCGCGGCGCGGGCCGCGCACCGGCCGGCATCGGGTGCGCGGCGATCCAGTGCCGGGCGATGTCGATCCGGCGCGCGATCCAGACGTCGTCGTGGCCGCGGGCGTACTCGAGAAAGCGGGCGAGGGCGGCGCACCGTCCCGGCCGGCCGGCGAGGCGGCAATGCAGGCCGATCGACAGCATCTTGGGTGCGTCCCGTCCCCGCGGATCACCCTCGGTGTACAGCACGTCGAATGCGTCCTTGAGGTACGCGTAGAACTGTTCGCCGCTGTTGAAGCCCTGCGCCGTGGCGAAACGCATGTCGTTGGTATCGAGCGCGTACGGGACCACCAGATGCGCGCGCACGCCGGCGGCGGTGTCGACGGCCACCCAATACGGCAGATCATCGGCATACGAGTCGGCGTCGTAGACGAAGCCGCCGTGCTCCACCACCAGCCGGCGAGTGTTCGGGCTGTCGCGCCCCGTGTACCAGCCGTCCGGCGGATGCCCGGTGAGCGCGGTGATCGTCGCGACCGCGCGCGCGATGTGCTCGCGTTCGGTGGCCTCGTCCACCTGCTGGTACGGGATCCAGCGCCAGCCGTGGCTCGCGATCTCGTGCCCGTCGGTGAGCATTGCCTCGACCACGTCCGGATGGCGGGCCAGCGCCATCGCCACGCCGAATACGGTGATCGGGATGCCGCGCTCGCGAAACAGGCGCAGCAGCCGCCACACGCCGGCGCGCGCGCCGTATTCGTACAGCGACTCCATGCTCATGTGGCGTTGCGGAAACGCCGGCGCGCCGATGATCTCGGACAGGAAGGTCTCCGAGGCGGCGTCGCCGTGCAGGACGGAGCTCTCGCCGCCCTCCTCGTAGTTGAGCACGATCTGCAGCGCGATGCGCGCGCCGCCCGGCCAGCGCGCGTGCGGCGGCCGCGCGCCGTAGCCGACGAGATCGCGCGGATATTCCGGATCGGATGCGGGCGTAGGCATGGGGCGCTCCGAGCGCTGTCGGTCGTCTCTCGTTGAGAGGGATCGCCGCGGCAGCATACAATGGGCCGCCGAGGCACGGCAACGCGCGCCGCAGCGGATGCCGTTCGTGGCGCGCGTCGCCGACAACGACCTTTCACCATACCGGCGGTCCCGATGGGCAAGCTCACCACGCACGTACTCGACATCGCGCACGGCACACCGGGCGCCGGCATCGAACTCGCGCTGTACCGGAACGTGGCCGAGCGCTACGCCCTCGTCGGCACCGCCGTCACCGATGCCGATGGCCGCTGCGGCGCGCCGCTGCTCGAAGGTGCGGCGTTCACCGTCGGCCGGTACCGGCTCGTGTTCCAGGCCGGCGCGTACTTCAGGGCCAAGGGCGTGCCGCTCGCCGATCCGCCGTTCGTCGACGCGGTCGTGCTCGAATTCGGCATTGCCGACGTCGAGGCGCACTACCACGTGCCGCTGCTCGTCTCGCCGTGGAGCTATTCGACGTATCGCGGCAGCTGAAGGTCTGCGCATGGAAGCGTATGCCGGCGAGTGGCTGCAACTGCTGATCCGCTGGATCCACCTCATTACCGGGATCGCGTGGATCGGCGCGTCGTTCTATTTCGTCTGGCTCGACAACTCGCTGCTGCCGCCGCGGGACCGCGCCGATGCTGACCAAGGCGTCGGCGGCGAATTGTGGGCCGTGCATGGCGGCGGCTTCTACCATGTGCAGAAGCTCCGTGGCGCGCCTTCGATCCTGCCCGAGCCGCTGCACTGGTTCAAATGGGAGGCGTACTGGACGTGGCTTTCCGGCTTCGCGTTGCTGGTCGCGCTGTACTACGTCCACGCCGACGTCTACCTCGTCGACAAGGCCGTTGCCGACCTTGCCCCCGCCCAGGCCATCGGCATCAGCGTCGCGTTGCTGGCGGCGGGCTGGGTGTTCTACGACCAGCTTTGCCGGCGGCTCGGGCTGGAGCGGGAGCCGTTGCTCGCCGTCATCATGATCGGATTCGTCGTCGTGCTCGCCTGGGGCCTCGCCCACGTCTTCTCCGGACGCGCGCTGTACATGCAGATCGGCGCGATGCTGGGGACGATGATGGCGGCCAACGTCCTGTTCGTGATCATCCCGGCGCAACGGCAGCTGGTCGCGGCGCAGCAGCAAGGCGTGGCGCCCGACCCCGTTCACGGGCGGCGGGGCAAGCAGCGCTCGGTGCACAACAACTATTTCACGCTGCCGGTGCTGTTCGTCATGATCAGCAATCATTATCCGATCACGTGGGGCCATCCGCAGGCGTGGCTGGTGCTGGTCGCGATCCTGCTGCTCGCCGCGTTCGTCCGGCATTTTTTCAACCTGCGGCATCAGGGACGGACCGTGTGGTCCATTCCCGCGGCGGCTGCGCTGGGCACCGTTTTGCTAGCCGTCGCGATCGCGCCGGCCAAGCCGGCATTCGTCGACGCGCCCGCGTTTGCCGAGGTGCAAGCCATCGTCGCGGCGCGCTGCGCCGGATGCCATGCCGAGCGGCCCACGCAGGCGGGCTTCGCCGTCGCGCCCAAGGGCATTCTGCTGGACAGTCCCGAGCGCATTCGGGCCAATGCGCGCAAGATTCACGAACAAGCAGTGGCGACGCGGGCCATGCCGATCGGCAATATCACCGCGATGACCGACGCCGAGCGCGCCAAGCTCGGCGCGTGGCTCGCGGCCGGGGCACCTTGAGCCACGCCCTTCGTTCGCACCATGCCAGCGAGCCCGGAAGCAGGGGCCCCACGCAGTGGGGATGCGACCGGGGCGAGTCGACGCAGCGAGGCCGATGCGCAGTCCGCGGCACTGCTGACGCGCAGCGGAGGCCGAGGCGGCGCGAGCTCAGAACAGCGATTCCTGTTCCGGCCCGCTCGGGGAGGGCGCCTGTCCGGGTTGCGGTTCGGGTTCGTCCGGTAAGGGTGCCGTGTGCAGGATCAGCGACGCGTCGTCGTGGTTGACATTGTTGACGCGCGCGGAGATCGGGTAGTACGCCATCGCTTCCGACGGAAACGGGACGATCAGATCGGCGACATCGGCGATCTCCGGGTCGAGCCAGCGCGCGTAGTGCTCCGGGGCCACGATCAGCGGCATCCGGTCGTGGACGGGCCGCAGTCGGGTGTTCGCCGCCGTCGTGACGATCGTGCAGGTGTCGAGAATTTCGCCTTCCGGGCTTCGCCACCGCTCGTACAGGCCGGCCATGCCGAACGGCGCGCCATCCTTCATGCCGACGTGGACCGGCTGCTTGCGCGCGCGATCGGCGCCGGCGCCCGGCACCGGCATCCACTCGTAGAAGCCATCGGCCGGCAGCAGGCAGCGATGGCGGCGATAGGCCATCTGGAACGACGGCTTCTCGGGAATGGTCTCGCCGCGTGCGTTGATCATCCTGGCGCCGATCGCGGGATTCTTCGCCCACCGCGGCACGAGGCCCCAGCGCATGCGGACGAGCTCGCGATGGCCGTCGGCATTGACGCGGACGACGGGAACGTCGGTGGTCGGCGCGATGTTGTAACGGGCACGGACGTCGGGTGGCCGGGCGAGCGTGAAGGCCAGCGCGATCGCCGCGGGATGGCTGTGCAATTCGTAGCGACCGCACATCGCTCAAACGCCCGCCGGGTCGCGCCGCGCGGCGCGATCCTCGTGCGGCGCCGAATCGGCGGTGGACTCCACGACGGATTCCTCGAGCAGCCGGCGCGCGGTCTTCGCCACTTGCAGCGTGTCCCAGTACGCATACGCGCCGACCGCCGCCGCGCCCGCGAGCGGCACCCACCGGCTGGCCGCGGTGCCCGCCAGACGTCGGGTGACGGTTGCGCCCAGCGCCGACAACGCACGGCGCAGCGCGCCGGACGAGAGTTGTTCGATGACCACGCGCTGCCCGGTGCGCACGGCGAAATCGCGCAGCACCTGGCTCGCCATGTGCCGGAACAGGCAATACAGCATGTGCGTGCGGGTGAGCTCGGCGCTGCGGCCATGCAGCGCAAAGATATCGGCGACCATCTGCCTTTGGACCTTCCAGATCAGGTACAGGTCGGGCAGGACCGTGACGAGGCCGAGCGGCCCGGGCGGCAGCGCGAGTGATCCGGAGACGAGAGCGGCCTTTTGTGCCGCGCTGCGGGCGATCCGCTCCGCGGCACGGGCGGCGTCGGGGACGGCATGGGTACGCGGCGGGGGAACGTCGGCGATCACGCGCTCGATGACCCCTGCCACGGCTTGCGCGGGGTCCGGCTGGCGGGCGACGCGGATGGGCAACATTCGGTTCATGGGGTTGACGACGACGCGGGCAGCCGGATGCGGGATTGGGTTCGCGGATGCCGGAGACTGTAGCCCGGCGGGCGTCCCCTGTCGACCCGGCGCGGGGCGGGCACCGGGCAGCCGTTACAATGGCGGCGATGGTCCACCTGCCTTATCTCCCTCATCGACGATGACCTTGCCCATGCCTTTGGCCGTACCGACGACGAACGTCCCCGGCCCGCGCGTCACGACGGCGTGCCGGTAGGGCCGATGCGCGTGTTCGGATTCGCCGGCTGGTCCGGCAGCGGCAAGACGACGCTGATCGAGCAGGTGATTCCGCGGCTCGTCGCCCGCGGTCTGCGCGTTTCGCTGATCAAGCACGCGCACCATCGCTTCGACGTCGATCTCCCTGGCAAGGACTCGTACCGCCACCGCCATGCGGGGTGCGACGAGGTGTTGATCACGTCCGGCGAGCGCTGGGCCCTGATGCACGAATTGCGCGGCGCGCCGGAGCTCACGCTCGCGCAAACGCTTGCGCGGCTCTCGCCCTGCGACCTGGTGCTCATCGAGGGCTACAAGGCGGCACCCATCCCCAAGCTCGAAATCTGGCGCGCCGCAGCCGGCAAGGCGTTGCTGTATCCGCGCGACCCGCACATCATCGCCCTCGCGACCGATACCCCGGAACGCCTGCCGAAGCTGCCTCCGGGCCGCGCCCTCGCGGTGCTGGCACTCGACGACCTCGACGCCATTGCCACACTTGCCGTGGAGAGTGCGCGGACCATGGAGGGAGAACGTTGACTTCGCCAGAGGCGGCGAGTACTTTGGAACCGATCGAGGCCATGGTTGCCGAACGGGTGGCCTGCACCCCTGGGGATGGGGCGCAAAGGCAGATGAGGCGAATCGCCAAGTCGGAAGCCGGAGTGTGTGCGATGAGAACTAAAAGTTTTAATAAACAGCGGCTTGCCGCGGTAATTTCGTTTGTCTTCTTAGGTTTTTCCGCCGCCGCCTGGAGTGCGGAGTCCGATGAGTCAGCGGCCGCAGCAGCCGGCTTTTACGGCGGCGTTTCGATGCGTGATCACGGCACCGAGAGCATGGGACTTCAGTCGGCCGCCGCGTCATCCGCATGGACGAGATTTGCGGGCCCTGGTGAGGACACCAGCTCACGCGCGCTCGTGTTCGGCGGGTATCGCTGGCGCAACGACGTCGCCGTCGAAGCGGCATTCAGCTCGATCGACCAATATGCGCTGCGTCCCTCGGACCCGGCGCCTTCTGTTCGCGGCGTCGGTCTCGGCGTCGGCGCCGGAACGCTGGGACTTTCCGACGTGCAGTCGCGGAGCTGGAATCTCGATGTCTATACGAGCTGGGCGTTCTACAAGACCTTCGCGCTTTACGGGCGGCTGGGATATGCCCAGGCCGATGCCGCCCCGCTTTTCGCCGGCGCGAGCCTGACCAACGGCATGGACCCGCGCCGGTTGCGCGACGGCATGAACTACGGCGTCGGCTTGCGCTACGACATCAAGTCCGACCTGGGTTTGCGCCTTGAATACGCGCGCTTCGCGCGGCTCGGCATCGACACGGGCAGCATTCTGCCCGAATCGGATCAGGTCAGCTTCGGGGTCCAATTCCGCTTTTAGAAATATCGACGACATCGGCTGGCGTTACACTTGATGCGCCGGCGGCCGGTACCGCCGGCGCAGTCGTTTGGGAAATCCGGAACTCATGCACGACACGTCCGCCATCACCATCAACGTCGTCTATCTCGCGCGGCTGCGCGAAGCCTTCGGCGTCGCCGGCGAGCGGCTGGCGCCGCCGCCCGGATTGGTCACGGTCCGCGCGCTGCGCGAGTGGCTGTCGGCGCGTGGCGGCGCCTGGGCGACCGAGCTGGCACCCGGGCGCGCGGTCCGCATTGCCGTCAATCACGATCTCGCCGGCCCGGATACGCCGATACGCGCCGGTGACGAAGTCGCGCTGTTCCCGCCCGTGACCGGCGGTTGAGGCGCCGAATCGCGATGCCTGTGCGCATCCAGGTCCAGGATTTCGACGTCGCCCGCGAGCTCGCCGCGCTTCGGGCCGGCGATGCGCGTGTCGGGGCGGTCGCGGCGTTCATCGGGACCGTGCGCGACGTCAACGAGGCATCCGCCGTCTCGACGATGACGCTGGAGCACTATCCCGGCATGACCGAAAAGGCGCTGCAGGCGATTGTCGACGAAGCCAAAGCGCGGTGGGACATCCAGGACGCGCTCGTGATCCATCGGATCGGGGAGTTGAAGCCCACCGACCAGATCGTGCTGGCCGGCGTGACCAGCGCGCATCGCGGCGACGCCTTCGCCGCCTGCGAATTCATCATGGATTATCTCAAGACCCGCGCGCCGTTCTGGAAGAAGGAAGCCACGCCGTCGGGCGCGCGCTGGGTCGATGCGCGCGCCAGCGACGACGACGCCGCGGCGCGATGGGACCCCCCACCGAAGACCGTCGGCTGAGCCGGCCGCGAGCCCCGGCGCCGTTACCGACATGGCCGGCGCCGCGCTGATCGCGATCGACTGGGGGACGACGTCGGCCCGGGCCTATCGTCTCGAGGCCGATGGAGGCGTCGCCGGCCAACGCAGCGCGCCGCTCGGCATCCAGCAGGTTCGCGATGGCGATTTCACGAAGGCGCTCGCGGGCCTGCTCGGTGATTGGGCCGACGACCCCGCGCCGCGGATCGCCTGCGGCATGATCGGCAGCCGCCAGGGATGGCTCGAGGCCCCGTACTGCGCCTGTCCGGCGGCGCTGCACACGCTGGCGACGGCGCTGGCGCGCGTGCCCGGCGGCGCCCTGGCGATCGTGCCCGGCGTCACTTGCGTCGATGCCGCCGGCGTCCCGGACGTCATGCGCGGCGAGGAAACACAGATCCTGGGCGTCATTGCGTCCGCCCCGAGCGGCATTGGGGAAGGGCAATTGATCGTGCTCCCCGGAACCCACAGCAAATGGGCGATCGTCGCCGACGGCAGGATCGAGACGTTCGCGACCTTTCTGACCGGCGAGCTCTTCTCCGTGCTCAGGGACCACAGCATACTCGGCCGGATGATGCCGCCCGGCGGCGATGCCGGCGCGACCCTCGGCGAGGCCTATGACCGTGGCCTGAAGCGCGGTCTCGCCGCGGGCGCGGCCGATGCCGGATTGCTGCACGATCTCTTCGGCACGCGTACCCTTGCGCTGTTCGGCGATCTCGCGCCGGCCGCCGCCGCCGATTACCTGTCGGGCCTGCTCATCGGCAGCGAGCTTCGCGCGGGCCGCGCCTGGGCGACGCGACAGGGCGTCGAGGGCGACCGCGCGACGCTGGTCGGCGCGCCGGCGCTGTGCGCCCGCTACGCGAGCGCGTTTGCGCAGGCCGGCGCGACGGCGATCGCGGGACCGGACGATGCTGCCGCGCGCGGACTCTGGCACATCGCGCGCAGCGCCGGTCTTGTTCATCAGAAAAATTGAGGAAAGCCCCTCATGACGAACCCGCTCCTTGCTTACCTCGCGCCGCTGCCGCTGATCGCGGTGCTGCGCGGCATCACGCCGGAGGAAATCGGGCCGGTAAGCGCTGCGCTCTCCGGCGAGGGCTTTCGCATGCTCGAGGTGCCGCTCAATTCGCCGCGTCCATTCGAGAGCATTCGCGCGCTGGCGACGACCCTCGGCGAATCCTGCCTCGTCGGCGCCGGGACCGTGCTCACCGTGGACGACGTCGCCCGTGTCGGCGCCGCCGGTGGCCGGCTGATCGTGATGCCGCACGCCGACGTGGCGATCGTCCGCGAGGCGAAGCGGCAGGGGCTCGTCTGCGTGCCGGGGGTCGCGACGCCGACCGAGGCGTTCGCCGCGCTGGCCGCCGGCGCCGACGGATTGAAAATGTTTCCCGCCGACCAGCTGCCGCCCGGAGCGCTCAAGGCGTGGCGCGCGGTCCTGCCCAGGGACACGCTGGTTTTTCCGGTCAGCGGCATCAGGCCGGACAATATGGGGCCTTACTGGGCCGCCGGCGCCGATGGGTTCGGCACCGGATCGAATCTCTACCGCCCGGGCGCGAGCGCGGACGACGTGCGCCGTGTCGCGGCGGCGTATGCGGCCGCGTTTCGCGCGCTGCCGACGCGGTAGACTCTTGCTCGTTCAACCCGCCGCCGCGTCCATCGTCCAAGCCCGGGACGGCGTCCGGCGACACGCCAACGCGCCATGCCGCATTCCAGATCGACCACCCCCACGCCAGCCATCGTCGCCCTCGGCGAGCCGATGCTCGAATTCAACCAGGCGCGCGCCGACGCGCCGGACGCGTACCTGCGCGGCTTCGGTGGCGACACGTCGAACATGGCCATCGCCGCCTCCCGTCTTCTCGGCGATCCGGGCGGCCGCGTCGGCTACGTGACGCGCGTCGGCAGCGACGCCTTCGGCCGCATGCTGCTCGATTTGTGGCGCGCGGAGAACGTGGATACGCGCGGTGTGGCGATCGACTCCGAGGCCCCGACCGGCGTCTACTTCGTGACCCACGGCCCAGAGGGGCACGAGTTCTCGTACCTGCGCGCCGGTTCGGCGGCGTCGCGGATGCGCCCGGACTCGCTGCCCCTCGACACGGTTCGCGGGGCGCGCATCCTGCACGTTTCCGGGATCAGCCAGGCGATCAGTGCCAGCGCCTGCGACGCGGTGTTCGTGGCGATCGAAGCCGTCAAAGCGGCCGGCGGCGCCGTGTCCTACGACCCCAATCTGCGCCTCAAGCTCTGGCCGCTGCCGCGGGCGCGTGCCATCGTCATCGCGACGATCCCGCAATGCGACTGGTTCCTGCCCGGGTTCGACGAAGCGAAACTGCTCTGCGGGCACGACGACGCCGCGGCGATCGTCGACTGGTGCCATGCGCGCGGCGCGCCGGTGGTGGTGATGAAATGCGGCGCTGCGGGGGTGATCGTGTCGAACCGACAGCGCACCGAGCGGATTGCCGGACTGCCGGTGCGCAGTGTCGACGCCACCGGGGCCGGCGATTGCTTCGACGGCGCGTTCGCCGCGCGGATTCTTGCGGGCGACGACGCGTTCGCCGCCGCGCGCTATGCGAATGCCGCCGCGGCGCTGGCGACCACGGGATTCGGCGCCGTGGCGCCGCTGCCACGCGACGCCGACGTGCGTCGTATCCTTGCGAACCCGCATTGATTGCCGTGAAGGACTCCGCAATGGCCACTCCTCTGACCCCGCTCGCCAAGGCCGTTCGCCATCTCGAGGCCGGAGACTGGCAGGCGGCGCACGCCATCGTGCAGAAGGATTCGTCGACCAGAGGGTGCTGGGCGCACGGCATCGTGCACCTCATCGAAGGCGATCTCGACAATGCGCAATACTGGTACCGGCGCGCGCGCCGTCCGCTGCCGCACTCCGACACCGTGGCCGCGGAAATCGCCGCGCTCAAGGACGCCCTCCACAGGGACACCCAGCGTGAGCAGCGCATCGATGCGGATCAGCACGCGCATCCGTCGCGAGACCGCGGGCGCGGCGATGCCGGATGAACCCGCCAGGATGATCACGTAAACGGAGGATGGAGATGCCCTGGGGCGGGTTACTTGCAGTGGGCGGCGGCGCGGCCATCGGCGCATGGCTGCGGTGGGGATTGGGCGCGATGCTGAATCCGGTCTTCCCGACGCTGCCGCTCGGGACATTGGCGGCCAACCTGTCCGGCGGCCTGATGATGGGCGTCGCCATGGAGATGATCACGCGCCACGCGGTGCTCACGCCGGAAATGCGCCTGCTGTTGACCACGGGATTTCTCGGCGGCCTGACGACGTTCTCGACGTTTTCCGCGGAGATCGTCACGCTGCTGCTGCGCCGGGAATACCTGTGGGGATCGGTCGCCGTCGCCGCCCACGTCGTCGGCTCGCTGGCGCTGACCGTCGTCGGGATCCTGCTGATGCGGGCGTTCTTCGCGTGGGGGAGCGCGTGAGTATGCGCGGACGTGCCCGCTCCGCGGGCGCGCAGATTACGCACAGGCAAAAGCACGAGCCGGGGGTGCCCGCGCGTCCGACGCAGAGCGTTCGCGCGCCGCAGATTGCGCGCGGCCGACACGCCGTCCGCGTGTGTACCACAGTCCCACGGGGAGGCCGCATGAACGGAACGCTGCTGCGCTTCTACGTGCACGAGAGCCGCAAGCACCACCACATCGCGCTGTTCGAATGGCTGCTGAACGAGGCGAAGGCGCAGGGCATTCGCGGCGGATCCGCGTTTCGCGCGATCGCCGGCTTCGGCCGCCACGGTATCCTGCACGAGGAGCATTTCTTCGAACTTGCCGCCGATCTCACCGTGGAGGTCGAGTTCGTCGTCTCCAACGAGGAGGCCGAGAAGCTGCTCGAACGCCTGCGCGAGGAACAGGTCAGCGTCTTTTACGCGCGCATTCCGGCCGAGTTCGGCGCGATTGCCGGCAATCGATGACCCGCGACGCCCAACCATCAACCGCAGTCTGCTGCATTTTCCATTCGGAGCCTGACCATGTCCCATGCCATTCGCATTCACACCACCGGCGGTCCCGAAGTGCTCACCTGGGAGGAGGTTCCCGTCGGCAACCCCGGCCCGGGTGAAGCACGGGTCCGCCATACCGTCGTCGGCGTCAATTACATCGACACCTACCATCGCAGCGGTCTCTACAAGCTGCCGCTGCCCTCGGGAATCGGCAACGAAGCCGCGGGCATTGTCGAGGCGGTCGGTGCCGGGGTCGACTGGGTGAAGCCGGGCGACCGCGTTGCCTATGGGTCGGGGCCGCTGGGCGCGTATAGCGAGCAGCGCGTGTTGCCGGCCGACCGCCTGGTCAAGCTCCCCGACGGCGTCTCGGATCGCAGCGCGGCGACGCTGATGCTGAAGGGACTCACCGTCCAGTATCTGTTCCGCCAGACCAACAAGCTGAAGGCGGGTGACACGATCCTGTTTCACGCCGCGGCCGGCGGCGTCGGCCTCATCGCGTGCCAATGGGCGCGGGCGCTGGGCGTGACGATGATCGGCACCGTCGGCTCGGACGAAAAGGCGGCGCTGGCGAAGGCGCACGGCTGCACGCACACGATCGTCTACGCGCGCGAGAACTTCGTCGAGCGCGTCAAGGAGCTTACCGGGGGCAAGGGCGTGCCGGTGGTCTACGACTCCGTGGGCAAGGACACGTTTCCGAGCTCGCTCGATTGCCTGTCGCCGCGCGGGCTGTTCGTGAGTTTCGGCAACTCGTCAGGGCCCGTGGCGAGCTTCGACCTCATGCTGCTCGCCCAGAAGGGCTCGCTCTACGCGACCCGTCCGACTCTGGTCACCTTTGCCGCGAAGCGCGACGCCATGACCGCGATGGCGGACGAGCTGTTCGAGCTGGTGCGCGCCGGCAAGATCGTGAGCGAGCCGCGGCAGACGTTCGCGCTCAAGGACGCCGCCGTCGCGCATCGCACGCTGCAATCGCGCGCGACCACCGGCGCGACCGTGTTGTTGCCGTGACCCGCAGCGCTGAACGCTGCGCTCTTCCTCTTCGCGTCATAAGCGTCTAGCGGCGGCATTGACCAGCGCGCGGGCGGCGTCCGGCAGTTCCGACGCGGTCACGCCGAGCGGCCCCGTGCCGCCCGCGACCAGCGCGTCGGCCGCCGCGCCGTGCAGGCAAACGCCGTAGCGCAGCGCCGTCCTGGCATCGAGGCCCTGGGCGAGATACGCGCCGATGAAGCCGGCCAGCACGTCGCCGGATCCTGCCGTCGACAGCGCGCTGTTGCCGCTGGCGTTGATGTCCCAGGTTCCGTCAGGGTGCGCGAGCACGCTGCCCGCGCCTTTCACGACCACGTGGACGCGGAGTTCGTCGGCCAGCGTCCGCGCCGCCCCAAGCCGGTCACGTTGGACGGCCGTCGTATCCGACGAGAGCAGGCGCGCGGCCTCGGCCGGATGCGGGGTGAGCACCGTGGGTGCGACGCGCGCAGCGCAACGCGGCGCGCAAGGGTGGATGCGCCGCGATCAGGTTGAGCGCATCGGCATCGATCACCATCGGGACCGTCGTGCCCAAGGCGCTGGCGACGAGATCGGCAGCGGCCGGCCTCGGCGCCGAGCCCGGGCCCGACCACCAGGGCATCAACCGGAGTGGCCAGCAGCGCGCGCGCCGTGCGCAGCATCAATTCGGGTGCGCCCCAGTCCACCGCCGGGGGGTCGCTGGCGGCGAACCCGATCAGCACCTTGCCGGCGCCCTGTTTGAGCGCGCCGCGGCCGGCAAGCAGGGGCGCGCCGACCATGCCGTCGGCGCCGCCGATGATGCCGAGCGTGCCGAAGCTGCCCTTGTGCACGTTGCGTTCGCGCCGCGCCAGCACATGCGGCAGCGCGGCCGCAAGGCGGTCCCAGTCGAGGCGGTGGCCGCGCGACGGGGCGATGGCCTCGGCGTTGAGCCCGAGATCGTGCACCGAAATCGCGCCGCAGAGATCAATGCCGTCGCCGGTGAGCAAGCCGGGCTTGTGGGCGAGGAAGGTGGCCGTCGCCGCCGCCTTGATGCATGGCCCGGTTGCCATGCCGGTGTCGGCGTCGAGCCCGCTCGGCACATCGAGCGCGAGGATCGGCGCGCGCGTCGCGTTCGCCCGCTCGACCAGCATCGCGTAGTCGGCGGCGAGGGGACGGGCAAGGCCGATGCCGAAGAGTCCGTCGATGATCAGGGGTCCGGACCATCCGGCCGGAATGTCGGCGATCGTGGTTCCACCCGCCTCGGCGAAGGCGCGATAGGCGGCCGCCGCATCGGCCGGCAGCCTTGCCGGGTCGGCGCGAAACACCACCGCGACATCGTGAAAGCGCGCGCGGAGCCAGCGGGCCACGACGAACGCGTCGCCGCCGTTGTTGCCCGGGCCGGCGAGGACCAGCACCGCTCCGCCGCGCTCGCCCGCCATCGCCGTCGCGACATCGGCGGCCGCAAGACCGGCGCGTTCCATCAGCGGCGCGCCGCCGGCGGCAGCCTCGACGACGCGCAGGTCCACCGTCCGATAGACGGGCAGCAGCGACGGTTGCGGACTCATGGCGCGATTATAGGCCGCGCCACGCGGGCCGCCGTCGAATATGCCACTGGCGTGCGGGCCGCCTGCGTGCGCATGGACAAACCCGCAAGCCCGCCGCTACACTAGCTTCCGAGCCGCGCCCTCGGCCCGCCGGGGCCGGCGCCCAGACTCGCACGAATCCATTCGATCTGCGGCCGCGACGGCCGCTTCACAGGAGGCAATCCATGAAGTTCTTCCCCAAAGTCGGCCTCGCGCTGATCGCCACCGCGATCGCGCTTGCGGCCAATGCCCAGGAATTGACCGGCACGCTGAAAAAGATCAAAGACTCGGGAACGGTCACGATCGGCAATCGCGAATCGTCGATTCCGTTCTCGTATCTCGACGACAAGCAGCAACCCGTCGGTTACTCGATGGACCTCTGCAACAAGGTCGTCGACGCGATCAAGGCCGAGCTCAAGATGCCGACCCTCAAGGTCGCCTACAACCCGGTGACGTCGCAGAACCGGATCACGCTGATGCAGAACGGCACCATCGACCTGGAATGCGGGTCGACGACCAACAGCGTCGACCGGCAGAAGCAGGTGTCGTTCGGCGTCACGACGTTCGTCACCGGCATCAAGATGCTGGTCAAGGCCGACTCCGGCATCAAGGACATCGGGCAGCTCAACGGCAAGGCGGTGGTCACGACGACCGGCACCACCAGCGACGCGCTGATCAAGCAGAGCGAGAAGGGCAAGAGCATCGACGTCAAGAACATCTACGGCAAGGACCACGCCGACTCGTTCCTGATGGTCGAATCGGGCCGCGCGGCCGCGTTCGTGATGGACGACGTGCTGCTGGCGGGCCTCATCGCCAACGCCAAGAACCCGAAGGAATTCGCGATCGTCGGCGAGGCGCTGCGCGTCGAGCCCTACGGGATCATGATCCGCAAGGACGACCCGCAGTTCAAGGCGCTGGTCGACAAGACGCTCACCGGCCTCATGAAGTCGGGCGAGATCAACAAGATCTACGACAAGTGGTTCATGAACCCGATTCCGCCCAAGGGCATCAACATGAACCTGCCGATGAGCAAGGAACTGAAGGACGCGATCGCCAACCCGAACGACAAGGGCGTGTCGTAGGAGCGGAATCGCGCGCGCAACGGGGAGCGTCGCGCGCTCCCCGTTGCCGTTGACGGCCCGGCGCGGCGCGGACCGGTTGCAGCGGAGAGGGGAGGCTTCCGGGTGAACTACCACTGGAACTGGACGTTCTTCTTCGACGTCACCGACGACGGTCGAGCGTTACTTCCAGTGGATCCTGTCCGGGCTCGGCTGGACGGTCACGGTGGCGCTGTGCGCGCTCGTCATCGCGCTGGTGCTGGGCTCGATCCTCGGCGTCATCCGCACGACGCCGCAGAAGTGGCTGGTCGCCATCGGCGACGCCTACGTCGAGATCTTCCGCAACATCCCGCTGATCGTCCAGCTGTTCCTCTGGTACCAGGTCTTTCCCGAGTTCCTGCCGAAGGGCGCCGGCGACTGGGTCAAGCAGGACCTGCCGGACGTCATACCCGCGGTATTCGGGCTGGGCTGGTACACCGCGGCGCGGATCGCCGAGCAGGTCAAGTCGGGCATCCTCTCGCTGCCGCGCGGCCAGACCAATGCCGGCCTCGCGATGGGCCTCACGCTGCCACAGGTCTACCGCTACGTGCTGCTGCCGATGGCGTACCGGATCATCCTGCCGACGCTCACGTCGGAGTCGATGAACATCTTCAAGAACTCGTCGGTCACCTACGCCGTCGGCGTGCTGGAGCTCTATTTCCAGTACAAGCAGATCATCGAGAAGACGAACCAGGTGCTGGAGATCACGATCGTCGTCACCGCGATCTATTTCATCCTCGCGTTCTCGGTGAACCGGATCATGGCGTTCATCGAGAACCGCGTGCGCGTGCCCGGCTACATCACGAGCGGAGGCAAGTGATGAGCGGGGGCAGCGCCAAGGGGCTCCACTGATGGGCGGGTTCGACTTCACCGTCATCACCAGCAACTGGGAGTATCTCGCCCAGCGGCCTGCGCTACACGGTCCAGGTGACGCTGTTCGCGATGGCGGGCGGCATCGTCCTCGGGACGGTGCTCGCGATGATGCGGCTGTCGTCGATGAAGCCGCTGTCGCTGTTCGCCGCCGAGCTACGTCAACCTCTTCCGCAGCATCCCGCTGGTGCAGGTGATCCTCGCGTTCTACCTCATCATCCCGATCGCGATGGCGGTGTTCACCGGGCAGATGAAGCCGATCGGCGCCGAGAACTCCGCCTATTTCACGTTCACGATCTTCGAGGCGGCGTACTACAGCGAGATCATGCGCGCGGGCATCCAGTCGATCCCCAAGGGCCAGGTCGGCGCCGGCTACGCCGTCGGGCTTCACCTACGGCCAGGTGATGCGCTACGTGGTGCTGCCGCAGGCGTTCCGCAACATGCTGCCGATCCTGCTCACGCAGACGATCATCCTGTTCCAGGACATCTCGCTCGTCTACGCGATCGGCGCCACCGACTTCTTCGGCGCCGCCGACAAGATCAACCAGCGCGATCTCCGGCCCGTCGAGATGTACATGACGGTGGCCGTCGTCTATTTCGTCATCTGCTTCTCGCTGTCGCGCGTCGTGCGGCAGCTGCAGAAGAAGATCGCCATCATCCGCTGACCTCATCCGACACCGGGCCCACCATGGCAATGATCGAAATCAAAGATGTCTCCAAGTGGTACGGCCAGTTCCAGGTGCTCACCGACTGCACGACCAGCGTCGACAAGGGCGACGTGGTGGTCGTCTGCGGGCCGTCGGGGTCGGGCAAGTCGACGCTCATCAAGTGCGTGAATGCGCTGGAACCGTTCCAGAAAGGCGACGTCGTCGTCGACGGCATCTCGATCTCGGATCCGAAGACCAACCTGCCGAAGCTGCGGGCGCGGGTGGGCATGGTGTTCCAGAACTTCGAGCTGTTTCCGCATCTGTCGATCACCGAGAACCTGTCGATCGCGCAGGTCAAGGTGCTGGGGCGCGGCAAGGACGAGGCGATCGCCAAGGGTCTCAAGTACCTCGACCGCGTGGGCCTCATCGCGCAGAAGGACAAGTTTCCCGGCCAGCTCTCGGGCGGCCAGCAGCAGCGGGTCGCGATTGCGCGCGCGCTGTCGATGGATCCGATCTGCATGCTGTTCGACGAGCCGACCTCCGCGCTCGATCCGGAGATGGTCAACGAAGTGCTGGACGTCATGGTCCAGCTCGCCACCGAAGGCATGACGATGATGTGCGTGACCCACGAAATGGGCTTTGCGCGCAAGGTGGCCAAGCGGGTGATCTTCATGGACCTTGGGCACATCGTCGAGGACGCGACCAAGGACGACTTCTTCGGCAAGCCGCGCTCCGAGCGCGCGCAGCAGTTTCTCGCCAAGATCCTGAGTCATTGAGCTGGCCGCTGCGGGGCGGTGGCTGGAGGCGACCGCCAGCCACGTATAATCGCCGTTTACGTCCTCCTTGCCGGCCATGCCGCAGCTTCTCACGTTGCGCGGGCGCCATGCGCTCTCGCCGTTTCGGCTTACCAAGCTCCTCGCCGCCCTCTCGGCCTCCCGACCGCACCACGCCGTCGCCGGCATCGGCGCCGCGTACTGGCACTTCGTGGAAACCAGCCGTGATCTCGCGGCGCCCGAACGCGCGACGCTCGAGCGGATTCTGACCTACGGTCCGCACGACGAGGCCGCGAACGAGACCGGCGATTTCGTGCTGGTCGCTCCCCGCCCCGGCACGATCTCGCCGTGGTCATCGAAGGCGACCGACATCGCCCGCAATTGCGCTCTGTCCGCGGTGGTGCGGATCGAGCGCGGCATCGGCTTTCGCATCGCCGCGCGCGACGATGCGCCGCTCGCCGCGGCCGATCGCGCGGCACTGCTGCCACTCCTGCACGACCGGATGACGGAGGCCGTGTTCGACGATCTCGCCGCCGCGAGCGCGCTGTTCGCGCACGTCCCGCCCCGTCCCTTGTCGACGATCCCGTTGCTGGCCGAAGGCCGCGGCGCGATCGCGGCCGCGAATGGCGAGCTCGGGCTTGCGCTGGCGCCGGACGAAATCGACTACCTCGCCGACCATTTCCGCCGCTTGGGCCGCGATCCGACCGACGTCGAGCTGATGATGTTCGCGCAGGCGAACTCCGAGCACTGCCGGCACAAGATCTTCAACGCGAACTGGGTGATCGATGGCGTCGCGCAGGACCGGAGCCTGTTCGCGATGATCCGCCATACGCATGCGACGACGCCGCAGGGCACGCTCGTCGCCTACGCCGACAACGCGGCCGTGATCGAAGGCGCGACGGCGGCGCGCTTCTACCCCGACGCGGGTGGCCGTTATGCCGCGCACCGCGAATCAACGCACATCCTGATGAAGGTCGAGACGCACAATCATCCGACCGCGATCGCGCCGTTTCCGGGCGCGGCGACGGGCTCCGGCGGCGAGATCCGCGACGAAGGCGCGACCGGCATCGGGGCGAAGCCGAAGGCCGGACTCACCGGCTTTTCGGTGTCGCATCTGCGCATCCCGTCGCTCCCGCAGCCATGGGAGACCCCCTACGGGAAGCCCGATCGCATCGCCTCGGCGCTCGCGATCATGCTCGAAGGCCCGATTGGCGGCGCATCGTTCAACAATGAATTCGGCCGTCCCAACATCCTCGGCTACTTTCGCACGTTCGAGCAGGCCGTCGCGGGCGAAGTCCGGGGCTACCACAAGCCGATCATGATCGCGGGCGGCGTGGGCAACATCTGCGCCGCGCACACGCACAAGGCCCCGATTCCGGATGGCGCGCTGCTGATCCAGCTGGGTGGTCCGGGGATGCTGATCGGGATGGGAGGTGGTGCGGCCTCGTCGATGGCGACCGGCGCCAACACCGCCGATCTCGACTTCGATTCGGTCCAGCGCGGCAACGCCGAGATCGAGCGCCGCGTGCAGGAGGTGATCGACCGCTGCTGGCAACTGGGCGCGGCGAATCCGATCCTGTCGCTGCACGACGTCGGCGCCGGCGGATTGTCCAACGCGCTGCCCGAACTGGTCCACGGCGGCGGCGCCGGCGGCACGTTCGACCTGCGCGCGATTCCGTCCGAAGAGCCGGGGATGGCGCCGCGCGAGATCTGGTGCAACGAGGCGCAGGAGCGCTACGTGCTGGCGATTCGCGCCGCCGACCTCGACCGCTTCGAGGCGATCTGCGCGCGCGAGCGTTGCCCGTGCGCGGTCGTCGGCCGGGCGACGACGCAAGGGCAGCTCATCGTCGCCGATCCGCATTTCGGCAACCGGCCCGTCGACATGGATCTCGACGTGCTGCTCGGCAAGCCGCCGAAGATGACACGCGACGTCGCGCATCAGACGCGCGCGTTGCCGGCGCTCGATCTCGAGGGCGTCACCGTCAAGGAGGCGGCGTACCGCGTGCTGCAGTTGCCGGCCGTCGCCGACAAGACGTTTCTCGTCACGATCGGCGACCGCACCGTCGGCGGGCTGTGCGCCCGCGACCCGATGGTCGGCCCGTGGCAGGTTCCGGTGGCCGATGTCGCGGTGACGCTGATGGATTTCACCGGCTACGCCGGCGAAGCGATGGCGATGGGCGAGCGCACGCCGCTCGCGCTGATCGATGCGCCGGCGTCGGGCCGCATGGCGGTGGGCGAAGCGATCACCAACATCGCCGCCGCGCCGGTCGCGCGGCTCGCGCGACATCAAGCTGTCGGCCAACTGGATGGCGCCGGCCGGTCATCCCGGCGAGGACGCCGCGCTGTACGACACGGTGCGCGCGGTGGCGATGGAACTGTGCCCCGCGCTGTCGCTCAGCATTCCGGTCGGCAAGGACTCGATGTCGATGCGCACGACGTGGCGCGACCCTGGCGAGGGCGGCGCCGAAAAGGCCGTTACGGCGCCGCTATCGCTGATCGTGTCGGCGTTCGCGCCAGTGGCCGACGCGCGCAAGGCGTTGACACCGTTGCTTCGTCTCGATGTCGGCGCGACGCTGCTGCTGTGGATCGATCTCGGCGCCGGGCAGCGTCGGCTCGGCGGCTCGGCACTGGCCCAGGTTTATGGCCAGTTGGGCGATGCGGCCCCGGATCTCGACGACCCGGCGCGGCTGGCCGCGTTTTTCGACCTGGTGCAGGCATTGAATCGCGACGGCCTGCTGCTCGCGTACCACGATGTTGCCGATGGCGGCGTGTTCGCGACGCTCGCGGAAATGGCGTTCGCGTCGCGCTGCGGTCTCGCGATCTCCATGGAGGAAATGGCCGGCGACCCGCTCGCCGCGCTCTTTGCCGAGGAGCTGGGTGCCGTGGTTCAGGTGCGCGCCGACGACCTCGCCCGAATTCGTGCACAGCTCGGGGCGGCGAGCCTCGCCGCGCATCTCATCGGGCGCCCGACGGCGGACGATCGGGTGCGCATCGTCTCGTGCGATGCCGTGCTGCTCGACGAGACCCGCACCGACCTGCATCGCGCATGGTCGGCGACGACGCATGCGCTGCAATGCTTGCGCGACAACCCGGACGCCGCGACCGAGGAGTTCGACCGGATCGTGGACACCGGCGACCCAGGCCTTCGTCCGCGCCTCACGTTCGATCCGACCGACGACGTCGCGGCGCCGTTCATCGCGACGGGCGCACGCCCCGCGGTCGCGATCCTGCGTGAGCAGGGCGTCAACGGCCAGGTGGAAATGGCCGCGGCGTTCGATCGCGCCGGCTTCGATGCGTACGACGTGCACATGAGCGATCTTCTGTCCGGCCGGCGCTCGCTCGCCGAATTCCGCGGCTACGTCGCGTGCGGCGGCTTTTCCTACGGCGACGTGCTGGGCGCGGGCGAGGGCTGGGCCAAATCGATCCTGTTCAATGCCCGCTTGCGTGACGAATTCGCCGCGTTTTTCGCGCGCCCCGATGCCTTCGCGCTCGGCGTTTGCAACGGCTGCCAGATGATGAGCAACCTGCAGGAGCTTGTCCCGGGCGCCGCCCACTGGCCGCATTTTGTCCGCAACCGGTCGGAACAGTTCGAAGCCCGGCTGGTGCTGCTCGAGGTTCTTCCGTCGGCGTCGCTTTTCTTCCGCGGCATGGAGGGGAGCCGTATCCCGATCGCGACCGCCCATGGCGAGGGCTACGCGGAATTCCGCGATGCGGAGCAGCTCGCGGCGGCGCAACCGCATGTGACGTTGCGCTTCGTCGACAATGCCGGACAGGCGACCGAGCGGTATCCGTACAATGTGAATGGCTCGCCGCAGGGCATCACCGGGCTCACGACCGCCGACGGCCGGTTCTCGATCCTGATGCCGCATCCCGAGCGGGTGTTCCGCAGCGTGCAGATGTCGTGGCATCCGGACGAGTGGGAGAAAGGCGAGGGCGCGTCGCCGTGGCTGCGGATGTTCCGCAACGCGCGCGTCGCGCTCGGTTGACCGCGCCCCCACGCCCTCCCCGCCGGCGTGCGCATCGCAATCCCCGGCGGGGGCGAGCGCGACGTCCGCCAGGAGGCCGGAATCGATCACCGTTTTCCAAGCGAGGGTTACGATGAAGCTGACGGTCTATGAAATCGATGGCGTGACGCCGGTTGTGCATCCGACCGCGTACGTCCATCCGAGCGCGGTGCTGATCGGCGACGTGATCGTCGGCGCCGATTGTTACATCGGCCCCGCCGCCTGCCTGCGCGGCGACTTCGGCCGACTCGATGTCCGCGCCGGCGCCAACGTCCAGGACACCTGCGTGCTGCACGCATTCCCGGGACACGACACGCTGATCGAGGAGGGCGGCCACATCGGCCACGGCGCGGTGCTGCACGGCTGCATCGTCCAGCGCAACGCGCTCGTCGGCATGAACGCGGTCGTCAATGACAACGCGGTGGTCGGCGACTCGGCGATCGTCGCCGCGATGGCCTTCGTGAAGGCCGGGATGATCATCCCGCCGCGCACGCTGGTCGCGGGCATTCCGGCGAAGGTCGTGCGGGCGCTGACGGAGATGGAGCTTGCGTGGAAGGTCGAAGGCACCGACGCCTACCACCAACTCACCCGCCGGTCGCGCGCGACGATGCGCGCGACGACGCCGCTCACCGAGGCCGAGCCCGGCCGCAAGCGCCTCGACCTGCCCGAGATGCTGCCGCTGGCGACGCTGAAGGCGAGACTGGTCTGAAATCGCCGCTGCATTGCGGCTCGCGCGTCCGCGCCCGATGGTCAGAACCCGGCGGCCTGCCCGTCGCGGCGCGGGTCCGACGCGGCGACGTAGCCGCTCGCGGTGCGCACGATGAACTGGCCCGCGCCGAAGTCCATGTACGAATCGGGAACGGACTCGAAACGATGCCCGAGCGCGGCGAGCCCCGCCCGCAGTTCGGGCGCCGCGGACGCCTCCAGGTCGATTGACAGCCCGCCGTTGGTCTTCCACCGCGGCGCATCGAGTGCCGCCTGCGGATTCATGCCGTACGTCAGCAGCCGCACGAGCGTCTGCACGTGGCCGGGGGGCTGAATCGGGCCGCCCATCACGCCGAACGCCGCGAGCGGCGCGCCGTGGTCGGTGAGGAAGCCGGGAATGATCGTGTGAAAGGGGCGCTTGCCGCCGCCGATCTCGTTCGGATGCCCGGCGGCGAGCGAAAAGCCCGCCCCGCGGTTCTGCAGGCTGATGCCGGTGCCGGGCACGACCACGCCCGAACCGAAGCCCATGTAATTCGACTGGATCAGCGACACCATCATCCCGCTCTCGTCGGCGGCGCACAGGTAGACCGTGCCGCCCTTCGGCGGCTTGCCGGGACCGAAATCCTGCGCGCGCGTCCGATCGATCTCTTTCGCGCGCGCGGCGAGATAGTCGCGGTCGAGCAGCGCGGCCGGCGTCACTTCCATCGTGCGCGGATCGCTTACGTAGCGATGGGCATCGGCGAAGGCGAGCTTCATCGCCTCGATCTGCAGATGCTGACTCGCCACCGAATCCGGCGGCAGCGCGGCGAGGTCGAAATTGTCGAGGATGCCGAGGGCCATCTGGGCGGCGATGCCCTGGCCGTTCGGCGGAATTTCGCGGACATCGATGCCGCGGTATTCGAGCGCGAGCGGGGTGACCCAGTCGGCCGCATGATCCGCGAAATCGGCGAGCGCATGCGCCGCGCCGTGCGCGCGCGCATGCGCGACCA
The DNA here is from genome assembly GCA_963810845.1 of uncultured beta proteobacterium. Lineage (GTDB taxonomy): Bacteria > Pseudomonadota > Gammaproteobacteria > Burkholderiales > Casimicrobiaceae > CAIWHR01. Next base: position 9,649 of record CAWEOX010000037.1, on the reverse strand, counting down.
TCGCCTCCGCCAGTTCGCCGCGGTAGAAAGCCTCGCCGCTGGTCGTGGCGATCTTCTCCATCGTCGCGGCCATCGCCGGGCTCGCGAACGTCTCGCCCACCTGCGGCGCGCGACCGTGCGGCAGGAAGTGGTCGGCGAATCCGAGATCCGGCGGCATCAGCGGCGCCGCCAGCGCCCATTTCGACGCGACGATCGGCGACACCGCATAGCCGTCGCGCGCATAGCGGATCGCCGGCGCGAAAAGGTCGGCAAACGGCAGCTTGCCAAAGCGTCGCGACAGCGCCACCCAGCCCGACACCGCGCCGGGGATCGTCACCGCTTCCCAGCCGCGGGGCCCGATCTGCTTCAACCCGGCATAGCGCGCGGGGGTGACCGCGGCCGGTGCGCGGCCCGAGGCATTGAGGCCCGCGAGCTCGCGGCCGTCCCAGACAATCGCGAAGAGATCGCTGCCGAGGCCGTTGCTGCACGGCTCGACGATCGTCAGCGTGATCGCCGTGGCGAGCGCCGCATCGATCGCGTTGCCGCCGCGCGAGAGCATCGCCATGCCCGCCTGCACGGCCAACGGCTGCGAGGTGGCGACGACGTTGCGGGCGAGAATCGGCTGGCGGCGCGACGGGTAGGGCGTGGACCAGTCCAGTTTCATCAGACTTCTTCCTGGAAGGCTTCCTCGCGCTTCTTGCGGATGTTCGGCGCGACGATGATGAGGAGGAGCGCCGCCGCCATCAGCAGCATGATGAGCGACAGGGGACGGGTGAAGAACACCGTCGGATCGCCGCGCGAGAGCAGGAGCGCCCGGCGCAGGTTCTCCTCCATCATCGGGCCCAGCACGAATCCGAGCAGCAGTGGCGCCGGCTCGCATTCGAGCTTGACGAACACGACGCCGAGAAACCCGAACACCACGGTCTGCATGATGTCGAAATTGGTGTTGTTGATGGTGAAGACCCCGATCGAGCAGAACAGCAGGATCGCCGGATAGAGCACGCGATAGGGCACCTGCAGCAGGCGGATCCAGATCCCGATCAGCGGCAGGTTCAGCACGACCAGCATCAGGTTGCCGAGCCACATCGACGCGATCAGTCCCCAGAACAGCGACGGGTTCGAGGTCATCACCTGCGGGCCGGGCTGGATGTTGTGGATCGTCATGGCGCCGACCATCAGCGCCATCACCGCGTTCTCGGGGATGCCGAGCGTCAGCAACGGAATGAACGACGTCTGCGCGCCGGCATTGTTGGCCGATTCGGGCCCGGCCACGCCCTGGATGGCGCCTTTGCCGAACTCGCTCGGGTCCTTCGCCACCTTCTTTTCGAGCGCATAGGACGCGAAGGATGCCAGCATGGCGCCGCCGCCCGGCAGCAGGCCGAGGAACGAGCCGAGTCCGGTGCCGCGCAGCGACGCGGGCCAGGCCTTGCGGAACTGTTCCTTGGTAAGCCACAGGCCGCGCACCTTGCTCGTGACCATCTCGCGCTTGCCCTCGAATTCGAGGTTGGAGATGATCTCGGCAAAGCCGAACAGGCCCATCGCGACGCTTACGACGCCCAGCCCGTCGGTCAGCTCCGGAACCCCGAACGCGAAGCGCGCGGCGCCCGAATTGACGTCGGTGCCGACGATCCCGAGCAGCAGGCCGAGGATGATCATCGCGATCGCCTTCAGCAGCGATCCGTGCGCCAGCACCACGGCGCCGATCAGGCCCAGCACCATCAGCGAAAAATACTCGGCCGGACCGAACTTGAGCGCGAATTCGGACAGCGGGATCGCCACCGTGGCGACAAAGACCGTGGCGACGGTGCCGGCGAAAAACGAGCCCAGCGCGGCGGTGCCGAGCGCCGCGCCGGCTTGGCCCTTGCGCGCCATCTGGTGGCCGTCGAGGCAGGTCACGGCGGACGACGTTTCGCCCGGCATGTTGAGCAGAATCGACGTCGTCGAACCGCCGTACTGCGCGCCGTAGTAGATGCCGGCGAGCATGATGAGCGCCGACACCGGTTGCAGCGCATAGGTCGTCGGCAGCAGCATGGCAATCGTCGCGACGGGCCCGATGCCCGGCAGCACGCCGATCAGCGTGCCGAGCAGCGACCCGATGAACGCGTAGAGCAGGTTGATGGGCGTCATCGCGACCGAAAAGCCCAGCGCGAGGTGACTCAGCAGCTCCATGCGCCGGCGCCTCAGTGCGGACCGAACAGCAACGGAGGCAGGATCGGCAACTGGAGCTTCAGTCCCAGCACGAACACCGCGATCGCAAGCAGCGCGAAAAAAACGCCGCTGACGAGGGCTTCCTTCCAGCGGAATTCAGGGCTCGCCGCGCTCGCGCCGACGATGAGCACGATGGTCGACAGCAGCAGCCCCGCGTGCTCGACGATGAACCCGAACAGCACGACGCTTCCCAGGACGACCAGCAGGGGCCGCCATTTGAAGGCCGGCACCGGCGTCCCTTGCAGCCGCGTTGCGCGCACCGCCAGTATCGCCCCGAGCGTCACCAGCAGGATGCCCAGGATGCGCGGGAAGTAGCCGGGGCCCATGCGCGCCGCGGTGCCCAGAGCGTAATTGGAGCCGATGACGATCGCGGCGACGCCGAATGCGATGAATAGCAGCCCCGCGTAAAAGTCCTTCGGGTGGCGGATGAACGCCATTGGCACCCCCTCCTGCACTGGTTCGGATTCCCGGCGCGCGGGTTGTTGTCCGTTATGGCAAGGTCACCCGGTCATGGCAGGCGCGGCCGAGGCGCAAGAATAGCATCGAACCCCGCCCCGCGTGCCACGCCGCCGGCGCTGTCGGGGCGCCTCGGCGCGCGCGGCGAAAGCAAGAAAAAGGGCAGGCGTTTCCGCCTGCCCGCCGCATGCTGCCTGCCGGAGTATCGCGCCACCGCGATCCCGGACGGGCGAATGCGATTACATCCCGTTCTTCGTCCGGAGCTCCTTGAAGTACTGGTCGAGCATCTGCGCCTGCATCCGTTGCAGGAGCTGCGGCTTCACTTCCTCGAAGGTCGGAATCTTGGCGTCGCGGATGTCCTCGACCATGATCACGTGCCAGCCGAACTGTGTTTGCACGGGCTTCGGCGTGAACTTGCCCTTCGGCGTGGCGACCATCGCCTCCGAGAACGGCTTGACGAAGTTGCCCGGGGCATTCCAGTCGAGGTCGCCACCCTTGTCCTTCGATCCCGGATCCTTCGAGCGCTCGGCGAGCTTCTCGAATTTCTCGCCCTTTTGCAGTGCCGCGATGATGTCGTTGGCGTCGCTTTCCTTTTCGACCAGGATGTGGCGCACCTTGTACTCCTTGTCGCCGATCTGCGACTTGATCTGGTCGTATTCCTTGCGGAGGCTCGCATCCGGGACCGGATTGTCCTTCACCCAATCCGTGACATACGCGCGCACCAGCACCGTCTGCGACGCGAGATCCATCTGGTTCTTGATGTCGCTGTTCTTGTCCATCCCCTTCTTCTTGGATTCACGGACGAGGAGCTCACGCGTATTGAGCTCCTCGCGCAGCGCATTGCGCAGCTCCGGCGAATCGGGCTGGCCCTGGGCCACGCGTTCCTTCAGCAGATAGTCGAAGTAAGGCTTGGGGAAGAGTTCCTTGCCTGCAGCCGCAGTGGCGGGCGCGGCCGCGGCCGCCCCTTTGGCAGGCGCGGCGCCCTTGGGTTGCGCGGCCTTGCTGTCCTGCGCCTGGGCCACCGGCATGCCGGCGAACGCGACGAGCGCCATGACGGCAAATACTTGCTTGATCATCACTTGTAGTCCTTTGTGGTTGGTTTCAGGAAGGGAATTCTTCCGGTGTCAGCGCCTTGATCGACAGCGCGTGAACCGGGTGCGGCAGGAGGTCGGCGACTTCGCGCAGAACCCGTTGGTGGCGCGCGAGGCGCGGCACCCCGGTGAACACATTCGACACGATCAGCACGGAAAAGTGCCCGGCACCGCCCGCGGCGCCGGCGTGGCCCGCATGCTCGGCGCTGTCATCGTGGATCTCCAGCACCGACGGTGACAGGCCGGCCAACCGGGCGCGCAGCGTCGTCGCGACATCGGCGGTCGCGGCGGTCATCGCGGATCCTCGGTGAGGTGGCGCGAGAGAAAAAGGCCCTGCGCCAGCGCGAACGCCAGGAACAGGCCGATCCCGCCCCACACCTTGAAATTGACCCAGGTATCGGTCGAGTAATGGAAGGCAACGTACGAGTTGAGCACGGCCATGAAGGCGAAGAACCCGACCCACGACCAGGTGACGCGGGTCCAGACGGTGGCGGGCAGCGCGACGCCCTGCATGACGTACGAGATCAGGTTGCGGCCGAAGCCCAGGCGGCCGACGGCGAGGATCGCGCCGAACAGGCCGTAGAGCACGGTCGGCTTCCACTTGATGAAGGTCTCGTCGTGGAGCACGAGCGTCGCCCCGCCGAACACGGCGATGATCGCGAGCGAGAGCCAGTGCACGGGCGCCACGCGGCCGCGCTTCCAGCGCAGCCACGCGATCTGCGCGACCGAAGCGGCGATCGCCACGCCGGTCGCGACGTAGATGCCCTGCCACTTGAACGCGATGAAAAAGAGGAGGAGCGGAAAGTAGTCCGCAAGAAGTTGCATAACCACGCATTATACCCTGCCCGCCGGCGGCCGCGCCACCCCGCAGCCACCTTGTGCCCAGCCCGTGCCAGACCGCCTATTTCCTGGGCCGTGCCGGTGCCGTCAGGCGGTGCAGGCGGTCCCAGTCGAAGGCCGGCCCGGGATCCGTCTTGCGCCCCGGGGCGACGTCGCTGTGGCCGACGATGTCCGCGATCGCGATAGCGGCGGCGCAGCGCCCGCGCCAGCCGGGCGAGCATCGCGTACTGCGCCGCCGTGTACGCGATCTCGTCGGCACCCTCGAGTTCGACGCCGATCGAGTAGTCGTTGCATTGCGCGCGGCCCTTCCATGCCGATCTGCCGGCATGCCATGCGCGTTCGGCACAGGGTACGAACTGGATCAAGGCGCCGTCGCGCCGGATGAGGAAATGCGCGGAGACGGCAAGGCCGGCGATCGTCGCGTAATAGGGGTGGGCCCGGGGGTCGAGGCGATTGGTGAAGAGGTCGAGGATGGCGTCGCCGCCGAATTCACCGGGCGGCAGCGAAATGCCGTGAACGACGAGGAGCGTGACGTCGGTGCCCGGCGGGCGCTGGTCGCGATTCGGGGACACGACCTGCCGCGCCGGTGTGGCGACGCCACGCGCGTCGATCGTGAGCCGGCGCGTGGCCGCGATCACCGGCATCGGATTTCGCCGCCCAGGCCTTGCGGGCCGTAGACCAGGCGCTGGAACAAGCTTGCCGTCGCGGCCGGTTGATCGAGCAGCCATTGGCGCGGCGCGTATCCGGGCGGCGGAGATTGCGGCGAGGGTCCCACCCATTCGTCCTCGACGAGCTTGAAGCCGCATACTCACGAACTGAAGCGCGGAGGATATCGACCAGAACGGCCGGCGCGCGCTTCTCGCAGTACGACGAGCATCGGCGAGGAACCCGGCCCAATGCAGGAGTGCGGCGAGAACGAGCGGAAGATAACTCGCGTGCAACAGGGCGATGTCGTACGCGGTGGTCCCGGCGACGAAGAAGGCGAGCAGCGCGGTTTTCGCGTCGCCCGGAGCAGCCGCGCGACGATCGCATACGTCGTGCCGGCGGTCAGGAGCCACGACAGGACGATCAGCGCGGCGACGCGCCACTCGGGCCAGGGCGTCAGCAGGGCAACGGCAAACGGCAGGCCGTTGAAGATCCGCGAGTCCTCGACCGTGGGCACGAGGAAATAGGAAACGCCCTGCGCGGGCGCTATGAACGGCTGCATGGTCATGACGACCTCGCCGATCCACCCCTGCCCGAACGCCAACGGGAGAAGCAGGATGACGAGCGGCAGCCACATCAGCCACCGGCGCTGATTCCAGCAGCGCGCGTAGAGTGGCCCGAGCGTTTCACGTCTGACCGGCATGCAGGGTTGCGACAGACTCACTTGACGCCCAGCCGCTCCGGCCCGTCGCACGCGGCGAGTGTTATCGCGTCGAGCCAGGCAAGCGCAAGTCGATCGTGCCACGCATGTGTCATAGACGCCTTGATTGTCATCGGTCAGGCCGCGATCGGGCAGTGCGGCCGACGGCGAGAGCGAGTCGGTTCGCAAAGATTATCATCATCGTTCGCGCCGGCGTTCAGCGGCGACCTTGGCCGGCCGCTTCGGTCGCGTTGCGCGCGCCGCCCTCCGGAGAACGGGACCGACGCCCCGAATCGCCGCGGGTCATTTGGTCCAATTATTTCGCTTGACAAAACTATTGGCCTCCGCCGAAATCGCCTTTCGACGCGCTGCAGCGGGCGGCCGCGGCAGCCAATGCGAAGTCTTCCGGGAGGACTTGAGAAGCGATTCGCGCGACGTCGCATTCTGCAATCAGACGAGGAGCGCATCGATGAGCAGCGAAGCGGAAGTCATCAGGGTGATGATCGCCAAGGTAGGCCTCGACGGGCATGACCGTGGGGTCAAGATCGTCGCGCGCTGCCTGCGCGATGCCGGGATGGACGTCATCTATACCGGATTGCATCGCTCGCCGGAAGAGGTTGTGGAAGCCGCGGTGCAGGAGGATGTCGACATCCTCGGCATCAGCCTGCTCTCGGGAGCGCACATGACCGTGTTTCCGAGGGTCCTCGAATCGCTCAAGCAAAAGGATGCGGAAGACATCATCGTCGTGGGGGGTGGCGTCATCCCGGACGACGACGTCGCCCTGCTGCGGAAGATGGGCGTCAAGGAGATCCTGCTCCAGGACACCCCGCCGGACGTCGATCGTGGAAAGCATGCGCCGGCTCGTGCGCGAGCGCGGTCCGCGCTGACGCGTCGCGCCGTCGAGTATTCCCGGAAGAAGGAAGCGCTGACGATGAAGAACACGATTTCCTCCACCGAGCTCGCGACCCGCGTGATGCGCGGAGAGCCGGCGGCGATTGCCCGAATGCTGTCCCGCGCCGAGTCCGGCAGCGTCGAGGCGCGCGAAGGTCTCGGCGCGCTCTATCGCCAGGCCGGCAGGGCGCACGTCATCGGCATCACCGGCGTGCCCGGCAGCGGCAAGTCGACGCTGGTGGCCAAGCTCGCCGCCGCCGTGCGCCGCTCGGGGCGCAAGATCGCGATCGTGGCGATCGATCCCTCGAGCCCGTTTTCCGGCGGCTCGATTCTCGGCGACCGGATCCGGATGAGCGACCTCGCCGGTGATCCGGGCGTGTTCGTGCGCAGCATGGCGACGCGCGGCGCCATGGGCGGTCTTTCCCGGGGCGCGCTCGAGGCCGTCGACGTGTTCGACGCCGCCGGCTACGACCTCGTCGTCATCGAAACGGTCGGCGTCGGCCAGGACGAAGTCGATGTCGCGCGGGCGGCGCACACCACGGTGGTGGTTTCGGCACCGGGTCTCGGCGACGACATCCAGGCGATCAAGGCCGGCATCCTGGAAATCGCCGATGTCCACGTCATCAGCAAGTGCGACAAGCCCGACGCGAACAAGACCATTGCCGAGCTGAAGACGATGCTGGCGCTCGGCCTCTCGCTCGGGCGCGGGGACCCTGCGGCCTGGCAGCCCCCCGTCATCGCCACCAGCTCGGCACGCGACGAGGGCATCGACGAGCTGCTCGTCGCCATCGATGACCACAAGCGCGCGCTGGATGCGAGCGGCGAGATCGGGGAGCGCCGCGCGGCGATCGCCGAACGCCGGATGCTGAAGGCCGAGCGAGGAAATGCTGCGCGATCACTTCATCCACCAGCGCACCGGCGCCATCGCCGCACTGCTCGCGGCGCTCCGGGAACGCACGCTGTCGCCGCACGCGGCGGCGCGGCAATTATTGCGGAATCTGCACATTGGAGGCGAGGCATGAACGACGAGAGCAAAGCCAATGCCAGCGCGTTGGACCCGAAAGCGCGCGACCTTCTCGCGACGCAGATCGACGCCTGGGAGCGCAACGAGGTCGCGAACTTCATCCAGCGCGCGCCCGAGCGGGCGGCGCAGTTCACCACGCTCGGCGGTATCCCGTTGAAGCGCACCTACACCGCGCTCGACGTCGCGGACACGCCGCTCGCGGACATCGGTCTGCCTGGCCAGTTTCCGTTCACGCGCGGACCGTATCCGACGATGTACCGCGGCCGTACCTGGACGATGCGGCAGATCGCCGGCTTCGGCACGGCCGAGGACACCAACCAGCGGTTCAAATACCTGATCGCCCAGGGCCAGACCGGATTGTCGACCGACTTCGACATGCCGACGCTGATGGGTTACGACAGTGACCACCCGATGAGCGAGGGCGAGGTCGGGCGTGAAGGCGTGGCCATCGACACCCTCGCCGACATGGAGCACCTGTTCGACGGCATCGACCTCGAAAAGATCTCCGTGTCGATGACTATCAACCCCAGCGCGTGGATTCTGCTCGCGATGTACGTGGCGCTCGCACGGAAGAAGGGCTACGACCTCGACAAGCTGTCAGGAACGATCCAGGCCGACATCCTGAAAGAATACCAGGCGCAGAAGGAGTGGGCCTTTCCGATCGCGCCGTCGGTGCGCATCGTGCGCGACTGCATCACCTATTGCGCGCGCAACATGAAGCGCTACAACCCGATCAACATCTCCGGCTACCACATCTCGGAGGCTGGCAGCTCGCCGCTCGACGAGGTCGCCTTCACGATGTGCAACCTCGTCACCTACGTCGAGGAAGTGCTGAAGACGGGAATGGATGTCGACGAGTTCGCCCCGCGGCTCGCATTCTTCTACGTTTGCCAGGCGGACTTCTTCGAGGAAATTGCCAAGTTCCGGGCAGTGCGGCGCGTGTACGCGAAGATCATGCGCGACCGCTTCGGCGCCAAGAACCCCGAATCGATGCGCCTTCGCTTCCATTGCCAGACCGCGGCGGCATCGCTCACCAAGCCCCAGTACCAGATCAACGTCGTGCGCACCGGCCTGCAGGCGCTCGCCGCGGTGCTCGGCGGCGCGCAGAGCCTGCACACCAATGGCATGGACGAAGCGTTCGCGATTCCCACGGAGGAGGCGATGCGGATCGCGCTGCGCACCCAGCAGATCATCGCCGACGAGTCGGGTGTGGCGAGCGTCGTCGATCCGCTCGGCGGATCGTATTTCGTGGAGACCCTGACGACGCGCTACGAGCGCGAGATCTTCGCCGTGGTCGACTACGTCGATCAGAACGGTGGCACGGTCAAGCTGACCCAGGAAGGCTGGTTCCAGCGCCGGGTGGCGGATTTCGCCTACGAGACGGCGTTGAAGAAAGCCAGCGGGGAGAAGCCGGTCATCGGCGTGAACAAGTACGTCGATCCGGACGAGAAGTTCGACATCGAGCTGCATCCCTACGACGTGTCCACCGCGGAGCGGCAGATCTCGCGCCTCAACCGCGTGCGCAGGGAGCGTGACAATGCCAAGGTGCAGCAGCTGCTGGAGCGGCTGATCGCGGTGGCGAAGGACGAGCGCGAGAACATCATGCCGGTAACCATCGAGCTCGTCGCGGCGGGCGCGTCGATGGGCGACATCGTGGAGAAGCTCAAGACGCTTTGGGGAACCTATCGCGAGAATCCGGTGTTCTGAGCCGAAGCGGCCTTGCATTGGCAGCGGATTGGACTTACGATTTGAATCGGTTCAACATCAGCAACCGACGCCGGCAGTTCGGTTGAGCGGGTTGGGACGGCTGGTTGG
>CAWEOX010000036.1:0-30079 GCA_963810845.1 uncultured beta proteobacterium | reverse complement strand
CAATGCCGGCGCCGGGCGCAGTCGCGCGGCCCTGCCGAATCGCCATCGCCGTATAGTTTGATCTATCTCACGCCCGTATTTCCGGCGAGGGTTTACCGTCGTGGGCGCGCCGTCACACCGCTCCAGGAAGCATCACCGGTCCGGATTGCCGGCGAGCCCCCCTACCCCACCCGCGAGGAGTCTCTCCCATGAAAAAACCCGTACGCGTCGCCGTCACCGGGGCCGCCGGCCAGATCGGCTACAGCCTGCTCTTCAGGATCGCCGCCGGCGAGATGCTGGGCCGCGACCAGCCGGTCATCCTGCAGATGCTCGAATTGCCGATCGACAAGGCGCAGGCGGCGCTGCGTGGCGTGATGATGGAAATCGAGGATTGCGCGTTCCCGCTGGTGGCCGGAATGGTCGGCACCGCGGATGCGGCGGCCGCGTTCAAGGATGCGGACATCGCGCTGCTGGTCGGCGCCAAGCCGCGCGGGCCGGGCATGGAGCGCAAGGATCTGCTGCTCGAGAACGCCAAGATCTTCACGGCCCAGGGCAAGGCGCTCGACGCCGCCGCGAGCCGCGACGTCCGCGTGCTGGTCGTCGGCAACCCCGCCAACACCAACGCGTACATCGCGATGAAATCGGCGCCCAGCCTGCCGAAAAAGAACTTCACGTCGATGATGCGGCTCGACCACAACCGCGCGCTGTCGCAGCTCGCCACCAGGACCGGCAAGCCGGTCGGCGCGATCGAGAAGCTCGCCGTCTGGGGCAACCATTCGCCGACGATGTATGCCGACTACCGCTTCGCCGTCGTCGATGGCAAGGCGGTCAAGGCGATCATCAACGACGAGGACTGGAACCGCAACACGTTCATGCCCAAGGTCGGCAAGCGCGGCGCCGCCATCATCGAGGCGCGCGGCCTGTCCTCGGCCGCCTCGGCCGCGAACGCCGCGATCGACCATGTCCGCGACTGGGTCCAGGGCACCGGCGGCCGGTGGGTCACGATGGGCATTCCTTCCGACGGCAGCTACGGGATTCCGCAGGACGTGATGTACGGCTACCCCGTCACCTGCGCCGACGGCCAGTACAGCATCGTCCAGGGCCTCGAGATCGATGCGTTCTCGCGCGAGCGCATGGCTTTGACGCTGAAGGAGCTCGAGGAAGAGCGCGCCGGCGTCGCCTCGCTGCTCGCCTGACGGGCGCCGCGTCGGCCCGTGCCCTGCGCGCGTCCTGCCGCCCTTGACCGCGCAACGAAGCCGCGCTGACGGTCCCGCTCCCGACCAGGTCCTGGTCGATATCGCCCGCTACGCGGCGACGTTCAGGATCACGAGCCGGCGCGCCTACGAAACGGCCCGGCTGTGTCTCCTCGACACGCTGGGCTGCGGCTTCGAGGCGCTCGGGTACCCCGCGTGCACGAAGCTCCTGGGGCCGATCGTGCCAGGCACGATCGTGCCCAACGGCGCGCGAGTGCCCGGCACGTCGTGGGTGCTCGATCCCGTGACCGCGGCGTTCAATATCGGCACGATGATCCGCTGGCTCGACTTCAACGACACCTGGCTCGCCGCCGAGTGGGGCCACCCTTCGGACAACCTGGGCGGCATCCTGGCCACCGCCGACTGGCTCTCGCGCACCGCCGTCGCCGCCGGCAAGCCGCCGCTGCCGATGCGCGACGTGTTGACGGCGATGATCAAGGCGCACGAGATCCAGGGCGTGCTGGCCCTCGAGAACAGCTTCAACCGGGTGGGTCTCGACCACGTCGTGCTGGTCAAGGTGGCGTCGACCGCCGTGGTCGCGACCCTGCTCGGCCTGTCGCACGACGAGATCGTCAACGCGCTGTCGCAGGCGTTCGTCGACGGCGCGGCGCTGCGCACCCATCGCCACGCCCCCAATACCGGCTCGCGCAAGAGCTGGGCGGCGGGGGATGCCACGGCACGCGCGGTGCGCTTGGCACTCGTCGCCCGCACCGGCGAGATGGGCTACCCGACGGCGCTGACGGCGAAGACCTGGGGGTTCTACGACGTGCTGTTCGGGGGCCGGCCGTTCGCGCTCGCGCGGCCGTACGGCAGCTACGTGATGGAAAACGTGCTGTTCAAGCTTCGCTATCCGGCCGAGTTCCACGCCCAGACGGCGGTCGAATGCGCGATCCGGCTCCATCCGCTCGTCCGCGACCGGCTGCCGGAGATCGCGCACATCACGATCCGCACGCACGAGTCGGCGTTGCGGATCATCGACAAGCAAGGCCCCCTGGCGAATCCCGCCGACCGCGACCACTGCCTGCAGTACATGGTCGCCGTGCCGCTGATCCACGGCCGGCTCACCGCCGCCGATTACGAGGACGGCGTCGCCGCCGACCCGCGCATCGACGCGCTGCGCGAACGCATCGCGTGCGTCGAGGACCCGCGTTTTTCGCGTGATTATCTCGATCCGCGCAAGCGCTCGATCGGCAACGCGATCACCGTCGTGTTCAAGGACGGCAGCAGAACCCCCGAATCTGTGGTCGAATACCCGATCGGCCACCGCCGGCGGCGCCGGGAAGGCACCCCGGTCCTCATCGACAAGTTCCGGACCAACCTTGCCCGCCGCTTTCCACCGAGGCAGCAGCAGCGCATTCTCGACGTCGCGCTCGATGCCGGGGCGCTCGCCGCCATGCCCGTCCACGAGTTCGTGGATATGATGATCATTTGACCGGCGCCACCGGTTCCGGACAACCGAGGAGACCTCCATGACACCCGCCACGACCCTTGCCGCCGCCCTCGCGGCGACCGCGCTGACGCTCCTCCCTGCCGCGCCGGCCACCGCCGCCGGCGTGGCCGAGTTCCCCACCCTGAAGAGCGGGCAATGGGAAATGACGACGACCTCCGGGGCCGCGGGCAGCACGCCGCGCAAGGCGACGATCTGCCTCGACGCCTCGACGCAGAAGGCGATGCTCGACATGAGCGCAGGCATGCAGAAGGAGATGTGCACCCGGATGGACATCCGCCGCGACGGCTCGAAGTTCATCACCGATGCCGAATGCAAGCTCGGCGAATCGGTGGTCAAGTCGCACGGCGTGATGACGATGATCGGCGACTCCGCCTACCACACGGAATCGTCGGCCACCTTCGACCCGCCGCTCAACAAGGACCTGCGCGAGACGAAGTCCGCCGTCGACGGCAAGTACGTGGGCGCCTGCCGCGACGGCCTGCAGCCCGGCGACATGGTCACCGCCAACGGCCAGAAGATCAACCTCAACCAGATTCCGCACGCGCCCGCCCGTAGCCAAGTAACTCGCGCACCCCGCTGACCGCGAAGCCGCCTCCCCGAACCGACCGAAAGGACCGTCCATGACGCACAACCTCTTCAATTCGCTCCAGGAATTCAAGCTCGCCTCGGGCGCCACCGGCACGTTCTATTCGCTGCCGGCGCTCGAGACCGCCGGCGTCGGCAAGGTCTCGCGGCTGCCGGTGTCGATCCGCATCGTGCTGGAAAGCGTGCTGCGCAACTGCGACGGAAAGAAAGTGGCGGAGGAGCACGTCCGGCAGCTCGCCAACTGGAGCCCGACGGCTCGCGCGCACCGACGAGATCCCGTTCGTCGTCGCCCGCGTGGTGCTCCAGGACTTCACCGGCGTGCCGCTGCTCGCCGACCTCGCCGCGATGCGCAACGTCGCCGGCGGCATGGGCAAGAATCCGAAGCTCATCGAACCGCTGGTTCCGGTGGACCTCGTCGTCGACCACTCGGTGATGATCGACTATTTCCGGCGCCCGGACGCGCTCGACCTCAACATGAAGCTCGAGTTCCAGCGCAACGGCGAGCGCTACGAGTTCATGAAATGGGGCATGCAGGCGTTCGACACGTTCAAGGTCGTGCCGCCCGGCATCGGGATCGTCCACCAGGTCAACCTCGAATACCTTGCGCGCGGCGTCCACCACAAGGCGGGCGTCTACTATCCCGACACGCTGGTCGGCACCGACAGCCACACGACGATGATCAACGGCATCGGCGTCGTCGGTTGGGGCGTGGGCGGCATCGAAGCCGAAGCGGGCATGCTGGGCCAGCCCGTCTATTTCCTCACGCCCGACGTCGTCGGCGTCGAGCTCAAGGGCCGCCTGCCCGAGGGCGTGACCGCCACCGATCTCGTCCTTACCGTCACCGAAATGCTGCGCCGGGAGAAGGTGGTCGGCAAGTTCGTCGAGTTCTGCGGCGAGGGCACGACGACGCTCGCGGTTCCCGACCGCGCGACGATCGCCAACATGGCGCCGGAGTACGGCGCGACGATGGGCTTTTTCCCGGTCGACGATGCGACGGTCGACTACCTCAGGGCCACCGGCCGCACCGCCGCGGAAATCGACGCGTTCGCGTCCTATTTCAAGGCGCAGGGCCTCTATGGCGTTCCGCGCGCCTGCGACATCGACTACACGAAGACGCTGACGCTCGACCTCGCCACGGTCAAGCCATCCGTCGCCGGCCCCAAGCGGCCGCAGGATCGCATCGAGCTGTCCGCCCTCAAGGCGAAGTTCACCGAGCTCTTCAGCAAGCCGGTCGCCGAGAACGGCTTCGCGCAGGCGGCCGCAAACCTCGGCAAGCGTGAGGCGACGAAGGACGGCCTCGACCTCGGCAACGGCGACGTGCTGATCGCGGCGATCACGTCGTGCACCAACACGTCGAACCCCGGCGTGCTGCTCGCCGCCGGCCTGCTCGCGAAAAAGGCGGTGGCGAAGGGCCTGACGGTGAAACCGCACATCAAGACCTCGCTCGCGCCCGGCTCGCGCGTGGTCACCGATTACCTCACCAAGGCGGGTCTTCTTCCGTACCTCGAACAGCTGGGCTTCGGCGTGACGGCGTACGGCTGCACCACCTGCATCGGCAATGCCGGCGACCTCACGCCGGCGATCAACGACGCCATCGGCAGCCGCGATCTCGTCTGCGCCGCGGTACTGTCGGGAAACCGCAATTTCGAGGCGCGGATCCACCCGAACCTCAAGGCCAATTTTCTGGCGTCGCCGCCGCTGGTGGTCGCTTATGCCATCGCCGGCACCGTGCTGAAGGACCTGACGACCGAGCCTCTGGGCATCGGCACCGACGGTCCGGTCTACCTCAAGGACATCTGGCCCACGTCGCACGAAGTCGCGGCGGTGATGCCGTTCGCGCGCGACCCGGCGATCTTCCGCACGCTCTACGGCGACCTCGCGAACGCGAATCCGCTGTGGGGCACGATCCGCGGCGTCACCGGCCAGGTCTACAACTGGCCCGACATCGACGTACATCGCCAAGCCGCCGTTCTTCGACGGCTTCAAGATGACCTTCGGCAGGATCGGCGAGATCACCGGCGCGCGCGCGCTCGGCATTTTCGGCGACTCGGTCACCACCGACCACATCTCGCCGGCCGGCTCGATCAAGGAAGCCTCGCCGGCGGGCAAGTGGCTGCATCGCCCATGGCGTCCCCAAGGCCGACTTCAACAGCTATGGCTCGCGCCGCGGCAACCACGAAGTGATGATGCGCGGCACGTTCGCCAACGTGCGCATCAAGAACCTGATGCTGCCCGTCGGCGCGGACGGCTCGCGCGAGGAAGGCGGCGTCACGCTGTTCCAGCCGTCGGGCGAGAAGATGTACATCTACGACGCGGCGATGCAATACGTCGCGCAGGGCACGCCGACGGTCGTGTTCGGCGGCGAGGAGTACGGCACCGGCTCGTCGCGCGACTGGGCGGCCAAGGGCACGCAGCTCCTCGGCGTCAAGGCGGTCATCGCGAGGAGCTTCGAGCGCATCCACCGCTCGAACCTCGTCGGCATGGGCGTGCTGCCGTGCCAGTTCAAGGGCACGCGACAGCGCCGCGTCGCTCGGCATCAAAGGCGACGAGACGTTCGACATCACCGGCGTCGCAGCCGGCATCAAGCCGCAGATGGACGTCACGCTGACGATCCATCGCAAGGACGGCACCGTGCAAGAGGTGCCCGGTGCTGCTGCGGATCGACACGCCGATCGAGGTGGATTATTACCTCAACGGCGGCATCCTGCCGTTCGTGCTGCGCGAGCTCATCCAGCAGGCGGCGTAGCCCGGCGGCATCGACCGCAGGGGTAAACTCGGCGCGGTGCCGCACACCGCCGACGATCACCCGCTCCGCGCCGGGCGCTGCCGCTGTTTCTCCTCGCGGGATTCTGCCTGAGCTCGCTCGACGCGACGGCCAAGTACCTGGTCCGCGACCATTCGCTGTTCCTCGTCGTGTGGGCGCGCTACGCCGGGCAGATGCTGGTGGTCACGCCGTGGGCGTGGCACCGCGCGGGCCCGGGCTTCTGGCGCACGCGCCGGCTGTCGATGCAACTCGTGCGCTCGGCGTGCCTCGTGGCCGCGACGATCTGCTTTTTCGGAGGCCTGCGCTACCTCCCGCTGGCCGAAGGCTCGGCGATCACCTTCCTCGCGCCGATCTTCATCGTGATCCTGTCGCAGCCGATGCTGGGCGAGCGGCCGACCCGCGCGCGGTGGGCAGCATCGATCGTCGGCTTCCTCGGCATCCTCATCATGCTGCGGCCCGGATCGGCGGTCTTCCATCCGGCGGTGCTGCTGATGATCGCCGCCGCGGTGACCAACGCGCTCTACCAGATACTCACGCGCAAGCTGGTCGGCGAGGATTCCGCGGACCATGCTGTTCTACAGCGCGCTCGTCGGGCACCGTTGCGATGACGCTCGGCGCTGCCCTGGGGCCTTGCCGGCGAGGCGCTGACGCCGCGCGACGGGCGCGCTGTTCCTGCTGCTCGGACTTCTCGCCGGCCTCGGCCACTGGTCGGTGATCGGCGCCTTCCTGCGCGCGCCGGCGTCGATGCTGACGCCGTACACCTACCTCCAGATGGTCTGGAGCACCGCGTACGGCTACCTGATCTTCCGGCCAGATGCCCGACGGCTGGTCGGCGGTCGGCATGGCGGTGATCGTCGCCAGCGGGCTGCTGCTCGCGTTGCAGGAGCGCCGCCGTTCGCGCGCGCCTTGAGTGAAGGACCCTCGCCATCCCGGCGTCTCGCGGCTGCGAGCGGCCACGCCGCGCGCAGGACACCGCCGCGGCCCGCTCGGCGACCGCGCGGCCGTCGTGCTGGTCGGATGCTTCCTGATGCTGCAGCCGATGTCGACCGACTTCTACCTCGCGTCGCTGCCGGGCCTCACGCAAACGTTCGCCGCGTCGATCGCCACCGTCCAGCTCACGCTGTCCGTGTTCATCATCGCGTTCGGCGTGATGCAACTCGTCATCGGGCCGCTGTCGGACCGCCTCGGGCGCTATCCGGTGACGATTGCCGGGATCGCGCTCTACGCCGCCGCCAGCATCGCCTGCGCGCTCGCGCCGTCGATCGAATGGCTGATCCTCGCGCGGTTCTTCCAGGCGATCGGCTGCTGCACGGCGGTCGTCGTGGCCCGGGCCGTCATCCGCGACGTATTCGACCCGCTCGCGGGGGCGAAAGTGATGGCGCAGGCGTCCACGCTGCTCGCGATCGGGCCGCTGTTCGGGCCGATCCTCGGCAGCTTCCTCGAGGTCCGGTTCGGCTTTCGCGCCATCTTCGCGATCGCTGGCGGTCTTTTCGGGCGCGCTGCTGCGTCGCCACGGCTCGCGCGGCTTCCGGAGACCAACCCGCACCGCGACGCCGCGGCGACGCGGCCGCGCGCGCTCCTGCGCAGCTACGCGCGGGTCCTGCGCTCGCCGCATTTCCTGAGCTACGCGCTGGTGGGCGCGCGTCCTACGCGGGGCTGTTCGCGTTCATTTCCGGCTCGCCGTTCGTGCTGATCCGGGTGCTCGGCGTCCCGACCGCGTATTTCGGCTTCGCCTTCGCTTTCTGCATCGTCGGCTACCTCGTCGGCACGATCGCCTGCCGCCGCCTGCTCGCCCGCCGCGGGATCGTGCGCACGCTCAAGGTGGGCGCCTCGATCTCCGCCGCCGGCGGCCTGGCGATGGCGCTGCTGGCGGTGATCGGGCTCACGCACTGGGCGGCGATCCTGATCCCGCAGTTCGTCTACATGCTCGCCGCACGGCATCAATTTTCCCTGTGCACAGGCCGGCGCCGTGCGCCGTTTCCGCACCGGGCGGGCGCCGCTGCCGGGCTTCTCGGGTTCCTGACGATGGCGCTCGCGGCGCTTGTCGGCTGGTGGATCGGCGCCTCCAGCAACGGAACGGTGTACCCCCTGGCCTTCACGATCGCGACCGCCGGCCTCGCGGTGTTCGCCGCGGCCTGGGGCCTCGTCGCCCGCCTTCCGGGAGCGGCCGCGCGCCGCTGACCGGTTCCCTGCCGGCGAGTGAACGGCGGGAGGACCTGCGGACCGCGCAGGCGCTATAATTTGCGGTTGGTCGAAAGGCGCCCGTCTTGACGCCTTGCCAGAGATTTCCGGATGGAGAAAGCCATGAATTTCCGACTGCTCGCCCTTGCTGTGGCCGCCACGCTCGCCCTCGCCGCCTGCGGCCAGGACACCAAGAATGCCGCTGACGCGGCGAAGAAATCCGCGATGGAAGCCGCCGACAAGGCCAAGGACGCCGCCAAGGACGCCGCGGCGAAGGCCAGCGAGGCTGCCAAGGACGCCGCCAGCGCGACCAAGGACGCGGCCGGGCAGGCCGCCGATGCGACCAAGGATGCCGCCGCCAAGGCCGCCGACGCGACCAAGGACGCCGCCGAAAAGGCCGCCGACGCGACCAAGGATGCCGCCGCCAAGGCCGCCGACGCAACGAACGATGCGATGAAGAAGTAATCCCGCGCGCCGGCGGGCGTCGGCGCTGCCGAGTTGCGGCCGGAACGCCCCATCCCGACACCCACGCCTCGATTGCCCGGCCGAGGGACTGCCTTGCTCAGGGGTCCCGGGACCGGGCCATGCCTTTCTTGATCCCGGTCAACCGGTGCTGCGGCAAACCGACACTTTTATGTTGACAGCATAATGGGGGCGGCGTATTTTTCTAATCAAGAATGCGGGAATGCGGGTCGCTTCGACATAGCAGTTTTCCGCCCCCGATCCGGCATTCGAATGAGGTGATGTGCGGTAGGTTTTGGGCGACGGGCGCGATCCGGCAATTTCGGGTTCGGTACCTATAATGACATCGGAATACCCGCGGATGCGCGGGTTTGGTGGAACACCGAGCTAAGGAGATTCCGCACCAGCCTGCCCTGCGCCGTCGACGCCGCCCACCGGGTGGCAGGATGAGCAGGTGGGTTCGTAACAAGGATTTATTGGGCAAAGCCATCGAGAGATGGTGACGCAAAGCCTCCGACCCAAGCGCCTTCAGGGCGACGGGCAGCGGGGTTGCCAACCAGTGCTAGCTGGTTGTAATCGAGAGCCACGTCTGCGGTTCTCGGCTGTCTGCGCCACGCTTCTCTCCGTTTGGCCCCGTCCAGGGGAGAGAGCAATGAGCATCTGGCGGAGATTGGCAACCGGAAAGTCCTACCGTCATCGCAACGGCGATTGCCGTGGCGGCCGCGTCCCGGGTCACGCCGCGCGCGGATTCACCGCGATCGAACTGCTGATCACGGTCTCCATCGTCGCCATCCTGGCGAGCGTAGCCCTGCCGGCCTACAACAACACGCTCGTCCGCTCGAACCGGGCGGCGGCACAGTCGTACCTCCTCGATCTCGCGAATCGCGAAGAACAGTATCTGCTCGACGCGCGAACCTACACCACCACGGTCAACGACCTCCTCGCGCCACCCGCGACGGTGTCGTCCAATTACACCGTAACGATCGCGGTGCCGAGCGGAAGCACGATCGCCAACGCCTACAAGATCACGGCGGCGCCGGTCGCGACGAGCATCCAGAAGAACGACGGGAACCTGACCATCAACCAGGACGGCCTGAAGGAGGGCACATGGTGACGCATCCGACCGTGACGCACACGGCGCACCGCCATGGCCTCGACCCGCGCGGCGCCGGCATCCGCGGCTCCGGCACCCGGCTTCACGGCGGTCGAGCTGCTGGTGGTGATCGTCATCGTGGCCGTACTGGCGTCGATCGCGATGCCGAGTTTTGCCGATTTCTCGGTGAATCAGCGCCTGCGCACCGCGACCTACGACCTCATTGCCGACCTCACCTTCGCGCGCGGCGAAGCGGTCAAGCGCAGCAATCGCGTGACGATCGGCCGGGTGGGCTCGTCCTGGGCCGGCGGATGGTCCGTGATCGACAACAACGGCAACACGCTTGCGCGTCCACCCGCCGCTCGACCCTTCGGTCGTCGAAACGACCGGCCCGGCCACCGTGACGTTCGGTCTCGACGGCCACCAGGTCGGATCGACGACCGCGACCATCACGTTCGACGACGTGTCCTCGAAAACCAACATCCCGGCGCGCAAGGTCATCCTCGATCCGAGCGGCCGGCCCAAATCCTCATGAAAACGCTGACCCGCATGTCCCCCGCCAAAGGCTTCTCGCTGCTGGAAGTGCTCGTTTCGATGTTCGTGCTGGCGCTGGGCCTGCTGGGCCTCGCCGGCCTGCAGACCCGGGTGAGCGTCGCCGAAATGGAGTCCTACCAGCGCACGCAGGCGCTCATTCTCGTGCAGGACATGGTCGACAGGATCGCCACCAACGGGTCCGCGCTGCGCGCCGACATCGATCAACGGCACGAGCCTCGCCGTCTACACGACGGCGCTCAATTCCACCGACGTGGGCGGCGCCGCGCAGAGCTGCACCGGCAGCGGCGCCGCGCTCGATCTCTGCGAATGGGGCAACCAGATCGCCGGCGCCAGCGAAAAGAACGGCAGCAGCCAGAACATCGGCACGCTCACCAACGGACGCGGCTGCATCCGCCAGCCGGATCGCGATCCGATCCCTATCTGTACCTCGTCGTCGTGTCGTGGCAAGGGCGGATCGCCTCGAAGGCACCCGCCATCGCAGATCGACTGCGGCTCCGGCACCGGCAGCGGCACCGCCAACTACACCGCCGACAACAAGCGGCGCGTGGTCGCGCTGCCCGTGCGCATCGCCAAGCTGCACCTGACCGGTAACGTGCGTGAAGCGTCGCGATGCGTTCCCTGCCGATTCCGCGGACTCGAAGGCCTGCCAGACGGGCTTTTCGCTGATCGAACTGATGGTCGCGATCGACGCTGACCCTGTTCGTGATCGCTGGCCGTCACCACGCTGTTCACGAACAACAGCACCGCGCGGCGGGAGATCGACGGCGCGGGACAGCAGATCGAGAACGGCCGCTACGCGATGGAGCTCATCCGCGACGACGTGCGGCTGGCCGGATACTACGGCGAGTTCGTGCCGCCGGCCGGCGGAGTGTCGTGGCAGTTGCCGGCGAACCCCTGCGATCCGACGCTGGCGAACCTCGGCTGGAACGCGACCGGCACGAACGTCCCGGTGGCGATTTCGGGCTTCGAAGGCCACGATGCGGCGATCGCCGCCCTGTCGCCGCAATGCATCTCCAACCGCGTGCCGAACAGCGATGTGCTGGTCGTCCGCCGCACGAGCACCACGTCGTCGGCGCCGCCGCCGACGGCGGCGAACACGCCGTTCCTGCAGGTGTCGCTGCAATCCGCCCTGTGCACCACGCGGAAGCGGCGTTCGTCGTTCGACATCCCGCACTCGCCCAGCTCGTTCACGCTGCACCAGAAGGATTGCACGGCGGCATCGCTCGTCCGCCAGTACCTGGTGCACATCTACTACGTCAGCACCTGCGACGACTGCACGCCGAACGACGGCATTCCGACGTTGAAGCGCGTCGAGCTCGGCGCGGGCAGCATGGCCACGACGTCGCTGGCCCAGGGCATCGCCGATTTCCGGGTCGAGTACGGACTCGACACCGGCAACGACGGCTTTCCCGACACGTACAAGAAATGCGGCGACGACCAGCGCCTACACGGGACCCTGCACCGCCGCCGACTGGGCGAACGTGATGACCGTCAAGGTCTACCTGCTGACGCGCAACATCGAGGCGACGCCAGGGCTACGTCGACAGCAAGACCTACACGATGGGCCTGTCGGGCACGCTGCCCGCCTTCGGCGATACCGAAAGAACGTACAAGCACCATGTCTACGCGGTCGCCGATCCGCGTGACCGGCCAATCCGACATGAGGGAGCTGCCATGAGCGCGCGTCGGACCCGCACGCGCACGGCGCGCGTCGCCAGCAGGGCGCCGCCCTCTTCTTCGCGCTGATCATGCTCGGGCTGATGACGCTCCTCGCCGTTTCCGCGTTCAACATCAGCAGCGTCAACCTGAAGATCGTCTCCAATGTCCAGGCGCGGCAGGAGGCGACCGCAGCGGCCGACCAGGCGGCGCAGACGGTGATCGGCACCACGACGTTCGCGCTTGTCGCCGCCGCCGTACACGACCAGCGTCGACGTGGACACCAACAACGACACCGCGCGCCGACTACACCGCCGACCGTCGCCGCGATCGTGCCTCACCTACAGGGCGTACCCGGCGCCGGGACAGATCCTCGACCCGGAGGACAAGTGCGACGGCTCCGCGCACGCTCGGCAGCGCCTTCTGCAACCAGACCCAGTGGGATGTGCAAAGCCACGCCGTGCCGGCGTCCGGCGGCGCCTACCGCGGCAACGTCGGCACCGACGTGACCGTGCACCAGGGCGTCAGCATGGTGATGTCGCGTCGACAGCAGCGCCGCGGCCTGCCCGTGAGCGCTGCCCTCTGCCGCTCCATGAATCGCCTGCCAGGACCGCTCCTATGAAGCCCAGCTCCGTGACGAAGATCCTCTGCCTGGCGTTCGCGCTGGCCGCGAGCACGCGCGGCACGGGCCGAGGACATCGATCTGTTCGCCGGGCAAGACCAACACCGCGCTGCCCAACCTGATCATCATCCTCGACAACACCGGCAAACTGGGGCAGCTCGTTCCCGGCACCCGAGCAGCCCGCGCAACTGCGGCAGCAGCAGCCAACTGACGACGCGGTACTGCGCCGTGAAGACCGCGCTCTACAACGCGATCAACTCGATCAACACGTCGACCGGCGCCAAGATCAACATCGGCCTGATGCTGTTCAACTACAACAACGGCAAGGCCAACACCGGCGTCGCGCCGACCGACGAACATGACGGGCAACCACGACGGCGCCTTCGTCCGCTTCGCCGTGCAGCCCGCTCAACGCCTCGGCCAAGTCCGACGCTGCTGCAACGATCATCGACGGCCTCGACAAGTACGGACGACCAGGGCATGGGCAACGCGCAGAACGCGATGGCGATGGAGGAAGCGCGGCGCTATTTCGGCGGCCTCGCCGGTGCTGAACGGCAACAACACGTTCTACCAGATCGAGCGGCGGGCCGCAGGTGCTGGACACTGTCCGCCACGGATGCGGCGCACACCACGTACATGAGCCCGGCGACGGACGCCTGCCAGGCGAACTTCATCCTGTACATCAGCAACGGCCCGCCGGCCAGCGCCGACGACAGCGCCGCCTGCAGCCCGATCACGGCGTTCAACGGCGGCACGCTCCCGGCCGTGCTGCCGTTCCCGTCGACGGTCAGCTCGTCATGGCAGTCGAACTGGATGGACGAGTACGCGAGGCTCATGTTCCAGAAGCGACAACGTGCGCGGCGCCTCACCGGCACGCAGAACATCGTCACCTACGGCATCACGCTGCGCGACCCCAACAACAACACCGACAACCAGAACTCCACGATGTCGGCCCGCTACCTCGTGAAGAACGCGGCGCTGCAGGGCGGCGGCAAGTATTTCGACACCACCAGCAACGCGTCGCTCCAGGACGCGCTGTCGCGCGTGTTCGCGGAAATCCAGGCGGTCAACAGCGTGTTCGTCTCGGCGACGCTGCCCGTGGCACTCAACGTCTCGAACACGTATCTCAACCAGGTGTACATGGGCGCTGTTCCGGCCCGACGCCAACGTCAGCCCGCGCTGGTACGGCAACCTGAAGGAATACAAGCTCGCCTACGATACCGGCAACCAGGACCTCACGCTGGTCGACCGCAACAACAACGAAGTCGGTCAGCGCCAAGACCGGCTTCATCGTGCCGACGGCGTGGAGCCGCTGGACGGAGAACCCGACCACCGGCGACTCAGTCGGGGGCCGGCTCCGTCGATTTCTGGACGAATTCGATGCGCGGCTCGCCGACCCCGACCGGCACCGACGGGCCCGATGGCGAAGTGGTCGAAAAGGGCGGCGCGGCGCAGGGCATACGCGAGGACTATCTCATCAATGCGCCGCTCACCGGGGCGGCGAGCGCCGCGGACCGCAAGGTGCTCACGTGCGCGCTCAGCAGCAGTTGCGTCGGCCACGTGCTCCGGGCACGCCCGCGCAAGTTCGACCTCGCGAACATCACCGCGTCGCAACGCATCGTGCCAGATCGAAGTTCGGCGCGACCAGCACGACCGATCTGCAGAACCTCGTCAACTGGATTCGCGGCATCGACAACAACGGCGACGAGTCGGGCCCGGGCCAGACCAGCACCGGCGACAACGTCGACCATCCGCGGCTCCGTGCACGGCGACGTCCTGCACTCGCGGCCGCAGATCGTCAATTACGGCGGCAGCGACGGGCATCGTCGCCTACTACGGCGGCAACGACGGCATGCTGCACGCGGTGTGCGCCGGCATCAGCAACGACAGTTGCGCGGGCGGCAAGACCGCCGGGCAGGAAATGTGGACGTTCGTCGCCCCGGAAACGTTCGGCAAGTTCAAGCGCCTGCGCGACCAGAGTGCCGATCGTCTGGATGCCCGAACGTCGACTTACACCGGCGTCTCGCCGGCACCGCAGCGCCGCGACTACTTCTTCGACGGCGGCATCGGCCTCTATCGCACGTCGAGCCGGACCGTCATCTACGCCACGGCGCGGCGCGGCGGCAACTTCATCTACGCCATCGACGTGACCGATCCCGACGTCGCCGTCGCTGGTGTGGAAGATCGACAACACGACCGCCGGCTTCGCCAATCTCGCGCAGACGTGGTCGACGCCGCAGGTCGGCTACGTGCGGGCCAAGGGCAAGAGCAATCCGGTGCTCTTTTTCGGCGCCGGGTATTGCGGCGGCTATTCGGGCTCGTCCGGCGGCAAGCCGACCGGCGTCGGCGAGGACTCCGACGCCGCGGCGACGCGGCGCCGAGCTGCCCCGCGGCCGCCGACGGGCGCGGCGTCTACGTGGTCGACCTCGGCGCCAACGCCACGTCGACGACGCCCGACGGTGCTCAAGTTCTTCCAGGCGACCTGGAACAACGGCGCGACCGATCGGCGACAGCGTGGCCGCCGACGTGACCCTGCTCGACCGCGACGGCGACGGCTATGTCGATCGGGTCTACGCGGCCGACATGGGCGGGACGGTGTGGCGCATGGACGTCGACGACGCCTCGACCACCAACTGGAAGCTGTTCAAGTTCGCCGTGGCGAAGCAGCTCGCCGACGGCTCCGGGTACCGCGAAAAATTCCTCTACCGTCCGGACGTCGTGCCGACGACGGTGTTCGACGCCGTCCTCATCGGCTCGGGCAATCGCGAGGACCCGCTGTCGACGTCGACGAACAACCGCTTCTACATGTTCAAGGATTTCAAGACCGGCAAGGACGCGTCGGCCGGCACGCCGATGGCGGCGATCAGCGACTACGGGACGATGCTGAACGCCGCGACCGCCGACGCCGACGACGCTCCAGGCCGCGATCACGGACCCGAGCAAGAACGGCTGGTATTACCCGCTCCTGACCGACGGCGAAAAGGTGGTCAACGCGCCGCTGACCATCGCCGGCACCGTGTACTTCGCGACCAATCGTCCGAACGCCGCGCTGGCCGACGGACCTCGCCTGCTCCAACCTCGGGGAGGCCCGCGCCTATCGGCTCAACTACGCGAGCGGCGCAGCGCCGCGGGGCCGACGCCCAGCACCCTGTTCATCGGCGGCGGCCTGCCGCCGTCGCCGACGGCCGGCATCGTGCAAATCGGCGACCGGCAGCCCGCTCGTGCCCTTCTGCATCGGCTGCGGGCCCGGCGCGAATCTTCCCGGCGATATTCCGGAAGGCGTGCCCGTGGGCGGATCGTCGCCGATCGATCCGATCAAGATCTTCGTCAACCCGCCGTCGACGCGCAAGAAGACGTTCTGGTACAACAATATCGATCAATAGTGCACGGGCGAAGGCATCCTTCCCCCAGCGCGGTCAGCGGGTGTCCGCGCCGGCGTGTCGCGCGATCCAGCGCGTCAGCGGCCGCCATTGCTCCCAGTCCTGCTCGGCGCGCGAGCGCGGCAGGTCGAATACCGGTGGCGCCGTCGCGCGCGCAGTGGACGTACACCTGCGTGTCGCGCAGGTGCGCGACGAGCGGGTAACCGAGGGTGCCGAGGAACGCGTCGAGCTCGCCCGCGCTGACGGTCCGCGGATCGACGCGCATCGCGATCAGCCCGATGGCGAGGTTGCCCCGCCGCACCGGTTTCTCGTCGGCGACCGTCGCCGAGAAAACGCTGCGTCGCCGCCATGTCGAACGCCGAGGGCGACACCGGCACCAGCATCACGTCGGCGTCGCGCACGGCGTCGGCGAGGTGGTCGCCGCGCAGGCGGGCGGGACTGTCGACCACGACGTACTGCGGATCGAAGCCGCGCAGCTCGCTCTTTTTCGCGCCCGGCGGGAGGCCGATGATCGGCGGGAACAGCGGCGGCCGCCGCGCGAGCCATTCGGTCGCCGAGCGCTGCGGGTCGTGATCGGCGAGCACCACCCGCTGCCGCTTGCCGGCGAGCCAGCCGGCGATGTGGGTGGCGAGCGTGGTCTTGCCGCTGCCGCCCTTCGGATTGGCGACGAGGATCGTGCGCATGGCCGCAACCGCGATGGCGTGGGATATCCCCGGGGTCCGATGCCCTTATGCTACCATCCGCGCCTCGCGCACCCTGTCCGCCGCGCGCAACGCCACGATGGACGACGTCACAGAAGCCATGGCCCCGGAGGCCGCCGCCCGCGCGGCACCGGGGGCGCGCGCGCCTGATCCGCGCAAGGCCGCCTTCGAGGCGAACAAGCTCCGCAAGCGGCTGCGCCGGCAGGTCGGCGAAGCGATCGGCGATTACGGCCTCATCGCGCCGGGCGACCGGGTGATGGTATGTCTCTCCGGCGGCAAGGACAGCTACGGCCTGCTCGACGTCCTGCGCTCGCTGCAGGGGCGCGCGCCGTTCCGCTTCGACATCGTCGCCGTCAATCTCGATCAGAAGCAGCCAGGCTTCCCGGCCGACGTGCTGCCCCGCTATCTCGAAGGGCTCGGCATCCCGTTCCGCATCGCCGAGCAGGACACCTACAGCGTGGTCAAGCGCGTGCTGGGCGAAGGCACGACGATGTGCTCGCTGTGCTCGCGCCTGCGCCGCGGCGTCCTGTACCGCGTCGCGGGTGAAATCGGCGCGACCAAGATCGCGCTCGGCCATCACCGTGACGACATCCTCGCGACGTTCTTCCTCAACCTCTTCTTCGGCGGCAAGCTGAAGACGATGCCGCCGAAGCTCGTATCGGACGACGGCCGGCATGTCGTGATCCGGCCGCTCGCCTACGTGCGCGAGCGCGATCTCGCCCGCTACGCCGACCTGATGCGGTTTCCGATCATCCCGTGCAACCTCTGCGGCTCGCAGGAGCACCTGCAGAGGAAACAGGTGGGCGCGATGCTGCGCGACTGGGAGAAGAAATTTCCCGGGCGCATCGAGTCGATCTACAACGCGCTCGCCAAGGTCGTGCCGTCGCACCTCATGGACCGTTCGCTGTTCGACTTCGCCGCGGTGCACGCGACGGGGCGCGCCGAACCCGACGGCGACATCGCCTTCGACGTCGACACGATGCTCGAGCGCGCGTCCGAGGCCGCGCGCGCGCCCGCGGACGGTGTCGTTACCCGCTTCCCGCCACGATGACGAGGCGCCTTCGGTCGTGGCTCGCCGGTGGCATCGCGCTCGCCGCCGCCGCGATCGCGTGGGCGCAATCGCCGCCGCCCGCGCCCGCGGTCGCCGCGGCGCCGGCACCCGTCGTCCTGCAAGGCGCGCCGCTGCTCGCGGCGCTCCACCGTGGCGGCTACATCCTCTATTTCCGCCACACCTCGACCGACTTCGGTCAGAGCGACGAGCGGATGACCGGTTACGAAGACTGCGCGGCGCAGCGCAACCTGACCGATGCGGGTCGCGCCGAGGCGCGGGCGATCGGCGTCGCGCTGCGCGAGCTTGGCATTCCGGTCGAGCGCGTGCTCGCGAGTCCGTTTTGCCGGACGCTGGAGACCGCGCGGCTGATCTTCGGCCGCGCGCAACCGAGCCCGGCGGTCCGCGGCGGCCCCGCGGACGCCGCCGGCGGCCGCTATGCCGAGCTGGTCGCGCTGTTGTCGACCCCGGTCCAGGAGGGCGCCAATCTCGCGATCGTGAGCCACGGCAACCCCTTCCGGGCAGTCGCCGGAGGGGCGTATCTCGCCGAAGGTGAAGCCGCCGTCGTCGAGCCGCTCGGTGCCGCCGGATTTCGCGTGGTGGCGCGGGTGCGCAAGGACGAGTGGCCGACGCTCGGACGCGCAGCCCGGGTTGAGCGCAGCGAAACCCGGAGTTGAGCACCGCGAACCCGCGTGCACGACGCGATCCCGGGTTCGCGGGCTCAACCCGGGCGACGTCTACGGATCGCCCCGGGTACGACGCCGTGCTACCGCACCGTTTCCCGGCTCTGCCCGAACAGAATCTGGCGCGCCTTTTCGTCGGGTGCCACCGCCGGCGCCGGGTTGACGACTTTCGCCAACGCATAGGCGCGCTGCACGGCGGGCCGTGCCGCGATCGCTTCCTTCCACCGCTTGAGGTGCGGGAAGAGGTCGATGTCCTGTCCCTGTCGCTCCGGATTGATCCACGGATAGCAGGCCATGTCGGCGATTCCGTAGGGCCCGGCCACGTAATCGCGATCGGCGAGCCGCTTGTTGAGGACGCCGTAGAGCCGCCCCGTTTCGCGGACGTAGCGGTCGATCGCATACGGGATCTTTTCCAGCGCATAGACCCGGAAATGATGCGTCTGCCCCGCCATCGGACCGAGCCCCGCCATCTGCCAGAACAGCCATTGCAGGCATTCCCAGCGTCCGCGCGGATCGATCGGGATGAAGCGGCCGGTCTTCTCCGCGAGGTAGGCGAGAATCGCGCCGGACTCGAACAGCGTGAGCGGCACGCCGCCGTCGGCCGGCGCGTGATCGACGATGGCGGGAATGCGGTTGTTCGGCGCGATCGCGAGGAACGCCGGATCGAACTGGTCGCCCTTGTTGATATTGACGGGTTTGACCGCATAAGGAAGCCCGGTCTCCTCGAGCATGATCGTGATCTTGTGCCCGTTGGGCGTCGGCCAGTAATGTAGATCGATCATCGGCTCGTTCCATGAACGGCGGCCCGGGCGCGCACCCCGGGTCCGGCGTCAGAAGGTCCCGGGATAGCGCGCCGCCGTCCAGCAACAGGTTCTGGCCGACGATGTAGCCGGCGTGCGCGCTGCAAAGGAACGCGCAGGCCGCGCCGAATTCGTCCGCCGTGCCGAAGCGGCCGGCAGGATTCGCGTCGCGGCCGGCTTGCAGCGCGGTCTCGAACGACTGCCCGGAGGCCACGGCGCGCGCCGCGTACATCGAGCGCAGGCGGTCGGTCTCGAACGGTCCGGGCAACAGGTTGTTGATCGTCACGTTGTGCCGCGCCACCTGGCGGGCGATGCCGGCGACAAAGCCGGTGAGTCCGCTGCGCGCGCCGTTCGAGAGGCCAAGGACGTCGATCGGCGCCTTCACCGCCGCCGACGTGATATTCACGATGCGTCCGAACCGGCGCGCGATCATCCCGTCGACCGTCGCCTTGATCATTTCGATCGGCGTCAGCATGTTCGCGTCGAGCGCGCGGATCCACGCGTCGCGGTCCCAGTCGCGGAAGTTCCCGGGCGGCGGTCCGCCGGCGTTGTTGACGAGGATGTCGGGGTCGGGGCAGCGCGCGAGCGCCGCCCGCCTGCCCTCGGAGGTCGTGATGTCGGCGGCGACCCAGTGCACCGGCCGCGGCGCGCGGGCGCCGATCTCTTCCGCCGCCAACCGCAGATCGGTCTCCGCGCGGGCGACAATCGTGACGATCGCGCCGGCGCTCGCGAGCGCCTGCGCGCAGCCGCGGCCGAGCCCCTTGCTCGCCGCGCAGACCAGCGCACGCTTGCCCGCGATCCCGAGGTCCATAGGGTTGCTCTCCTTACGGCAGCGCCGACGCGGGCGACGGCGCCATCGCGCGGCGCACCTGCAATACTGTGCCGATCGCGATGATGAAACACGCCGCGACCGCGAACAATACGCCGCGCGCGGCGCCGTGATCGAGGAGGAAGCCAAACCACAGCGGCCCCAGCACCCCGCCGAGATCGAGCCCCGAATAGACGAAGCCGTAGACGCGCCCTGCCGCGCCGGGCGGCGTCGCGCCGCGCACGATGAGATCGCGCGACGGGCCCGTGCACCCGAGCGCGAAACCGGTGAGCGCGAACACCGGCAACAGCAGCGCGCGCGCGGGCGGCCACGTGGCGATCAGCAGCACGAAAAGCGCACCCGCGAAGAGCCCGGCGCTCGCGATCCGGTCGTGGTGCTCGGAGCGGCTCGCGAGGAATCCGCCGGCGACGATGCCCGCGGTCGCGCCCAGCAGGTACGCGGTGAGGGCCGAAGTGCCAACGGTCAGCGGAACCGCGAACGCGGCGTTGAGCACCGT
This sequence comes from uncultured beta proteobacterium, assembly GCA_963810845.1. Taxonomy (GTDB): domain Bacteria; phylum Pseudomonadota; class Gammaproteobacteria; order Burkholderiales; family Casimicrobiaceae; genus CAIWHR01. Next base: position 9,542 of record CAWEOX010000036.1, on the reverse strand, counting down.
CGGCGCGAACGACTGCAGCCCGATGATCGCGATCGTGCTGATGCAGAAATAGGCGAAGCACATCAGGATCGCGCGTTGCCGGAACAGCGCGAGGCTGCCTTTGATCGTGTGCGTGATGCCGCCGCGGCGATGGCTGCACGTCAGCGTTGCCCGCTGCGTCACGAGCACGCCGAGCGCGAGGACACCGATGATGCCCATCGTCACCAGCGCGATCCGCCAGCCGAAGGCCGAGCCCAGCCCGTAGCTCACCACGGGTGCCAGCGCCCAGCCGAGATTGCCGCCGACGCCGTGGGCACTGTACGCCGGCCCGAGGCGGCGCGGCGCGACGTTGGCATTGAGGATCGCGAAATCCGCCGGATGAAAGACGGCATTGCCGATCCCCATCGCGGCGGCAAGGGGGTAGAGCCAGCCGAACCCCGGCACGAGCCCGGCAACGCACGTGCCGCCGGCGAGAAGCGCGATGCCCCAGAGCAGCACGGGACGCGCGCCGACGCGGTCGACGGCGAAGCCAGCGGCGAACTGGGCGATGCCGCTCGTGACGTAGAACACCGCGACCAGCGCGCCGAGGGCGGCGAACGACACGCCGAATTCGTCGCGCAGCAGCGGGAAGAGCGGCGGCAGCGCGAGCTGAAAAAAATGCGACAGCGAGTGGGCGACGCCGACGAGGCCGATCACCTTCGCGTCGCGACGGAACGAGAGGTCGGGTGCGGTGTTCAAAGCGTGGCGGCGAAGCGCGGTGGCCGGAGGCTCGACTATACTGCATCCGGTGTAAGGCGGCGGCCTTCCCCCGCGACTGTGCCTGCACACCCCGAACTCGCAGGAGACCTCCGATGACCGACAAGATCACGAAGACCGACGCCGAATGGCGCGCAACGCTGACCCGCGAGCAGTACGAGATTGCGCGCAAGAAAGGCACCGAGCGCGCGTTCACCGGCAAGTACTGGGACCACCACGCCGACGGCATGTATCGCTGCGCGTGCTGCGGCACAGAGCTGTTCGCCTCGGACACCAAGTTCGATTCGGGCACCGGCTGGCCGAGCTTCTGGGCGCCCGCCGCGCCGGAGAACGTCGCGACCAAGGCCGATACCAGCCTGTTCATGGAACGCACGGAGGTCGTCTGCGCCGCCTGCGACGCGCACCTGGGCCATCTCTTCAACGACGGCCCCGAGCCGACCGGGCAGCGCTATTGCCTCAACTCGGCCGCGCTCGACTTCGATCCCAAGACCTGATCCGCGCCAGCGCGCGGGATCCCGAACCCTGCCGATGCGCCTGCTGCTCGCCGAAGACGACCGCATGATCGGCGCGTCGATCGGCCGCGGGTTGAAGCAGGACGGCTTCACCGTCGACTGGGTCGACGATGGCCGCGCGGCGGAGCTCGCGCTGCGCGAGAACGTCCACGACCTGCTGCTGCTCGATCTCAGCTTGCCGCGCCGCGACGGTCTGGCCGTCCTCACGGCCATGCGCCAGCGCGGGGACACGCGACCTGTGCTCATTCTGACCGCCCGCGATGCGATCGCCGATCGCGTGGCGGGCCTCGACGCCGGCGCCGACGACTATCTCGTCAAACCGTTCGTGCTAGACGAACTCGCGGCGCGCATCCGTGCCCTGTTGCGGCGCCATGCCGGCCGCGCCGAGCCGGTCGTCACCTGCGGCCGCATCGAACTGCGGCCGGCGACCCGCGAAGTGCGTGTCGCCGGCGCGCCGGTCGCGCTGTCGGCACGCGAATATGCGTTGCTCGAAGCGCTGCTCGCGCGGCCCGGCGCGATCCTGTCGCGCGCCCAGCTCGAGGAAAAGCTCTACGGCTGGAATGACGAAGTCGACAGCAACGCCGTCGAGGTACACCTGCACGGGCTGCGGCGGAAACTGGGTGCCGATGCGATCCGCAACGTGCGCGGTGTCGGCTGGATGATCGCCGCAGCGTGACCGCCGCGCCGCCTGCCCGTTCGATCCGGCGCGAGCTGATCGGCTGGCTGACCGCCGGCCTGCTCGTCGCCATCATCGTCGCGGCCGTGGCGACGTACCTGCGCGCCCGCGACGAGGCCAATGCGCTGTTCGACTACCAGCTCGCGCAAATGGCGTCGTCGATCACCGGCATGCCGCTGACCGCAAGGGGACCGCTCGGGGCGAGCCCCGGGGCCGATGCGCTGGTCGTCGAGATCTGGAACCGCGACGGGGTCGAGGTCTACCTGTCGCAGCCGCAGCGCCGGCTGCCGCAATACGGACAGCTCGGCTTCAATACCGTCGCCACCCCAAGCGGCGAGTGGCGCGTGTTCACGACCCTCGCCGGCGACCAGGTCGTGCAGGTGGCGCAGCCGATGAACGTCCGCCGCGAGCTCGCCGCGAGCATGGCGCTGTCCACGATCCTGCCGCTGCTCGCCGTGGTGCCGTTTCTCGCCGTGGTCGTGTGGTTCGGCATCGCCCGCGGTTTGGCGCCGCTCGAACGTCTGGCCGCGGCGGTCGGCCGGCGCTCGCCGCGCACGCTCTCGCCCTTGTCCGAGGCCGGTCTGCCGCGCGAGGTGCAGCCGCTGGTGCAGGCGCTGAACGGGCTTCTCGCGCAGCTCGGCACCGCGCTCGATGCGCAACGAAGCTTCATCGCCGACGCCGCGCACGAGCTGCGCACGCCGCTCACCGCGGTGCACCTGCAGGCCCAACTGGCCGAGCGTGCCGGCAACGACGCGGAGCGCGCCGCGGCGCTCGCCGAACTGCGCGCCGGGCTCGATCGCGCCACCCATCTCGTCGGCCAGTTGCTGACCCTCGCGCGCGAGGAACCCGGCGTGTTCGACCACCCGCTCTCCCCGGTGGACCTGACCGAGATCGCGCGCAGCGTCATCGCCGACCACGTTGCCCAGGCCGCCGCCCACGGCGTCGACCTCGGTCTGGACGCGGCCGGCGCCCCCGCACGGGTCTCGGTCAGCGGCGATGCCGCGAGCCTGCGCACGCTGCTGTCGAACCTCGTCGACAATGCCGTTCGCTACACGCCGGCCGGCGGCCGTGTCGATGTCGGCATCGCCGTCGACGGCGACGGGGTAGCGCTGTCGGTGCGCGACTCGGGCCCCGGCATTCCGCCCGCCGAACACGCCCGGGTGTTCGACCGTTTCTATCGCGCGCCCGGTTCCGCCGACCTTCCCGGCAGCGGCCTGGGGCTCGCCATTGTCAAACGCATCGCCGAGCGGCACGGGGCGACGGTCGCGCTGGGCCCGGGCCTCCCCGGCCGCGTCGGACTCGGCCTTGGGGTAACCGTACGCTTTCCGGTGATGGCGCCGGCATCTTAAGTCTCGCTTAAGTCTTCGCCGTTATCTTGTCGGGGAGCCGGAGGCACGGGTTGCCGGCGCGAATCCTCATTCAGGAGAAAGCGATGCAAGCGAATACGTTCAAACGCAGTTTCGTCGCGTTGGCGGTAGCCGGCGCCTTCGCCACCGGTGCGGTTCTCCACGATCGCGTCGGCGTGAAGGCCGCGAATGCCACCGCCAGCGCGGCCAACGCCGCCACCGTTGCGGCGCCTGCCCCCGGCGTCGCGACCGCCCTGCCCGACTTCGCCGACCTCGTGGCAAGGCAGGGGCCGGCGGTGGTCCAGATCAGCGTGAGCCAGAGTGCCGAAAAGGTGGCCGCCCGCATCGGACGCGGCATGCCGGACCTCGAAAACATGTTCCCGGGCTTCCGCAATTTCCCGCGGCAGCCGATGCCGGACGAAACGCCGACGCAAGGGGTGGGCTCGGGCTTCATCGCCAGCGCCGACGGCATCATCCTCACCAACGCCCACGTGGTCGCCGATGCCGACGAAGTCACCGTGCGGCTGACCGACCGGCGCGAGTTCAAGGCCAAGGTGCTGGGCAGCGACAAGATGACCGACGTCGCGGTGCTGAAGATCGACGCCAGGGATCTCCCGGTCGTGAAGATCGGCGATCCGCAGGCGACGCGGGTCGGCGAGTGGGTCGTCGCGATCGGCACGCCGTTCGGTCTCGACAATACGGTGACGTCGGGCATCGTCAGCGCCAAATCGCGTTCGCTGCCGGGCGACGCGGCGGTGCCGTTCATCCAGACCGATGCCGCGGTGAACCCCGGCAATTCCGGTGGCCCGCTGTTCAATCTCAAGGGCGAGGTGATCGGCATCAATTCGCAGATCTTCAGCCGCAGCGGCGGCTTCCAGGGGCTCGCGTTCGCGATCCCGATCGACGTCGCGATGAACGTCAAGGACCAGATCCAGCAGCACGGCAAGGCCGAGCACGGCCGCCTCGGCGTCGCCATCCAGGACGTGAATCCCGCGCTCGCCGAGAACTTCGGCTTGAAGCAGACCGAAGGCGCGCTGGTCGCCTCGGTGCAGAAGGACGGCGCCGCCGCGCAGGCCGGCATCGAGCCGGGCGACGTCATCCTCAAAATGGACGGCAAGGCGATCGGCCGCTCGAACGAGCTTCCGCCGCGCGTCGCCGCGGTCAAGCCGGGATCGAACGTCAAGCTCGAAATCTGGCACGAGGGCAAGGCGAAGGACGTCACCGTAAAGGTCGGCAGCTTCGAGGACAACACGACGCCGGCCTCGGCCACCGGCACCGCGCCCGGATCCAAGCTCGGCGTGGCCGTGCGGCCGCTGTCGCCCGAGGAAAGGAAGGCGACCGAACTGCCCAGTGGCGTCGTGGTCGAGCAAGTGGCCGGCGCGGCCGCCCGGGCCGGCGTACGTCCCGGCGACGTCATCGTCTCCGTCAACCGCACGCCGGTGAAAAGCCCCGAGCAATTGCGTGAGCTGATCGGCAAGGCGGGCAAGACCATCGCCCTCCTGGTTCAACGCGAGGACGCGCGGATCTTCATTCCGGTGACGATCGGGTAAAGCGCAACCTTGGGCATTCCCTGGGGGCGGGCGCGCTGCGGCCCGCCCGTTTTTTTTGGTTCTTCGCCGATTTGCGGGAGGTGCTGTGGCTTACGTGGCGTGGCGTGAGCCGCTGGGCGCGGGCTTCGGGTGCCGCCAGCTGTCGGGCGGGCGCGTGGTCGGCGTGCGACGGGCGGTCAAATCACGACCGCCCGTCGCACGCCGCACGCGCACGCCGCCGACGGCGGCACAGGCGCCCGCGCCCAGCGGCTCACGCCACGCCAAGACTGTGCTGATGCAGGCAAGAGAAGAGCGTGCACATCCGAGGCTCGTGCCTTCAGGTTGGGTCAATTGCATCGCATCGGCACCACCCTTCCACGGCAGCGGTCAGGGTCGCCTGCGCGCGCCCGTGGGTCGCGCCGTCCGTCATGGGTGGCGCGGACGCGGTCGGCGTGGGTTGCCGGCCGCGTCCGCGCCGGGACCCGTAGGAGGGCGCGTTTGCGACCCTCGGGCGCCCGCACGCGACCCTCGCCGCTGCCGGGGCACTATCCACCAACGACATCACGCAAATCGGTGATGAACCGTTTTTTGGGTGGGTGTCGCGGGTTGCGCGGCGTTGCGGTTACGTGCGGAGATTCTTGTTGAAGAAAGCGATGGTGCGCTGCCACGCGAGCTTCGCCGCCGCCTCGTCGTAGCGCGGCGTGGTGTCGTTGTTGAAGCCGTGCTCGGTCCCGGGATAGGTGAACGCCTCGAATTTCACGCTGGCTGCCTTGAGCGCGGATTCATAGGCTGGCCAGCCGGCATTGATCCGCTCGTCGTTGCCGGCGTAATGGAGCAGCAGCGGCGCCTTGATCCTGGCGGCGTCCGCCGCGGACGGTTGACCGCCGTAGAACGGCACGGCCGCGGCCAGATCGGGCAGCGTCGTGGCCAGCATGTTGGCGATCGTGCCGCCGTAGCAGAAGCCGACGACGCCGATCCGTCCCGTGCACTCCGGCAAGCCCTTCAGGAAATTCGCGCCGGCGACGAAATCGGCGCGCGATTTGGCCTGGTCGAGCTTGGCAAACAGCTCGCGCGCCTTATCCTCGTCGCCCGGGTATCCGCCCAGCGGCGACAGCGCGTCCGGCGCGAACGCCAGGAAATTGTCGACGGCGAGCCGCCGCGCGATGTCCTCGATGTGCGGACTGAGACCGCGATTCTCGTGCACCACCAGCACGCCCGGCAGCTTGCCGCCAGCGCCGGCCGGGCGCACCAGATAGCCGCGCATCGTGCCGGAGCCAGCGGGCGAGGCGTAGTCGACGAAGCGGGCACTGATCCTGGAATCGTCCTTCGCCACTTGCGCTTCGGCAAAGCGCGGGTTGAGCGCGTCGAGCAGCATGGTCGCGGTGACGCCGCCCACCGTGTAGCGGGCGGCGTTGTGAAGGAAGCCGCGACGATCGGTCAGCCCGTGCACATACTTGTCGAACCACTTCAGAACCTCGGGATGAAAGTCGGCCGCGGTCTGGCGTCGCATCGCATCTCCTCGTCGATCAGGCCGCGCCGCGCTGATGGGTCACGAGCTCGAGCACGGAATTCTGGCTGCGGAACTCGACCGCCGAACCCATGTCGCCTTTTTCCCGGTACGTCGCGTACTTGGTCTCGCGAACGATCGCGCCGGCCGCGGGCGCCCACCAGATCTGGTAATTGCATTGCGTCGGGTACTTGAACGGATCGTCGAGATTCAACTGCATGAATTGGCGCAAGGTGATCGCGTCGAACGAGCCCGCGGGCGTCGCGATCGTCTCCCACCCGCCGATCGCCGCGTAGTACAGCAGCGGATCGTCCTTGCCCAGGCTCTCGTTGTAGTTGTCGGCCGTCTGCCGCCAGGAGGCGCCCGGCGTGAGCGGAAATTCGTAACGCCGCAGCGGCGTCTTGAAGACGCGCGTTTCGGCGTCGAATACGGCGCCGGTGGCGACGATGCCCGGCGCGATCAGCCGCTCGGTGCGCGCGGTGTCGACCTCCGGACCTTTCTGCGTGATCCGGAAGACGATGCCGGCGGCGTCCACGCTCGTCACCTCGTGGGTCTCGTCCCAGACGATCGGCATCCGGTAGCCGTCCTTGCCGCTGTAGACCCAGCGATCGCCGACGCGGTACGTCGGCGCGGGCGCCGGGGCGCCGGGCGCGCCCCCGACCGACGCGCAGCCCGCGATCGCCGCGCCCGACGTTGCCAACAGGAAAGTGCGGCGGTTCATGGTCTCGTCCTCGCCGTATATGCCAGCGCCGGTCCCCTGCGCGTCCCAGGGCGGCCGTGGACACGATAGCCAAACCCGACTGCCGGGGCAAGGCGCCCTGTTGTCCTCAGGACTCTGCCCTTCCGAACGACCTTCAGCGTCGTGGCGATTTCCTCCATGCCGGCGCAACGTAATGAACAGCCGGAGACGCCCCGCATTCCATCCGCGCGTCTCGCTGAAGGCATTGCCGGGCCGGCTTTGCGCGGGTGAGCCCCGCGGACCCGGTTGCGCCGGGACAGGATCGGCGTGACTATCCGGTCGTTCCCCGACATGGCGTGCGGTCCCGCGCGCTCGAGGGATCGAAACGAAGACGCCACGTTGCCACGGTCCTTCGCCCACCACCGTCACCGGAACAACCACCATGACCGCAGGCACGAGACTTCCTGGAACGCCCGAACCGATGCACGTTTGGCGGGGCACGGGCGGCATCAGGATCGCCGGGGATTCGTGGGGCAACCCGGACGGGCCGCTGGTGCTCCTCCAGCACGGTGGCGGGCAGACGCGCCACGCCTGGAAGGGCGCCGGCGTAGCCCTCGGCGCCGCCGGCTATCACGCCGTCGCCTTCGACGCTCGCGGGCATGGCGATTCGGATTGGGCCCCTGACGGCCTCTATGGTCAGGACGTGATGGTCGAGGACCTGAAATGCGTCGTCGCCGCGCTCGGCAACCGGCGGCCGGTGCTCGTCGGCGCGTCGATGGGCGGCGGGACGAGCCTCGTCGCCGCCGGCGAGGATCACATCGACGCGACCGCGCTGGTCATCGTCGACATCGCCCCGCGAATCGAGATGGACGGCGTGGAAAAGATCCAGGCGTTCATGACGCAGAAGCCCCAAGGTTTCGATTCTCTCGAGGAGGTCGCCGCGGCGATCGCGAGTTACCAGCCGCAGCGGAAGCGTCCGCGCAATCTCGCGGGCCTCGCCAAGAACCTGCGTCTCGGCGCCGATGGCAAATACCATTGGCATTGGGACCCACGGTTCCGCGCGGCCACGCGCGACCTCGAGAAGCGTCATGAGCGCCTCGAAGCCTGCGCCCGCAACCTGAAGCTGCCGACGCTGCTCGTTCGCGGCGGGCTGTCGGACGTGCTGAGCGAAGAGGGCGCTCAGGACTTTCTGCGACTGTGTCCGCACAGCGAATACGTCAATGTCGCGAATGCGGCACACATGGTCGCGGGCGATCGCAACGACGTCTTCGGCAACGCGGTCATCGACTTCCTCTCACGCGCGGTGCCGGTCGGCGGCGAGCCGGTCGCGCCCGCGCACGTGCCGCATCCCCACCGCGACCCGCGCCTCACCGATATCAACGACGTGCCGTGATGCGTGGATGCGTAGCCCGGATTGAGCGCAAGCGAAATCCGGGACCGCCGCGGCCATGGACGCGTCCACCCCGGGTTTCGCTCCGCGAAAGCCGGGCTATGGATTACGGGATAGCACCTACGCGGGTTACGCCGGTGTGAGTACCCGTGCCAGGAACGCGTCGATCGCGCCGATCTCCTCCGGGACGACCGAATGCGGCATGCCGTAGGTGTGCCACTCGACCTTGTAGCCGGCGGCGGCCAGCGCCCGCCGTGACGCGTCGCCCCACTCGAGCCGCACCACCGGGTCCACGGTTCCATGCGCCATGAAAATGGGCACGTCGCGGTTCGCGGCGCTCGCCTCGGCCACGAGATCCCCCGGGCGCACGAGATAGGTCGACAGCGCGACGATCCCCGCCAGTCGTTCGGCATGGCGAAGCCCCGTATGAAGCGCGATCGCGCCACCCTGGGAAAAGCCCGCCAGGACGATCCGCCGCGCGGCGATCCCGCGGGAGCGCTCGTGCGCCAGGAGCGCCTCGACCTGCGCCTGCGACGTCTTGATGCCGGCCATGTCGGCGCGCTCGGCAAGGTTGGCGGCATGGATGTCGTACCACGCGCGCATCGGCATGCCCGCATTGATCGTCACCGGCCGCACCGGTGCGTGCGGAAACACGAACCGGATCGAGCGCGAGGACGTGAGGCGCATCTCCTCGACGATGGGGACGAAGTCGTTGCCGTCGGCGCCGAGGCCGTGCAGCCAGATGACCGCGGCGTCGGGGTGGCTGCCGGTTTCGAGCTCGATGCAGGAAAGAAGGTCGGTGGCGGTGTCCATGCCGGGCATTCTAGCCGATGCTCGCGCCGCGCCTGAGGGCGAACACCAGGTCGATCGTGCCCATGTGCGCAATCACCCCGGGTTTCGCTGCGCTCAACCCGGGCTACTCATTCGGCTCGCGCAGGCGTACACTGCGCGCCGATTCACGCCGGTGACACAATCGCCGGCGTGCAGCGTCGCCGCGCGACACACCCGGCGTGCGGCGCGACCCAAGACCACAAATTTTGCGGAGTCCTTCGATGGCCGTTGCCGCACCCGCCCGCCGCGTCGCGCTGCACGACGTTTCCCTCGACGACAAGTACGCGCTGGAAACGGGCCGCGTCTTCCTGACCGGCGCCCAGGCGTTCGTGCGCCT
>CAWEOX010000035.1:0-142213 GCA_963810845.1 uncultured beta proteobacterium | reverse complement strand
TCCCAGCGCGAAGAACACCGCGGGAATCGGAGCAGCCACCAGAGATCGAAATCCACGCGCGGCTGCGGACGTTAGCGTCGACGGGCCGGAGTGGGGAGCGTGGCGAGTCGTCGACGCATGCTCACACGCCGTCGTGCGGGTCCGCCCTGCGCGAAGTTGACGGCGCTGGCGGCATGCTCCGCACGCCTCGCCCGGAATCGCGCCGTGCGGCGCCGGCGTCACATCATGCTTCGCGCGGGCGCGGCGAAGCGGTTCAATTGGCGCTTCAACCGCGCCGCGCGGACGGCGCCGGCGAGAAGCCCCGCCGCCACGCCGACGGCGAACGCGATCAGCACGACGAAGATCAGCGGCGCCTGCCAGCTCCACCAGTGGTAGAACTTGAGCGTCACCAGCTCGGAATTCTGGAGCGACAGCAGACAGCAGCGCCAGGAACAGCACGGCCCCGACGATCCAGCGCAGCGCCTGCATCAGTCCGATTTTCTTGAAATCGACCCGCTCGCGCAATTCCTTGCCGGCCTTGAAATGCGGGCACGTGCTTCTCCGGCACCTGCACCTTGCTCGCCGGACTTGGGATTGCGCCCGGTCCGCGGCGGCCGGTAATTGAGGCCGAAGCTGCCGAACCCGCGGATCTCGATGCGCTCCCCCTTCGCCAGGCTTTCGGCCATGGCGTCGAGGACCATCTTGACGGCGAGTTCGGCGTCCTTGGCAACCAGCTGCGGAAACTGCGCCGCCAGGCGGTCGATCAGCTCCGATTTGGTCATCACGGGGCCCGCTTACTCGTTGGTCTTGTTGTCCATCTTGGCCCGCAGCAGCGCGCCGAGGTTGGTCGTGCCCGGCTGGTGCCCGCCGTCTCCGCCTTGATGCGTCTGCATCGCCTCGGTCTCCTCGGCGTGGTCCTTGGCCTTGATCGAGAGGTTGATCGAGCGGTTCTTGCGGTCGATGTTGATGATCATCGCCGAGACCGCGTCGCCCTCCTTCAAGTGCGTGCGGATGTCCTCGACCCGGTCGCGCGCGACTTCCGACGCGCGCAGGTAGCCCTCGACCTCGCCGTCGAGCGCGATCACCGCGCCCTTGGCGTCGAGCGACTTGACCGTGCCGCTGACGACGTGGCCCTTGTCGTGCAGCGCGACGTAGTTGGTGAACGGATCGCCGTCCATCTGCTTGATGCCGAGCGAGATCCGCTCGCGCTCGACGTCGATCGCGAGCACCACGGCCTCGACTTCCTGGCCCTTCTTGTAGTCGCGCACGGCGGCTTCGCCGGGCAGCGTCCACGACAGATCCGACAGGTGGACGAGGCCGTCGATGCCGCCCGGCAGGCCGACGAACACGCCGAAGTCCGTGATCGACTTGATCTGTCCCGCGACCTTGTCGCCCTTCTTGTGGTTCATCGCGAAGTCGTCCCACGGGTTCGACATGCACTGCTTCATCCCGAGGGAGATCCGGCGGCGCTCCTCGTCGATCTCGAGAATCATCACTTCGACTTCGTCGCCCAGCTGCACGACCTTGGTCGGATGGATGTTCTTGTTGGTCCAGTCCATTTCGGAGACGTGGACCAGGCCTTCGATCCCGGCCTCGATCTCGACGAACGCGCCGTAGTCGGTGATGTTGGTGACCTTGCCGAACAGGCGCGTGCTGGTCGGATAGCGGCGCGACAGGCCGACCCACGGATCTTCGCCGAGCTGCTTCATGCCGAGCGAAACGCGGTTCTTCTCCTGGTCGAACTTGAGGATCTTGGCGGTGACTTCGTCGCCGACCGCGAGCACTTCCGACGGATGCTTGACGCGACGCCACGCGAGGTCGGTGATGTGCAGGAGGCCGTCGATGCCGCCCAGGTCGACGAACGCGCCGTAGTCGGTGATGTTCTTGACGATGCCCTTGACGATCGCGCCTTCCTGCAGCGTCGACAGGAGCTTTTCGCGCTCCTCGCCGAGGCTCGCTTCGAGCACGGCGCGGCGCGACACGACCACGTTGTTGCGCTTGCGGTCGAGCTTGATGACCTTGAATTCGAGCGGCTTGCCCTCGTAGGGCGTGGTGTCCTTCACCGGCCGGATGTCGACCAGCGATCCGGGCAGGAACGCGCGGATGCCGTTGACCATCACCGTGAGGCCGCCCTTCACCTTGCCGGTGACGAGGCCGGAGACGATGACGCCCTGCTCCATCGCGGCTTCGAGATCGTGCCAGGCCTTGAGGCGCTTGGCCTTGTCGCGCGAGAGCTTGGTCTCGCCGTAGCCGTCTTCGAGGCTTTCGATGGCGACGGTGACGAAATCGCCGGGCTTGACTTCGAGCTCGCCCTTGTCGTTCTTGAATTCCTCGATCGGAATGAAGCTCTCGGACTTGAGCCCGGCGTTGACGACGACGATGTTGTAGTCGACGCGAACGACTTCTGCGGTAATGAGTTCGCCCTGGCGCATCTCCTGCCGGGACAGGCTCTCTTCGAAGAGCGCGGCGAAGTTTTCCATCGGCGGAGTGGAAGTGGCCATGCTGGGGGTGGCGTTAGCCATGGTGGGTTGGATCCTTATCAGTCAATAACGCCGCTGGGGGGCGAGAACCCTTTGTCTCGCGCAGCGGGCTGGTTGGGGGTATCCGCAGGGAACGCCGGCTAGAGCATCCCGCGACGGGGCCGTGCACGGGTCCGCCCCCGATCCCGGGCAGCCGGACCCTCGTACCAATCATCGCTACGTCGCGCTTCGCACCGGGTGGTATCGCAGCGCGATAGCGCTCCAGCACAAAGGCGACGGCGGCGTCGATTGTCATTTGCGTGGTATCGAGGATCACGGCGTCGGCGGCCGGCTTGAGCGGGGCAACGGCCCTGCCGGCATCGCGCGCGTCGCGCTCCAGAATGTCGCGCAAAAGACCCTCAATGCTAACCGAGATTCCTTTTTCGATCAACTGCTTATGCCGCCGCCGCGCGCGTTCCTCGGGGCTTGCGGTGACGAAGACCTTGAGCGCCGCGTCCGGAAACACCACCGTGCCCATGTCCCGCCCGTCGGCCACCAGCCCGGGAAGAGCGCCGGAATGCCTGCTGCCGGGCGAGCAGCGCGGTGCGTACCTCGGGCGCCGCGGCCACGCGTGACGCCGCGGCGCTCACGTCCTCGCCACGGATCGCCTCGGTCACGTCCGCCCCGTCCAGCAGGATCCGCCCGCGGCAAATTCCACGTCCAGCGCGGCGGCCGCCGCCGCGAGACCCGCCTCGTCGGTGAGCGGGATGCCGGCCGTCAGGGCCTTCAGCGCCACCAGCCGGTACAGCGAGCCGCTGTCCAGAAGGCGAAAGCCCAGTGCGCGCGCGACGCCGGCGGCGATCGTCCCCTTGCCGGACGCGGCTGGTCCGTCGACGGCGATGACCGGCGGCGGGGTCTCGTTCGTGCCTTCACGGCGTCCCGGCTCACGCGCGCCGGCCGCGCGATCGTCGCGAACACGCTGAAATAATCGGGAAAGGTCTTGCGCACGCATCCCGGATCGTTGATCCGAACCGCGATCCCGCCCAGCGCGGCGAGCGAAAAGCACATGGCGATCCGGTGATCATCGTAGGTGTCGATCGTCGCCGGCACGAGCGCACGCGGCGGGTCGATGCGCAGGTGATCCGGGCCCGTCTCGACGGACGCCCCGAGTTTCCGCAGCTCCGTCGCCATCGCCGCGATGCGGTCGGTTTCCTTGACCCGCCAGCTCGCGATGCCGGTGAGCATCGTCGGCCCCGCGCGAACAGGGCCACCACGGCGAGCGTCATCGCCGCATCGGGAATCGCGACGCAATCCGCGGTATGCCCGTCAGCGCGCGCCCGGGCCGCGCCTCGATCCAGTCGTCGCCGTACTCGATCGTCGCGCCCATCCGGCCAGCACCTCGGCGAAGCGCGACGTCGCCCTGGATCGAATTCGCGGCCGACGCCGGTCACGCGGACCCGTCCGCCGCGATCGCGCCGGCGGCGAGGAAATAGGATGCGGCGGAAGCATCGCCTTCGACGTGGATCGCGCCCGGGCTCGCGTACGTCGCGGCGCCCGGAACCCGGAAGCGCTGCGCGCCCGCCTCCTCCACCGCCACGCCGAAGCGCCGCATCAGGTTGGTCGTGATGGCGACGTAAGGCCGGGAGATGAGCTCGCCCGTCACCTCGACGGTGACCGCGCGGCGCGTGCGCGCCGTGACGAGCGGCAGCGCCATCAGCAACGCCGAGAGAAATTGGCTCGACACGTTGCCGCGCACCGCGACGTGGTCGGGCGCATCGCCCGCGGCCGTGCGGCCGCGGCCCGATGGCCAGCGGCGGAAAGCCTTCGCGACCGAGATAGCGGATGTCGGCGCCGAGCGAACGCAGCGCTTCGACGAGATCGCCGATCGGCCGCTCGTGCATTCGGGAAACACCGGCGAGCTGATACGTTCCGCCGGCGAGCGCCAGCGCCGCCGTGAGCGGCCGGAATGCCGTTCCCGCATTGCCGAGAAAAAGCTTGGCCACCTTGACCGGGAATCACGCCGGCGGTGCCGTGCACGACCAGGTCGCCGCCGTCGTCAGGCGGATCGATGCGGACGCCGAGCGCGGCGAGCGCCTCGCGCATCCGATCCACGTCGTCGGCATCGAGCAGGCCGCGCACGCGCGTGTCGCCGGCGGCCAGCGCGGCCAGCAGCAGCGTCCGGTTGGAGATGCTTTTCGATCCCGGAAGCGCGACGCTGCCGTCGACGCGGTCGATCGGGGCGAGATCGAGGTATGCGGGCATTGCCGCTGCCCTGCTGCGGTCCGGTCATCGGAGCGCTCGCCGTCGCGTCAGATTTCTCGCGGCCCGTCGGCCGGGACCGCGGCGGGCGCCGCGCCATGCTGCGCTTCCCATTCGCGGCGTGCCTTGCGGGCCCGCGCGAACACCGTTTCAAGGCCGTCACCGTCGCCGGCCGCGATCATGGCGGCCAGCCGGTCGATCTGGGCACGAAACGCGGCGACCTCCGCCAGCAACGCGTCGCGGTTGGCGAGCGAAATGTCGCGCCACATCTCCGGCGAGCTCGCGGCGATGCGGGTGAAATCGCGAAAGCCGCTGGCCGCGAAGCGGAAGATGTCGTCGGCGTCGGGCCGCGCAGCGAACGCTTCGACCAGTCCGAACGCCAGCAGGTGCGGCAGGTGCGACACCGCCGCGAACACGCGGTCGTGCGCGGCCGGATCGAGCACGCGCACGCGGCCGCCGCACGCCTCCCAGAGTCCCGCGACGCTCGCCATGGCGGCGGGATCCGTTTCGGGCAGCGGGGTCAGCACCACGTTGCGGTTGCGAAACAGCGCCGGAAACGCCGCCGCCGCGCCGGAGTGCTCGGTGCCGGCGATCGGATGTCCGGGCACGAATTGCGTCAGGGCGTGCGCCGAGCGCCGCGCGCGCCGCCGCGATCACGTCCTGCTTGGTGCTGCCGGCATCGGTGACGATCGTGCGCGGTCCGAGCCGCCCGGCCATCGCCGCCAGGAGTCCCGGGTATTGCGCGACCGGCGTGGCGAGCAGCACGAGGTCGGCGTCCGCCACGCTCGGCGACCCAGTCGCCGTCCAGCGTGACGATGCGGTCGACGATGGCGAGTTGCCGCGCGGTGTCGAGGTTGGCCCGGCTGCGGCCGACGCCGACGACGGTGCCCACGCGCCCGGCCTCGCGCAGGGCGAGCGCGAACGATCCGCCGATCAACCCGACGCCGAGCACGACCAGCTTTCCGACGTACGGCGCGATCCGTGGTCACGGCGAGGGCGGCGGACGCACGCGCTTCAGCCGGCAAGTGCCGCCTTCAGCGCGTCGAGAAAACGGCGGTTTTCCTCGGGCAGGCCGATGGTGACGCGCAGGTGCTCCGGCAGCGCGTAATTGGCGACCGGGCGCACGATGACGCCCTGTTCCAGCAGGCGCTGGTAGACGCGGCCGGCATCGCCGACCTCGACCAGCAGGAAATTGGCATGCGAAGGCACGTAGCCGATGCCCATCGCCTGCAGGCCGGCCTCCAGCTGGCGCATGCCCTGGTCGATTCAACGCGCGGCTGTCGTCGACATACGCGGTATCGGCGAGCGCCGCCAGTGCCGCGGCCTGCGCCAGCGCGTTGACATTGAACGGCTGGCGCACGCGATTCAGCATGTCGGCCACTTTCGCGTGCATGATGCCGTAGCCGACCCGCAGCGCCGCGAGCCCGTAGGCCTTGGAAAACGTCCGCGACACGATCAGATTGGGATACCGGGCTACCCACGCGGCGCTCGGCGCATGCCGTTCCGGCGGCAGGTATTCGTTATAGGCCTCGTCCAGCACGACCAGGGTGTCCTCGGGCACCGAGGCGATGAACGCTTCCAATGCCGCCGGCGCCAACCACGTCCCGGTCGGGTTGTTCGGATTCGCGACGAACACGATGCGCGTCGTCGGCGTGATCGCGCGGCGCATCGAGGCCAGGTCGTGACCGAGGTCGAGCGCCGCGACCTCGATCCCGATGCCGCCGCGCGCCCTGGTGGCGAGCGGGTACACGGCAAACGCGTGGCGCGAATAGACGGCGTGATCGCCCGGCTGCAGAAATGCCTGGGTGACGAGCTCGAGAATGTCGTTCGAACCGTTGCCGAGAACGATCTGGTCGGCGTCGACCCCGTAGCGTGCCGAGAGGGCCGCCTTGAGCTCGAAGCCGTTGCCGTCGGGATAGCGGCACAGCTCCTCGGTCGCCGCGGCGATCGCGGCGCGCACCGCGGGACTCGGGCCGCGCGGGTTCTCGTTGGACGCGAGCTTGACGATCTCGCGCTCGACGAGACCGAATTCGCGGGCGAGCTCGCCGATCGGCTTGCCGGGCAGATAAGGCGTGATCCGCCGCACGTGCTCGGGCGCGAGCGCCGACGGATCGCGGTGATGCACGTGATGGGGAGCGGTGTCGGTGTGAGCGGTCATGTTCATCCTAGTAGACGGCGGCCGGATAGGATCCCAGGAGCTTGAGGAACGGTGCTTTGTCGCGCAGCTCCGCGAGCGCGGCGGCCACCGGAGCATCCGTCGAATGCCCTTCGATGTCGATGAAGAACAGGTACTCCCACAGCCCGGTGCGCGCCGGGCGCGATTCGAAGCGCGACATCGACACGCCGTGCCGGGCGAGCGGCTCGAGCAGGCTGTAGACGGCGCCGGGACGGTTGGGCGCGGACATCACGAGCGACGTCTCGTCCTTGCCCGACGGCGGCACGGTCTGTTGTCCCAGCACCCAGAAGCGCGTGGTGTTGTTCGGCTCGTCCTCGATATGCGGCGCGAGCACGTTGAGACCGTAGATCGCCGCGGCGATGTCGCCGGCAATGGCGGCGGCGCCCGCTTCGCTCGCGGCGAGCCGCGCGGCTTCGGCGTTGCTCGCGACGGCGACCCGCGGCACCGACGGCAGATGCAGCGCGAGCCACTGCACGCACTGGGCGAGCGACTGCGCGTGCGAATAGACCTTCCGCACGTCGCCGACCGCCGCCACGTTGCCGAGCAGATTCTGGCGAATGCGCAGCTTGACCTCGCCGCAGATGGCAAGCGGCGTCTGGCACATGAGATCGAGCGTGCGCCCGACCGCGCCCTCGGTGGAGTTCTCGACCGGCACGATGGCGTAGTCGGTCTGCCCGCTCTCGGTCGCGCGGAACACCTCGTCGATCGTGCCGCAGGGATCGGCCTCGACGAATTCGCCGAAGTGCTTGGCCACGGCCGCGTGCGAAAACGTGCCGGCCGGGCCGAGGTAGGCGATCCGCAACGGCTGCTCCAGCGCGAGGCACGCCGAAATCACCTGCCGGAAAACGCCGGCGATGGCTTCCGGCGACAGCGGGCCGCGGTTTTCCGCCTGCAGGCGCCGCAGCACCTGCGCTTCGCGCTCGGGACGATAGGCGATGCCGCCGGCCTTGAGCTTGCCGATCGCCTGCGCGTGCGCGGCCCGCGCGTTGAGCCGCTCGAGAATCTCGCGGTCGAGCGCGTCGATGGCCGCGCGGTGACGGCGAAGCAGAGCGTCGGCGGCGGAGTCGGGGCTGTCTTGGGACATGGGAGCGAGGTTCGTTGCGGCCCGGGCAGGCGCCGCCCGTTCACGCCTCGACGTCGTCTTCGGGCTCGACCACGCGCTCGAGACCGGCGAGCTTCTCGCCCTTGCCGAGGTTGATCAGCGTCACGCCCTGCGTCGAGCGGCTCATTTCGCGAATCGACTTGACCGGGGTGCGGATCAGCACGCCGCCGGTCGAGATGAGCATGACCTCGTCCTCCGGCCGCACCAGCGCCGCCGCCACCACCTGGCCGTTGCGCTCGGTCTGCTGGATCGCGATCATCCCCTTGGTGCCGCGCCCGTGACGCGTGTACTCGACGATCGGCGTGCGCTTGCCGTAGCCGTTTTCCGTCGCCGCCAGCACCGACTGTTCCTCGTCCTCGGCCACCAGCATCGAGATCACCCGTTGCTTCTTGTCGAGCGTCATGCCGCGCACGCCGTGCGCGCCGCGGCCCATCGGCCGGACGTCGTTCTCGTCGAAGCGCACCGCCTTGCCGCCGGAGCTGAACAGCATCACGTCGTGCGTGCCGTCGGTCAGCGCGGCGCCGATCAGCTGGTCGCCCTCGCTCAGGTCGACGGCGATGATGCCCGACGGGCGCGGGCGCGAGAACTCGGACAGCGGTGTCTTCTTCACCGTGCCCATGCCGGTGGCCATGAACACGAACTGGGTGTCGGTGAACTCCTTGACCGGGAGGATCGCGGTGATCTTTTCGTTCTCCTCGAGCGGCACCAGGTTGACGATCGGCTTGCCGCGCGCCGCGCGCGTCCCCTGCGGCACGTTGTAGACCTTGAGCCAGTAGACGCGGCCGCGGTTCGAGAAGCAGAGGATGAAATCGTGGGTGTTGGCGATGAACAGCCGCTCGATGAAATCGTCCTCCTTCGTCGCCGTCGCCTGCCGGCCGCGTCCGCCGCGCTTTTGCGCGCGGTATTCGACGACCGGCTGCGCCTTCATGTAGCCGCCGTGCGACAGCGTGACGACCATGTCCGCCGGCGCGATCAGGTCTTCGAGCGACAGATCGACGCCCTGGGCGACGATTTCCGAGCGGCGCGCATCGCCGAACTGGTCGCGTATGCCGACGAGCTCGGCCACGATGATCG
Organism: uncultured beta proteobacterium; assembly: GCA_963810845.1. Classification (GTDB taxonomy): domain Bacteria; phylum Pseudomonadota; class Gammaproteobacteria; order Burkholderiales; family Casimicrobiaceae; genus CAIWHR01. The sequence goes on along the minus strand of CAWEOX010000035.1, from coordinate 133,164 downwards.
CCGTGACCCGCCCCGGCTTCGCGAGAATGTCGAGCAGATCGACGATCTGCGCCATGACCTCCCGGTACTCGCCGAAGATCTTGTCCTGTTCGAGGCCGGTGAGGCGCTGCAGCCGCAGCTCGAGAATAGCCTGCGCCTGCGCATCGGAAAGCCGGTACCCGGCGCGCACACCGGTATCCGGGTCGGTCTCCTGCCAGCCGAACTCGACCGGCAGCCCCTCCGGCCGCGCGGCGTCGGCCGCGGCGCGCGCGAGCATCTCTTCGACGAGGCTCGATCGCCAGCGCTTGGCCATCAGCGCCACCTTCGCTTCCCCGGGTGTGGGCGCCGCCTTGATCAGCGCGATGATCTCGTCGACGTTCGACAAGGCGACCGCGAGGCCTTCGAGGATGTGGCCGCGCTCGCGGGCACGGCGCAGCTCGAACCGGGTGCGGCGGACGACGACCTCGCGCCGGTGCAGCACGAAGTACTCGAGGAACTGCTTGAGGTTGAGAAGGCGCGGCTGGTTGTCGACCAGCGCCACCATGTTCATGCCGAAGCTGTCCTGCAGCTGTGTCAGCTTGTAGAGATTGTTGACGACAACCTCGGCGATCTCGCCCCGCTTCAGCTCGATCACCACGCGCATCCCGGACTTGTCCGATTCGTCGCGGAGGTCGGAGATGCCTTCGAGCTTCTTGTCGCGGACGAGTTCGCCGATCCGGATCAGCAGGTTGGCCTTGTTGACCTGGTAGGGGATCTCGTCGACGATGATCGCCTGACGCTCGCCCTTGCCGATGTCCTCGATGTGGGTGCGGGCGCGGATGACGACCCGGCCCCGGCCGGTGCGGTAGCCCTCGCGGACCCCTTCCAGACCGTAGATGATCCCGGCGGTCGGAAAATCGGGCGCCGGCACGATCTCGATCAGCTCGTCCAGCGTGATGGCCGGGTTCGCGAGCAGCGCGAGGCAGGCGTTGATGACCTCGGTCAGGTTGTGCGGCGGGATGTTGGTGGCCATCCCCACGGCGATGCCGGACGAGCCGTTGACGAGCAGGTTGGGCAGCCGCGACGGCAGCACCGACGGCTCCTGCTCCTTGCCGTCGTAGTTCGGCGCGAAATCGACGGTCTCCTTGTCGATGTCGGCCGTCAGCTCGTTGGCGATCTTCTGCAGCCGGCACTCGGTGTAGCGCATCGCCGCCGCGTTGTCGCCGTCCACCGAACCGAAATTGCCCTGACCGTCGATCAGCGGATATCGCAGCGAAAAGTCCTGCGCCATCCGCACCAGCGTGTCGTAGATCGCCATGTCGCCGTGCGGGTGGTACTTCCCCATCACCTCGCCGACGACCCGCGCACATTTGACATAAGGCCGGTTCCAGACCGTGTTGGCCTCGTGCATCGCGTACAGGACCCGCCGGTGCACCGGCTTCAGGCCGTCGCGAACGTCCGGCAGCGCCCGGCCGACGATCACGCTCATCGCATAATCGAGGTACGAATGACGCATTTCCGCTTCCAGGCTTACCGGAAGGGTTTCTTTTGCAAACTGCTCCATGGGCGGGATAGGCACGGTGAGATGTTCGTCGGAGGGCGCTTAACGGGGGCGCGAAACCCTGTTCGACAGGCCCCGGCCTTCAAAGCGGACCATAGAACCCCGGGAACACCGGTTTGGCGTCGTCTAAGCGCTCCCCTGGGTTCGGAAACCGATCGCCGGAGGCATCGGAGGGCCTTGAAAACGCGTAATTTTATCACGCCGTTGTAACGCCGCGACACTCGCGCTTCCATTGTTGCCAAAACCGCAGTTTTTTTTGCGCCCCTAGGGGGCCTATGCTATATTTCCCTCGGAAAGAAAGGATTCGACGCGCTAGTGCCCAATCCGATTGGGCGACTGGCGCGGGGATTTGCAGGGTTCGCAAAAACGTCTTCAAAACCAATGCCAAAGGGGTGAAACAATGACTCGACGTCTCGTCTCCGGTTGTCTCGTCGGCGCGCTTGCGACCGTGTTCGCGGGCGGCGTTGCCGCGCAGCTGGCCAATCCGAAGGGCTACATGCCCGGCACCGCCGCGGCGCCCGCTCCCGACAAGGAAATCGGCTACGTGCTGAATGCCTATCCGACGCCGACCGATGGCATCGTGAAGAGCGGCGTCTACAACGGTTCCCAAGGTCTCGCCGGTGGTCTTTGCTGGCGGACCGGCTACTGGACGCCGGCCCTGGCGATCGAGCAATGCGACCCGGATCTCGTGCCGAAGCCGCCCGCACCCGTGGTAGCCCCGCCGCCGCCCCCGCCGCCCCCGCCGGCTCCTCCTCCTGCCCCGGCTCCGGCCCCGCAAGTGCAGAAGATCACGCTGGCCTCGAAGGCGCTGTTCGACTTCGACAAGGCGGTGCTGAAGCCCGAAGGCATGCGCGCGATCGATACCGAGATCATCGCCAAGCTCAAGGACGTGCAGAAGCTCGAACTGGTCCTGGTCACCGGCCATACCGATCCGATCGGCACGCAGGCCTACAACCAGAAGCTGTCCGAGCGCCGCGCTGACGCCGTCCGCAACTACCTCGTCAGCAAGGGTGTCGCGAAGGACAAGATCGAAACCCTGGGCATGGGCAAGACGCAGCCGATTCCGGGCGTGGTCTGCAACCAGAAGAACATGAAGGAAAAGATCGCCTGCTACGCGCCTGATCGTCGCGTGGAAGTCGAAGTCAAGGGCGAAGCGATCAAGCGTTAAGCGCTTCCGTCTCACAAAAAGCCCCGCCTTCGCGCGGGGCTTTTTGTTTATGGAGCCGGGCGCATTCGAACATCGCCGCGCCTGCTATCCTTTCGCCAATGCAGACCATCGACCTGCGCCTGGACGCCGGCTGGATCGTCCCGGTCGAGCCGGCCGGCACGCTCTCGGGCCACGCGGTCATCGTCGACGCCGGGCGCATTGCCGCCATCGTGCCCACGCGCACCGCCGACCAAACGTTCGTGGCGCGCACGCAGGTCGCGCTGCCCGGGCACGTGCTGATTCCGGGCCTCATCAATGCGCACACGCATGCGGCGATGACGCTGTTTCGCGGCATCGCCGACGACGTGCCCCTGCAATCATGGCTGGAGCAGCACATCTGGCCGCGCGAAGCCCGGTTCGTGGCGCCGGAATTCGTCTACGATGGCACGCGCCTCGCGGCGGCCGAGATGCTGAAGGGCGGCATCACCTGTTTCAACGACATGTATTTCTATCCCGATGCCGCCGCGCGCGCGAGCCTCGAGCTCGGCATCCGGGCGATGCTGGGCATCGTCGTGCTCGACTTTCCGACGCCGTACGCGTCCGATCCGGATGCCTATCTGCAGCTGGGCCTCGCCGTGCGCGACGCCTACAAGCACGCGCCGTTGCTCGGTTTTTCGCTCGCCCCCCACGCGCCCTATACGGTCGGTGACGCCGGCTGGGAAAAGATCGTGATGTACGCGCGGCAGCTCGACCTGCCGATCCAGACCCACGTCTCGGAAACGATGCTCGAAGTGGCGCAGAGCCGCGAACGCCACGGCGACACCCCGCTCGCCCGCTTGCATCGGCTGGGGGTCACGGGCCCCGGCTTCATCGGCATTCACGCGGTGCACCTCGCCGCGGCCGACGTGGACCTGCTCGCGACGCACGGCGGGAACGTCGTGCATTGCCCGATCTCGAACATGAAGCTCGGCAGCGGCATTGCCCCGGTGGCCGCGTTGCGCGCGCGCGACATCAACGTGGCGCTCGGCACCGACGGCGCCGCGTCCAACAACCGGCTCGATATCCTGGGCGAAATGCGCATGGCTTCGCTGCTGGCGAAGGTCGCGAGCAGCGATCCGTCGGTGTTGCCGGCCCATCAGGTGCTGGAGATGGCGACCCTCGGCGCCGCGCGCGCGCTGGGCCTCGACGGCGCCATCGGCTCGCTCGTGCCCGGCAAAGAGGCCGACATCGTCGCCGTCGATCTGTCGGCAGGCGCGGCGCTCCCCTGCTACGATCCGGTCTCGCACTTGGTCCACGTCGCCGGGCGCGAATGCGTGACCGATGTCTGGGTCGGCGGCGAGCGCGTCGTCGCCGAGCGCGTCCTCGCGAAGGCCGATGAAGCCGAGTTGAAGGCCCGCGCCCACTTTTGGCAGGAACGACTGAAATGACATCCAATCTGCGCAATTCGCCGGACGCCACCGCCAATGCCGACCCGGTCGAGCTCGCGAAGTTCGGGGCGCTCTCGCACCGCTGGTGGGACGCCGAGAGCGAAATGTTCGGCCCGCTGCACAAGTTGAATCCGCTGCGGCTCGAGTGGATCGATCGCGTCACCGGAGGCCTCGCCGGCAGGAGCGTGCTCGACGTCGGCTGCGGCGGCGGCATTCTCGCGGAATCGATGGCGGGGAAAGGCGCCAAGGTTCTCGGCATCGATCTCGGCGAAAAGGCCCTTGGCGTTGCCAGGCTGCACAAGCTCGAATCGGGAACCGGCGTCGAGTATCGCCTGGTGGCTGCGGAAACGCTCGCGCTCGAAACGCCGGGTGCCTACGATGTCGTGACCTGCATGGAGCTCCTGGAACACGTGCCCGATCCGGCGTCGACGGTGGCCGCTTGCGGACGTCTGGCCAAGGCGGGCGGCACCGTGGTCTTTTCGACGATCAATCGCAATGCGAAGGCGTACCTGCTCGCGATCATCGGCGCCGAGTACGTGCTCCGCCTGCTGCCGCGAGGAACGCACGACTACGCGAGGTTCGTCACGCCGGCCGAGCTCGCGAGCTACGCGCGCAAAGCCGGCCTCGCGCCGGCACAAATCACCGGCATGGCCTACAACCCGTTGACGAAGGTCTTCCGCCTCGACGCGGACGCCGACGTGAACTACATGATGGCGTTTACCCGGCATGCCGATGCCTGACTCGATTCCCGCGAACGCGCCACCGGCGCGCCCGCGCCCCGTCGCGGGTGCGCCACGGCCGCTTGCGGTCGAAGCCGTGCTGTTCGACCTTGACGGCACGCTGGCCGACACGGCGCCCGACCTCGCCGCCGCGCTCAACCGCGTCCGCGCCGACCGCGGCCTCGCGTCGCTGCCCCTTGGCATGCTGCGTCCCTACGCGTCGCACGGCGCGCGCGGCCTGCTCGCGGCCGGCATGGGCGTGGGCCCCGATCAGGCGACGTACGAAGCGCTGCGCGTGGCGTTTCTCGACCATTACGCCGCCGCGCTGTGCGTCGAATCGACGTTGTTCGCCGAAGTCGCCGCGCTGCTCGACACGCTCGACGCGCGTGCGTTGCGCTGGGGCATCGTCACCAACAAGGCGCAACGCTTCACCGCGCCGCTGCTCGTTGCGCTGGGCCTCGCGGCCCGCGCCGGCGCGGTTGTGTGCGGGGACACGACGCCGCACGCCAAGCCGCACCCCGCGCCGCTGCTGCACGCCGCCTCGCGCCTCGGCGTCGCCCCGGAGCGATGCGTGTATGTCGGCGACGCCGAGCGCGACATCATCGCCGGCTCGGCCGCCGGCATGGCGACGATCGTCGCGCGCTACGGCTACCTCGAGCCGCAGGACGAGCCCGCGGATTGGCCCGCGGACGGCATCATCGATTCGCCGGCCGCGCTGTTGGATTGGCTGCCCGCGGCCGTCACGCGGGACACGCGCCCGCGTTGAGGAACAGCCACTCGCGCGGCTTGCCCTCGCGCATGCCGTAAAGGCGCACCGGCTGGCTCGCGGACAGCGGCTTCACCACCGCCGTCAGCACGTCGTCGATGGCCGCGAGGGCAATGCCGTTCGCCTGCACGACGCGATCGCCGGCCTTCATGCCGAGCATGGCCGCGAGGCCGGTCTCGTCGCGCACGACGAGCGACCCGTTTGCCGGGGCGAGCAGTGCCGCCCAGCTTTGCGGCTGCGCAGCCATGCCGGCCAGCAACTCGGCGTTGAGGCGATAGACCTGGCCGGAGAAACCCGCTGGCGGCGCGCAAGCCGTGCGCTGCGGCGCGGCGACCCCGACGATCGGGCGCGGCACCGTCGCCGCAGGGACGACGGCCGGCCGCGAATCCTGGCGGAGCAGGATGTCGCGCGATTCCCCTCGCTCGCGAATCCGGATGCCGTTGGGCCGGACGGCTTCGAGCTTCACGCCATTCGCGATCTCCTGCCCGCTTCTCACCAGCACCGCGCCGCGGTCGGGCAAGCGCAGCAGCGCATAGCCATCGCCGTTGCGGCCCGCGAACACGCCCAGAAGGCGCGCATCCGCCGGGAACGACGTGGCGGTCGCCGATGCTGCGCCGGCGGAACCCGCTGCATTGCGCACCGCGGCGCGCCCGAACGGCGCCGCCGCAATCAGGGTCTCGGCCGCGGGTCCTGCGGGTGGTACCGATACGGCGGCGGGCGGCGGCGGACCGAACCACCGCCAGCCCCAGTAGGCGACAACCAGTGCGAGCAGCGCGCCCGCGGCGAGCATCGCCAGCGCCTGCGCAATGCGCCATGGCCATGGCGCGCGGGGCGCGGGTCCGAACGCCGGCGCGGGCGTCCCGCGCACGGCGACGGCGTTCACGCGCGACACCGCGCCGCGCGCCGTGCGACGCGCAACCGTTCACGAAGAGCGGCGCGGCTGCTCCCGTATAATCGCGCCACCCGTCCTTTGCCCGATGCCGCCATTGAATCCCCGTCTGTCGCGTCTTACGCCCTACCCGTTCGAACGGTTGCGGCAATGGTTCGCCGACGTGACGCCCAACCCGGCGCTCTCGCCCATCAACCTTTCGATCGGCGAGCCGAAGCACCCGACCCCACCCTTCATTCTCGACGCGTTCGCGGCGGGCGCTGCCGGACTCGCGCATTATCCCACGACGATCGGGTCGCCCGCGCTGCGCGAGGCGATCGCCGCGTGGCTCGCGCGCCGTCACGATCTCCCGGCGATCGATCCCGCGACGCAGGTGCTGCCCGTTCTCGGCAGCCGCGAGGCACTGTTCGCATTCGCCCAGACCGTCGTCGACGGCAGCCGCGCCGGCGCGACCGTCGTTATGCCCAATCCGTTCTACCAGATCTACGAGGGCGCGGCCCTCCTCGCCGGGGCCGAGCCCTACTGCGTGAACGCCGACGCCAGTCGCGGTTTCGCGCCGGCGTGGGGCGACGTGCCGGACGACGTGTGGGCGCGTACGCAAATGGTCTACGTCTGCTCGCCCGACAATCCCACGGGACGAGTCACGACGCAGGCGGAATGGGAGTTCCTGTTCGAGCGCTCCGATCGGCACGGGTTCGTCATCGCCGCGGACGAGTGCTATTCGGAAGTCTATTTCGACGAGGCGCGGCCGCCGCTGGGGGCGCTCGGTGCCGCGCGCGCGGCGGGTCGCGCCGCGTTCCCGCGCCTCGTCTCCTTCGGCAGCCTGTCGAAGCGGTCCAATGCGCCGGGTATGCGCTCGGGCTACATCGCCGGCGACGCCGCACTGGTGAAGGCGTTCCTGCTCTACCGGACGTACCACGGCTCGGCCATGTCGCCGGCGGTCGCCACGGCCAGCATCGCCGCCTGGCGCGACGAGGCGCATGTGCGCGCCAATCGCACGCTCTACGACGCCAAATTCACGGCGCTGCAGCCGCGGCTCGCTGCGGCGCTCCCCGTAATGATGCCTGAAGCCGCGTTCTATCTGTGGACGCCGACGCCGATCGACGATGCCGTGTTCGCCAAGCGCCTTCTCGCCGAGCAGGCCGTGACCGTGCTGCCCGGCAGCTACCTCGCCCGCGACGCGCACGGCGCCAATCCGGGCCGCGGGTACGTCCGCATTGCGCTGGTCGCGAGCGCCGACGAATGCGCCCAGGCAATCGACCGGATCGTGGTGTTCGCGCGAACGCTCTAAGCAGCGGCGGAGGATCGGCGGGTCACGGCAGGACGTGGTCGTGGCCGCAGCGGGATCCCGTAGCGGCCGTTGCCGCCGCATCCTGTCGCTGCCGGCCGCATTTCATCGCGTGCCGCCCGCGCGGCGCGGCGCCCCTCTAGAATTGTCGGCAAATGACTGCGCGCACCGACGTCCGCTGGTTCGCACCGCTTGCCGCGGGACTGCGTGTGTCGTGGCTCACGCTGCTGTTGATCGCGGCGATCAACACCGGCATCGCGGCGATCCTGTGGATCGAGGACACGCGCCCGTTCTGGCATCCGCTGGTGTCGGCGCAATGCTTCGGCTTCGCCATCGCCTACTGCGTCAACGTCGCGTCGCCCTGGGAAAAGCGCTGGCCCATCGCGCGCCTCATCGCCGCCGTCGCGCGTCGGCACCGCGCTCGGCATGCTGCTCGTGATCCTGGTCAAGGGCTATTCGGTCGCCGACCTGCACGACCGGGCGAAGATCTTCGGCTTGACCCTCCTCACCGGATTTTTCAATGGCGTGTTCGTCGGCCTGTTCTTCCTCATCAAGTTCCGCGAGGCCCGCGCCGCGGCGGCCCTGCTCAAGGCCGAGGCCGACCGCCACCTGCTGTCGAAGCAGGCGATCGAGGCCGAGCTCAAGCTGATGCAGGCGCAAATCGAGCCGCATTTTCTGTTCAACACGCTGGCGTCGGTCCAGTACCTCGTCGAGACCGATCCGCCGCAGGCGACGAAAATGCTGGGCTACCTGCTCGCCTACCTGCGCGCGGCGCTGCCCCAGTTGCGCATACCGTCGACCACGCTCGGCCAGGAAGCCGAACTGGCCGAAGCCTACCTCAACATCTTCAAGATGCGCATGGGCGAGCGGCTCGCGTTCGCCATCGAGATCCCGGAATCCCTGCGCGGCTGCCGGTTGCCGCCGATGCTGCTGATGACGGTGATCGAGAATGCGATCGAGCACGGTCTCGAGCCGCGCGCGGAAGGCGGCAGCGTGCGGCTCGAGGCGCGCCGCGGCGACGACCGGCTCATCATGGTCGTGACCGATACCGGCCGCGGTCTCGGTGCCGGCGAGCGCGCGAAACCGGGACACGGCGTCGGCGTGGCCAACCTGCGCGAGCGCCTGGCGGCACTCTACGGCGACCGCGCCCGGTTCACGCTCGAGGACGTCGCGCCGCATGGAACGCGCGCGACGATCGAGGTGCCATTCGAGAGCGGTTGACGCTAAGCTGTCGCCCCATGATCTCCCCGGCATTCCTTTCCGCACCCGCCGCCACCGCCCTGGTCGCGGAAGACGAGCCGATGCTCCGCGCGATGCTGAAGGCGCGGCTCGCCGAGGCGTGGCCGGAGCTCGCCATCGTCGCCGAGGCCGGCAATGGCGCCGAAGCCCTGACCCAGTTCGCGGCGCTTCGCCCGGACATCGCCTTTCTCGACATCCGGATGCCCGTCAAGAGCGGCCTCGAGGTCGCGCGCGAGATCGCCGCCGCCTGCCACGTCGTGTTCGTGACCGCCTATGACGAATACGCCGTCGCCGCCTTCGACGAGGGTGCGATCGATTACGTGCTGAAGCCGCCGGCGCCGGAACGAATCGCGAAGGTCGTCGCGCGGCTGAAAGCGCGGCTGGGCGCGCCGCCCCTCGATCTGTCCGGCCTGCTTGCCCGATTGGCCGAACGGGAGGGGCTCACCGCCACGGCGCCGCTCAAGTGGATTCGCGCGTCGCTCGGCCCGTCGCTGCGGCTGATCGCGGTCGACGACGTCATCTACTTTCAGGCCGAGGACAAGTACACGAAGGTCGTCACCACCGACGGCGAGGCGCTGATCAGGAAATCGATCCGGGAGCTGTTCGACGAACTCGACCAGGAGGCATTCTGGCAGGTTCATCGCGGGACCATCGTCAATCTGCGCGCCATCGGCCGGGTCGACCGCGATTGGCGCGACCAGCCCGTGATCGTGCTCAAAGGCCGCGCAGAAAAGCTGACGGTGAGCCGCACCTTCGCGCCCCGTTTCAAGGCGATGTAGCGCCCGCTGGACGGTGCGGGCGGGCCGACGCGGCGTGACCGCGCGGCGCGCGCGGCGTTCACGGATCGCGGGGCAGCGGCGATTCGCGGTAAAATGCGGCCCTTTGCCGTGAGCCTCGTGATGCCCGACCTGCAACCGACCATCGACTCCGCGTGGGAATCCCGCTCCGCGCTCGCGCCGGGCAGCGCGCCCGCCGCGATCCGCGATGCCGTCGCCCACGTGATCGCCGAGCTCGACGCCGGCCGGCTGCGCGTCGCCGAGCGCGTCGACGGCGGCTGGATCACGCACCAGTGGATCAAGAAGGCCGTCCTGCTGTCGTTCCGTCTCGCGGACAACGTCCCGATGGCCTTCGCCGGCGGTGCACACGGCGCGGCGCCGCTGCAGTTCTACGACAAGGTGCCGACCAAGTTCGCCGAGTACACACCCGAGCGTTTCGCGGCCGCGGGCGTGCGCGTGGTTCCGCCGGCCACGGTGCGGCGCGGCGCATTCGTGGCGCCCAACGTGGTGCTGATGCCTTCGTTCGTGAACATCGGCGCCTATGTCGACGAAGGCACGATGGTCGACACCTGGGCGACCGTCGGTTCCTGCGCGCAAATCGGCCGCAACGTGCATCTGTCTGGCGGCGTGGGCATCGGCGGCGTGCTGGAGCCGCTGCAGGCCAACCCGACGATCATCGAGGACAACTGTTTCATCGGCGCGCGTTCCGAGGTGGTCGAGGGCGTGATCGTCGAGGAGAATTCGGTGCTGGGCATGGGCGTGTTCATCGGCCAGAGCACCAGGATCTACAATCGCGCCACCGGTGAAACGGCGTACGGACGCGTGCCGGCCGGATCGGTGGTCGTGGCCGGCAGCCTTCCGTCGGGCGAAGGCCAATGCCACCTCTATTGCGCCGTCATCGTGAAGCAGGTCGACGCGAAGACGCGCGGGAAGACGAGCATCAACGAGCTCTTGCGCGCGTGAATGGCGGTCTGGCGCCCTGCGCCGCCCAACCCATGTCAGTGAACCTCAAATCCGCCGAAGACATCGCCAAGATGCGCGTGGCCGGGCGCCTCGCCGCCGAGGTGCTCGACTACATCACGCCGCACGTTCAGGCCGGCGTCACGACCGGCGAGCTCGACCGGCTGTGCCACGCGTACATGGTCGAGACCCAGCGCACCATTCCGGCCCCGCTCAATTACGCGCCGCCCGGGCACGTGCCCTACCCGGCGTCGATCTGCACGTCGGTCAATCACGTCGTCTGCCACGGGATACCGGGCGACAAGCGGTTGAAGCCGGGCGACATCGTCAACCTCGACATCACCGTCATCAAGGATGGTTTTCACGGCGACACGAGCCGGATGTTCTGCATCGGGCAGCCCTCGATCCAGGCGAAGCGGCTGGTCGACCTCACGTACGAGGCGATGTGGCGCGGCATCCGTGCGGTGCGGCCGGGCGCTCACCTTGGCGACATCGGCAGCACGATCCAGACCTTTGCCGAAGCCCAGGGCTTTTCCATCGTGCGCGAATTCTGCGGCCACGGGATCGGCAAGCAGTTCCACGAGGAGCCGCAGGTGCTGCACTACGGTCGCCCGGGCACGGGCCTGAAGCTGCTGCCGGGGATGACGTTCACGATCGAGCCCATGATCAACGCGGGACGCGCCGGCATTCGCAGCCTGGCCGATGGCTGGACGATCGTTACTGCCGACCATTCGCTGTCGGCGCAATGGGAGCACACGATCCTGGTGACGCCGGACGGGCACGAAGTGCTCACCGTCTCCGCCGGAACGCCCGCGGCGCCTCCCGGCTGATCGGGTCAGCGCGCATCGGAGCGCCTTCGCGATGACACTTCCCGCCGCGGCGCCACCGCTGCCGGTGGTTGCGCCGGCCGACCTGACGATCACGGTCCGCCGCTGGCGCGATTACCTCAGGACCGGCCGGGCGACGCTCGAACTGGCGTTTCGCGCCCAACCCAGCACCCCCGCGCTGCTGGCGGCCCACGCGCGCCTCGTCGATCGCGTGCTCGCGGGCGTCTGGGGCGAGCACGGCACACCCGACGGTGTCGCGCTGGTCGCGGTCGGCGGCTACGGCCGCGGCGAGTTGTTTCCGCACTCCGATGTCGACGTGCTGGTGCTGCTGCCGCACGCGCTCGACCGCGACGGCGCGGCGTTCGTCGAGCGGTTCATCGGCATGCTCTGGGACATCGGCATGGAGGTGGGTCACAGCGTGCGCACGATCGCCGACTGCGAAGCGGCGATGGCCGGCGACATCACGGTGAAGACCAGCCTGCTCGAGCATCGCCTGATCAAAGGGTCGCGCGCACTGTATGCCGATTTCGGCCGCATGCTCGCGGGCTCGATGGACATCCGCGCGTTCTACGAAGCGAAAGTCCTGGAACAGCAGCAGCGGCACCTCAAGTACCACGACACCGCCTACAACCTCGAGCCCAACGTCAAGGAAAGCCCGGGAGGCTTGCGCGACCTGCAGGCGGTGACCTGGATCGCCCGTGCCGCAGGGCTCGGCCACAGCTGGGGCGAGCTCGCGAAGGCCGGCCTCATCCTGCGCAGCGAGGCGCGGACCGTGGCACGGGAGGAGCGTTTCATCGGCGGACTGCGCGTGCGGATGCACTACCTCGCGGGGCGCCGCGAGGACCGGCTGGTGTTCGACCAGCAGAACGCGCTGGCGCGCGAGATCGGTCTGTCGGACACGCCCGCGCGACGCGCGAGCGAGCAGCTGATGCAGCGCTACTACCGCGCCGCCAAGCTCGTCCGCCAGGTCAACGTGATCCTGCTGCAGAATCTGCACGCGCATCTGTTTCCCTCCACCGCGCTCCCCTCGCCGCTCGACGAACATTTCCAGGTTGCCGACGAGCTGCTCGACGTGCGCGCGGAGGACCTGTTCGAGCGGCACCCGGCGGCGATGCTCGACGCCTTCCTCGCGCTGCAGCGCCACCCCGAGCTCAAGGGCATGTCGGCACGCACGCTGCGCGCGCTGTGGCGCAACCGGCACTCGCGTCGACGCCCGTTTCCGGCGTGATCCGGCGAACCGCGCGCGCTTCCTGCAGGTGTTCCGCGAGCCGCGCGGCATCACCCACGAGCTGCGCCGCATGAACCTCTACGGAATCCTCGGCCACTACCTGCCGGTGTTCGGCCGCATCGTGGGCGAGATGCAGCACGACCTGTTCCACGTATACACGGTCGACGAGCATATCCTGATGGTGATCCGCAACCTGCGCCGCTTCTGCGAGCCGCAGCACGCGCACGAATATCCGCTCTGCTCGCGGCTCATTGCCGATTTCGAGCGCAAGGAAGTGCTCTACCTCGCCGGGCTCTTCCACGACATCGCGAAAGGCCGCGGCGGCGACCACTCGCGGCTGGGCGAGCGCGACGCGCGGCGTTTCTGCCGATCCCACGACTTGCCGGCCGAGGATGCCGAGCTCGTCGCCTGGCTGGTCGGGCGCCATCTGTACATGTCGGCGGTGGCGCAGAAGCAGGACATCAGCGACCCGGACGTGGTCGCGGCGTTTGCCGCGGCGGTAGCGACCGACCGCCGCCTCGTCGCCCTCTATCTGTTCACCGTCGCCGACATCCGCGGCACGAGCCCCAAGGTGTGGAACGCGTGGAAGGCGAAGCTCCTCGAGGACCTGTTCCGCGCGACGCGCGCCCGGCTCTCGGCGGCCACCGGCGCGCCGACGCTCGCCGACAGCCTGCAGCAGCGCCAGCAGGAGGCGCATCGTCTGCTGCGCCTGTACGCCATCCCCGACGGCGCCGAGCGGATCTTGTGGTCGAAGGTCGACTCCGTCTATTTCCAGCGCCACACCGCGGAGGAAATCGCGTGGCACGCGCGGCATCTGTACTACCGCGTCGATGCCGCGGCGCCGGTGGTTCGGGCCCGGCTGTCGCGGGCCGGCGCCGGCCTGCAGGTGCTCATGTACCTTCCGGACCAGAAAAGCCTGTTCGCGCGCGTCTGCGGGTTTTTCGGCCGTGCCGGCCTCTCGATCCTCGAAGCGAAGATCCACACGACGCGACATGGCTACGCGCTCGACACGTTCGCGGTGCACGATCCCGCCGATCCGAACGCGTCGTACCGCGACACGATCCAGCTGATCGAGTTCGAGTTGAAGCGCGTGCTCGAGGAGCAACGCCCGCTGGAGCCGCCGCCGCCCGGCCGCGTCAGCCGTCGGCTGAAGCATTTCCCGCTGTCGCCCGAAGTCCGGGTGTTTCCCGACGACAAGGAAGCGCATTACATCCTGGAAATCGTCGCCGGCGATCGTCCCGGCCTGCTGGCGCAGATCGCCTACACGCTGGCGACCGCGCAGATCAACGTCGCCAGCGCCAAGATCAACACGCTGGGCGAGCGCGCCGAGGATACTTTCCTGATCGACGGCGCCCATCTGCGTGACGAGCACGCCCTGCTCCGTCTGGAAACTGCGCTCTACGAGCAGCTGCGGTTGCCGTGACGACGGGTGAGCGCAGCCGCCCCGTCGCCTCACTCGGCTGCCACGTTACCCTCGGGAAACAGGACATCGGTGTAACCGAAACGCGACAGGTCGCGCATGCGCATCGGATAGAGGATGCCCTGCAGGTGATCGCATTCGTGCTGGACGACGCGTGCGTGGAAGCCGGTGACGTCACGCCGGATGACCTTGCCGCGCGGATCGAAGCCCTCGTAGCGCAGCTGCGTGTAGCGTGGAACGATGCCGCGCAGTCCCGGGACGGACAGGCAGCCTTCCCAGTCTTCCTCGATCGCGTCGGAGAGCGGCGTCAGCACCGGATTCACGAGCTCGGTGAACGGGACGGGCTCCGCGTCGGGATAACGCGGATTGGTTTCGACACCGAAGATCACGACCTGCAGCGGCACGCCGATTTGCGGGGCCGCCAGTCCGGCCCCGTCCTGCGCCGCCATCGTCTCGCGCAGGTCGGCGATCAGCGCATCGAGATCCGGTGTGGCGAAGCGCTCCACCGGCGCCGCGCGCTGCCACAGGCGCGGGTCGCCCATCCGCAGGACCTCGCGAATCACGTCGCCCTCCTCATATCAGCGGCACCACATGCTCCAGCAAGGCCCGGACCCGGTCCATCGCCGACTCGAGGACCTGCGCGATGCCGTCCATCGAGATTTCGACCGCGGAGTCGCCGCGGCCCGCCGCGTGATTGACGACCACGGCGATGGCCGCGTACGGCAACTCGAGCTCGCGTGCCAGCGCGGCTTCGGGCATCCCCGTCATCCCGACCAGCGTCGCGCCGTCGCGGTCCATCCGGTCGATCTCGGCGACCGTTTCGAGCCGCGGGCCCGACACGGCACCGTACACCCCGCCGTCGGTGAGCGCGATCCCCGCGACCATCGCCGCCGCCCGGCATTTTTCGCGGAGCGCGGCCGCGTACGGATGGGTGAAGTCGATGTGCACGACGCGTCGATCGCCGCCGTCGAAGAACGTCGCTTCCCGGTCGTGGGTGTAGTCGATGAGCTGGTGCGGCAGCAACAGCTCGCCCGGGAGCGCATCGCGAATTCCGCCGACCGACGCGACGGCGAGCACCGCCGTCGCGCCCCGTTCGTTGAGCGCCCACAGGTTCGCCCGATAGTTGACCCGGTGCGGCGGAATCGTATGGCCGTGACCGTGACGGGCAAGGAATACGACATCGCGGCCGGCGATCTGACCGAACAGCAGCGCCGACGACGGCTCCCCATAGGGCGTGCGCACGACCTCCCGATGGGCGACCGCCAGCGTCGACAGCCGGGTGAGGCCGCTGCCGCCGATGATGGCCAGCATCAAAATGGCCTTCGCAGGAAGGCGGCGCCGCCGGGTGTGGGGGCTGGCGCCCGGGGCGCGCGACGGCTGCCCTCGCCGGCACCAACCGGCAGCGGCGGGCTCGGCAGGGGTGGAACTCCACGCGGATTCATGACATTATCATCGAAAGTTCCGGAACGGACTTAAGGAATTTGCCCATTGTCGGGCGGCGGCGTCATTCTAGCGCGGGATACCATGTACCTCGATCGATTGTTCAGGTTGATGGCAGAAAAGCAGGCTTCCGACATCTTCATCTCATGCGACGCGCCGATCAACATCAAGGTGAAGGGCGTCGTCGCGCCCGTGTCGACGGTGCCGATGGACGCCGATACGGTGAGCCGGATCGCCTACGAGTTGATGACGAAGGAGCAGGCAGCCGGGTTCGAGCGCGACCTCGAGATGAACCTGTCCTACCTCGACCGTGACGTCGGCAATTTCCGGATCAACATCTTCCGTCAGCGCGGCGCGGTCGCCATCGCGATCCGCTTTGTCCGCACCATCATCCCGGCCTTCGACGAACTGGGCCTCCCGCCGGTGCTGCTCAGTCTGGTCATGGAAAAGCGCGGCCTGGTGCTGGTGGCAGGTGCCACGGGCTCGGGCAAGTCGACCACGCTGGCGGCGATGATCGACCACCGCAATACCAACCGCACCGGTCACATCCTGACGGTCGAGGATCCGATCGAATACATCTTCACGCACAAGCAGAGCATCGTGAACCAGCGCGAGATCGGCATCGACACGCTCAACTACCAGAACGCGCTGGTGAACGCGCTGCGCGAAGCGCCGGACCTCATCATGATCGGCGAAATCCGCGACAAGGAGACGATGCAAAACGCGCTGCTGCACACGCTGACCGGCCACCTGTGCCTGTCGACGCTGCACGCGAACAACAGCTACCACGCGCTGTCGCGGATCATCAACATGTTCCCCTACGACGCGCGGTCGGGCGTGCTCTCCGACCTGTCCATCGGCCTCCGCGCGATCGTCTGCCAGCGGCTGATCCGCAACCGGTTCGGCAACCAGCAACCCGCGGTCGAGATCCTGCTCAACACGTCGCTCATCGCCGACCTCGTGAAGAACGGCGAGATCGCACAGATCAAGGAGGCGATGGAGCAATCGCTGTACCCCGGGTCGCAGACGTTCGAGCAGGCGCTGTGCCGCCTCTACCTCGACAGCGTGATCAGCTACGACGAAGCGATGGCCGCCTCCGACTCGCCGACCAACCTCGCGTGGCTCATCAACCAGAGCTCGCCGACGGCGCGCGTCGACTCGCTCCCGCCGAGCGAGGTCGAGGGGCCGCCCCGGCGGGGCGCCAGCGATTTCACCGCGCTGCAAATCGAACCCGCGATGCTCGACCGCAAACACTGAACCGGCGGGCTCCGGCGCACGCGATCTGCCTGCCTCCCGTCCGCTGCACGAAAAGGCGCCACGATCGTCAGCATGGATATGGCCGTCCGCATCCCGCCCTCTGCCACGCTCCTGCTCGCGCGCGCGCTGATCGGCCGGCGTTCGCTAACGCCCGACGACGGCGGCTGTCAGGCGCTTGTCGCCGCGCGCCTGGAACCGCTTGGCTTTCACTGCGAAACGCTCGTCGCCAACGGCGTGACCAACCTCTGGGCGCGTCGCGGCAACGCCCATCCGGTGCTCTGCTTCGCGGGGCATACCGACGTAGTGCCGACCGGTCCGCTCGACGACTGGCACACCGACCCGTTCACGCCGACCGACCGCGACGGCTGGCTCTACGGACGCGGCGCGGCCGACATGAAGGGCTCGGTGGCGGCCTTCGTGACGGCGATCGAGGCCTTCGTCACCGCGTATCCCGACGCGCCCGGGTCCATCGCGGTGCTGCTGACGTCCGACGAGGAAGGCCCGTCCGTCGACGGCACGGTCCGCGTCGTCGAGCGGCTGGCGGCCAAGGGAGAAACCCTCGATTACTGCATCGTCGGCGAACCGTCGTCGGTCGATCGCCTGGGCGACATGATCAAGAACGGCCGCCGCGGCACGTTGTCGGGGACGCTCACGGTGAAGGGTATCCAGGGCCACGTCGCCTATCCGCACCTCGCGCGCAATCCGATTCATGCGGTGGCGCCGGTGATCGCCGAGCTCGCCGCGACGCGCTGGGACCACGGCAACGAGTACTTTCCGCCGACGACGTGGCAGTGCTCCAACGTCCACGCGGGAACCGGCGCGACCAACGTGATTCCGGGCCGCCTCGAACTGATGTTCAACTTCCGCTACGCGACCGCCAGCACACCCGAGTCGCTCACCCGGCGCTTCGAGGCCATCCTGGCGCGACACGGACTCGATTACGATCTCGCCTGGACCGGGTCCGGCCAGCCCTACCTCACCCCGCGCGGCAGCCTCGTCGCCGCGGCCGAGGCCGCCATCCGCGACGTTGCCGGCGTAACCCCCGAGCTCTCCTGTACGGGCGGGACTTCGGATGGCCGCTTCATCGCCGCGATCTGCCGCGAAGTGGTGGAGCTGGGTCCGGTCAACGCGACCATCCACAAGGTCGACGAGCGCGTCGCCGTCGCCGACCTCGATGCGCTGGCCGCCATTCACCTCCACATCCTCGACCGCCTGCTGCGGGGAGCGGCGCGATGAGCTCGGCGCTGCACGATCTCGAGACGCTGCGCGACTGGCTGCGCTACGCGGTGACCCGCTTCGGCGAAGCCGGCGTCTCGTTCGGACACGGCACCACCAATGCGTACGACGAGGGCGCGTACCTGCTCTTGCACGCGCTGCACCTCCCGCTCGACCGCCTGGAGCCGTTTCTCGACGCGCGGCTGACGCTGCAGGAGCGCGCCCAGGTGGCGCAGCTCCTCGACCGGCGGATCGACCAGCGCATCCCGGCGGCCTACCTGACGCACGAAGCGTGGCTCGGCGAATTCCGTTTCTACGTTGACGAACGGGTGCTGATCCCGCGCTCGTTCATCGCCGAGCTCCTGCCCGACGGGCTTGCCCCGTATGTCGGCGATGCCGCCGGTGTCGCCACCGCGCTCGACATGTGCACCGGTTCGGGCTGTCTCGCGATTCTCGCCGCCCACGCCTACCCCGCGGCCGACATCGATGCGGTGGACATTTCGTCCGGCGCCCTCGCGGTCGCGCAGCGCAACGTTTCGGATTACGGGCTCGCGGATCGCATCAACCTGATCCGCTCGGACCTTTTTGAAAACCTGCCGGAAAAGAGTTACGACCTCGTCATCAGCAACCCGCCCTACGTCACCGCCCTGGCGATGGAAGGGCTGCCGCCCGAATACCTGAAGGAGCCGCAGCTCGCGCTGGCCGGCGGCGACGACGGACTCGACGCCGTGCGCACGATCCTCACGACCGCAGCACGGTTCCTGGCTCCCGGCGGCACGCTCGTCGTCGAGATCGGCCACAACCGCGCGGCGGCGGAGAGCGCGTTCCCGCGGGTGCCCTTCGTCTGGCTCGAGACCGCGTCGTCGACCGACAGCGTCTTCCTCGTGAAGCGCGAGGATCTCTCGGACGCGACCTTGATCGCGCCGCGCCCCATGCCGCGCGCGTCGACACTGCCGCCTTGACGCGCCTTTCGCGGACCGCCGTGACCCCTGTCCGCACCGGCGGCGCGATTCTCGTCGCCAACCTCGTTGCCCAGGGCGCGACGCACGCGTTCTGTGTCCCGGGTGAGAGCTTTCTCGCCGTGCTGGACGCGCTCTACGACGTGCGCGATCGCCTGCAGCTCATCGTCTGCCGGCAGGAAGGCGGCGCCGCGTACATGGCCGAAGCCTGCGGCAAGATGACGGGACGGCCGGGAATCGCGATCGTCACCCGCGGGCCGGGTGCCGCGAATGCCGCCATCGGGATACACACGGCCGCGCAGGATTCCACGCCGCTCCTTGTGCTCGTGGGGCAAGTCGGCAGCGACTTCACCGATCGTGAGGCGTTCCAGGAGATCGACTATCGGCGGATGTACGGCGGCATCGCCAAATGGGTTGCCGAGATCGACCGGCCGGAGCGGATTCCCGAGTACGTCGCGCACGCCTACCGGGTGGCGATGTCCGGCCGGCCGGGGCCCGTCGTGCTGGCGCTCCCCGAAGACATGCTCGCCACGCGTGCGCTCTGCACCGATGTCGCGCGGGTGGAGGCGACTCCTGCGGCACCCGCGAGCGCGCAGGTCGGGGCCGCGCGCAAGCTTCTCGCGGCAGCAACCCGCCCGCTGGTGCTGGTCGGCGGCAGCCGCTGGGACGGCGACGCGGTGGCCGCGCTGCGCCTGTTCGCGGAACGGAACGCGCTGCCGGTCGCGTGCGCGTTCCGCAGCCAGGATCTGTTCGACAACCGGCATCCGCATTACGCCGGCGATGTCGGCATCGGCATCAACCCCAAGCTCGGCGCCCGGATTCGCAACGCCGATGTCCTGCTCGTGATCGGCGAGCGCCTGGGCGAGATGACGACTTCGGGCTACACGCTGCTCGACGCGCCGGTGCCGGCGCAGACGTTGATCCACGTGCATCCCGGCAGCGATGAGCTGGGCCGCGTCTACCAGCCGGCCCTCGCGATCGCGGCTGCGCCAGGGAGCTTTCTCGCCGCGATGAACGATGCGCCGCCGCTACCGGCCGACGCGTGGCGCGAGACCCCCACCGCGGCGCGCGCAGAGTACGCTGCGTGGCAGGCCCCGCGGCCGGTGCCCGGCGAGGTCGACCTGTGGCAGGTGATGGGCTGGCTCGATCGCCATCTGCCCGACGACGCGATCCTCACCAACGGCGCCGGCAACTATTCGACATGGCTGCACCGGCTGTATCGGTACCGGGAGTTTCGCACCCAGCTCGCACCGTACTCCGGGGCGATGGGCTACGGGGTGCCGGCGGCGGTCGCCGCCAAGGCCCTCCACCCGCAGCGCGTCGTCGTTTCATGGAACGGCGACGGCTGCTTCCTGATGAACGGACAGGAGCTCGCGACCGCGGTGCAGTACGGACTCGCCGTGATCTTCGTCGTCGTCGACAACGGCATGTTCGGCACGATCCGCATGCATCAGGAACGCACGTTTCCCGGGCGCGTGCACGGCACGACGCTCGTCAATCCGGATTTCGCCGCCCTCGCGCGAGCCTATGGCGCGCACGGCGAGACGGTGACGCGCACCGCGGAGTTCGCGCCGGCGTTCGAGCGGGCGCAAGGCGCCGGGAGGCCGGCGCTCCTGCACGTCAGGATCGATCCGCAGGCACTGACGTTGAACGCCACGCTGGACGAGCTCCGCGCTCAGGGATTGGCCGCGCGGCGTAGCCCGGGTTGAGCCGCGCGAAACCCGGTGGGCACCGAGTTGGGCTTCGTTGGGCATCCACCCGGGTTTCGCTGCGCGCAACGCCGGGCTACGCCGCGGGTTACGCCTCCCGGGCCTTCCCCGAGTCGTCGAGCGTGATATCGACCATCAGCTCGTCGGCGAGGGCTTCGAGCATCTGCCGCAACTCGACCGTCGCGAGGGTGACGGGCACCCGCAGGAAAGCCTTCAACTGGAACAGGTCGCCGCCGGACATCGCGCCGCTCACGATTTCGGTATCGAGCTCCTCGATGCTGATGCCGCAATCGGCGAGCACCCGCGAAATGTCGCGGACGATACCCGGACGATCGTTGCCGACGAGATCGAGCTTCAGGGCGCGGGCATCGGCGCGGGGCGGCGTTCCTTCGCCCTTGCCGATGACGACCCGCAGTCCGGTCGACTCCAATTCCGCCAGGGCGGCGCCCAGCGCTTCGGCGTTGGCCGCGTCGACCTCGAAGCGGACCATGCCGGCGAACTGACCGGCGAGGCTCGCCATGCGGCTCTCGGCCCAGCTCGCGCCGTGGGCCTTGCCCCGGTCCGAAAGCAGGCTGACGAGCCCGGGACGGTCAGGACCGATGACGGTGACGATGAGTGATGTGCGCATGACGGTGTGAATCTCCGGGGGCTTGGCGTGCCGATGCTATCGCAGGATCGGTCCTAACGCATGTTGCCGGTGTGGCCGAGCGAGTAGCGGCCCGGCTGCGGCCAGACGGTGAGGCCGTGCGGCTCGCGGCCCACCGGAATCGTGGTCACGCTTGCCGGTGTCGGTGTCGATGGCGTAGACGACATTGTCGAAGCGCGCCGAGAGCCAGAGCACCTTGCCGTCGGCGCTGACGTTGCCCATGTCCGGGCTGCCGCCGCCGGGAATCGGCCAAGTCGATTCGACCTTCCGGGTCGCGAAATCGAGCACCGACACGCTGCCCTTGCCGCGGGGCCGCCCGTGGATCTTGTTCGAGCCGCGATTGGCGACATAGAGCTTCTTCCCGTCGCGGGTGGGATACAGGCCGTGGGTGCCGACGCCCGTCGGAATGAATTCGATCTGCCGGAACGTTTCGCCGTCGACGACAAAGACGCCGTTGGCCATCATGTCCGCGACATAGAACAGCTTGCCGTCCGGCGACACGCGAATGTCCTGCGGCATCCCCTTCCACGTGGTGCAGATGATTTCGTCGCGGCCGTCGATGCCTTTCACCGTCTGCGTCGGCAGGCCCGGCTTGATCAATTGGATGTAGCCCATGACCTTGCGCGCGACGAGATCGACCTTCGCGACGCTGCCGTCGAACTCGCAGGTGAAAATGGCGAAGCGGCCATCGATGGAGAAGTCCGCATGATTGATGCCGCCGCACTTCGGCACCGCGAGCGACGACTGCAGCACCAGCGTCTTCGGGTCGCGAAAATCGAGCCGGTTGAAGGCCTCGGCGACGACGATCACCGACTTGCCGTCCGGCGTCGAATACAGGTTGTACGGGTCGTCGACCGCGGTGGGCGTGCCCGGCTTGCCGGTTTTCGGATCGATCGGCGTCAGGCTCCCGGTGCGGCGGCCTTCCGCATTGTTGGCCACCCACAGCGTGCGCAGGTCCCACGACGGCACGACATGCTGCGGATTGATGCCGACCTTGAACTTGTCGACGACCTTGAGCGTGGCCGGATCGATGACATAGACGTCGTTCGACTTCACGTGCGGGACGTACACGCGCGGGAGGTCCCCGGCAACCGCGGCGCTCAGCTTTCCGGCAGTCGCTTCGCTGTAGAGGTTGGCGGGGTCGACCACCGGCGGCATGCCGGGGACGGTGGCGATCGCGGTCGCTTTGGCCGCGCCCGGCTGCCCCAACGCCACCGTTCCGGTTCCAGGCAACGAGAGCGCGGCCCCGAGGCAAAGCATGGCGGCAAGGCCGCGCCGCAACAACTGTTTCTCCACGATTACTCCTGGTCCTGCGTTCAATGTTGCCGGGCGACGGATTTCCGGATCGCGTCCACGGTGCGCGCGACGATGAGATCGACGCCAAGCTGCCCCAATTCGGCCGTCGAGCGGGCGGGATCCCCGCGCACGCCTTCGGCCGTGCCGGCGGCGGCGGCCGATTGCAGCTTGTCCATCCGGACGAGTCGGGGATCGACCGCCAGTGCCAGCGACGTGTCCGCGAGCCCGGCATGAAGGCCGATCTCGGCGTCGCGAAAGCCCCGGCTCTTCAGCGCCTGCAGATAATCGGTCTCGGTCACGCGGAAGTATTCGTCGATGGCATGGACGCGGCTGGCCGTCGCGCCCCATTCGCGGTTCAAGCGGTCGGCGACCGCCTTGTCGCCTTTCTGATATCCGCCGTGATCGCCGAGCAGGACCACATCGCGAAAACCGTGCAGCCGGAAGCTCCGGGCCGCGTATTCGATGACCTTCTCGAAGGCTTCCTCCGGCACGGTGATCGTGCCCGGAAAGCGCATGTGGGACGTCGGCGGCGCGATCCCGCCTTCGGGAACGTAGGCAACGACCGGCGCCACCAGCGCATTGCCCAGCGCACGCGCGATCCTTTCCGATAGCACCTTCACCCGGGCGTTGTGCTTGCCGAGCGTCATGTGCGGGCCGTTCTGCTCGGTGCCGCCGATCGGGACGATGATGGTCGTCTTGCCCGCCCGGACCTGGTCGCGCAGCTCGGTCCACGTCAGATCCTCGAGCAGCACCGATGCCGGGCCCTGCGCGCGCGCGGGCGACGCCCCGGCGACGCCCAGGCACAGCAGGCACGCGAGGATCGTGACGGGCAGGAAACGGTAATCGGCATTCGGCACGGCGGGACCAGGGACGAGGGACGGGGTCGTTGGCAGCGAGGAACCGGGCGCGCTGTCCGCAGCGCGCCACTGCCGCGCCAGGCGCATTTTTGCGTTCGGCGCGGGTGCTATATTAAACGATCGCGCCGATCGCGCTGGAATACGGACGCGCCGTCAGATCGTCAGCTTGCGCAGCGTCTCGGGGTTCGTCGTCACGGACTTGTGGCGCGCCGGCGGCACCGCATACAGCCACGCGGGCGGATAGCTTTCCAGCCGGGACAGCACGGCGGCATCGGTGCAGCGGGCATCGAAAGTGACGCCGACCTGTTCGCCCGTGATCGCGGCCAGCCGGAAACAATCCTGCCCGAGCTTGGCGTTGAGCGGCGTCAGTACGGCTCGGGTAACGCGCTCGCCGAGCGACCCGGCGCCGGCGAGCCCGATGTCGTAGGTCCGGGCTCCCGACTGCCCGCGCGGCGCAATCGTGATCACCGCCGGCAGCCCCGCGAGCTCGCGCACGAGCAGGGCGTCGGTCACGGTATCGGGCACGCCAGCCACCTCGAGCACGACCGGCTGCCCGGCGGTCACGAGGTGCTCCAGAAAGAATTCGCGCGAAAACTCCTTGGCCATCCGCGTGCCGATCGCCTTCAGCGCTTCGTCCTCGCTCGGCGCGCTGCCGCCGCCCTTGGGCAGCATCGTGTTGTGGTAGATCTCCTCGCCCGTCTCGCGGTCGATGCACTTCACGGTCGCGGAGGTGACCACGTATTTGGTGATCACCAGCCCCGACGCTTCGAGGCGCGTCGACAATTTGCGCAGCGTGACCTCGCCGGTAACGGCAAAATCCGCGCTCGTGGCGCCGCGGCCGGCGGGCTCGTCGTCCGACCACGTGCGAAAGCCGAACGACTTGATTTCGGCCTTGATGATGTTTTCCGCGATCGGCGACGGCCGCGGCGACGCGTCCGGCGCGCCGTCTGCGCGCACCAGAATCCGGACCGAGATCCTGGGGTCGCCGCGCGCGCGGATGAACCCGATGCGCTGGTCGCGCGACATCTCGTTCACCGCCTTCTGCAGCGCCTTGACGTCGACCATCGCCTCGGTGGTGACGGTCAGCAGCCCATCCTTGCCGACCCGCGGCTCGCTTTCGTGTACGACACGCGTGATGAAGGTGCCGCTCCTCGACAACAGGCGATCGTTGATCGCGTCGTAGTTCCGGGCGAGCGAGTCGGTGTCGATAAAGAGCAGAAGTGCCTTTTCGACCAGCTGGTCCTGCGAGGCCTTGCGCAGCCGCATTTGCGCGTCACTGCGATTGCGAGGATCGGCGGGATCGATGACGCCGACCGCCGAGATCAGCATCGTGCCGGGCGCCGACGCTGGCGGAACCGCCGGTGCGGGCGATGACGCAGGAGCCACCGCGACGGGCCCCGGAGTCCCCGCGGCGACCTTGGCGGCGGGCGCGACCGATCCCGCGTCCGTCTTCGCCGGTTCGCCCGGCGGACGAGGCAACAGGAACCAGAGTCCGGCGCCGATGATCACGGCCGCGATGCCGGCGGCGAGCGCGATGGCAGGGGCTCGCCGCGTCCCGGTAGCGGCCGGCGGTGGCCCGGGCTCCGCGCGCGGGGAAGATCCCGGCGGGGGCACTGCCTTGCCGGCATCGGTCGCACGGGCGGCGGCGAGGCGCAGGTCGTTGGTGCCGATCGCCACCGTCTCGTCGGTGCCGAGGGCCGACTCGGCTGCCGCGGCCGCGCGCAGCGCCACGGCGAATTCGTCGGCGTTGGCGAAGCGATCGTCCGGCCGCTTGGCGAGCGCCCGCCGCACGACCGCATCGAACGCCGGCAGCACCTGGACGTTGAGAATCGACGGCGGCAGCGGATCTTCCTTCAGCACCTTCTGCACGGTCGTCGTGGCCGATCCCGTGAACGGTCGCTCGCCGGTCAGGAACTGGTACAGAATCACGCCGGCCGCAAACAGGTCCGCGCGGCCATCCACCGGCAGGCCGAGGATCTGCTCGGGCGACATGTAATTCGGAGTGCCGAGCACGGTTCCCAGCTGCGTCAGCTCCGACGATTCGATGTGGGCGATGCCGAAATCGGCGACCTTCACCGTGCCGTCCGGCAGCAGGAAGATGTTGGCCGGTTTGATGTCGCGATGGACCACGCCCTGGCGATGCGAGTACGCGAGCGCCGCGAGAATCTGCGTCATGACGCGCACCGTGTCGGCGGTGCTGAAGCGCTCGCCGGCTTCGAAGAACTCCTTGAGCTCGCGGCCCTTGACGAGCTCCATGGCGATGAACCAGACACCCTCGTCCTCGCCGAATTCGTAGATCGGAACGATGTTCGGGTGCGAGAGCCGCCCCGCCGCCTGCGCCTCGTTGCGAAAGCGCGCGACGAGGCCCGCGGCATCGTCGACGGCGAGCTGGTCCGAACGGATCGTCTTCAGCGCGACGACGCGCGCGATCAGCGGGTCGAAGCCTTCGTACACGACGCCCATCGCGCCGCGTCCCAACTCGCTGCGGATCTGGTACTTGCCGAGCCTGGTGATCATCGCGCCTCGCCGGCCGGCACGCGGCGCTCGCGGGGCCGGTGCCGGCGGATCACTTGTACTTGTTGTCGATTTCCCACACGTTCTTCTGGATCAGCCGCTGCACCATCGTGTCGAGCGACACGCCACCCTGCTGCGATTCGCGCACGCCCAGCACCGACGACGACGACGCGCCAACTTCCATCTTTTCTTCGGTGTACCCGGTGGCGAGCTGCTCCGTGGTTTCGGCATCGATGATCTTGTAGCGCATCCCGATGATCCAGACCCCGCTCGACTCGCCGGTGTGGACCGACGAAATGCCCGTGCCCGCCACCGTGCCCGCCTGCGCGCCGCCGCGCGAGCCGCTGAACACGCCCAGCAGACCGACCATGTTGCCGATCGCGTTGCCGTCGAAGCCGGACTGCGCGGCCGCGACCTGCTCCGTCTTGAGGATGTCGAACTTGACCACGTACTTGGTGCTCTTGAGCTTGCCCATCCGCAGGAACTTGCGCGCAGCCTCGGGATCGCCGAGGTTGTAGGCGAGCGTGAATTCATTGAGGATCGGGCCCAGGTTGGAACGCTCGAGCACCTGGAAATTGGCGCTCGACAGCTCGATCTCGGCAAAGTCGGCGATGTTGTTGGCGGTGAACTTCTGCGTGAAGGTCGCGTTGTTGCTCTTGATCTCGCCCGGCAGCACGATCAGCGCCGGGCCCTTCTTGTTCGCATTGGTGTATTCGACCGGCTTGTACACGGCGCGATCGGCCGCCGCGTTCGCCTTTTGCGAGGTGCCGCTGCCCGCATTGGGCGTCGGGCTGCTCTCGGCGCCCCACTTCGGCTGGGCCAGCGCGAGCGTCGTCGATGCGAGGAGCGCTGCCCCCAGCGAGAGGCGCGCGTACTTGGAGAAAATGCGATCGTTCATGGTCGTTCACCTCTTTCCAATGCCGCGGGGAGGGAAGCTCGCGGCTACTTCGGCATTGCCTTTCCGCGCGCGGAAAGGCCGGCGTTGCTGCAATAATCGGCATAGAGCTTGGCCACGACGTCGTCAGCCTTCTCGTTGACGAGCGTCAGCGCCATGCGCGTGACATCGGCGCCCGCATACGAGCTCGAGCTCGCGTCCGCATCGGAAACCACGCGACCATCGGCTTTGGAGAGCGTGAAGCCCATCGCCACGGCGACCTGGTTGACCGGCATCAGCGGATTCATCGTCGACTCGGTCGAGATCAGGCCGCGCAGGACGAAGCTGGCGCCGAGGCGTCGCGCCGCGGCGAGCGCGGCATCCGGATCGTTCCGGAAGTAGGCGTCGATCTCGGCCTGCGCGATCTGCTTCCGGATTTCCTCCGGCGTGTAGGTGGCGAGCCCGAGCGCGCGCAGCCGTCCGTTGATGGCCTGAAAGTGCGGTCCGTAGTTCTTCTGCTCGGCCGCGACATAGCCGTTGGACTGGCGTTCACCGATGATCACGACGATCTTCTTGTTCTTGATGTCGGCGCGGCACGGCGTGGACAGTTGCAGGGCGATGCGGTCCTGGCGCGCGGCCTCGGCAGCGGCTTCGTCGCGATCGGGCCGGGAGAACTTGAAATCGTCGGCGTGGACCGCCGGGCCAGCCAGCAGGCCCGCGGATAGCAGCCCGGCCAATGTACGGCGCAGTCGCATGGCGGCAATGGCGATCGATCCCATGTGGGTTGACGCGATGCTGAAGATTAGACCAACGGCCCGCTGAAATCCATCTATCTATTCATGGATCGCGAGATGGTCGCGAAACGGGGCCGGCACCGGGACCAGCGCGCCGCGGGGACGACGATCGACGACGGTCACGAAGACGGCAACGTCTTGACCAGCGCCAGGACGTCCCTGAACGCCGCATCGTCGCCCGCGCGCGTCCACTCGAACAGCACGGTCTCCGCGCCCACGACCGTGCAGCCCGCCTGACGCATGCGGTCGAGCGCGAACTGGCGATCGGCAGCCCGCGCGCCGCGCGAGCCGACCGCGTCGCCGACCACGAATACCTCGTACTGCCCGGCGGCAAGGCCCAGCACCGTCTGTAGTACGCAGACGTGCGCCTCCATGCCGGTGACCACCAGTTGCGTCCGGCCGTGCGCGCGCAGCAGGGCTTCGAACGCCGGATGATCGGTCGCGCCGAAGTGGGTCTTGGCAAAGATGTCGGCGCCGTCGAACCGCTCGCGCAACCGTGGAATCACGGGGCCGATCTCGGCGGCACAATGCTCGGTCAGGACGCACGGCATGCGAAAGTGCCGCGCCGCGCCGAGCAGCGCTTCGCTGCGGGCGATCACGGCCTCATGGCCCAGCACGTGCGGCGCGAGCCGCGTCTGGATGTCGATGACGAGCAGCAGGCTGCGATCGCGGTCGAGGCGTTTGGCCAGGGGCTGCGGAACCATGTCGGCGGGCCGATCGTTTCGCCAGCGATCAGTCGGCGGCGATCGACTTCGGGCGCGGCGCCGACACGTTCGCGGCCGCCGAACCGGCCGGTTGCGGCAGCGCGATCATCTGCGGCGCATCCGGCGCAAGACAGCCGGTCGCGCAGCACCGGCCCGGCTGGCGATTGCGGGTGATCTTGCGGGTCGCGTCGGCGAGAACGCCGCGATCGAGCAGCCGCTCGACCAGATCGACCTTGTTGCCCAGCGGATAGTTGCGATAGATCTCCATCTTCATGGCTTCCGGCGATCCGCCTCCGTGCAGGCTGATCAGCGAATACCAGCCCGCCTGATAGGACGCCGTCAGGTCCTCGATGAAGCGCGCGACCTCGATCCGCTTTTCGTAGGGAATGTCCGAGCGCGCGGTGAGCACCTCGGACAGCCGCCCGGCCGTCAGCGGATTGTGGTCCTCGTCCGGGCCGGGCAGCGCGACGATCATGCCGCCCGAAACGTGGTGCGCGAGCCGGTGCATGTCGTAGATCTGGGTGCCGAGCAGCAGCTTGCCGATGTTCGCAAACACGGCATCGGGCGTGACGATGCCGGAAGCGCTCGGCTGGCAATACACCGACGCGGCCACGCCGCAGGCGTAGAAGCCTTCGGTGATCTTGATGAGCTCGATCATCGCGTCGCGCAGGCCGGGTGCGCGATCGAGGTCGACGCCGTTCGCCTCGGTCACGAGTGCGCCAGCGCCGATCAGGAGGTCGCCGAAGCCCGCCCGCGCCGCGATGCAGGTATGGCGATGCTGGGCCGTGTAGTTGTAGAGGATCTCGCCGGCATGCTCCCACTCGCCGGCGCAGAACACGCGCTCCCAGGGCACGAACACGCGCTCGAACAGGCACACGCCTGTCGACTGCCCGTACTTGCCGCTGAAGATCGCCCCCGCTTCGCCGGGACGCCCGGCCTTGCGGGCAACGATCGTGAGGCCGTCGGCGTCCACCGGCACCGCGCAGCACACGGCAAAATCCCGGTCGGCGGCGGTCATGTTGCGGCCGGGCATGACGAGGAGCTCGTGCACGTACGGCGCGGCGGTCACGATCGCCTTGGTGCCGGAGATCACGATGCCGTCGGCGCGCCGCTCGACGATGTGCACGTAGGTGTCGCGGTTGGGCTGCTGCGCGGGCCGCAGCGAGCGGTCGCCCTTGGCGTCGGTCATCGCAATCGCGACCGCCAGATCGTTCGCGTACACGTGCTCCAGATAGGCAATCAGGTGCGCGTGATAGTCGGTATTCGCCTCGGCGTCGAGGCGATGCGTGCCGTGGTAGATGGCGGCGAGCGCGTCGCCGCCCAGGTAGCGCTGCGCGCACCCGGTTTCCTGGCACACCAGGCGGACCGCCTCGAGCTTGTTGAGGAGATCCGCGCTGCTGCGCGGAATCGCCAGCATCCGGTTGATCGGGCCGTCGAAATCGGGGCCCTCGGTCCGCAGCAGACCCTGCGTCGACTCGCGCAACGCGAAATCGTAGCTGACGCCGATGCCATTGACGCCCGGCGCAAGCAGCGGCTCATCGGCGACCGAATCGATCCGTTGCCCGTCGACATAGACGACCGGGCGATAACGGCGGAGCGATTCGCGATAATCGGCGGCGGACATCAGCATGGGAGGCCTCCGGGCGACGGAAACCGAACTATACCTCGCCGGTACCCGGCGGATTCGCCCGGCGTCTGCCGCGCTTACGCACTCCAGCGCGCTCGTCCCGCGGACCCGCGGATCCCGCTTGCCACGCCGTCGCGTGGCCGGGGCCAAATCGATTTACCGGGCGACGAGGGTCGGCACCACCATCTGCCGGAGGATGGCGCGCGAATTGGCACTAGGGGCCGTCCGCGGGAAATTGCTATGGCGATGCGCGCCGATCACGAGCAGGTCGGCGTCGAGATCG
Organism: uncultured beta proteobacterium; assembly: GCA_963810845.1. Classification (GTDB taxonomy): domain Bacteria; phylum Pseudomonadota; class Gammaproteobacteria; order Burkholderiales; family Casimicrobiaceae; genus CAIWHR01. The sequence continues at coordinate 102,784 of CAWEOX010000035.1, read as the reverse complement.
GTGACACGATTCAGGACGAAGTCCATGACGTGCTCGTCCTCGGCCAGCAGTACTTCGGTCCGCGCCTTGATCCCGTGGCAGGCCAGATGGCGGGCAACTTCGGCGCACGACTTCTCCGCTTCCTCGTACGGCGTGTCGAGCGACACGACAATCGCTTCGGCGCACCCCTCGATCAAAGGCAGGGCGGCATTGAGCGCATGCGCCGATTCGCGGGAATGGTCCCACGCAATCAGCGGGCGCCGGCCCGCCTGTGGAAATTCGCCGGCATAGGGCACCACCAGGACCGGTCGGCCGGAATGGATGACGAGCTCCTCGGCCAATTCGGGTGGGACCGGCACTTGCGCGTTTTCGTCATGCTGGCCGACGATCACCAGGTCGGCATAGCGGGCCGCCTCGGTGATGAGGCGGAGCAGTTCGCTGTCGCTGCCGCGGTTGATGTCGCGCCATTCGGCGTCGCGCAGGCCCGCGGTCGCCGCCTCGAACGCTGCCTTGCTCGCCTCGGCCGCCGCCGCATACTCGGGGCTTGGCCAGGTGGCGACGACGCCGACCTGCTCTGCCAACGCCCGTTGCCCGAAGACGCCCACCAGCCGCGCGTCGTGGGCGCGGGCGAGGTCGACGGCGAACGCGAGCCGGGTCGCGGTACGCTCGCCCGGATCCAGATGAACCATCAAGTCCTTCAAGGCCATGGCATTTTGCTCCTGCGTTTCCAGGTTCGCGGCGCACCCGACCGGGGCGCCGTTCTGACCGTATTATTCTAAGGCATGATCACCGGCCCCGCATTCCTTCCGGGCGCCTCAACTTTGATGCAACTCATTGGCGTGGCACATTCCCTTGCGCGGAAAGCCCGTCCGGACGTATATAGACGACATCGGCGGTGCAAAAAACATCTTCGATCGAGGAGGCGGCGATGTACAAGCGGATCCTGTTGGCCTACGACGGCACGCACGAAGGGCGTACCGCGTTGTTCGAGTGCACGGACGTGGCATCGTTTGCGGACGCGAAGATCCACCTGCTGGCGGTCGCGATCCCGCCGGCGATGATCTTTGTCGAGGGCTTCGAGGGCGTCGTCACCGACCCCGGAAACGTCGAGGAGACGAAGCGCATGGAGCAGGTGCTCGCCGAGGGGCTTGCCACACTCCAGGAGCGCGGCTTCAACGTCTCCGGCCACTTCGCCGCGGGGGAGCCCGTGGAAGAGATCTGCCGCGCCGCCGCCGAGCACGGCTGCGACCTCATCGTGGTGGGGCACGAGCAGAAGCGCTCGTTCCTGGGCCGGTGGTGGCGGGGGTCGGTCAGCGCCACCCTGCTCGACCACGCGCCGTGCAGCATCCTCATCGCCATGACGCCCCAAGGTGCCGCGCGCTGATCAAGCCGCGAGCACAGGAAGCGGCTCATGCCGTTGCCTTCGCTTCGTTTCGCCGCCGCCCTGGCAGTGGCCGCAGCCATCGGCGCGACGCCCGCGACTTCCCAAGGCCAGGTCTACAAATGCGCCGACAGCGCCGGCAGGACGACCTATTCGGACACGCCTTGCACACGCGGCAGCAAGCCGATCGACATTCCCAATGCCGCGACGGCGTCCGCCGCCGATTCGACCGTGTGCACGCAGCTGCAGGACGAAATGAATCGGCTGGCGGCGAGCGAAAAGAAGGGGACCGGCCCTTCCAAGCGCAGAACCGCGCTGCATAAGCAATACGAATCGCGGTGCGTCGGGATTTCGCGCGCGCCGCGGGACAAAAAGTGACGCACCGCTGCGCCTGGGCGGAGGACGATCCCCTGCTCCGGCGCTACCACGACGAGGAGTGGGGGGTGCCGGAGCGCGACAGCCGGGCGCTGTGGGAGAAGCTGATGCTCGACGGGTTTCAGGCCGGTCTCTCGTGGGTGACGATTCTGCGCAAGCGCGAGGCCTTCCGCCAGGCATTCGTCGGCTTCGATCCGAAGATCGTGGCGCGCTTCACCCCCGCCGACGTCACGCGGCTGCTCGCGGATTCCGGCATCGTCCGCTCGCGCGCCAAGATCGAGGCGACGATCGGCAACGCTCGCGCCTATCTGGCGATGGCGGCGGCCGGCGAGGATTTTTCCACGTTCGCGTGGCGGATGGCGGGCGGCGCACCGATCCTGAACACGGGCACCGTCCCGACCAAGACCGCGCTCTCGGAAGAAATGTCCGCCGCGCTCAAGAAGCGCGGGTTCAAGTTCGTGGGACCCGTCATCGTCTACGCGTGGATGCAGGCGACCGGCATCGTCAACGATCACGTCGCCGGTTGCTTTCGGCGCGGCGACTGAACGACGCTACGCCGGGCACACGATGTCGGTACCGACCCGGGCGGCATCGCTCCAGGTCTCCAGCCGCACCGCGAATCCCCACAGCCGGTGCAGGTGCTTCGACCACCTCATCGACCGCCTCGGAAAGCGGGCGCTCGCGGCGCGCGCAATGCCGCAGGCGCAGCGAACGGTCGCCATCGCGGTCGTAGCGGACGACCTGCACGTCGGGGACGTGGCTCTCGACCGCGTACTGCTCGGCGAGAATCTGCCGCACGCGGCGGTATCCCCGGTCGTCGTGAATGCTGTCGACCACGAGCGTGTTTTCGTCCTCGTGGTCCGCGATGGCGAACAGGTGCATCTGGCGCATGAGCCGCGGCGACAGGTACTGCGCAATGAACGATTCATCCTTGAAGTTGCGCATGGCGAAGTCGAGCGTGCTCCGCCAGTCGGCACCCGCAATCTGCGGGAACCACGCGCGATCCTCGGCGTCCGGGCGCTCGCAGATCCGCTTGATGTCATTGAACATCGCGAAGCCCAACGCGTAAGGATTGATGCCGCCGTAGTTCGGCGAATCGAACCCGGGCTGGGCCAGGACATTGGTGTGGCTCTTCAGGAATTCGAGCATGAAGCCGTCGTCGACGAGCCCCTTTTCGTGCAGCCGATTGATGATCGTGTAATGCCAGAACACCGCCCATCCCTCGTTCATCATCTTGGTCTGGGCCTGCGGATAGAAATACTGCGCGAGCTTGCGCACGATCCGCACGAGCTCGCGCTGCCAGGGCTCGAGGCTGGGCGAGAATTTCTCGACGAAATACAGAATATTCTCCTGCGGCTCGGCCGGAAAACCCTCCTTGGACACGCTCGGCGCCGCGTCGTCGCGGACGGGAACGGTCCGCCACAAGTCGTTGAACTCGCGGTCCTGATCCGATCGCCGTCGGTTGGCCCGCGCTTCCTCGGTCTTCGTGGTCGGCTGCGGAGGCCGTTGATAGCGGTCCACACCCTGCCCCCGCAGCGCGTGGCAGGCGTCCAGGATCTCCTCGACCGCGGTCTGACCATGTCGCTCCTCGCATTCGAGGATGAAATGGCGCGCGAACACGAGGTAATCGAGAATTCCGTCGGCGGCCGTCCACTGCCGAAACAGATGATTGCCCTTGAAGAACGAATTATGGCCATAGCAGGCGTGGGCGATCACCAGGGCCTGCGTCGCCATCGTGTTCTCTTCCATCAGGTACGCGATGCACGGGTTCGAATTGATCACGATTTCGTACGCGAGCCCCTGCATGCCGCGCCGGTAAGCCTGCTCGTTGCGGATGAACTCCTTGCCGTACGACCAGTGGGGATACCCGACGGGCAAGCCGCTGGTGGCGTAGGCGTCGAGCATCTGCTCCGACGTGATGATCTCGATCTGGTTCGGGTAGGTGTCCAGCCCGAACTCCGCCGCCACTTCCGCGATCGCGGCATCGTACTTTTCGAGAAGCGCAAAATCCCAATCCGCGCCGCTGGAGATCGGAGTCATTGTGCCTCCTTCCGGAACAGCTCCCGAAAAACGGGGTAAATCTGCTCCCGCTCCGCCGCACGGCGCATGGCGAAATTGCCCGCGTCGGCGGCGATGACCTGATACTCCACCCACAGCGGCGAGGGGCGCCCGGACGCATGCCGCGAGTGAAGCTCGAGATACGTGTAGTAACGCGTGGCGGGTAGCAATCGCTCGCGCAGAAACCGTGCGCTGCGCGCCGAATCGGCGCCGAACGCGTCGCCGTCGGACGCCTGCGCGGCGTAGACGTTCCAGCCGGAAGCGAAGCGCTCCGCACGGATCTTCTCGGCCAGTTCCAGCGCCGACAGGACGATCGTGCCGCCGGTGCGGGGGTCGTGGAAGAAGGTTTCCTCGTCCACCTCCTCGGCGTCGTCGGTGTGGCGAATGAAAATGAGCTCGACCTCCGCGTACTTGCGCGTGAGAAAGAGATAGAGCAGCGTAAAGAAGCGCTTGGCGAGATCCTTTTTCTCCTCGTCCATCGATGCCGACACGTCCATCAGGCAGAACATGGCCGCCCGCGCCACAGGCTCGCGCCGGAACACCCGGTTGCGATAGCGCAGATCGAGATCTTCCAGAAAGGGCAGCGCCGTCCGCCGCGCCCGCAGCCGTTCGAGTGCGACGTCAAGCGCGTACGCATCCCGCTGCTGGCCCGTCGCGACGGCCCGGGCGAACTCCGCCTCGGTCGCGCGCGTCTCGGCGGCGAGCCCGCCGCGCAGCGCAATGCGCCGTGCCAGCGATCGCGCGAGCGTGCGCGCGATCGCGAGGTTTGCCGGCGCGCCGGTGGTGGTGAAACCGGAACGGATGCTCGTTTGCCGCTCGGTGCGGCCGATCTCGGTGCGCGCGAGATTGGGCAATTCGAGGTCGTCGAAAAAGACTTGCATGAACTCCTCGCGCGACAGCGAGAAGACGAAGTCGTCTTCGCCGTCGCCGTCGCCCGCACCCGCGTCATGGCCTTTGCCGGACGCGCCCCCGGGTCGCGGGATGCGATCGCCGGCGGTGTATTCGCGGTTCCCCGGCAGCACGAATTCGCGATCGCCGCCTTGCCCGAAGCTGAACGACGGTTCCGAGATGTCCTTGCGCGGCACCCGCACTTCGCCGCCCTGCTCCATGTCCGCGAGCCGTCGCTCGCCGACCATCTTCTTCACCGCCTCCTGGATCTGCGTCTTGTAGCGCCGGAGGAAGCGCTCCCGGTTGACCGCGCTCTTGCCGCGGCCGTTGGGACGGCGATCGATCAATTGGGGCATCGGCCTTCTCGCCTGCGAGGAGGGCATCACGACGACTTGTGCACGCGCAGGTACCACTCCGCCAGCAGCCGTACCTGCTTCTCGGTATAGCCCTTGGCCACCATCCGGGCGACGAAGTTCTGATGCTTCTCCTTCTCGTCGGCCGACGCCTTGGCGTTGAAGGAAATGACCGGCAGCAGGTCCTCGGTGTTCGAGAACATCTTCTTCTCGATGACCTCGCGCAATTTCTCGTAACTGCTCCAGGCCGGGTTGCGGCCGCCATGATGCGCGCGGGCGCGCAGCACGAAGTTGACGATCTCGTTGCGGAAGTCCTTCGGATTGGCGATGCCGGCCGGCTTTTCGATCCTTTCCAGCTCCGCATTGAGCGACGCCCGATCGAAGCTTTCGCCGGTTTCCGGATCGCGATAATCCTCTTCCTGGATCCAGCAATCGGCGAACGTGACGTAGCGATCGAAGATGTTCTGACCGTATTCGGCGTAGGACTCGAGGTAGGCGGTCTGAATTTCCTTGCCGATGAACTCCGCGTAGCGCGGCGCCAGATAGCCCTTGATGTGCTCGATGTACCGGCGGCGATTCTCGTCGGGGAGATCCTCGCGTCCGAGGCGTTGCTCGAGCACGTACATGAGGTGTACCGGGTTGGCGGCGATTTCGGTCTGGTCGTGGTTGAACACCGCCGACAGGACCTTGTACGCAAACCGGGTCGACATGCCGGTCATGCCTTCGTCCGGGCCGGCGTAGTCCCGGTATTCCTGCAGCGTCTTGGCCTTGGGATCGACATCCTTCAGCGTCTCGCCGTCGTACACGCGCATCTTCGAATAGAGGCTCGAATTCTCCGGCTCCTTCAAGCGCGTCAGCGTCGAGAACTGCGCCATCATTTCCAGCGTCCCCGGCGCGCAGGGTGCGCCGGCCAGCGACGAGTTCGCGAGCAGCTTGCCGTAGATCTTCACCTCCTCCGACACGCGCAGGCAGTAGGGCACCTTGACGATGTAGATCCGGTCGAGGAAGGCTTCGTTGTTCTTGTTATTGCGGAAGCTGTGCCATTCCGACTCGTTGGAGTGCGCGAGAATGATGCCCTGGAACGGAATCGCCGAGAAACCCTCCGTGCCCTTGAAATTGCCTTCCTGCGTCGCCGTCAGCAGCGGATGCAGCATCTTGATCGGCGCCTTGAACATCTCGACGAACTCGAGCAGCCCCTGGTTGGCGAGGCACAGCCCGCCCGAGTAGCTGTAGGCGTCGGGGTCGTTTTGCGAGAGGCTTTCGAGCTTGCGGATGTCGACCTTGCCGACCAAGCGAGGAGATGTCCTGGTTGTTTTCGTCGCCGGGCTCCGTCTTGGTGATCGCGATCTGGCGCAGCACCGACGGGTTCACGCGGACGACGCGGAAGCGGGAAATGTCGCCGTCGAATTCCTGCAGGCGCTTGACCGCCCAAGGCGACAAGATGCCGTTCAGGTACCGCTTCGGGATGCCGTAATCGGCCTCGAGCGCGGCGCCAAACTGCTCGGGCGCGAACAACCCCAGCGGCGACTCATTGACCGGTGAATCCTTGAGCGCGTAGATCGGGCGCAATTCCATCAGCGCCTTCAATCGCTCGGCGATCGATGACTTGCCGCCGCCGACGGGTCCCAGCAAGTAGAGGATCTGCTTCTTTTCTTCGAGACCCTGCGCGGCATGCTTGAAGAAGGCGACTATCTGGTCGATAGGGTCCTCCATGCCGAAGAATTCGTGGAAGGCCGGATAGCGGCGAACCACCCGATTGCCGAAGATCCGGCCGAGGCGCGGATCGTCGCGAGTGTCGATCAGCTCGGGTTCGCCGATCGCGGCGAGCATGCGTTCGGCAGCGCTGGCGTAGGTTGCCGGATCGCGCCGGCACAGTTCCAGGTATTCCTCGATGCTGAGTTCTTCGCTCTGGGTCGCCGAATAGCTGGATCGGAATTGCTCGAGAAGCGTCGCCATGCTCGTCCTCCGTCAAGGTCAACAATCGGCCCCTGCAACGGGCCTACCCTGTGAATCAACCCCGCTCGGTTCGCGGTCACTGCGCGTCACAATCGTCGAGAGGTCGAGCAATCGCCGTGCCAGGGCGACCGTGAGTCCTTTCGAGACGTGTAACGGACGTGGACGGTCCCGAGATGACCGAAACCATCAAAAAAATGCATGCCGGGCTTTGCAAGGGCTGCGAAGCTGCGGGAGGCCGCCTACAGGCGCAAACACCTCAGTCCTACAAATTGGCGGACCCACGGAAGCGGTCTGCCGAGCAGGGACAAACGCCGCAATTCCGGACCGGCGCTTCCCGGCCGTCTCCTACGAGATGGTCCAACGCGCTTCCTACAGCGCGTCGCCGTACGGCAAGCTAGCAATGAGGCGCCGCGAGTGCCAGCGTTTCCGGTCGCGACTCCCCGGAACTGGTTGCAGGCGCGTGTGTCGGATACCTTCAGAGTAGTGACGCCGGTGGCAAGAGACTACCTTCCAGCGTCATCGGGCAGCACGACCTTTCCATCGCCTGATCGCTTTCACTCCGAGGAGGCAACATGCCCGCTTCCCGCACTCGCACCCCGCGCCGGATCGGTGGCATGGCCCGTGTGCCGTCGACAGCGCTCGCGGAACGTCTCGACGCCGTGCGCGCGACGACGCTGCGACTTGCGGCCCCGCTCTCGGCCGAGGACTGTGCCCTGCAGTCGATGCCCGACGCGAGCCCGGTCAAGTGGCACCTTGCCCATACGACGTGGTTTTTCGAAACTTTCCTGCTCGAGCGCTACGCCCGCGGCTACCGGCCTTTCGATCCGCGGTATCGCGTGCTTTTCAACTCCTATTACAACGCGGTCGGCGCCCAGCATCCGCGCCCTGAACGCGGCCTTCTGTCGCGCCCTTCGCTGGACGAGGTTCGGTCCTACCGCGCGCACGTGGAGAGTCATCTCGGCCCCCTCGTCGCGCGCGCCGATCACGACGCGGACGTCGCGTCGCTGCTGGAGCTCGGCCTGCAGCACGAGCAGCAGCATCAGGAGCTGATCCTCACCGACCTCAAGCACCTGCTGTCGCGCAACCCCCTGCAACCCGCCTACCGGGAGCGGTGGCCGCTGACCGCGGTCAAGCCGCGCCGGTCATGCTGGATTGGCTTCGGCGGTGGCATGGCCGCGGTCGGGCATCAGGGCGCGGGCTTCTGCTTCGACAACGAAGAGCCACGGCATCACGTGTTCCTCAACCCGTTCGAGGTCGCGTCGCAGCCGGTAACCCATGGCGATTTTCTGGCGTTCATCGACGACGGCGGCTACACCCGTCCGGAACTCTGGCTGTCGCTTGGCTGGGAGGCGGTGCAGGCGCAACGGTGGACGGCGCCGATGTACTGGGAAGAGCGGGATGGCTGCTGGACGACGTTCACGCTCCATGGCCGCGCCGAGATCGACCCCGCCACGCCCATGGCGCACGCGAGTTACTTCGAAGCCGACGCGTACGCGCGCTGGGCCGGGGCGCGCCTGCCGACCGAGTTCGAGTGGGAGGTGGCGGCGGCGGAGTGCCCCGTCGACGGGAACTTTCAGGACAGCGGCGCGCTGCACCCGCTCGCTCCGCGCGCGGATCCGCCGGACGGCAGGCCCGGTCAGCTTTTCGGCGACGTGTGGGAATGGACCCGCAGCGCCTACGCGCCCTACCCCGGCTTCGCGGCCGCTCCGGGCGCGGTCGGCGAGTACAACGGCAAGTTCATGTGCAATCAGTACGTGTTGCGTGGCGGCTCGTGCGCCACGCCGCGGTCGCACGTCCGCGCAACCTACCGGAATTTCTTTCCGCCCGAAGCGCGCTGGCAGTTTTCGGGCGTGCGCCTCGCGCGCGATGCGCGCTGACGCGTCGCCTTTCAGCTGGCGTGGAACACGGCGAAGTCCCGCGCGCTCATCCTGCCAGCAGCGCACCGCCCGAAAGCCCGCCTGCTCCAGCCGCGCGGCAAAATCCGCGGGCGCATACTTGTACGAATTCTCCGTGTGGATACGCTCGCCCGCGCTGAAAAGCCGAGGCGTCCCGTCGATTGTCACTACCTGCGTCGACAGCGCCTCGAGGTGCATTTCGATCCGCCGGGCTTCCGCGTTATAGAAGCCGCGGTGCGCATAGGCGTCGACCGCGAAATCGCAGCCCAGGACGCGGTTCACGTGGTTCAGCACATTGCGGTTGAACGCCGCGGTCACCCCGAGCGAATCGTCGTAGGCCGCGTCGAGGCGCGCCTTGTCCTTGATCGTGTCGACACCGATCAGGAGTCCGCTGCCGGGTACCACGCAGTGCCGGCGGATCGCCTGCAGGAATGCGAGCGCATCGGCTGGCGCGAAATTGCCGATCGACGAGCCAGGATAGAAAAAGGTCGTGGGCAATTCGACAACGTCGCGACGCAGGTCGAGACCGAGCGTGAAATCCGTGATGACCCCCAGCATCTCCACCTCGGAAAACGCCGCGGCAAGGCGCGCGAGGGCCCGTTCAATCGCCGCGGCGGCAATGTCCACGGCGACGTAGCGTCGCGCTTTGATGAAGGGAAGCCAGGACTCGGCCTTCCCGCAATCACCGGCGCCGAGATCGACGAATTGACCGCCGGCGCCGATCGCCCGCGCAATGTCCGCGCGATGGGTCTCGAAAATCGCCCGCTCGGTGCGGGTCGGGTAATACTCGGGTAGCGTGCAGATCGCGCCGTAGAGCGCGCATCCCAGATCGTCGTAGAAGTATTTCGGCGGAATGCGCGGTTGGCGGGCGCACAGCCCGGCGACCAGCGCGCGCCGCTCAGCCGCCGGATCGTTTTGGCGCCGACGGACGACACGGTAAGCCGTCGCTGACGAGGGCGGCGACGGCGCATCGGCGGGGACAGCAATAAGAGCACGCAAAAACGCACCCGCGGCCTGCCGCTCTCCGCGGCCCGCAGGCGCGCCCTCCGCCCAACGACGCGCGCTCAAGCTGTCCTGGAACCGTTAGTTGCTGGTGCCGCGGGGCCCTGCGTGGCGCTCGCCATGTTGGTGACGAAGTCCCCGATGCGATCCCGGTTTCCCGCCGGTGTCGCGACGCAGCCGCCCAGCAGCAAGGCCAACAAATACGGTGACTGGCATGCGTTTCGCGTTCATGGCGTCATTACACCGCGGCGCTATCCCGCGGTCTGCAAGAAAACGCCCTAATCGCGCGTAGTCCGCAGTCCGACCGGCACACCGGATCGCCGCGGTGGCCCACCCGATATCCCTCCAGGGCGGCCGTTTCGGGAATCTCGAGGCCGGCTTATTCCGCGAATTTGACCGCTACCGGTAAAATGGCGTGATGGACGCCACCCTGCAGCCCATAGCCACCGCCCTCGCCGAGCTCTCGGACGACGAGCTGCACGCGCTGATCGCGACGGCCAATGGCGGACCGCAGGCGGCGCCGGGCCTGTTGGCGTGGATCGAACACGCGGCCGACTGGGAACTGCGCCGCCGCGATGGTCTGGATTTTCCCCTGCAAACGCCTGATGCGGCGATCGACCCCAGTGAGGATGCGGCGACCGTCGCTGCGGCGATGATGTTGCGCGAGCAATTCGCGCACGACGTCCCGAGCGTGGCGGCGTTGTTCGCGGCGATCGTCGGCACGCTGACCGGGAGCGCGACACGTCATTAGCGATCGCTCCCGCCTGCGCGCGGGCAAACCCGGTGTTTCGTGGCGGCAGCCCGCGGTCGGCGACCCCGATCAAATGTGATAGCTTATGAGGCAATGGGAGAGAACCATGCGTAAACACTTTTTCGCGCTCGTCATGGTGATGATGCTCGTCGCGCCCGCACTCGCCGATCCCCTGGATGACGCGCGAGCAGCGTACCTGCGCGGCGACGACGCGACGGTTCTGCGGGTCGTGCAGCCGCTGGCGGACCAGGGAAACGCCGTCGCCCAGTACTACCTCGGCTTGATGTATAGCTCCGGCCAGGGCGTTCCCAGGGATAATTTCCAAGCCCGGGACTGGTATCGCAAAGCCGCCGACCAGGGGCTTGCCGAGGCCCAGAACAACCTCGGCATCCTGTACCGAAACGGCCAGGGCACATGGCAGGACTACGCCGAGGCGGCCAAGTGGTATCGCGATGCGGCCGACCAAGGGTTTGCCCCGGCGCAGTACAACCTCGGCCTCATGTACGCCAACGCGGAAGGCGTGCCGCAGAACTATGTCCAGGCGGCTCGGTGGTATCGCAAAGCCGCCGAGCAGGGCCTTGCCACGGCGCAGTACAACCTCGGCGTCATGTACGCCGAGGGCAACGGCGTGCCCCAGGACTATGCCGAAGCGGTGAAGTGGTATTCCAGAGCCGCGGAACACGGAGCGGCCATTGCCCAGGGCCCCCTGGGGCGCATGTACGCCAACGGGCTGGGTGTGCCGCAGGACTACGTCGAGGCACACAAATGGTCGAATCTCGCGGTCTCGCGCTTTACGGCGTCGGAAAGTGCGGGCCGCGAAGCGGCGGTCAGGCTTCGCGACAAGATCGAATACCGAATGACGCCGGCGCAGATCGCCGAGGCACAGCGCCTCGCGCTGGAGTGGAAGCCGCGGTAACCCGACCGCGAACCACGCCGAATGCCGGGCGCATCGGGCGCCGCAGCCGCGATTCATTTCCGCGCGGGTAGGTCAACCCCATCGACCGTTGGCCCAAGACGGCGCTGCGATGTGCCAGCGTCCGGCTACCCTTTCGGCCGGGCCGGCGCGCCGCTGGCGCACGATGTCCCGATCTTTGCCTCCCTGCCGACCGATTCCATCAGCTTCGGCGCCAGGACCTTGAGGATTTGCGCCGGCAGCGCGCTGGTGAACTTGTAGTTTGCCGCGTCCGGCCCCTTGACGTAAGCCGTGAGAACGCCGAAGTGGCGCTCGCCGATATAGAACACAAACGCGCCGGAACGGCTCACCACGCGCGATGAAATCAGCACACCGCGTTTCCCGTAGGTCTCGAACCGATGGTCGCCGGTGCCGGTCTTGCCGCCCATCGTCAGCGGTGTGCCGTCCGGGCGCGTGAACGCGCCGCGCAGCCGTTGGGCGGAGCCGCCCTCGACCACCCGCGCCAACGCCGCGCGCGCGACCTGGGCGACTTCGGACGGCAGCACGCGCTCGCCGTCCCCCGGGCTATAGGCAAGACGGGTTTCGTACGGCGTGTCGACCGCGAAGGCGAGGCGGTCGAGCCACAGGTTTGGCACGCGCACCCCGTCATTGACCAGAATCCCCATCAGTTCGGCGAGCGCAGCCGGCCGGTCGGCCGAGCTGCCGAGTGCGGTGGCGTAGGAAGGCACCAACGACTCGAAGGGGTAGCCGAGGCGTTTCCACATCTTGTGAATCTCGAGAAAGGCCTCGACTTCGATCAGCGTACGAATGCGGTTGTCCTGCGCGCTCTTGTGCCGCGTCTTGAACAGCCAGCGATAGACGTTCTGCCGCTCGTCGGCGCTGGCGTCGATCGCCTGGGCCAGCGTCGCTCGCGGGTGCTGACGGAGGAAACCGACGAGCCACAGTTCCAGCGGATGCACACCGGCGAGATAGCCGCGATCGGCAAGATCGAATCTCTGGGTGGAATAGTCGTCGTACAGGCGCGATACGTTGGCGTCGTCGATCCTGGCGTCGGGCAGGCTGCGCCGCAGGAAGTCGTGGAACTGTTCGAGGCTTCCGTTCGGTTCGAGCGTACGGAAGATCGGAGCGAGCCGGCGCGGGGTCGGGCGAATCCCCTGGAGCAGCCGCGCCTCGGCCTCGGCTGGCGCCTGGCCCTGATATTTCTTGTAGAAGCGGGCGATGAATTCGCGCCCTTCGCGGTCGGCGAAGCGGGCCAGATATTCGCGGCGCTTGGGGTCGGTGTCGTCCTCCAGCAGTGTGGCGCTCGAGCTGGCCATGTTGAACGCCGTGTGCCGGACGATGTCGCGCATCAACCGGATGAACACCAGGTTGACGGAGCGCTGCACGCCTTCGCGCACGGTCAGGATGCGCGCGTTGTCCGCGCGCTCGAAGTTCTCGAAGGTCAGCAGGCCGCCGCCGGTGTAGAAGCGCTCGCCAGGACTGGCCGAGTACTTGCGCTCCATCGCGGCTTCCAGCATCGCCCGCAAGCTGCGATCCTTGGCATTGCGCAAATAGTCGATCGCCCAATGCGCGATGGCGTCCTGCTTGGCAAAGACCGCTTTCCCGAGCTCTGCGGGCGGCAGCGCAGCCAGGCGCGCGTGCAGCCGGGCGACGATCTCGAGATAGCTCACCAGCACCCGCAGCTTGGCGGTCGAGCCAAGGTCGAGTTTGGTGCCTTCGTTGATGTCGAAGGGCTGGTCGTAGTTGTCGGTCTGCACCCGCACCACGTTGGCTCCCGCAACCCGCTCGTAGAGCGTGAAGCTGTAGATCACCTTGGAAGGGTCCGAGCCGGCGAGCAGGCGCTTCTCCATCAGGCCGGCGGCCCTGGCGGCGTCGGGCTTGGAGATCTCGCGCAAGGCGCCGGTCACCTGCTGCTGCAGCCGGGCGTCGAGCGTGCTGGTGGCCTCGAGATCGAGCCGGTCGAGATCGTAGAGCCGCGGCATGCCCAGCAGCGACGCGAGATGTGTGCGCGCGGCGTTGGCGGCCTTGCGGCTGACGAAGGAGGCGGTCGCGGCGGCGGTCGCGTCGCCGTGCAGTCGCAAGCGTTGGGCCAGGGCCCTGTCGCGGAGCTCCGCCGGAATCACGCCGGCGCCGGCGAGAACGCGGAGATAGCTGTTGGTCAGGGCTTCGAGCTTGTCGCCGTCGGCACTGAGGAGATAGCCCGATGGGCGCCGCTGCGCGATCATCAGCGACAGCGCCTGCTTGTACGCGAGGGCGCGATCGCCGGGCGCCCCGGATTCGTCGCGCAGCAGCGCGTTGATGGCGTCGAACTCGCGTCCGTACCAGGCCCACAGGCCATCACCGAGGCCGATCACCTCGCCGTAGCCGGGCTTGGCCGCGAGCGGCACGGTGTTGAGGTAATCGACCACCAGCTGACGCCTCACGGCGGTCGTGTCTTCGCCGTCGAGGTAAGCGCGCAGAGAGGCGGAGGCCATCTGCCGCAGCTTCTCCGCACCGGCCGCGGTGCGGCCCTCCGGCGAATGCCGGTATTTCTCGATCTGCGTGGCGAGGGTGCTGCCACCGGAGGTGTCGTGATCCGGGTCGACTTTGTGGAGCCCCTGGTCGAGCACCGCCTTGGCAAAGCGGTCCCATTCGACGGCGGGGTTCCGGGTCGGGTACTTTGCCTCGAGCAGCTCCCGGTTCTCGATGTACAGCAGCGCGTCGGTCAGCGCCCGCGGTACGGCTTCAAACCGATCGTAGAAGCGCTCGGGGTAGCGCACGCGGAACAGCGGTGCGTCCGCGCAATCGAGCAAGGTGAGGCCCGCGCGTGTCTTCTCGCGGTAGGGCGCGAACAGGCCCTCGTCGACCGCTTCGGTCAGGCGTGGCGAGCTGCGCGCCTGGTCGGTGATGACGTAGCTGCGCACGGCTAGCCGCGGCAGCAGCTCCCGCAGCTCGGCGTAGCCCAGGCGCTGATCGAAGGGCCCGTTCCCCGGGTAGCGAAACGCCGTGCTCGCCCCGCGCTCGACGTTGAAGCGCATCTCGCGGCCGAGCTTGCTGAGAAAGTGCGCCTGCAGGCGAGAAGTGGCGGCCTCGTACCAGACGAGGGCCAGCACGCCGATCGTCGTGGCGAGGAGCGCCAGCAGAACCACGAGCTGAATGCGGCGCAGGACACTGCGCCGACGCACGCCGCGGTTGGGGGCGGGGTCAATCATGCTGCACCGGGCATCGCAGTTGAGTTCGAGTGACCCTGCTCAATGACGCTAGGGGATGGGGAAAATGACCGTACCACACTTTGCAACGGCGCGCCGCGCGCGATGTCTGCCTTCCGATAGCCGGCCGCGACGGCGGCACGGGAGGTCGACGGGCAACGTCGCGCCGGACATGCCGAGCATCGCACGTCGGCGAACCGCGTCAATTCGGACGGCGCGCCAGCCGCAGCACCGCTTCCACCGGGTTGTGGTCGGACGAAGTCACCGCCACGACTCTCGACGCGACGACATCGAGGCCTCGAACCAGGACGTGATCGACCTGATTGCCGAGGAACCGCGTCCGGTCGTCCTCGACATACGTAGCTTCGACGAGACCGAGACGGGCGGCGATCTCGCGCACGACCTCTGCGCGGTCGTCCGTCCACGTATTGAGATCGCCGCCGAGGACGATGGGGCCATCATGTTCGGCGAGCGCATCGGCCAGGGCGGTGAGTTGCGCCCGGTATGTGCCCAGCGTGAGCGAGAAATTGATCGCATGCACGTTGGCCACCGCGAGCGTTTGCGTCGTGCCGGCCAATGGCAGCCAGGTGATGACCGCCGATTTCGGAAGTTGAATGAGCGGCTCGACAAAGCGTTGCGTGCAGATCGCCACCGGCGATGTCCGCGTCGCCGTCAACACGCCGATGTCCGTGGAACCATAGAGGAACGAACTGGCCATGACCCAGTGCAGCCCGGCGCGCCGCAGGATATCCTGCAGCGGATCGAGCAGCGTCACCTCCTGCAACAGCAGCACGTCGTTGGATCGGACGAACCGCGCAAGGTCCTGTTGCCAGCCGGCATCGTCCTCTTTGTGGATATTCCACGTCAGAATGCGGATTGCCTCCGGATCAAGCAAATCCTTGCTGCTGCCCGCGGTGGTGGCGGAACGCGACGCCTGCGCGGCCGCGGCACAGGTCAGCGTTTGAACCCGGATGCCGCCCGGCTCGTCGACCAGCGCGCGCGGATCGACCGTCAGCGTCACGCACGCGGCCAGCAAGGGGAGCGCGCTGACCAGCAACGCAATGCGCGAAACGAAGGGTATTCGGGACACGGCCCGCGAACGCCTAGGATCGAAAGGCGGCGACGCGGCGCAGCAGGTCGAAGGCAAACCCGATAAATGCCGCCGTCCACGCGGCGAGCGCGCTGTACAGAAAGACCGGCGGCAGGAAGGCGAGGAAATCGAATCCCATCGCCGCGATCATCTGGTGGGTGCTGGCCGCATACATGCCCAGGGGAAACACCGCGCCCCAGTAAAGCGGATCGTATTTCATCGGGAAGCGCCTGTACACATGACGCCAGAGGGCGAGAACCACCAGCATGGGTATCCACCAGGTGCCTGTCGCCCAGTAGAAGACCGTAAAGCCTTTGATGAAGGGCAGCAGCGAAAGCAGGAACGGCGCATCGGGCGCGTTGATGATGAGCAGCGACCCCGCCAGCGTCGAGATCGCCATGGCGCCCATGTTGATCCAGTACGGCGGTGACAGATCGCCGGGGGAAAACGGGAAGAAGGTGTAGCGATAGAAGATCAGCGACATCATCCAGATGTAGAGCATGCCGCCCCACAGCCACATCGAGAGGGCGAGAAAGTTCATCTCCAGCTTGCCGGGCTGGCCGATGCGGGCCGCGAGCAGCGCGCTCAAGACCGCGATCGATTGGGTGGCCACGACGGCGAGCAGCCACGCGCCGCTGATCCCTTGGTCGAGGGTCGGCTTGTGCTCCTTGATGGTGAAGCCCGCAAAGATCGTGTAGGTCAGTACGATCCACAGCAGGATCGCCACGACCCAGAGCACGGTCCCTGCGCGATAGTCGGCCGCGAGCACAACGAACTGGCTCCCGAGAACGCTCGTGCCGGCCACGGTCGTGAAGAAACCGGGCCCGCGCAGGTGATCGACCATGTCGCCGAAAAACCGGCGCGGGTAGCGGGCGATGCGCAGCACCGTCAGAAACCACAGCACGCCGTAGACGACGACGTTGAGCCCAAACAGCGCTTGCGCTATCACCGGCATGGCCAGCAGGTAAGCGGCGAGCGAGACGATGCCCGTGGCCATGACCATGCCGAAATACGCGGGCGACAGGCCGGCCAAGTCGGCGAGCAGGCGCCCGCCCGGTGTCTCACGCCGCGCCGACGAATCGCGCTCGTCGGGGGTCGTGCTCATGGTGCGCGGATCGGTACCGAGGAAGAACCAGTCACGGATGTCGCCTTGTTCAGCGGGGCGCTCGCGCCGCCGCTGCAGGTGTCGGGCAGCGCCGCTCCGCGAGCCGGGACTTTATCAGCTTCCGCCCCGTTAGACGACGCTAAAGGAGAGCGGTCGCGACGTTCGCAGGGCGCGCCCGTTCATGGGGCCGCATGAAATCCGGCACCGGTCCGAGCGGGACGATGCGACTCGGATTGATGTGCTCGTGGCTCATGTAGTGATGGCGCTTGGTGTGATCGAAGTTCACCGTGTTCGCGATTCCGGGCACCTGGTACAGATCGCGCACGTAGCCGGAAAGATTGGGACAGTGACCGACCTTCGGGATGCCATCCCTGGGAACGTGATCAAGAAGACGCTCAATGGCTAAGTCGGCGATCTCGCCGCTGATCTCGTGCCCCATTCACGCCCCTCCCGCGCCCCGCCGTTCTGTCCGCCGACCAGATCAACTGGAGGCGGCCAAACGACAATGCTGCGGTGTCGGGACAGCGAGCGCCGCGCGCTGACTGGCGGTGCGAGGCAGGCTCCCAACGGTCGCTTGCGCCACTTGCCGCGGCAGTAGTATACAAACAACATCGATGTCGTGTTCGTGGAGAACCGCGCGTGGAAGCCGAGCTCCGTCGCGTCGCTGATGCGCTCGCCGAACTGGCCGAGGCCGAGTTGCGAAACATGGTCATCGCCGCCAACGAACTCGTGCTGGAAGCGGCAGGTTTGCTGTTGTGGATGGAGCATCTCGCCGACTGGGAACTCAACCGCCGCGCTGGCGTGGGCGTGCCGCTTCAGCCTCCAGACGCGGCGATCCTGCCCGAGGAGCGTACCGAAAGTGTCGTCGCCGTGACGATGCTCCGTGACGGGTTCGCCGAGGGCAGTTGGGCGGATTCCGCCCCGGTCGTCGCGCTGTTCGATGCGATCGTAGGGGCGCTCACCGAGAGCGCGGCAGAGGAGTAACGGCGCATCGCGGCGGGCGCCGATCGGCGCTCTCGAAGAACGGTCGAACGTCACCATCCATCTGGGCACGACGGTGGAGGTGCTGGGCGAACGCTCGGCGCAACTAACGTCGAGTGTTCGACAGAATAGGCCCCAAGGCGACGGTCGCGAACGGCCGCTTCCCGGAGGTCTAAGCAAGACCGACTTGCGTTTCCTCGTTTTCGGTTCTTGGGCATGACAATTGCATCCGCAGCAACCGTTCCCGTTTGCTTGGAGCAATAGCCAATGCTATTCCCGCCGGCAGTCCTTCAACCGTATCCTCGTCCACACAAGTCGAGCCGCGTGGACGGGGCCTTGCCGATGAGTCTTGAGTGGTTCGACGGCCTCCCACCAAGTGTGCGCCCGATCAATCTGATCGAGCAGTACCCTCGGATCGTCAATCTGATCGCATTGGAGTGGAACAACCCAGCTATCGTTGGCACGTTAGTGACTGGTCTCCTCAATGACGACCCCGGCGGCCAGGACGGTTTCCCCGCGGCGGTCCTTCTTGAACTGCGGGCATTGCACGCGCACTACTTCAAAGCGGCTCTCGCTGAACAAGTAATCTTTCGGGAGTTCGAGGCGATCGCCGCCGGCGAAAGCTGGGATTGGGGACCGGCAAATAACCGGGCAACGTGTCCTGCGCCGACCACGTAAGACGGCGCGACGTGACGCGCTACGGCACACGGACATGTCAGCGCACGTTCGCCATTCGTGCGCGCGCCTGACGTTGATCTGGCCCGGCCAGCGCGCTTGGCGAGCCTCGCGCCCGCGCGTGCGCCACTGACTCAGCGTCGGCCCCCGCCGTACCAAACCCCGGGAAAATCGCCAATGTCGATTTATAGACGCGACAAGCCTTTCTCAGAGATAGACGTAACCGCGCCGGTCTCGCCGGACTCCGTCGTGCATGTCCCGCCGGCACCTAAGGAAACACCTTCGGGTTGGGCTCCTCTGCGCAAATTGAATCCGGCGAACGTCGTTCTCCCGCGGAGCCGCAAGTGGTCGGATGACCTGCCGTCGCATGTGCGCCCGATCAACTTGATCGAGCAATACCCCCGGATCGTCAATCTCATCGCATTGGATTGGAACAACCCAGCCGTGGCCTGCAATCATTTTGAAGATCTGTTGATCGACCGCCGCGGCGGCCGCAGAGGATTTCCCACTGCGGTTCGTCAAGAGCTGCAGGCCCTGCGGGATTACTACTACCTCGAAGTCCTGCATACGAAGTTCAAGCAGTGAACTTTCCGAGCGGGCGCTGGGCATTCCGATCGTCGGCACGCTCACCGGGACTGAGGCCGGATACGCCGCGCGGGCCGCGCTGGCGCTGCTCGTACGCCCGATCTTCAATCCGCCTGCGCTAGTACCACGCTTCAGCCGGATTGTCCTGGCGCTGTTCGCAGCACGGACATTTGCCGCGGATCGCGCCGGAATCCGGCCACGTAGGATCGCGCAGGCGACGCGCGGCGCACTATCAAGCTATCCGCGTATCAATTACTCCGCAGATAGACCCCGCGCTCTACGGGGCGCCCTAGGTGCGCGAGCGCGTCGCGGTAGCCGCGGCCGCGTGCGGCGCGGGATGCGTCGGTGTCATCCGCCAGCGTCAACCATAGCTGGTGCTCGGCGGCCGTACCGAACTGTTCGCCGAAGCGCGCGCGACGAAGACCGCGCCGGTAGCCATGCCAATAGTCGGCCCGCTCGGGCTCGACCATCGCCATCGTCCGTGCCCTCATGCTCTCGCGCACGAATATTCCATCGTTCACGGTAAGCCTCCCAAAATTACCGGACGACCATCCTGTACGCGCGGAGTGGCTGATAGGGCGAGCCTCGCGCCCACGCGTGGGGCCGTTGTCGGAGGGCGGACCCTATCCGAACGTGAAACATAGGTCAAGGCGCAGCGCAGCAGCCGCGGCGGACTTTCTGTGCGTGCGCTGGGCGTTGGTCTAACGCGGCGCTGCAGCAATATTTTGCGTACGATTGCCCCGGGTTGTTAAGCATTCGTCCCGAATGGCACGGATTCGACATGTACAGGACCGGATTGGAGGTCAATGCCAGACCTATGGGCGCGGCCTAGCCTGTTCTATCCAGCAGCCAATCGACACCGGGATAGCCTTGCCGCGGAATCACGTATTTGCTGGCGAAGGACCCCCATTTCTCGCCTTTGCAAAAGGCGTCGCGGAATCCCTTTGCATCGACTACACGCCGGCCGCCGATTGTGTCGACGCCTCGGGTGAACAAGGGATCGGGGAGACACCCGGCGGTCGGACCGACGATCGCAAAGACCTGCGGGTCGCAACGGCCTTCGAGTGCCATCAATTCCCGAAAGCCGTCGGCACTGACCGGCCCCACCGGAAGGCGCACGAGAAAGCGATCGAAAAAAGGCTTCCGCGACCTCGCCCGCCGGCACTTCGTTGGTCGCGCCGATGACGCTGATCAGCGGGCAGGTCTGGCGGCCCGCACCGTTGTCGAATTTGCGTTCGTTCAAGAGGGTGAGCAAGGCGTTGAGAATGGCGCTGTTCGCCTTGAAGACCTCGTCGATGAAGCCGATCGATGCCTGCGGCAGGTAGCCCGCCGTCTGGCGCTCATAGCGGTCCTGCTCGAGGGCGCTGATGGAGAGCGGGCCGAACAATTCCTCCGGCACCGAAAAGCGCGTCAGCAGGCGCTCGAAGTAACGCGCATCTTCGAAGGCGAGATGCAGCCGTCGCGCGAGTTCGCTCTTGGCCGTGCCAGGCGGCCCGATGAGCAAGGTATGCTCTCCGGCAAGCGCGACCAGAAGCGCCACGCGCACCTGTCGACGGCGCTCGACCAGGCCGTGCTCCAGCTGTTCGAAAAGATCGGCCAGTCGAAGCGTCGTGGTCGCGACGGCCACGGATGGCTACCAAGCTGTGTCTTCCTGGGCGGAGCTATTTCTTTCTCCCGTCGGCGAAGGGGCCATGATTATCTTCGAGCGCGATGGGGCTCCATCGTCGGTCTCGATGCAATCGGCGCCGCGGAGAGAGCGTAAGGTGGTGCTTTGGCGCCCAGGCACGCAACGCGCGGAAGTAGCCAAAGCGACTTCCTAGCACTTCTCCGCTCTCGACTCTGCACATGACCGATTCGGATCGGCAGGAACCCGCCCGCAGCGTCGCGACGCGCAACCGCTTTGACCGCATGGAGTGGGCCGGCGCGTTCGGCGACCTGGGCACGCTGATCCCCTTCGTGGTGGCGTACCTCAGTATGCTTGGTCTCGACCCGTTTGGGGTTCTCTTCTCGTTCGGAGCAGCGTTAATCATTTGCGGTTTGGTCTACCGCACGCCATTTCCCGTTCAACCCATGAAGGCGATCGGAGCCATCGCCACCACGCAGGCAGCGCAGACGCTGACGGTGTCCGCAGGCGCAGTGTGCGCTGCCGGTCTCGCCAGCGGGATCATCTGGCTGCTGCTCGGCCTTACCGGTACGGCGCAAAAAGTTGCGAAGCTCATCAGCCGCCCTGTGGTGGTCGGCATCATCCTCGGTCTCGGCTTCGGGTTCATGCTGAACGGCGTGAAGATGATGGCCGACAGCTGGTGGATCGGGGGCTTCGCCTTGGCTGGCACCCTGCTGCTGCTCGGCAGCCGGCGGGTACCGGCGATGTTCCTGTTGCTGATCTTTGGAGCCGTCTCCGGCATCATCGTCGACCCAACGCTAACCGGCCAACTCGCGGGCATCGCCATCGAGCCACGCCTGCCGACCTTCGCCTTGGGCAGCATTGGTTGGAACGACGTGTTGATCGGCACTGTGTTCCTGGCTCTGCCGCAGGTGCCACTGACCCTGGGCAACGCCATCATCGCGATCACCGAAGAGAACAATCAACTGTTCCCCGACCGCCCCGTCACCCAACAGCGGGTAGCGGTTTCAACCGGCCTGATGAATCTCGGCAGCGCGGCGCTGGGCGGAATACCAATGTGTCATGGCGCCGGCGGGATGGCCGGACACGTTCGCTTCGGCGCGCGGACCGGTGGCGCGCCCATCATCCTGGGCGTCATTCTCATGCTTCTGGCACTCTTCTTCAGCAGCTCCGTCGGGACGCTCTTGCGCATCTTCCCGCCTGCGATTCTCGGCGTCATCCTGTTTCTCACCGGTGCGCAGTTGGCGCTTGGCGCCGGCGACATCAGCAAGGACAAGGGGGAGCGCTTCGCGACAGTCGTGACCGCGGCGCTCGCCATCTGGAACGTGGGCATTGCATTCGTTGTCGGCAGCCTCGTTTACCAGCTCGCGTGTCGAGGATGGTTGAGGCTATGAGGCAAGGCAGCGTTGCGCGTTCGGAGTGGCCTGAGAGGTATAAAATGAGGCCTTACGCAATCCTCAACGAGGTTTCCATGAAAATCAGCGCCCGCAACAACGTTCCTGGCAAGGTCACGCACATCACGCTCGGCCCGGTCAGCGCCGAAGTGACGATCAACGTTGCCCCGGGAATCGACATCGTCTCAGTGATCAGCACGACATCTGCGAAAGAACTCAAGCTCGCCGTCGGAACGCCGGCATTCGCAGTCATCAAGGCGAGCAGTGTCATGGTGGGCGTCGAACACGCCTAGGCTCGGTCGGCACGCGCCGCCGCAGTATCGGGATCTTGGCAGCGGCTTGCTGCTCAATATCCCAGGCCGCTGCTACGGCGGAAAACCGGTCGGATCGCTGGGGACGGCGGCACTGTCTTCAGAGCGTGGGAGCAAGTTCAGCCAAATCGTCGCACGGTGTCCAATACGGCGTCGGCTATCACCCGCTGCCGCCTGCCAATTCCGCGCACCAGGTAGGCGGCAGATTCGGGGACGACTTCGATCACCTTGGTGCCGACGTTCACGTGAACGCCCGACCGCGTGAGTCCGCGGAGCCGTCCGGCTATCGGCGCCACGAGGATGATTTCGCCGATGCGCGCGATCTCCGCGCCGACGGAAACCTGATCCCCAATGCGCCTGGCCGTCACGAACACGCCGTTCGCTGGGGCGTACACATAGCGTTGGCGTCCGATACCGTCTACCGGCTTGGGCTCTCCCGACAATGGAAGAGATCGCCCTGACTCAATAGACGCGCCAAGCGAGTCCCCCCACGCCGTCTCGATCACCAGGTCGGTAGTTTCGCCGGCGACAAAGTTCGGTCCCAAGCCAATCGTAAGTTTGGCCAGACCGCGCTGCGGCTCGGGTGTGGCTCGTTTGCGCATCCTGGCGTCCACGAGCACGCGTGGGTTCGATGCGGCAAGCACGGCTGCGAACTCGCCACTGGAAACCGGGAT
This sequence comes from uncultured beta proteobacterium, assembly GCA_963810845.1. Classification (GTDB taxonomy): domain Bacteria; phylum Pseudomonadota; class Gammaproteobacteria; order Burkholderiales; family Casimicrobiaceae; genus CAIWHR01. The sequence goes on along the minus strand of CAWEOX010000035.1, from coordinate 79,606 downwards.
CGCATCCTGAGCGGCCAATGCTCTGTCGATTTCAGAGACATCCCTGCAAAGGCGAGCGGCCACCTCGCCGACCGCCGCCTCACCATCGAACAGCGCATCGACAAAGGCCGCGCCGCGCCGAGAGTAGTTCGGGAACGGATCATCGTGAAGAATTACCGGGTAACGCGCGCGAAACAAGGCCACGGCGATTGCCGAGCCAATGTCCCCGGTACCCCGTATCAGGCAACGTCCAATCACGATTCCTTCCAAGTTCCTTACGGATTTTCCGCAGGTACTGCCTGCGAACGTCCAGTTCGACGGCGCAGGACACGCAGCAATTGGTCGATAACACCATCGACATCGAGCGACCGCTTCGTTGGCCCGATGACCGCCATTCCCTCACGTCGATCGAGTGGCAGCAGACCAGTCTTGAGCAGACGCTCGAGCACGAATGCTCGACCGGCCATTCGTTGCCGATTTGATACCTATGGCATCGACTCCAGCCATCGCCTCTGGCTCACTAATCTGCTTCCGTCGCGACTTTACTCGTTTTCCGGAGATCACCTCGGCCAGCTATTCGGCAGTGCGTCGACGTGGTGGTTCCGACAGGACCGGCTCTTTTCAAAATTGCCGGCGCATCTGGGACGAATGGTGCTATTCGCCGTCAACACCGGGCTTCGCGACGGTAACGTCTGCGGGTTGGAATGGGCTTGGGAGGTCGCCGTGCCGGAGGTCGGCCGGCCGAAGATCGCGAAGCGCTTCTCGGCCACGCCAACCATTCGATGGCCGGCCACTACGCCAGTGCGGATGTCGGTCGTCTGCTCAAGCAGGCCAACCTGACGCTCGAGCGACTTGCGAGTTGCCTACCCGCAGTTAACAGCGAGAGCCGCAGATAAGAGGTTGCGCAATGGTCGCGCAACAGCAAAAAAGCCAGTCGCGTAGGACTGGCTAAGTGCTTGATTATTTGGCGCGCCCGGCAGGAATCGAACCCACGACCCCCTGGTTCGTAGCCAGGTACTCTATCCAGCTGAGCTACGGGCGCGAATGCGAATTATAACATTCTACTTTGGCGGGTCGCCACCGGGCGGCCCGTCCTGGTTCCGCCTTTCGGGTACGGGCTCAGGTCGTTGCCGCCGCAACGTCCACGCCTTGCCCAGCATCGCGATGCCGAGCCACGCGGCGGCGATCGCCAGCGGTATCGCCAGCAGGCGCGGCCACACGAACCCCGCTGCCGCCGCCGCAAGCGCGAGCAGCGCGAGCTTGAACATCAATCCCGCTTCGGCCGGCCCGAGCAGCCGGCGATTGGTGAGCGCCGCGCCCAACGCGCTGCCGACCGACAGAGCGCCCGCCGCTGCCCGGCTGGCGCTTCCGGATGCCGCATGGCGGACGTGCTGCCGGGCGCCTCCTTCTGCCGTCCTGCGCACGCGGTTGCGGGACGTCAGCACGATTTCGGTGGTGTTCTCGAGGTCCTGCTCGTACATCGCCGCCATCTGCTCGACGAACCCGGGATCTTCGATGGCGACATCGAGCTCCCAGTTGTGAATCCAGCTCGCGATATTGAGGTTGGTCGAGCCGACGCGCGCCCAAACGCCGTCGGCAACCGCGGTCTTCGCGTGCAGCATCGTGCCGTTCCATTCGAACACGCGGACGCCGGCCGCGAGCAATGGTCGATACCCTGCTCGCGACAACGTTTGCAGCGCCGGAATATCGCTTGCGCCGGGCACGAGGAGCCGGACGTCGACGCCGTCGCGGGCCGCGGCGCACAACGCCTGCACGTACGGCGACAACCCGACGAAATAGGCGTCGGTGAGCCAAAGATAATGACGCGCGGTCGAGGCGATTAGCTGGTCGAGCCGAAACACGCCGGCGGCGTTGGGCGTTCCGGCGATCACGCGCACCGCGATACTCCCGGCGAGAGCCATGGGCCCCGGCGCCGACATGTCCGCCGCGGCCAGAGCGTCACCGCCGCATGCGCGCCACACCTGCGCGAAGGCCTGCTCCAGTTCCGCGACAGCCGGGCCGCGAATTTCGATGCCCGTGTCACGCCAGGGTTCGAAACCGCGGTCCGCGTCGCCACACCATTGGGCGCTGACGCACACGCCGGAGACGAAGCCGATGCAGCCATCGATCGCGATCGTCTTCCTGTGGTTGCGCGAGAGCCAGCCGAGCGGACTGTCAAGCCGGAACGGGTTGAACCCGCGGACCTGCGCGCCGGCATCCCGCAATCCCTGCCAGAGGCCGCCGGCTCCGCGCGATCCGAGGCAGTCGTAAACGATGCGCACCCGGACGCCCTCGCGCGCCCTGGCGGCAAGTGCCGCCACAAATTCCTGCCCGGTCGCGTCGTCTTCGAAGAGGTAGCTCTCGAAGAGGATCGTCCGCGTGGCACCGCGAATCGCGGCCAGCCACGCCGGATAGTTTTCCGCGGCGTCGCGCAGGAGCCGAACGGCGTTGCCTTCGATGCGGGGCGAACCGGCCGCCCGCGTGAACGCCTGGTCGTAGAGCTCGAGCAGCGATGTGTCCGCGCCGGCGACCCGTCGGGCAACGTCGGCGATGCGGCCGCTCCGCGCTTTCACTACTGGCACAGCGTTCCCGGAGGGCGAAATATCTGCCGCGTGATCTGCTTGGTCTGCGCCGCGCCGTTGACCGTGTAGGCGAACGACGCATGGTTGCCGTCCGCAAACGTGAAGGTCGCCGAACCCACGGCTGTCAGCGTGACGTTCGCGGGGTTGAACGGCACGGCGCTGAAGGCCGGCCCAGTGGTCGCGTAAAGCGTTCCCGCGTAGACGCCGGGAGCCCCCTCACCCGCGGTCACGATCATCCACAGCGGTGCGCCGGCGAGATCGTAAGTGAACCACGTCGCGAAGATGATGTTGCCCTGATGCGTGAAATTGATCCCCCACCCCGACTCGGATCCGGCGGGCGCTGCCCACCACAGGTCCTGATAGTTGGTGGCCGCCGCGAGATTGTGCTGCAACCCGAATGTACACCTCGGGACCGGTGCCGCGAACAGTTGGCGCGTGATCGTCTTGCTCTGCGTGATGCCGTTGACCGTGTAGTCGAACGTCCCGTTGTCGACGTCGGCGAACGCGAGCGTTCCCGTGCCGACGGCCGTCGAGACGACCAATGCCGGGTTGAACGGCGTCGCGTTGAAGGCGGGACCGCGGGTTTCGTACAGCGTTCCCGAATAGTCGTTACCCGTCCCTTTGACGGCCGTCATCACGAGCCACCACGGATTGCCTGCCGCGTTGTAGGTGAACCACGCCGCGAAGATCACGTCCTCCTGATGCGCGATACCGATGCCCCAGCCCGACTCCGACCCTGCGGGCGCGTTCCACCACAGGCCCTGGTATGCGGCGGGCAGGAACGGCGCCAGCGTATCGCGTATCGCCTTCTGGCAGACGGCGCAAAAGGGATTGTTGAGCGCGCGCATGCGGCAGTTGTAGCTCGGACGATACGCGCCGCAGTGGTAATAGCGGGCACCCGAATACGCGCCGACGTGACTCGCGGATTTCGGATTGGTCTGCGGATCGCATTGCGCGCAATTGGCATTGACCGTCGTCGGCAAGGCTTCGACCGACGACGACAATACGGAGCGCCATTTGATCGTGTTCGGGTCGGCGTTGACGGTGACGTTCGGTTCCACCGGCTCGCCCCCCGGGTATTGATCGTGCCCGGTCTCGCCGGTGCCGCAGCCCGCGTAGTATTCGTACTCGTCGGCGAAGCCGAAGGCGGTGTGCCCCATCTCGTGCAGCGCGATTTCGGCGGCATTCGGGTGGGTCGAAAACGTGGCGACCGTGCCGCCCGATCCGCCGTATTGGGCGGAATTGACGATCACCATCGTCATGTGCGCTTCCGGCACTTCGGACAGCGCGACATTCCTGGCGCTGGCACTGTCGCAGGTCAACAGTCGGCGGATGCCGCCGCTGCAGAACGTCGAGTCGAAATACGTCTTCGGCGCCGTGCCGGTGCCCGCGCTGCCGTCGCTGCAGGTCGCCGGATCGTCGGCGCCGCTATCGGTCGAGACGACGTCCACACGATGGATGTTGATGCCGCACCAGAGGTCGCCGAATGGCGCCGTGGCGTGCAGCGCCGCGACGAAGTTCTGGACGTCGGCGTGGTATTTCGCCATTTCGCTGGTGCGATAGCCATCGCCGAGTACCACGAGGTTGTAGCGCAGCGCGTCGGGGCCGTGATCGACAACGCGTGTCGTCCCGGCGAGCGAGCCGTCGGCGATGCTCATCGCTAGCTCCGGTACCTGTTCGAGCCCCCTTGCCCTGGCGCCGGCGTGTCCGGCGGCCGCTTGCGCAATTCGTCGAAGCCGACGCGCACGAGTTCACGCGCCGGAGCCGCCTGCAATTGCGGGTCCGGCGGCGGTCCGTATAGCGCCAGCGAGGAAGCCTCAGGCAAATCCGGTACCAATGCCTCGAATTCGCCGTGCGGCTCCGCGACGGGGACGCGCGTGATCGACTGCCCTTCCTCTTGCGAAAAGATTTCGACATCGGCGCGAATCGGGCTGTGCAGCACGCGATGGAACAGCAATTTCCCGTCGGCGGCCCGCACCTCGAGCCAGTACCCCGACTGTCCCTTCTCGGGCGGCGGGGATGCCGGGCGCGGCACGATCATCCGCACCTTCCGTGTGCTCGCGACCGCGATGTCGTGGCCGCGATAGGCGAATGTCACGCGCAGGGCGGCCATTCGGCCCTCGTGCTGCGCGGGGAGGCGGTCGGGCTTTACCATCGTAACCTCGGAAAGGGACGGCCTGATGCGTCCCATGATAGCGCCGCACGCGGCGCGCGCAAGACCACCCGCGCGGACCGGGAACGCTGGTGACCGCCGCGCCGAGCGGGCGCGCCACCGAATCTGTCCGGTGGCGCGCGCCCTCAGGTCAGTGAAGGTGGTCCCACGCAGTTGGACACCTTTTCGGATTCTTAAGTGGTAGCCCTGCGGGTTAAGCCGCCAGTTGTTGCGGCAGTGAACGGAAGTACACGGTATCCTGGGTCTGTCCGTCAAGGGACGAATGCGGGCGCCGGCGATTATAGAAATCGAGGTAGGCGGTGTCTTGCCGGCAACGTCCTGGCATCCAATGGCGCAGTCGGGCAGATAGACATGCTCGCACTTGATCGTCTTCCACAGCCGCTCGACGAACAGTTGTCGCCCACAGCCTTTGCGTCCCGATCAGATGGCGCGCCCGTAGCGCCGTGAAGTGCCAGGACTCAGGCCCTCAACAGCTCCGGCGCGCCATACTTATCGTGGCCTCCCGCACCGCCTCGATGCAATCAGCGGGAGGTGTTCGACGGCCGGAACAGTGCGTCGCCCGCCGCGCACGGTTGACGCCAATTGGCAACACGCCGCTGCTCAAGGCGTTGACCAACACGCTGCGTCTGCGCGCGAGACGCTGGCAATCGGTCCGTCACCGAGACTTTCCATATTAGGGAAGCTGTATACTACTCATGTCGTTGCCTGAAAATCATTAGTTGCGCGGTAATCCGCCGGAACGCGGGCTTTTCGCATTCGTAGTCGGCGCCGCGCGCCGCGGTCATCCTGCACAGCATCGTAACCTCATCCTTTGCCTGGCGCGTCCGCAACATCTAAACTGCCGCGTGCGCTTCGATATTCCACGCAGATTCAAGATTGCGCCATACATCCGCGTTAGCGACTACGCGACGATTCAGGCCGCGCGCAACGGATTGCCGCTCGCCCTCGAATCGCTCGCGATTCTGGCGGTAGTTCCCGCCGTCGTGATGTTGGTGGCCTAGCGCCGGACGCGCCAGCGTGATCCGCGGCTAATACAGGCCTTCCGTGCTGCGAACAGCGTCAGCACATTCGGCTGAAGGGGCGAAATGGGTGGATGGACAATTCTCGTCGTTTTCATCGCCATCGCGGCCGCTTTGCTGGGCCTGTGGGCCTATCGCCGCTCGCCAACACCAGCGCGCAATCCGATCGTCAAGAGCAAGGCTGGGGATACAGCCGAATATTGGGGGGTGCGGATATCTGCGCCGCCTGGGGAGCGGGCCTGTGCGCAAATTCAGGAATTCCTGGGGAAGGAGTTCCCCCTCACGGAAAAGCCGTCGCTACCATTGCCAGATTGCCCTAATCCGCACCAGTGCCAATGCCGCTACATCAAGCTTGTTGATCGCCGAAAAGACGATCGACGCTCAGGCCACGAGCGACGAGCGGCGGGTTTGCGCTTCGATGCGGACAAGCCTCCCCGCCGTTCCGGCAAAGACCGGCGGAAAAAAATAGACTGGTACTAGCGGTCGCCGGCGGGCAGTTCGCTATCGGCACGCCGTTGTCGTTCCGACAGCACCAGCGGGCCAGATCAATGCATGGCGCACGCACGTTCCACGGACGTGCGACTGACCCACCCTGGTCGGATTGAATCGCTCCTGCGCGATCTTGGAATCGACGTTAGCCGGTCACAAGTGCGAGCAACAACGTCGTGCCGGGGGCGCCGGCGACGAGGGCCATGAGCGCCAACATTGCGATGCGCAACCGACTGACTCTGGCCGCAGCCGGCGGTGCCATCCTCCGATCGCGCCCGAGCTCGCGGCGTCGCTGTCTTCGGGATTCGCACACGTCATCACGCGTGGAAGGGCGGCCCGTCGTACGTCTCCGCATCCGGGCGGGCCTCGCGCAATGAGGGTAGCGGGGTGAAACGGGTCTTGGCGGAGACGAAGGGATTCGAACCCTTGATGCAGTTTTTGACCGCATGCTCCCTTAGCAGGGGAGTGCCTTCGACCTCTCGGCCACGTCTCCGTGAAACAACCGATTGTACCGGCTGAGACTTCGCCGGGTCAAACGATTCGTTTCTAAAATCCTTGAAAAAACCGCACGTTAGACCGGTCACGCCGCGGTGGCCGGCGGCTTGTCGAGGCCGAACGCCTTGTGCAGCACGCGCACCGCGAGCTCGAGGTACTTCTCGTCGATCACCACCGAGATCTTGATTTCGGAGGTCGAGATCATCTGGATGTTGATCCCCTCGTCGGCGAGTGTCTTGAACATCTTGCTCGCCAGCCCGACGTGCGACCGCATGCCGATGCCGACCACCGACACCTTGCAGATGTGGTTGTCGCCGATGATCTCGCGCGCCTTGAAGACCTTGCCCCGCTCGCGGGCCAGCACGTCGAGCGCCTTCTGATACTCGGCGCGATTCACGGTGAACGAGAAGTCGGTGTGGCCGGACGCGCCGATGTTCTGCACGATCATGTCGACGTCGATGTTTGCGGCCGCGACCGGCCCCAGGATCGCGTAGGCGATGCCCGGCTTGTCCTCGACCCCCATCACCGAGATCTTGGCTTCGTCGCGCGTGAATGCAATGCCGGAGATGATCGCCTGTTCCATGCTTTGGTCTTCCTCGAACGTGATCAGCGTGCCGTGCGACGTCACCATCGGGTCCTCGAGCGAGGACAGCACGCGCAGCTTGACCTGGTATTTGCCGGCGAACTCCACCGACCGGATCTGCAGCACCTTCGAGCCCAGGCTTGCCATCTCGAGCATTTCCTCGAAGGTGACGGTGTCGAGCCGGCGCGCTTCGGGCACGATCCGCGGATCGGTCGTGTAGACGCCGTCGACATCGGTGTAGATCTGGCATTCGTCGGCCTTGAGCGCGGCGGCCAGTGCCACGCCGGACGTATCCGAACCGCCGCGCCCGAGCGTGGTGATGTTCTCCTCGGCATCGACGCCCTGGAAGCCGGCGACGATGACGATGTTCCCGGCATCGAGGTCGGCGCGCATGTTCTCCTCGTCGATGCTGAGGATGCGCGCCTTGGTGAAGGCGTTGTCGGTCAGGATGCGCACCTGCCCGCCGGTGTAGCTCTTGGCCTTGTAGCCCATCTCCTCGAGCGCGATCGCGAGCAGCCCGATCGTGACCTGCTCGCCGGTCGCGGCGACGACGTCGAGCTCGCGTGGATTGGGGTTGGGCGAGAGCTCCTTCGCGAGCGCGAGCAGGCGGTTGGTCTCGCCGGCCATCGCCGACACGACGACCACGAGCCGGTGACCTTCGCGATGAAAGCGGGCCACGCGCCGCGCCACGTTCTTGATGCGGTCGGTGGTGCCGACCGACGTGCCGCCGTATTTCTGAACGATCAGGGCCATTTAGAATTCGTGATTGCGGGTGAGCATTGCGAGGGGTGCCGCATCACAGCGCGCGGAACACGAGCGTGGCGTTGGTGCCGCCGAAACCGAACGAGTTCGACATCGCGGCGCGGATGTTCATCGGACGGGCCGTGAGCGGGACGAAGTCGAGGTCGCACTTCGGGTCGCGGTCGACGAGGTTCGCCGTCGGCGGCGCCACCTGATCGCGGATCGCGAGCACCGAGAACACCGCTTCGATGCCCGCCGGCGGCGCCCAGCAGGTGACCGGTCATCGACTTGGTCGACGACACCGCGAGCTTGTCCGCGTGGGCACCGAAGCAGCGCCGGAGGCCGACGCATTCGGCGATGTCGCCGAGCGGCGTCGACGTCCCGTGCGCGTTGATGTAGTCGATCTCGTCCAGGTTCATGCGCGCATTCTTGAGCGCGTTCGCCATGCTGCGCGCCGCACCGTGGCCATCCTCGGGCGGCGCGGTGATGTGATAGGCGTCCGCGCTCATCCCGTAGCCCGCGAGCTCGCAGTAGATTCGCGCGCCGCGCGCCTTCGCATGCTCGTGCTCCTCGAGCACCAGCACGCCGGCGCCCTCGCCCAGGACGAAGCCGTCGCGGCCGATGTCCCAGGGCCGGCTGGCGGTTGCGGGATCGTCGTTGCGCGTCGACAGCGCGCGCGCGGCGCAGAAGCCGCCGACGCCGAGCGGGCTCACCGTCCCTTCGGCGCCGCCGGCGACCATCACGTCGGCGTCGCCGTATTCGATCAGGCGGGCGGCTTCGCCGAGGCTGTGATTCGCCGTCGAGCAGGCGCTCACGAGCGCGAGATTCGGGCCCTGGTAGCCGTAGTGGATCGACACCAGGCCCGACAGCATGTTGATGATCGATCCCGGCACGAAGAACGGCGAGATCTTGCGCAGGCCGCCCTGGAGATAGTGCTCCTTGGTCTCCTCGATCATCGGCAGCCCGCCGATGCCCGATCCGATGCAGACGCCGACCCGTTCCTTGTCGCCGGCATAGTCGGCGAGCCCGGCGTCGGCGACCGCCTCCATCGTCGCCACCAGCCCGTAATGGGTGAAGGCGTCGTAGCGGCGCGCCTCCTTGGCGGACAGGTACTTGCCGACGTCGAAATCCTTGACCTCGGCCGCGATCCGCGACGGAAACGTGGATGCGTCGAAGCGGGTGATCGGCCCGACGCCGGAGCGGGCCGCCAGGATCGCGTCCCAGGCCACCGCGAGACCGATGCCCACGGGCGAGACAATGCCCATTCCGGTGACGACGACGCGGCGTCGGGTCATGGCGATCTCAAGTGGGGAGGAGGATGACGGCGACGGCCGCCGCGACGGTGCCCGCGTCGTGCGGCGGGGCCGCGGCGCGCCGCGCGCGACAGATCGGCCGGTCAGCGCCGGCCGGCCTGCGGCGACTCACTTCTTGACGTGGGAGCCGATGTAGTCGATCGCCTGCTGAACGGTGGTGATCTTTTCCGCTTCGTCGTCCGGGATCTCGGTTTCGAATTCTTCTTCGAGCGCCATCACGAGTTCGACGGTGTCGAGCGAGTCGGCGCCAAGATCATCGACGAACGAGGATTCGTTCTTGATTTCCGCTTCGTTGACGCCGAGTTGCTCGGCGACGATCTTTCTCACGCGCTGCTCAATGTTTTCCATGCTTCTCCTCCCCGATGCGGGAATGTCCGATTCAAAACCGTGCGATTTTACCAGAATGGCCCCGAATGCGTGCCGTCGCATCCCATTACGCCATGTACATCCCGCCGTTGACGTGCAGCGTCGCGCCGGTGATGTACGCGGCCTTGGCCGAGGCCAGGAACGCGACGGCATGGGCGATGTCCTCCGGCGCGCCAAGGCGGCCGAGCGGGATCTGCTGCAGCAGCTTGTCGCGCTGCGCCTCGGGCAACCCGCGCGTCATGTCCGTATCGACGAACCCCGGCGCCACGCAGTTGACGGTGATGTTGCGGCTGCCCACTTCCTGCGCCAGCGACTTGGTGAATCCGATGAGGCCGGCCTTGGCCGCCGCATAGTTCGCCTGGCCCGCATTGCCGCTCGAGCCCACCACCGATCCGATCTGGATGATGCGTCCGTGGCGCGCTTTCATCATCCCGCGCAGCACGGCCTTGGCGAGCCGGTACGCGGGCTTGAGATTGGTCGCCATGATCGCGTCCCACTCGTCGTCCTTCATGCGCAGCAGCAGGTTGTCGCGGGTGATGCCCGCGTTGTTGACGAGAATGGTGACCGCGCCGAAGCGGGCTTCGATGTCGGCGAGCGCGGCGCCGACGGCCGCGGCATCGGTCACGTCCAGCGGCAGACCGGTGCCGCGATGGCCGCCGTCGTTCAGGTAGCCGGCGATCCCGGCCGCGCCGTCGCCGGTCGTCGCGGTCCCGATGACGGTGGCGCCGTCCTGCGCCAGCGCGACGGCGATCGCCCGGCCGATCCCGCGCGTCGCTCCGGTGACCAGCGCAACCTGCCCTGCCAGCGTCGCATCCGCCATGTCTCGCTCCGAAGAAGGTTGTGGCGCGGCGACGTCAGCGTGCGGCGCTGCCGATCTCGGCGAGCGTCGCATCGATCGCGGCGCTGTCCGTCAGGGCAAATGACGCGAGATCGGCGACGATCCTCTTGTTGAGGCCGGCGAGCACCTTGCCGGGCCCGCATTCGACGACGTGCGTGACGCCCCGCGCCGCGAGCGCCTGGATCGTCTCCACCCAGCGCACCGGGCTCGCGGCCTGCTGCGCCAGCGCCGCGCGGATGTCCTGCGCTGCCGGCTTTTCCCGCACGTCGACGTTGTGCAATACCGGCAGCGTCGGCGCCGCGATAGGCACGTCGGCGAGCCGCGCGGCGAGGCGCGCCGCCGCCGGCTTCAGCAACGAACTGTGAAACGGCGCCGACACCGGCAACAGCACGGCGCGCTTGGCCCCGCGCGCCTTGCTCGCGGTCACCGCGCGCTCCACGGCCTCGCGGTGCCCCGCGATCACGACCTGGCTCGGCGCGTTGTAGTTGACCGGCTCGACCATCTGGCCTTGCGCGGCTTCGGCGCACGCCGCCGCCACGCCGGCATCGTCGAGCCCGAGAATCGCGGCCATCGCGCCGACACCCGCCGGCACCGCCTCCTGCATCGCCTGCGCCCGGAATCGCACCAGCGGCAGGGCATCGCCGAAGGTGAGCGCCCCGGCCGCGACGAGCGCCGTGTATTCGCCAAGACTGTGGCCCGCGACCGCCGCCGGCCGCGGGCCGCCGGCGGCGAGCCATGCCCGCCACACGGCCACCCCCGCCGCGAGCATCACCGGCTGAGTGTTGACGGTCTGGTTGAGCGCCTCGGGCGGGCCCTCCTCGACCAGCGTCCAGAGATCCTGCCCGAGCACGGCGGAAGCCTCGTCGACCGTTGCCCGGACGATTCGGATGCGAAGCGTAGTCGGCGAGCATGCCGACCGACTGCGAGCCCTGCCCGGGAAACACGAATGCGAATTTCATCAGCGCGCTCTCACCAGCGGAAGAAGACCGATCCCCACGTGAACCCGCCGCCCACGCCCGCCAGCATCACGTGCTGTCCCGGTTGGATCCGGCCGTCGCGCACCGCGACATCGAGCGCGAGCGGAATCGACGCCGCCGACGTGTTGCCGTGGCGATCGAGCGTCACGATGAGCTTCGAATGCGGCATGCCGAGCTTCTTCGCCGTCGCGTCCATGATGCGGATATTGGCCTGGTGCGGGATCATCCAGTCGATCGCCGCGCTCGTCATCCCGTTCGCGGTCAGCGCTTCCTGCGCCACCTCGGCCAACACCTTCACCGCGAACTTGAACACCGCGTGACCGTCCATCGTCACGTACGGCTTGCCGGTCACGGCGCCGTTGGCGATCTGCCCCGGAACCTCGAGGATCCGGCGGTGGCTGCCGTCGGCATGCAGGTGCGCCGACAGGATGCCTGGCGTCGCACTCGGCAGCAGCACCACGGCGCCGGCACCGTCGCCAAAGAGGACGCAAGTGCCGCGATCGTTCCAGTCGAGAATCCGCGAATAGATCTCGGCGCCGACGACCAGCGCATTCTTCACCATTCCGGAGGCGACCATCTTGTCGGCCAGCGTCAGCCCATAGATGAAGCCGGAGCACACCGCCTGCACGTCGAAGGCGGGGCCGCCGGTCGCGCCAAGCTTGTCCTGCAGGATGCACGCGGTCGACGGAAAGATCATGTCGGGGGTCGTCGTCGCGACGACGATCAGGTCGACATCGGACGCTTCGACGCCGGCCGCCGCCAACGCGGGCCGCGCGGCGGCGAGCGCCAGATCGGACGTCTGCTCGTCGTCCGCCGCGACGTGCCGCGCACGAATGCCGGTGCGGTGGACGATCCATTCGTCGCTGGTGTCGATCCGCTGCGCGAGGTCGGCATTGGTGAGAATCCGGGCCGGCAGGTAGCCGCCCGTTCCCGCGATCCGGCTAGGCATCGGCGACTCCCGCGACGGCGCCCATCGCCGGACGCGCGGCGGCCTCCGCCGGCACGGGCATCGCCGCCATCCGCTGCGCGATCTTGTCCAGCACGCCGTTGACGACCTCGGCATAGGCCCGGTACAGCGCGGACTCGAACGCGAGCTTGTCGGCGCTGCCGTGGCTCTTGACGACGATGCCTTTCAGCCCGATCAGCGTCGCGCCGTTGTGCCGGCGGGGATCGATGCGCCGCTTGAACGCCTGCAGGACGGGATACGCCAGCAATGCCGCGAGCTTGGTCAGCGGCGTGCGCGTGAACTCCGCGCGGAGGAACTCGTAGAGCATCTGCGCGAGGCCTTCCGAGGTCTTCAGCGCGACGTTGCCGACGAAGCCGTCGCAGACCACGACGTCGGTGGTGCCCTTGAAGATGTCGGTGCCCTCGACATTGCCGTGGAAGTTGAGGCCGCAGCCCTTGAGGAGCTCCGCGGTCTCCTTGACCATGTCGTTGCCCTTGATGTCCTCCTCGCCGATGTTGAGCAGACCCACCGTCGGCCGTTCGATGCCATCCACGGCGGCCACCAGCGCGACGCCCATCACCGCGAACTGGACGAGCTGCGCCGGCGTGCAATTGACGTTGGCGCCGAGGTCGAGCACCGTGGTCACCCCTTTCTTGGTCGGCAGCACGCCGGCGATGGCCGGCCGGTCGACACCGGGCAGCATCTTCAGCACGAAGCGCGAGATGGCCATCAGCGCGCCGGTATTGCCGGCCGACACGCAGGCCTGGGCGGTGCCGTCCTTGACCAGGTTGACGGCCACGCGCATCGACGAGTCTTTCTTGCCGCGCAGCGCCAGCGCCGGCGGCTCGTCCATTTCGACGACTTCGGCTGCAACGTGTAGCGTGAGCCGATCCATTGCCGTCGAACGCAGCTTGCCGAGCGCGGCCCGCAGCGGCGCTTCCTGACCGACGGCGATCACCCGCGCGTCGGGGGTGCATTCGAGGAACGTCAGCGCCGCGGCCAGCGTGACCGAGGGGCCATGATCACCCCCCATCGCGTCGACGGCGACTGTTACAGGCATGCGCCGTGCCGCCTGATCCGCCAACCGCCCGCGGCTTACTCCTCGGCCTTGCTCTTGACGACCTGCTTGCCGCGGTAATAACCGGTCGGGCTGATGTGGTGGCGCCGGTGCGTTTCGCCGGTGACGGGCTCGACGGCGAGCGCCGGGGCCGCCAACGAGCATGCGCGCGGTGCATGCCGCGCTTCGATGGGGACTTCTTGTTCTGCTGGACTGCCATGAATTTCTCCTATCGTGGGTACTGCTTGTGCCTTCGATCCACCGCGGCGTCTACTTTTCGGGAGCCGCCTTCAACTCTGCCAGCACCCCGAACGCGGATGCGGGCCGGGAGCCGCGCCCGCCGCGCCGGTCCGCCCCTCCCGCGCTGCCGGGCAATCGGCCTCCGGGCATCGCGGAACGAACGGCAGCGTCAGCAGCAATTCATCCTCGACGAGGGCCACGACATCGAGCGGCGCAGCGGCCAGCACCGCCTCGTGTTCGTGAATCTCGTCATCGATCCGTGCGAGCTCCCGTTCATCGCGTGCCAGGAGCAGGAGCGTCGTCTGTTCCACCGGCCATCGGAACGGCTGGAGGCAGCGCTGGCACGTCAGCGGCAGCGCGCCCGATAGCGACACTTCGAGCGCCGGACGTCCGCCGGCGTCGGCAGTGCCTGCGATCCGATAGCCGATGTCGGCGTCGCCGGCCCCCTCCGCCAGCAGGTCGGCCACGCGCGGCAACGCGGCCGCGTCAACGTGACCGGCAATGATCGCCCGTTGCGCGGCAACGCCAAATCCGTCGAAGTGGCCCTGAGCTTTCATTGGACGACACGTTGCCCGTTTTCCGCCACCCGGACGCCTACGGCGCGGCCCGCACCCCGGCCTCGATCGTTCCCGCGGTCGGCGGCAAAACAACGCTTTCGAGCCGCCGCCGGGCCTGTCGATCAAAAACGTTGGATAATAACGCGGGACCACGGTCTTGTCAAAAAATGTCCACAAAAACAACACACAATCCAGTTCCCTCGGCTGCCCTCCCGGCGCCCGACAAGCGGCCGCTGGTGCTGGCCTCGACGTCGCGCTACCGGCGCGCGCTCCTGACCAGCTCGGACTGCCGTTCGTCGTGGCATCCCCATCGACCGACGAGACCGCGCTGCCGGGTGAAGTCCCGTCGGCGACGGCGCTGCGGCTCGCCGAGGCCAAGGCCCGCAGCGTCGCCGTGCAGTATCCCGGACGCGCTCGTCATCGGCTCGGACCAGGTCGCCGACTGCGACGGTGAAGCAGTCGGCAAGCCCTTCGACCACGCGCGATGCGGTGGCGCAGCTCACCGCGTTGTCGGGCAAGACCGTCGTCTTCCACACCGGGCTCGCGCTCCTCGACGCCGCGAGCGGCACCTGCCAGACGGCGATGGTGGACGTTCGCAGCACGTTCCGCGAGCTCGCGCGGGCCGAGATCGAAACCTACCTCCTCCGCGACCAGCCATACGACTGCGCCGCGTCGGTCAAGTCCGACGCGCTCGGCATCGCCTTGTTCGTGCGCATCGAAAGCGATGATCCCACCGCGCTCATCGGCTTGCCGCTGATCCGGCTCACCGACATGCTGCGCGCGGCCGGCGTGGCCGTCCTGACGCCACCTGCCTGACAGGGCCCAATGACCACCGTGCCTCCCGGCCCGCGCGCGGCGGCCGCCGGCCGTCTCTACCTCGTCCCCAATTTGCTGGGGATCGTCCCGCCCGGCGGACGTGCTGCCCGCGCGGACCATCGCGATCGCGCGACGCCTTGCGCATTTCGTCGTCGAGAACGCCAAGCCGGCGCGGCAGTTCCTGAAAATGCTGGGCACCGCGGGCCCGCTGCAGCAACTCGACATCGCGGAAATCGGCGACTCGGCCGACGCCGGAACGTTGCGCCGAGCTGTTGCGACCCGCACGCGCCGGCAACGACCTCGGCATGCTCTCCGACGCGGGATGCCCGGGCATCGCCGATCCGGGCGCCCTGCTGGTCGCGGCGGCGCATCGCGAAGGCGTCCCGGTCGTGCCGCTGGTCGGTCCGTCGGCGATCCTGCTCGCGCTGATGGCCTCCGGCATGAACGGCCAGGGCTTTGTGTTCCACGGCTATCTGCCGGTGAAGGCGGACGCGCGGCACGACGCGATCCGCAGGCTCGAAGCCGCCTCGCACCAGCAGGGCACGGCCCAGCTGTTCATCGAAACGCCTTATCGCAATCCGGCGCTGATCGGCGCGCTGGTCGCCACGTGCAAGCCGGGAACGCGGCTGTGTGTCGCCGCCGATCTCACCACCGCCACCGAAACGGTCGAGTCGCGGGCAATCCGGGCGTGGCGCGATCGCGACGCGGGCGCCTACGCGAAGCGCCCCGCGATGTACGTGCTGCAGGCCGAATGACGCGTTCGCGGCGCGGGTTCCGCGGCGCCTACGCCCGCTCGTCGCTGATATAGCTCTTGAGCATGCGGTTTTCGAAGCTCTGGTCTTCGTACACCGCCTTGGCGACGTCGTGAAACGAAATGACGCCCAGCAACGTGCTGCCGTCCATCACCGGCACGTAGCGCGCGTG
This sequence comes from uncultured beta proteobacterium, assembly GCA_963810845.1. Taxonomy (GTDB): domain Bacteria; phylum Pseudomonadota; class Gammaproteobacteria; order Burkholderiales; family Casimicrobiaceae; genus CAIWHR01. The sequence continues at coordinate 63,511 of CAWEOX010000035.1, read as the reverse complement.
GCGCTCCAGCATCATCCGCCGCAATTCCATGACGTCGACGCCCGGCGTCGCGGTGAGCGGACTGGTCTCGGCAATCGCGCTGATGCGCATGTCGCCGAGCGCGCCGTCACGCTCGGCCAGCGCTACCAGCACTTCCGCGAACGTCACAATCCCGGTCATGCGCCCATGATCCATCACGACCAGCGAGCCGATGTCGTGCTGGGCCATGACCCGCACCGCGTCGATGATCGGCGCGTGCGGGGCCGTCGTGTACAGGACGTTGCCCTTGATGCGCAGGATCTCACTGACCAGCATGCCGCCTCCTTGCCGCGCGTCCACAAGAGCCAGCAGTCAGGTTACTCCGGACGCGCTGTAGTACGCAACTGCCCCAGGCGTCGCGCGGCATGCCGTCTCCCTGCGCGCGCCGCGCCGGGCGTAACGCAGCTACTTGTAGAGGATATGCGGCAGCCACAAACCGATGCCCGGGAACACGTAGAGCAGGATCAGCGCGATCACCTGGATCCCCATGAACGGCATCATTCCGGCGAAGATGGCGTTCAACGTCACGTGCGGCGGAGACACGCCCTTGAGATAGAACGCGGCCATCGCCACCGGTGGCGACAGGAACGCGGTCTGCAGATTGAGCGCGACCAGCAAGCCGAAGAACAGCGGATCGATGTGGAAATGCGGCAACAGCGGGATGAAGATCGGCATGAAGATGATGATGATCTCCGTCCACTCGAGCGGCCAGCCGAGCAGGAAGATGATGATCTGCGCCAGGATCATGAACTGCACCGGGGTCATGTCCATCGAAAGCACCCATTTCTCGACGACCTCCTGGCCCCCGAGCAATGCGAACGACGCCGAGAAGATGCCGGAGCCCACAAATAGCCAGCAGACCATCGCGCTCGTCTTGGCGGTCAGAAAGGACGACTCCTTGACGATGGTCCCGAGCTCCTTCGTCGTCTTCCAGACGACGCCGCCGCGGCCCGCGCCTCGCGTCTCCCGCCAGTTACCGATGAAGCGATAGATCCCCGCGAGCACGAAGCCGCCGAATCCGCCGACCGCCGCGGCCTCGGAGGGCGTGGCGAGCCCGAACACGATCGAGCCCAGCACGGCCAGGATCAGCAGACCCAGCGGAAAGAACGAGCTCAGCAGCATCTTGAATACTTCGAGCCGCTCCCAGTTCCAGAGCCAGTAGAGAATGGCGATGAAAACGATGCTGACGCCGAACGTGATCCATAGCCACAGGGGCACCGGCAGCCGCGCCTGCTCATCGGTGACGGCGGCGCCGGATTTCTTTTCGACGGCTGCGCCGCGACCGGCGATTCCTTCGCGCCCTTCTCGGCCTCGCCTCGGCCGGCGCGGCGTCCTTCTCGCCTTCAGCCGCGGATTCCTTGGCGCCCGTTTCCTTTTCCTCCGGTTCCGCGCCGCCGATCAGGCCCGACGACAACTCCCTCTCCTGCTCGGGCGCCGCGACGAGGCCTCCGGCCTGGATCAGCCCTGCCGTGCTGGCCTCGACCTCCGGCGCGGTCGCCATCCGATAGGTGACGCCGAGCAGTGCGGCAATGAACAGCGCCGGAATCAGCGTGACGAACAGTTGCCCGAGCACCGTGCGTTTCGCAACCCCCGATGCCAGCGCCATCGCCGAGCCCGCGGAACAGTCCGGTCAACGCGTTGCTGCCATTGCGCGCCAGCGCGCGTCCCCAGGGCGGAAGCTCCACGCGCCGCTCGCTCTCGGCGAGCGGCGGCATGAGGTGCGGCTTCCATGCGGCGAGGACGATGACGTAACCGATGTAGAGCGAGGCGAGCATGATGCCGGGCAGGAAGGCGCCGGCGTAGAGTTGGACGACCGACACGCCCGCGACCGCTCCATAGACGATCAGCATCACCGACGGCGGGATCAGGATGCCGAGGCAGCCTCCCGCCGTGATGGCGCCGGCCGCCACCTTGGTGTTGTAGCCGGCCTTGAGCATCGCCGGAAACGCGAGCAGGCCCATCAGCGTGACGACCGCGCCGACGATGCCGGTCGCGGTCGCGAAGATGGCGCAGGTGACGATCGTCGCCACCGCGAGCGCCCCGGGAATGCGCGCGGTGGCGAGATGCAGGCTCCGGAACAACCGGTCGATCAACTGCGCCCGCTCGACGAGATAGCCCATGAACAGGAACAGCGGAATCGCGATCAGCACGTCGTTCGACATCACGCCGTAGGTGCGTTGCACGAAGAGGTCGAGCACCCGCGGCACCGCGGTCGCCGGGTCGACGCTCCGATAGGCAAGCCAGCCGAAGATCACGCCCATGCCCATCAGCGTGAAGGCCGTGGGGAAGCCCGAGCATGATGCCCACGACGATCATCGCGAGCATCAGCAGGCCCAGGTGGCCATTGGTCATCTGCGACGGGGCCGGCATCAACGCGAACACCAGGATCACGACGAAGGCCATGATCGAAAGCCCGAACCAGACTTCCTTCCTCATGGGCGGGCCTCACCGTGTTCCTGCTCGACCACGAACTTGTCGAGCTTCGCGATGTCCTCGTCCTTGACGTGGACCATCTCCTTCAGCTTGTCGACGTCCACTTCCTGCACATCCTCCTCGCGGGACGGCCAGTTGACCCTGCTTCAGGCAGATGATGCAGCGGATGATCTCGACGATGCCCTGCACCAGGATCAGCGCCCCGGCCACCGGAATGACGGTCTTGAACGGGTAGATCGGCGGGCCCTCGGACGTGATGTTCGAATGCTCGTTGATCGCCCAGGACTCGCCGGCGTAGGTGTAGCCCGGCCCAGACGAACGCGACGATGCCGGGGATGAAGAACAGGAAGTACAGCGTGAGGTCGAGGCCCGCCTGCACCCGCGGCGGGAAGAAGCCGTACAGAACGTCGCCGCGCACGTGGCTGTTCTTGGCGAGCGTGTAGGCGCCGGCCATCATGAACAGCGTCCCGTACATCATGATCATCACGTCGAACGCCCACGCATGCGGGTGGTCGAGCGCGTAGCGCGAGTACACTTCCCAGGTGATGAGCAGCGTGAGACCCACGATCAGCCAGGAGAACGTCTGGCCGACGAAGGTGCTCACCTTGTCGACGAACAGCAGCAGTTTTTGCATGACGGTCCGAATCCAAGGTCGCGGGTCACGCGGCCACTATCCCGCTCGCCCCGCGCGGCAAGAAAACAGCCACCCGGCTCGCACCGGATGGCTGGGTGGCTGGTCATTCCTCCCCAGCGTCTCCGCTAGGCCTTCTTCGCGGCCGGCTTGGCGCCGAAGTAATAGTTGTACGCCATGCGCCGGTTCACGTAGGTGTCGAAGTCCCAGCGCACCGCGCGCTCGGCGAACGCCTTCTGCGACGCGATGATCTCGACGAAGAGCGGGTTGTCCTTCCGCTTGTCCATGACCGTGTCGAAGATCTCGAGCTGCTTTTGCAGGATCGAATCCGGCGTCTTGTAGAACTTGACGTGGTCCTTGGTCTGCAGCTCGACGTAGTCCTTCGAGTACCGGTCGATGGCCTTCCAGGTCATGTCGGCGGAGGCCGCCTCGACGGCGTTGGCGATGATCGCCCTCATTTTCTCCGGCAGCGCATCGTACTTGGTCTTGTTGAACGTGATCTCGAACTGCTCCGCGTTCTGGTGGAAGCTCTGCAGCATGCACACCTTGGAGACGTCGGGAAAGCCGAGCAGGCGGTCCGACGACGCGTTGTTGAACTCGGCCCCATCCAGCAGGCCGCGATCCATCGCCGGGATGATCTCGCCGCCGGGCAGCGCGTTCACCGCGGCGCCCATGCCGGTGAACAGGTCGATCGAGATGCCGACCGTGCGGTATTTCATGCCTTTGAAGTCGTCGACCTTGGTGATCGGCTTCTTGAACCAGCCCAGCGGCTGCGTCGGGTGCGGCCCGTAAGGGAATGAAACGACGTTCAAGCCGATCGACGCGTAGAGCTTGTTCAACAATTCCTTGCCGCCGCCGTACTTGTGCCACGACAGCAGCGTTTGGCCGTCCATGCCGAAGGCCGGCCCCGATCCCCAGAGCGCCAGTGCGTTCTGCTTGCCATAGTGGTAGACGAGCACGCCGTGGCCGCCGTCGAGCGTCCCCTTCGACACCGCGTCGATGCAGGCCGAAAGCCGGCACCACGGCGCCCGCGGGCAGCACCTCGATCTTGAGCTCGCCGCCGGTCATGTCGTTGACCTTTTTCGCATAGTCCAGCGCGAACTCGTGGAAGATGTCCTTCGACGGCCAGGTGCTCTGCCAGCGCATCGAGATCGGGCTGGCCTGACCTTTCGCGATCATCGGAAAGCCGAGCGTGCTGCCGGCAGCGGCAACGCCGGCCGCGGCCTTCAGGAACTTGCGGCGGGTTGCGGTTGCGGTGCGGGATTCCGGCAGTGCCGGAGCGTTCGATTTGCGTGTCATGCTTCCTCCAAGAAAATGGCGCCAAGGCGCCGAGCCGGGGATGGCTGGATTTTGTGACCCCTTTGCGTTGCGGCGGCACCGACGGACCCATTCTCCGTGGCGTCGTTGCGGTTTTTGCTAGTGTATACCCGACACTTCGATCGCGTCCACGTCCCCACGCCGCCCATCGGGCACGTTCTGCGTCGGCCGGCCACCGCCAGTCGCGGGCGCCCCCGGACGAGCCATCACAGCGTCCGCCGCTCGCGCAACGCCTGCGCCAGCGTGCCGCTGTCCACGTATTCGAGTTCGCCGCCGACCGGAACGCCGCGCGCGAGCCGGCTCACCTTGAGACCGCGCGCCGCCAGCAGTTCGCCGATGGTGTGCGCTGTCGCTTCGCCTTCGTTGGTGAAATTGGTCGCGAGCACCACCTCCTTCACTTCGCCGTCCAGCGCGCGCTTGATCAACCGCTCGAGGTGGATTTCCTTGGGGCCGATGCCGTCCAGCGGCGACAGGCGGCCCATCAGCACGAAGTAGAGGCCGCTGTAGGCATTGGTCTGCTCGACCATCAGCAGGTCGGCCGGCGTCTCGACCACGCACAGCAGCGACGGGTCGCGTCTCGCGGACCGGCACAGCGCGCACAGGGCGTCCTCGGTGAACGTATTGCAGCGCTCGCAGTGGCGGACCGTCTGCGCCGCGTGTTCCAGCGCATGGGCAAGGCGCAGCGCGCCGTCGCGGTCGTGCTGCAGCAGGTGCAGCGCCATCCGCTGCGCGGCCTTCGGACCCACGCCCGGCAGGGAGCGCAGCGCCCGCGCAAGCTCTTCCAACCCGGAGAGCGGCTCCTGGGCCGGCGGGGGTCGCGGGTCGCGGCGGCGGTCCATCCTGTGCGGGGTCCAGGCACCTTCAGAACGGCAGCTTGAGCCCGGGCGGCATCGGCATCCCCATCGTCAGCCCGGACATCTTCTCCTGGGTGGTCGTTTCGACCCGCCGGACCGCGTCGTTGATCGCGGCCGCGATCAAGTCCTCCAGCATGTCGCGGTCCTCGCCCAGCAGCGATGGATCGATCGTGACCCGCTTCACATCGTGGCGGCAGGTCATCAGCACCTTCACCATGCCGGCGCCGGCCTGCCCTTCGACCTCGATGCGGGCGAGGTCCTCCTGCGCTTTCTTGAGGTTGTCCTGCATTTGCTGGGCCTGCTTCATCAGGCCGGCGAGCTGGTTTTTCATCATCGGTGAGTGCTCCTGGTGATGCCGCCGATGTGCGCCCCCGCGCAAGGCGGCTGGGGCGCGCTCGGCGGGATTTAGGACACGCGCTTGATCGAGTCCGGTTTGATGGTCGCGTCAAACCGGGCGACGACGTCGCGGACGAATGGCTCATTGCGGAATGCCGCTTCCGCGCTCGCCTTTTGTTCGGCACGCTCGCGGCGCGCCTGCGCCGCAAGCGATGCGTCGGCGTTGGAGGCAAACTCGAACGAGAGCCGCACCTTGACGCCGGTGGCGCTGTCGAGCGCGGCCCTCGAGCTTGTCGGCATAGGCGTTGTCGGTCAGATGCCGCTGCGCTTCCGGGACCCCGAGCACGAGCTCGCGGCCGGTGCACCGCACGAATTCGGTCTGGGCGGCGAGCTGGCCGACGATGCCGGAGAGCTTGAGGCTCGCCACGAATGCCGGCCACCCTGCGGGATCGGTCGGCAGCGACCGTCCCGGCTCACCGGCAGCGGCCGGGGTTTCGGATGGGGCCTCCAAACGCGTGGGTGCCGGCCGTGGCATGTCGGCATCGGCTGCCGTCGCGTCGCTGGCGAAAGGCGCGGCGGCCGTTGAATCCGTTGTCGCCGCCGGTTCCGGCCGCGCCTTTGCCGCGGGCTGGCGCGATTCGGCACTGCCGATGCCAGCGGTCGCGCTGCCGCCGGGGTCGAAGGCAAGCAGCCGCAGCAACGTCATCGTGAACCCGGTGGCCTCGTCGGGTGCGAGGGCGAGATCGGCGCGCCCCTGCACGCAGATCTGATACGCGACCTGCACGGCTTCTGGCAGGAGGCCGGCAGCATAGCCCGCAACCCGTTCGCCATCGGCCATGGCCTGCACCGCACCCGGCACCGCTTGCGCCGTCGCGACCCGGTGAAAGAGCGACGCGAGCTCGTCGAGCGCGGAGGCGTAGGCGATGCTGCGCGCGGCGATCGCATCGGCCTCGGCGAGGAGCGTCGGCCCGTCGTTGGCGGCCAGCGCGTCGACGATCCGATAGACGTGCTCGGTGTCGACGGCCCCCAGCATTTCGCGCACGGCCGGCTCGCGAACTTCGCCGCCGCCATAGGCGATGGCCTGGTCGAGCAGCGACAGCGCATCGCGCATCGAGCCCTGCGCGGCGCGCGCGATCAGCGCCAGCGCCGGCCGGTCGTTGGCGATCGACTCGGCAACGAGTATGGTCGCGAGCCGCTCTTCGATCAGCGCCGGCGGCAGTTGCTTCAGGTTGAATTGCAGGCAGCGCGACAGGACCGTGACCGGAATCTTCTGCGGATCCGTGGTGGCGAGCACGAATTTGACGTGCTCCGGCGGCTCTTCGAGCGTCTTCAGCATCGAATTGAACGCCGCTTTCGACAGCATGTGCACCTCGTCGATCAGGTAGACCTTGTAGCGGCCCACGGTCGGCGCGTAGCGTGCGTTGTCGAGAATTTCGCGCATGTTGTCGATGCCGGTGTTGGACGCCGCGTCGAGCTCCAGCAGATCGACAAAACGGCCGGCGTCGATGTCCGTGCACGCGGCGCAGGTCCCGCACGGCGTGGCGGTGACGCCGTGGGTCAGGCAATTGAGGCTCTTGGCGAGGATGCGCGCGATCGTCGTCTTGCCGACGCCGCGGGTTCCGGTCAGGAGGTAAGCGTGGTGCAGCCGGCCGCGGGAGAGCGCGTTGGTCAGCGCCTGAACCACATGTCCCTGTCCGGCAAGCTCGGCGAACGACTTCGGCCGCCACTTGCGGGCGAGAACCTGGTAGGTCATGGGGGTCAAACGTCCAGCGTCCGGCGTCGAGCGATCAGCGCAGGCACCCACGCGTGAGCACGTCGCGAATCATGTGCACTGTCCACGCTGGATGCTCGACGCTGGACGCTGGACCCAAAAAAAGGTGGCGAGCCGTTCCCCCGGCACTTGCAGTGAGTCGCTGTGGCTGCTTCCTTCCGGACCTGACCAGATTCACGACGCTGCAATGCGGGGCGACCCGCCGTTGATCGGTCGCGCCAAGTGCGCGAAGAGGGGATTATCGGCCATCGGCCCCCGCACGGCAAGCGCGCCCTGAGGCGAGGAGTGCCTCCGCTCACGGTGGCTATAATCCGTCGCATCGCCGTACGCGACCGCATTCCACCTCACCGTCGACCCGACCGTGCGCCCGTTGCACCAAATTCTCCTCGCCATCGCGGCCATCTTCATCGCCGTCGCGTTGGTGCCGGCGCTGATGCCCGCGGTGGTGCCCGCGCTGTTCCCGGTTGTGGACGGCGCCGCCGCCGCTCGCCCCGCCGGAGGAGGCGAGCGAACTGGTGGTGATGATCCGGCCGGGCCCTGTCGTCTACTTTCCCGGACCCGACGGCACGCTCGTCGGATTCGACGCCGACCTCGCGCGCCGCTTCGCCGCCGAACAGAAGCTGCCCGTACGCTTCGTCACCGCCGAATCGTCGGCGCAGATGACCGCCGCCATCGCTCGCGGCCAGGCGCACATCGGCGCCGGCGGACTGCTCCGGCCACGCGAAGGTGCGCGCCGCCCCGCGCTGGAAATCAAGCCCGTGTCGGCCCCGGCCGGATCCGACCCCGAGGGCGAATCGGCCGTGAACGTGCTGTGGAGCGCCGGGTACTACGGGGTCGAGCCGCAGCTCATCTACAACAGCGACAGCTACAAGCCGGCCAGCTGGCACGATCTCGACGGCGAAACGGTCGCTTATCTCGAAGGCACCGGCCTCGATCCGGACATCGCCGCGCTTGCGGCCGCCCATCCGGGCGTGCGTTTCCATGGGCTCGACCTGCCCTCGTCGGCGGGGCTCTTTGCCCAGGTTTCGGACGGCACCATCGGCTACGCGATCGTCGGGTCGCTCGCCGCATCCGTCGCGCGCAACATCTACCTCGATTACGAGGTCGCCTTCCCCGCCGGGGCCAAGCGTGAGGTGGCATGGATCGTCCCGCCCAGGTTTCCGCAGCTCCTGGCCGACCTCGATCGCTTCCTCGCGCGCATGAAGCGGGACGGGTTCGTCGAGCGTCTCGCCGAACGTTACGTGCCGGATGCGCGAACGTTCCAGCGCGTCGACGCGAGTGCGTTTCAGGAGAGCATCCGCACCGCGCTGGCGCAGTGGAAGCCGATGTTTCGCGACGTGCAGGAACGCACCGACATCGAGTGGCGGCTGCTGGCGGCCATCGCCTACCAGGAGTCGAAGTGGGATCCGTTCGCGGAGAGCGAGACCGGCGTGCGCGGATTCATGCAGATCACCGAGGACACTGCTCGCCATCTCGGTATCAAGGATCTCCTCGATCCCGAGCAGAACGTGCTCGGCGCGGCGCGCTATTTGCGCGACCTCAAGTCCAAGCTGCCGGCGCGGATTGGCGAGCCGGATCGGACGTGGCTCGCGCTCGCCGCCTTCAACATCGGCCTCGGGCATCTCGAGGATGCGCGGGTGCTCGCGCAGAAGCAGAAGCTCAATCCGGATCTATGGAGCGACGTGAAGCGAGTCCTCCCGCTCCTCGCGCTGCCCGAGTACCACGCCGACGCCCGCAACGGCTACGCCCGCGGCGGAATGCCGGTGGCGTTCGTCGATCGCGTGCGTGCGTATTACGACATCCTGCTCGCGCATCAACCGGCGCTGCAGCCGCGGTTGCGCATGCTCTCCGATGTGGAGACGAACCCGCAGGCCGGGCGCTGAAGCCGCGCCGCGCGCGCCGCCATCGTCGGCATCGGCTCCCGATCACGCCGCGCGGGCGATGCTCTCGATGCCGGCGAGATAGGGCCGCAGCACGCGGGGAACCTCGATCGAGCCGTCGGCCCGCTGGTAATTCTCCATCACCGCCACCAGCGTGCGTCCGACGGCAAGCCCGGAGCCGTTCAGCGTGTGCACGAGTTCCGGCTTGCCCTGCGCGTTGCGAAAGCGCGCCTGCATCCGCCGCGCCTGGAACGCCTCGCAGTTCGAGCACGACGAGATCTCGCGATAGGTGTTCTGCGCCGGCAACCAGGCTTCGAGGTCGTACGTCTTGGCGCTGGCAAAGCCGATGTCGCCGGTGCACAGCGCCATCACCCGGTACGGAATTTCCAGCCGTTGCAGGATCGTCTCGGCGTGGCCGGTCAGCTCCTCCAGCGCCGTGTAGGATTTTTCCGGATGGACGATCTGCACGAGCTCGACCTTGTCGAACTGGTGCTGGCGGATCATGCCGCGGGTGTCTTTGCCGTAGCTGCCGGCTTCCGAGCGAAAGCAGGGGGAATGCGCGGTCAATCTCAGTGGCAACGTATCGGCAGCAAGAATTTCGCCTCGCACCATGTTGGTCAGCGGCACTTCTGCCGTGGGAATGAGAAAGTATCGTTTCGGAGGATTTGCTACCCCTTTATTCTCGCCAGTTTTCTCAAACTCCTCCCGCCGGCGTTCCACGTCAATTGCGTCTTGGGCGGTGACGATTACCTCAGTTCGAATCGCGAACAAGTCGTTTTCGAATTTTGGCAACTGCGCAGTACCACGTAATGTCTCGTAGTTGACAATGTACGGCGTGTAGCACTCCGTGTAGCCGTGCTCGCGCGTATGGGTGTCGAGCATAAACTGCGCGAGCGCTCGGTGAAGCCGCGCGAGGCCCCCGCGGAGAAACGAAAAGCGCGTGCCTGACAGCTTCGCGGCGGTGGCGAAATCGAGCAGCCCGAGGGCTTCGCCGAGGTCGGTGTGATCCTTTATGGGGAAGTCAAACGTCCGCGGCGTCCCCCAGCGGCGCACTTCGACGTTGTCGTCGGGCGAGGCGCCCACGGGCGTCGAGGCGTGGGTCAGGTTCGGCAGATCGAGCAGGAAATCTTCCAGGCGAGCCTGCACGTCCTTGAGGTCCGTCTCGAGGCGTTTCAACTCTTCGCCGAATCCTCCGACCTCCTGCAGCAAGCCCGAGGCGTCGCCGCCTTTGCCCTTGAGCGCGCCGATTTCCTTCGACAGCGCATTGCGTCTCGCCTGCAGACTCCTGGGTGCGCGTCTGGATGTCCTTGCGCTCGCGTTCGAGCGCGTCGAATTTGTCCGCGTCGAGCGTGACGCCGCGCTTGGCGAGACCGGCCGCGACGCCGGCGATGTCGTTACGGAGGAGATTGATATCGAGCATGACGCGAGTTTACCAAACCGGCGCTCGACACCGGGCTACGCATCGTCATCCCTTGCCTTCTTGTCCTGCGCACGAAGCCATTCGAGCCGTTCGCGAATCTTCGCCTCCAGCCCGCGGTCGGTCGGCGCGTACCACGACATTTCCGACATGCCGTCCGGAAAATAGCGCTCGCCGGGGGCGTAGGCGCCCTCCTCGTCGTGCGCATAGCGATAGCCCTTGCCGTAGTCGAGATCCTTCATCAGCCGCGTCGGCGCGTTGCGCAGCCGCAGCGGCACCGGACGCGAGCCGTCCCCGGCAATGAACGCGCGGGCCGCGCCGTAGGCCGTGTACACGGCGTTCGATTTCGGCGCACAGGCGAGGTAGATCACCGCTTCCGCCAGCGCCAGTTCCCCTTCGGGCGTGCCGAGGCGCTCGTAGACGGCGACGGCATCGACGGTCAGCGCGAGCGCGCGCGGGTCCGCGAGGCCGATGTCCTCGCTCGCCATCCGGATCAGGCGCCGGCCGACGTAGAGCGGATCGGCACCGCCGTCGAGCATTCGGCACATCCAGTACAGCGCCGCATCGGGATTGGAGCCGCGTACCGACTTGTGCAGCGCCGAGATCTGGTCGTAGAACGCCTCGCCGCCCTTGTCGAAGCGGCGCAGCGAACGCGCGATCGTGGTCTCGACGAAGGTCATGTCGATGGGCGCCGTCCGGCCATCGCCGGCCGCGGTCCCGAGGTGCTCGACCATGTTGATGAGGCGGCGGCCGTCGCCGTCGGCGTAGGCGATCACCGCATCGCGCGCGTCGGCGGCGACGGACATGCCCGGCAGCGCGGCGGCGGCGGCGCGATCGAAGAGCTCGCGCAGGTCGTCCGCCGTCAGCGGCTCCAGCACATAGACGGCAGCGCGGGACAACAGCGCGCCGATCACCTCGAATGACGGATTCTCGGTCGTCGCGCCGATGAAGGTCACGATCCCTTGCTCGACGAACGGCAGGAACGCGTCCTGCTGCGCCTTGTTGAACCGGTGCACTTCGTCGACGAACAGGATCGTGTGGCGTCCCGACTGCGCGAGCGTGGCTTCGGCGCGCGCCACCGCCTCGCGGATATCCTTGACGCCGGAAAGCACGGCGGACAACGCGATGAACTCGGCGTTGAACGCATCGGCCATGAGGCGGGCGAGCGTGGTCTTGCCGACACCGGGCGGCCCCCACAGGATCATCGAATGGGGCTTGCCCGACGCGAAGGCAACGGCCAGCGGCTTCCCCGGCGCGAGCAGTTGGCGCTGCCCGATGACCTCGGCAACCGTGCGGGGCCGCAGCCGCTCGGCGAGCGGCGCGGCCGGATTAGGCGCCGCGAAAAGGTCGCTGGTCACGCGCGTCGTGCGGCCGAGCGGGCCGGCTCATTCGCCGACGACGTCGGCGCCTTTCGGCGGCACGAACCGGAACTGCGCGGCGTCGAGGGCGGCATTCCGTTCGAACGTGCCGAAGTCCAACGTGGTCACGTTGCCGAAGGCATCGGTCAATTCCATCCTTCGCGGCAGGTTGTCCTTGAAGCCGATGCGCACGCGCTCGAATCCGGAATCGGCCGATTTTGGCCGCGCGTCGATGAACTCGAGGCTGTCGGTCTTCCCCGCGTCGGTGACGGTGAAGTTCTTTTCCAGCGCGTTGTCGCCGGCAAGGAGCGCCGCCGGGCTGCCGCCCAGGGCGACGTCGAGCGTGCGCACGACGACCTGGTTGAGATCGCGGTCGTAGATCCACAGCTTGCTGCCGTCGCCGACGATCAATTGTTCGTACGGCTTCTCGTACGCCCAGCGGAACCTGCCGGGGCGCTGGAACGTGAACGTGCCCTCCGATTCCTGGGCGGCCGATCGCCCCTTCGGTGCCACGACCTGCCTGAAGGTCGCCTTGCCGCTTCGAGCGCCCGCCAGGAACGCGTGCAATTGGTCCACGCCCGTGCCGTGAGCTGCCGTCGCCGCGGCAAGGCACAGCATTCCGGCGAGCGCGAGACAGCCGCGTCGGGCTACGCGCGCGGCCATCGCTCAGGTGCCCGGAATGTTGGCGAGGCAGTTGCCGACGGCATCGAGGACAACGTACGAATGGTCACGGCCACGAAACTCCTTCTCGCCATTGACGAGCTTGTATTGCCGGGCAAACACGCGCCAATTGTCGAAGGCGTGCTCGGGGTCGAAGTCGCACCCGCTCACGTACCACGTCGGACCGCAGAAGTCGGCCGGCAGCAGCGCCTGCGCGCGCTCGATCGCCTGCACGGCGGTGATGCGGGGCGCGCTCGCGGGCCGGTCGTGCGGGCAATAGGCTCCTTCCCGATAGACCAGCACCGGGCCGGCGAGTGCCGCGGATGCCACCAGAAATACCGTCGCGGTCAGCCACGCTACGGGCCCTCTCCTCATGCTTCCCCACCTTTTCCTGCGGGGACCAGCACCTCGCGATTGCCATTCGATTGCATCGGCGAGACGAGTCCCGCGCGCTCCATCTGCTCGATCAGGCGCGCGGCGCGGTTGTAGCCGATGCGCAGGTGTCGTTGCACGAGCGAAATCGACGGCCGCCGCGTCTGCAGGACGATCGTCACCGCCTGATCGTACATCGGGTCGGATTCCACATCGGCCGCCTCGACGGCGACGCCGTCGTCGCCGTTCCCGTTCGCCGTCCCTTCGAGAATGCCGTCGAGATACTGGGGTCCGCCCTGCTCCTTCAGGTAATCGACGACGCGATGGACTTCCTGATCGGAGACGAACGCGCCGTGGACGCGCAGCGGGTAGCCCACGCCCGGCGGCTGGAACAGCATGTCCCCCTGCCCCAACAGCGCCTCCGCGCCCATGTGGTCGAGGATCGTCCGCGAATCGACCTTGCTCGCGACCTGGAAGGCGATCCGCGACGGAATGTTGGCCTTGATGAGGCCGGTGATCACGTCGACCGACGGCCGCTGCGTGGCCAGGATCAGATGAATGCCGGCAGCCCGCGCCTTTTGCGCGACGCGCGCGATCAGCTCCTCGATCTTCTTGCCGGTGACCATCATCAGGTCGGCCAGCTCGTCGATGACCACGACGATGAACGGAAGCTCCTCGATCGGCTCCGGCGCCTCGGGCGTCAGCGTGAACGGGTTGGTGAGCGGCTTCCCGGCCTTGCGCGCGTCGGCCACCCGCGCGTTGTAGCCCGACAGATTGCGCACGCCGAGCGTCGACATCAGCTTGTAGCGGCGCTCCATCTCGCCGACGCACCAGTTGAGCGCGTTGCCCGCGAGCTTCATGTCGGTGACGACCGGTGCCAGCAGATGCGGAATCCCTTCGTACACCGACAGCTCGAGCATCTTCGGATCGATCAGGATGAGGCGCACCTGCCGCGGCTCGGACTTGTAGAGCAGCGACAGGATCATCGCGTTGACCGCGACCGACTTGCCGGAGCCCGTGGTCCCAGCGACGAGCAGGTGCGGCATCCGGGCCAGGTCGGCGATCACGGTCTTGCCGGCGATGTCCTTGCCGAGCGAGAGCGTCAGCGGGCTCGCATGGTCGTTGTAGGTAGCCGAGGACAGGATCTCGATCAGCTTCACGATCTGGCGCTTCGGGTTCGGCAGCTCGAGGCCCATGCACGACTTGCCGGGAATCGTCTCGACCACGCGGATGCTGACCACCGACAGCGCGCGCGCCAGGTCCTTGATCAGGTTGACGATCTGGCTGCCCTTCACGCCGACGGCCGGCTCGATCTCGAAGCGCGTGATCACCGGCCCCGGGTACGCCGCGAGGACCTTCACGGCGACGCCGAAGTCGGCGAGCTTGCGCTCGATCAACCGCGACGTGTACTCGATCGCATCGGCGCTCACCGTATCCTGAGCGGCCGCCGCTTCCTCGAGCAGGTCGAGCGGGGGCAGCGGCGAATCGGGCAATTCCTTGAACAGCGGCCGCTGCCGCTCCTTGATGACCCGTACCGATTTCTGCAGCTCGGGCGGCGCGGGAATGACGAGGATCGGCTCGCGCTCGGGCGCATCGGACTTCGCCTGCGCGACGACCGCTTCGCGCTCGGCCAGCGCCTGCTCGCCACGCACGCGATCGGCGCGCTCTTCGGAGCGGCGCCGCAACCACGTGAACAAGGATTCGACACCGCCCCCGACGCGCTCCATCAGCTTCAGCCACGACACGCCGAAGAACAGCGAGCATCCGGCCGCGAACAGCGCAATCAGCAGCAGCATGGCGCCGCTATAGCCGAGGGCGTCGGCGAGGTTGGTACCGAGGAGTTCACCCACGGCGCCACCGGCCCCCTGCGGAAGCGCGGGCGACGTCCCTTTGAAGCGCAGGAACTCCAGCGCGACACTCGTCAGCAGCACGAGCCCGAAGCCGAGAACGCCAAGGCCCAGCGGATGATCCGACGCGAGCTCGGGCCGGCCGATGCGGCGGTAACCGGCGATCACGAGCACGATGCCCGCGACAACCCACCACCACGCCGAGAAGCCGAAGAGATACAGCAGGAGGTCGGCGAGCCACGCACCGGCGATGCCGCCCTTGTTGCCGATCGGCGCGCCGGTGCCCGAATACGACCAGGCCTGGTCCGACTTCGTGTACGTCGCGAGGATCAGCGCGAGCCAGATGAAGGCGGCCACGATGACGAGCCACCAGGACTCGCGCACGAGGCGGGCAAAACGGGGGGAAAGCGGCGTGGTTTCGCGCCGCGTAGCCACCGCCGCCGAGCGCGACGTACGGCGCGGTTCGATCGCCTCTTTCCTCTTAAAAAACATTGCTTTGCCGCATTGACTTCAGACGGCGCATCATACACGGAATGGGCGGCTGCGGCTACCGGCGGCGGGGCGGCCCGTGGCCGGTTGCGCCGCCGGAGCACGTCCCCATATCGATTACAATCCGAAGGCCTTCTGACACTGCGAGAAACGGATGTCCACCAAGCACGCCCGATTGCTGATCCTCGGTTCCGGCCCCGCGGGTTACTCCGCGGCAGTATACGCCGCGCGCGCGAACCTCAAGCCGGTGCTCATCACTGGCCTCGCGCAGGGCGGGCAGCTCATGACCACGACCGATGTCGACAACTGGCCGGCTGACCCCGACGGCGTCCAGGGCCCCGACTTGATGATCCGCTTCCAGCAGCACGCCGAGCGCTTCGACACGGAAATGATCTTCGACGAAATCCATACGGCCAAGTTGTCCGAGAAGCCGTTCCGCCTCATTGGCGACAACGGCGATTACACGTGCGATGCGCTGATCATCGCCACCGGCGCCTCCGCGCGCTACTTGGGCCTGCCGTCGGAAGGAGCGTTCATGGGCAAGGGCGTTTCCGCTTGCGCGACCTGCGACGGGTTTTTCTACAAGGGGCAGGACGTGGTCGTCGTCGGCGGCGGCAACACCGCGGTCGAGGAAGCGCTCTACCTGTCGAACATCGCCAAGTCGGTCGCCGTCGTGCACCGTCGCGACAAGTTCCGTGCCGAGGCCATCCTGATCGACAAGCTGCTCGCCAAGACGAAGGCCGGCGGCAATGTGCGCGTCCTGTGGGACCACACGCTCGATGAGGTGCTGGGCGACACGTCGGGCGTCACCGGGGTGCGCGTCAAGCACAAAGGCACCGGCACCACCCAGGAAATCGCGGCGCCGGGGGTGTTCATTGCCATCGGACACACGCCGAACACCGGCATCTTCGCCGGCCAGCTCGACATGGCGGGTGGCTACATCAAGGTACGCAGCGGCACCGAGGGCAACGCGACCGCCACGAGCGTCGCCGGCGTGTTCGCGGCCGGCGACGTTGCCGATCATGTCTACCGGCAGGCGGTCACGTCAGCGGGCACGGGCTGCATGGCAGCGCTCGACGCCGAGGCTTATCTCGAGGAGCATAGTTGACCCGCGTTTCGTCATTCGCGATGCGACCGTCGCGATGCCACGATACCTGGAGTTCGCGGAACGCCAGACTACACGCCTCATATGGCCAAACTTTCGGACCTCAAGCAACTGGTCGACGCCGCCCGGGCCGCCCTGCCGGCGGTGCCGGCGCGCGCGCCCGACCAGACGATGAAGTCGCCGGGACCGCATGCCGCGCGCGGGTTGGCCCCACCGGCCGTCTCGTCGTCGCGGCGATCGATCGCCGCGCAGAAGCACGCCGCCGGCGACATCGATCTCCTCACCGCCTTCGCCGATGTGCAGCCGCTGCCGCCTAGCACCCGCATACGGCACGCGCCCCCGCGCCCTGCCCCCATTCCCCAACAGCGCCTCGCCGATGAACGCGACGCGCTGCTGGCGTCGAAATACGGTGCCGAGCCCGCGCCCAACACCTGGGATATCGGGCAAGAGCTCGAAGGGGAGCAGACGTTCGTGCGGCGCGGCCTCGGTTCCGACATCCTCGTCAAGCTGCGACGCGGGCACTGGTCGGTACAGGGCGAGCTCGACCTCCACGGCCAGACGTCCGTCGAGGCACGCGATACGCTGGCCGACTTCCTCGTCGAGGCGCGCCAGCGCGGTTTCCGCTGCGTGCGTGTCGTCCACGGCAAGGGCCTCACCTCGCCCAACCGCGAGCCCGTGCTGAAGGGCAAGGTTCGCAAGTGGCTGTCGCATTGGGACGACGTGCTCGCCTACTGCGAAGCGCCGCAGCACGCGGGTGGCGGCGGCGCGGTCCTGATCCTGTTGCGCGGACGGTAGCCTGGTGCCTACCGGAACACGCGGTGCCCCAGCGCGGGCAGCTGCGCGCGGACTTCGGCGAGACGCGCGGGATCGACGTCGCCAATCACAATGCCCGGGCCTTCGTCGAGTTCGGCGACGATCTCGCCCCACGGGTCGATCAGCAGCGAATGGCCGTAGGTCCGGCGCCGATTGGGATGTTCGCCGCCCTGCGCCGCGGCGAGGACATAGCACTGGTTTTCGACGGCCCGGGCGCGCAGCAGCAGGTGCCAATGCGCTGCGCCGGTCGTCGCGGTGAACGCCGCCGGAACGAGAATCAGCGCGAGCTCGCCGAGCGCGCGGTAGAGCTCGGGAAACCGCAGGTCGTAACACACCGACAGGCCGACGCGGCCGCAAGGCGCATCGAAGGCGACCAGCGCCGTTCCGGGTTCGATCGTCCGGCCTTCGTCGTAGCGCTCGTCGCCGCGCTCGAAGGCGAACAGGTGAATCTTGTCGTAGCGCGCGAGGCGGATGCCATCGGGTCCATAGACGAGGCACGCGCTGCGCACGCGGTCGGCGTCGCCGCACGCGAGGGGCACTGTGCCGCCGACCAGAAAGACGCCGTGCTCGCGCGCCAAGCGCGCCAGCCACGCCTGCTGCGTTCCCGCGCCGTCCGCTTCCCGCACGGCCAGCTTGTCGGTGGCGCGGGCGCCGAGAATGCCGAAATATTCGGGGAGGACGATCAGGCGCGCGCCTTGCGCGGCGGCCGCGGCGACGAGTGGTTCGGCCTGGGCGAGGTTGGCGGCGACATCACCGCCGGAAACCGTTTGCACCGCGGCGACGCGAAAAGCGCGATTGGGCAGCATCGAGGACATCCTGGATTGACGGAACGTTGTCGGCACGCGCCGCGCCGCGGCTATTTCCGCGGCGCGTCGGTTCCCGCGCTCGCGGCGACCGCGGACTTGCGGGTGACGATCGGATCGGACCAGCTGCCGGTCACCTGGTACTCGTAGCTGAACATCTGCTCGATCGGATCGCGCAGCATCTTTTGCGCAAGCAGGGAACCCGCGCCGACGGCGGCGCCGACCAGCGGGTTCGCGAGCATGAACAGCATCGCGCCCGCGGAGACGCCTGCCGAAAGCGCCGGCTGCACCCGGACGGTCAGTTGCTGGGTTTCCTTCGCGAGGTCGGCACTCCCGGAGATGTCCACTTTCGCCGCGGGGCCGGCCAGGCGCAGATTGTCGCTCATCAGTACGCCATTCTGGATGCGGACGTCGCCCTTGATCTCGTCGAACGCGAAGCCTTCGGAAAAGACATCGGTGAAATCGAGGGTGATGCGCCGCGGCAGCGATTGCAGCGACAGCACGCCCAGCAGCTTGCCGATCCCCGGCTCGATCTTGGTAAAGCGTCCGGGGCCGACGTCGATGCGGAACGCGCCGGACAGCGTCGGATAATCGAAGTCGTTCGGCGCGCCGGCCCACGCGAGCTGGCCCTTGACCTGGGTCGGCGCATTTTGCACGGCGTCGGCGTAACCGATGCGCGACAGGAACGTCCCCGTTTCCGTGAGGTCGAGGTCGACGTCGAGCTTGGTCTGCTGATCCTTGCCGGCGGATTGCCACTGGCCGTCGGCGCTCAGGCGGCCGCCATCGTTGACGAGGGTCAGCTTGTCGATTCGCCATTCGGTGCCGCGCGGATGGGCGACAAACTCGAGCCGGCCGACCTCGCGCCCGCGCACAAAGTAGCTATCGGCAACGATATCGATGGCCGGCCAGGAGTTGGCGGCGCCCGCCTCCGTCTTGCCCGTGCCGTCTGCCGCGCCTTTCCAGGGCGTGAGCTCGCCGGCATCGGGCGGCGCCAGGCGTTTGAGGCGCGCCGCGAACCGGCCGTTCGGGGCGTCGGTCGACGGCGCCGACCACGTCGCCGTGCCGGCAAGTTCGCGGGCGAGAAGATCGAGCCGCCAGTCATCCTGCGAGCGGCGCGCGCTGACCCGCATCTCGTTGAACCGCCGCCCGAGGGCTTCGAGCGCCCCGACCTCGAGATCGACGCCGGCGAGCGCGGGCTCGCTGCTCTTGCCCGTGCCCGGCGTTGCGCGCCGCCCCAAGGCGAGCCAGTCGTCGAAGTTGAGCGTCGGCAACTCGCCGCGCACCCACACGCCCGGGCGCTCCGGACGCTCGGCCGGGCCGGCTTCCGCCGCGCGGCCCAGCACGACGAGCGCGCGATCGACGGCAGCGCCTTCGGCACCGAGCTTGCGATGCAACAGCAGGCGCCCGACGTTGCCGTAGGTGATCGTCAGCGCATCCTCTTTGGGCTGGGCCGGGATGCCGTGGCGCTCGACTCTAAGCGCCATCGCTTCGCCGGCCGACTTGCCGACGGGCGCGGGCAAATCGATGGCGCTGCCTTTCAAATTGCTCTCGACGATCCAGGTCGATCCGTCCGGCTTGATCGCGAGGGCGATCGTCCAGTCGAGGCTCCCGGACAGCGCATCACCGTACGGCGGGTTGAATTCGCGCCGCAAGGCCGCGAGCGCCGACGTGCCGCTGCCCGCGACGCGCGTCTCGCCGCCGGCATTCGCGATGGCGAACCGGGCCGGGCCGCCCAGGACGTCGACCGAGAGCTCCTGAGCGCGGACGCTCGCTTCGGTGAACGCGACCTTGCCGTTCACCTGCGTCAGCAGTGGCGCGCCGACGAGCCGCACGTCATTGTTGAGGAACTGGAACTCGCCGGCGACCTTGTTGCTCGCCGCATCGCCGAGCGGGAACGTGAGTTTCAATCCGAGCCGGGCGTCGCCGGTTGCGTGTGCCCCATCGGTGACGTGGTCGATCCAGCCGGCGACCGGGCTCGTGTCGACAAAGCGAAGAAAATCCCCGGTCGGGGCGGCCACGTCGCCGACGACGACGAGCACCGGATGATCGGCACGGAGATCGTCGATTTCGGCGCGGACTTTTCCGAGCGGCACCCCCGAGGTGCGGGCACGCGTGGCATCGATCGTCAGCTTCGTACCCGTGATGTTCACGTCGGCGTCGAGCTCCGACAGCGACGGCCAGCCGGGCGCGTAGTCGAGCACCGCGTCGCGCGCCTTGGCCGTCACCGTGAATGCTCCGCCCTTGCCGCCGGGGAACGGGAACTCGGAGAGATTCCCGGCGAGCTTCAGCTTCACGTCCGGCGACGTGCCTTTGGCCAACGCCGAGCGCAACCAGTTGCGAACGGCCGGCGGGACACCGAGCGGCAGGTAGCGGTGCACCTGCGCCAGGTTGCCACGAGTGAGTTGGGCGTTGAGGTCGATTTCGCCGGGGCCGTCGGGCACGCTCCGGAATTTTCCGGCGGCGCGGCCCGCCGCGTCCGCATTGGCGAATTCCAGGCGTTCGATTTCGATGGCGGTACGGTCGCCGGTTCGCGTCCAGTTGAAATCGCCCGCGAGACTGTCGAACGGAATGGGGTCGGCGAAGACCCGCGGCAATTCGATCGCGCCGCCGCGGCTCGCGAGCTTGAGGTCGCCCGTTGCCTGGGTCATTTCCAGGTGGCCCGTGAGACCGTCGACGCCTGGTATTTCGGCCTGTGCCGCGACGCCGAGGCCGCTGAAATCGGCGGCCGCGCTGTAGATGTCCGGCGTATCGCCGCGCCCTTCCCACAGGATTCGGCCGCGGGTAAGCGTGCCGCGCGGGGCGTACCGTGCGAGATCGTTGCGCACGCGCTCCGGCATGGGCAGATGGACCATGAGATCGCGCAACGGCGCGAGCTGCAGGCGATCGAACTCGATCAGGCCGGTGGCGGCGCCATTGCCGGTCGCCTCGCGGAGCGTCACTTTGAGGTCGGTCGGCTCGAACCGCTGGCCTTCGGTGGTGACAAAGGCGAGCGCCCGCGTATAGAACTCGCGCCGTGGCGGCGCGATGCTCCAGCCCGCGCGGCCCGACAGGCTCGCGAGCTCGAGGACCGGAAGGTCGGGACCGAGCTTCGCCTTCACGCCGGCCAGCTCGAGATCGGCGACCACTTCCCGCGGTTCCCCGGCCGCAAAATCGAACCACAGCCGCAGCGCGCCCTTGCCGCTCGCGATCGGCGCCGGCAACGGCAGCCATTCGCTCGATGCCGCGATGTCCGCGTAGTCGAGCCGGACGTAGAGCTTCCCGGTCGCCTGTTGCCAGCTGCCATCCGGCCCGCGGCGGACGTCGCCGCGCACGTCGATCGGCGCGGCAAGCTCGGCGGGCGGCGTCCCGAGCAATCCGAACCGATGGCGGCCGAACTGGCTCTCCAGCCGGATCTGCACGTGATCGAGAACGAGCTGCGGCGCATTGCGCAGGTCATCGTTCCACGTGATGAGCGCATCGCGCACGTCGATGTGCGGCTGGCGCAGAATCCAGTCGGTGAGCGGCGCGTCATCGCGCATCTGGCTCGGATCGAATTCCATGCCGGCGATGTGCAGCATGCCGTCCCGGTCGCGACGGACCGCGAGCCGCGGCTGTTGCAGCACGAGCTGCCGCAGGCGGAGATCGAACAGGGGCAGCGACGTCCAGGCGATGACCATCTCCACCTGCGGCAAGTCGAGGAGCGGGCTCGACGCCGGGCTCGCGGCGCTGCGCACCCGGAATCCGTGAAGGATGATTTTCGGATTCCAGCCATCCCAGCCGGTGGCGAGCCCATCGATCTCCACCGGCTGCTTCAGCTGGCGCGCGAGGGCGGCGGTGAGATCGTCGCGGTAGTCTTCCACGTGCGGGAACACGACGAAGCGCACCGCGAGCAGCAGCACACAAAAGAGCGCCACGGCGACGAGTATCGCCATGCCAGCGACGCGTGCGACGGCCGCAATGGCGGACGACGACGCACCGGCGGCGCGGAAGAATGCGCGCGGGGAAGGCATAATGGAAGGCGATTATCGCACTCAGACGGCAGCGTCCGACCGCCGATGGCGCTTCGGATCATGCCGGGCACGCCGCCGCGCCGACCGGATCCCGCCGCAACCCAGCCTGCCAACCGATGGATCTTCCTGCCGCGCTCGCGTTCAGCCACTATGCCACGGCGGCATTGGCCGCCCATCCCCGCGCCGCGGAACAGCTCGCGGCAACATTGGACGCACCGTACGTCTGGACCGCGGCCGAAGCGGAACTCGCGGCGCGCGTCGCCGCGGGCGATGGCGCCGCCCTCGACGCCGCGCTGCGCGAGCTCCGCCGCCAGGTGCTGCTGCATACCATCGCCCGCGACCTCACCGGACGCGCCGACCTGGCGGAGGTTTGCGGCGCCATGACCCGGCTCGCGCAAAGCACGCTCTCGGCGGCGGTCGCGCTGCACCATGCGGACCTCGTCGCCACCTACGGGATGCCGTGCGGCGCCGACGGCGCGCCCCAGCAGCTCGTCGTCATCGGCATGGGCAAGCTGGGGGGCGGCGAACTCAACGTTTCGTCCGACATCGACCTCGTCTTCACCTATCCCGAGGACGGCGAGACCGCCGGCGCGCGTGGCATCGCCAATCGCGAATTCTTCGACCGCCTGGGCCGGCGGGTCATCGGCGCGCTCAACGACCGCACTCCGGATGGCTTCGTGTTCCGCGTCGACATGCGGCTGCGCCCGTACGGTGACAGCGGGCCCCTGACCGCGCCGTTCGCCGCGCTCGAGCAATACCTCGTCACCCAAGGCCGCGCGTGGGAACGCTACGCCTGGCTCAAGGCTCGCTTTCTGACCGGAACGCGCCACCACGAGCTCGATGAGGTCGTCACGCCGTTCGTCTATCGCAAGTATCTCGACTTCGATGCCTACGAAGGCTTGCGCGACATTCATCGGCAGATCCGCGCCCAGGGCCGCCGGCGCGATTACCAGCCGAACATCAAGCTCGGCCCGGGCGGAATCCGCGAAATCGAATTCACCGTGCAGGCGCTCCAACTCGTTCGCGGCGGGCGCGAGCCCGACCTGCGTCAGCGCGGCACGCTCCCCGCGCTCGCCGCGCTCTGTGCCCGCGGCCTGATGCCCGAAACCGCGACCACCGGTTTGCGAAGCGCCTACGTGTTCCTGCGCAATGTCGAGCATCGGCTGCAATATCGCGACGACCAGCAGACCCAGGCGCTGCCCGCCGCGGGCGCCGAACGCGAGGCGTTGGCCCTGGCGATGGGTTTTGCCGGCACGGCCGCGTTCGAGGCGGCACTCGCCGGCCATCGCGCCAGCGTGCGCGAACAATTCATCGCGGTATTCGGCGAGCCCGCGCCGCGGACGTCCGCGCCGGACGGTGAAGCCGCGGGCGACGCCACCGTCGAGCGCCTGGCGGCCGTCTGGCGCGGGGACGTCAGTGCCGAATCGGCGCTGGCCACGCTCAAGGCCGCCGGCTTCGACGATCCGGCGGCGCTGGCCGCAACCCTCGACCGGGTGCGCTCGAGCGGCCGCTATCTGCAGTTGCCGGTATTGTCGCGACAGCGTTTCGACGACTTGCTCCCGCAATTGCTGGGCGCCGCCGCCGCGGTGCCGGTGCGCGGGCGCCGACCCGCAGACGGTATTCCTGCGCCTCCTCGGACTCCTCGAAGCGGTGAGCCGGCGCAGCGCGTACCTCGCCCTGCTGATCGAACACCCGCCTCTGCTGCCGCGGCTCGCGCAGCTGATGGGCGGCTCGGCATGGGCCGCCGATTTCCTGACCCGGCACCCGCTGCTGCTCGACGAGCTCCTCGACGCGCGGGTATTGCTCGCCGAGCCCGATTGGAGCGTGTGGCGGACGGAGCTCGCGCGGATGCTCGCCACGCATGCCGGCGACCCGGAGCGGCAGATGGACGCGCTGCGCCACTTCAAGCACGCGCAAACGTTTCGCCTGCTCGCCCAGGATCTTGCGGGGTTGCTCACCGTCGAGCGCGTCGCCGATCACCTGTCCGCGCTGGCCGACACGATCCTCGCGGCAACGCTCGCCCAGGTGTGGGGGCAGATCTCCGGCGCGGAGTCCGCGCCGCCGCGGTTCGCGATCGTCGCCTACGGCAAGCTCGGCGGCAAGGAACTGGGCTATGTCTCGGACCTCGACCTCGTACTGCTCTACGAGGACGACGACGAGCGCGCGCCGATGCGCTACGCGCGGCTCGCGCAGCGGATGGTCACGTGGCTCACCAGCACCACGGCCGCCGGTCCGCTCTACGACATCGACCTCCGGCTGCGGCCGGACGGCGCCGCCGGCATGCTCGTGCTGCCCTTCCCGGCGTTTTGCCGATACCAGCGCGATAAAGCCTGGACCTGGGAGCACCAGGCACTGACGCGGGCGCGTTTTGTCGCGGGCGACGCCGCCATCGGCGCGGCATTCGAGGCCGAGCGCGACGCCCTTCTCCGCTCGGTGCGCGACCTCGACCGGCTCGCCGCCGATGTCGTCGACATGCGCCGCAAGATGCTGGCCGGGCATCCCAACGCGACGCCGCAATTCGATCTCAAGCACGATCCGGGCGGCATGGTGGACATCGAATTCGCCGTCCAGTACCTCGTGCTGGCCCATGCGCACCGGTACCCGCAACTCACGCGCAACGCGGGCAATATCGCGTTGCTGGGCCTGTGCGGCGAGCTCGGCCTCGTGCCCGCGGCCACCGCGGCGGGGGCGGCCGACGCCTATCGCGAATACCGCCGTCTCCAGCACGAGATCCGCCTCACCGGCGCGCCGCATGCGCGCGTCGCGCCGGAAACGCAAGCCGACCGGCGGGCGTTCGTGACCGCGCTGTGGGCCCATGTATTCGGCGGGCCGTGGGCGTGACCCGGCGCGCGCGATGCAGCGGCAAGCGCTTGACGTCATCAGTCCGCCCCTGCGGTCACCCGCGCGGCATTCGCGCTCGCCGGATGCGCGGCAATCCGCGGACACGGGCACGCCGCCCGGGGATGATGGACCGGTATCGGGTAAAATCGAGTCTTTCGCCTGCTGGGAGACGACGCAATGTCGATGGCCGACCGTGATGGCTGGATCTGGTACGACGGCAAGATGGTGCCGTGGCGCGATGCCACGACCCATGTCCTGACCCACACGCTCCATTACGGCATGGGCGTGTTCGAAGGCGTACGAGCCTACAAGACGCCCAACGGCCCGGCGATCTTCCGGCTGCGCGAGCATACCGACCGGCTGTTCCGCTCGGCGCACATCTTCGGCATGAAGATTCCGTACACGAAGGACGAAATCAACGCCGCGCAGCTCGCCTGCGTTCGCGACAACAAGCTCGACTCCTGCTACATCCGGCCGATCGCGTTCTACGGTTCGCACGCGATGGGGGTGGCCGCCAAGTCGAACCCCGTCCGCGTCGCGATCGCCGCGTGGCCGTGGGGCGCCTATCTCGGCACCGAAGGTCTCGAAAAGGGCATCCGGGTGAAGACGTCGTCGTTTACCCGCCACCACGTCAACATCACGATGACCGGCGCCAAGGCCTGCGCCAACTACCTCAATTCGATTCTCGCGAATCAGGAAGCGACCCACGATGGCTACGACGAGGCGCTGCTGCTCGACGCCCAAGGCTACGTGTCGGAGGGCTCGGGCGAGAACATCTTCCTCGTCATCGGCGGCGAGCTGCACACGCCCGACATCGGGTCCGGCGCGTTGAAGGGCATCACCCGCGACACGGTGATGACGCTCGCACGCGAGCTGGGCCTCAAGATCAGCGAGCGGCGGATCCTGCGCGACGAAGTCTATTGCGCCGACGAGGCATTTTTCTCGGGAACGGCAGCGGAAATCACGCCGATCCGCGAGCTCGACAATCGCGAGATCGGCGAGGGCAAGCGCGGACCGATCACGGCCGAGCTGCAAGCGCTGTATTTCGACACGGTCAACGGCCGCAATCCCTCGAAGGCGGCCTGGCTCGCCATGGTGTGAGCATGGCCGACGCCAAGGAAGCCTCCGCCATCGCCGTCCTGCCGCAGGACCTGCCAGTCTACTGTCCCAACCCGGGGATGCCGCTGTGGTCGTCGCACCCGCGCGTTTTCCTCGACATCGCCGAGACCGGCAAAGCGATGTGCCCGTATTGCGGCACCCGCTACGTCCTGCGCGGCGGCCCGAACCCGGGCGGTCACCACTGATCGCCCGGCCGGGCCGCCCAAGGCGGCTCGCCCGCACTGGCGGAAGGCGCGCAGCGCCAAGGGTGCCCAATGAGCCTTCCGCCGGGCCGCCCCAAGGAAGGCTCGCTCCCGCTTGGCGGGAAGGCGCGCAGCGCCAAGGGTGCCCTATGACCGAGCGGATCCTGATCGTCGCCCCGTCGTGGGTGGGCGATGCCATCCTGTCCGAACCTTTGATCGCGCGCTTGCAGGCGATGTACCCGGATTGCGTGATCGACGTGCTGGCGCCCCCATGGTGCGGCCCGGTCTACGCGCGGATGCGCGGCGTGCGCGATGTCGTCGCGAACCCGATCGGCCACGGCCGGCTCGACCTTCGCGGGCGCGCCGCGCTCGCGCGCACCTTTCGCGGACGGGCGCCGCAGGATCGCTATACGCGCGCCTTCGTGCTGCCGAATTCCTGGAAGTCGGCGCTCGTGCCCTGGCTCGCCAAGATCCCGATCCGCACTGGCTATCGTGGCGAGTCGCGCTGGAGATTGCTCACCGACGTGCGCCGGCTCGCGCCGCGCGCCATGCCACGCCTCGTCGACCGATTCAATGCGCTCGCCGAGGCCAGCGATGCGCCGCCGCCGGTCACAGCGTCGCCGCCGCCGGTGCTCGTTCCCGATGCCGCCAATCGTGCCGCCGCCGTGCGTGCGCTCGGTCTCGGCGGCGATTCTCCCGTCGCCGTGTTGTGCCCCGGCGCCGAATACGGGCCCGCCAAACGTTGGCCAGCGGAGCATTTCGCCCAGCTCGCGACCCGCTTCATCGCCGATGGCCTGCGCGTCTGGCTGATCGGCTCGCCGAACGACCGGCCCGCGGCGGATGCGGTCGTCGCGGCCGCGCGGCAGACGGCCCCGGCACTCGCCAACATCGCCGGCACGACGGACCTCGGTACGGCGATCGATCTCCTGTCGCTCGCCGCGGTCGTGGTTAGCAATGACTCGGGCCTGATGCACGCGGCGGCGGCAGTCGGCGTGCCGCTCGTCGCCCTGTTCGGCTCGTCGTCACCGGCGTATACGCCACCGCTGTCGCCGCGGGCGAAGATCGCGAAGATCGAGATCGTGTGCAGTCCCTGCTTCAAACGCGAATGCCCGCTCGGCCATTTCAAATGCATGCGCGACCTCGATCCGGACGCGGTGTATCATCTCGCGCGAAGCGGGGAAGCCACGACTGCCGACCCGCGCTGACCCTGACCTCGCCCATGGCCAAGATCCGCACCCCGCCGATCTACACGACCCCGTCCGATGCCGCGTTGGCGTTTTATCAGGCATTCGAGTCCAAGGACCTCGATGCCATGATGGCGACCTGGGCCGAGGACGAGGAGATCGTCTGCGTGCATCCGGGGGGCACCCGGCTCGTCGGCTACGATGCCGTCCGGCTCGCGTGGGAGCAACTCTTCGCCGGGGACACGCGGCTTGCGTTCCGATTGGAGCAGGTCGTCATGATCGAGACCGTCGGGCTCGCGATGCAAAGCGCGGTCGAGCAGATCACCATCGGCAAGGATGGGGGTTCCACCGGCACGGCGGTCTGCACCAACATCTTCCTGCGCACGCCGTACGGATGGCGCATGGTGATGCATCACGCGTCGACGGCACCCGCGGTGCCTTCGACCGCTCCCTCCGGACCCTTGCATTAGCACCTTGCGGCGAAACCGCGGGGCCGCGGTCGCGCCGCCGCCCGTCAGCGCAGCACGAGCAGCATCAGGTAGGACAGGAACAGCATCATGTGGACGGCGCCCTGCAGCACATTGGTGCGTCCGCTCGCGAACGTGAGCATGCTGACGAGGAGCGTCAGCACCAGCATCGCTTCCTCGACGTGGTCGAGACCGAGCACGACGTTGATGCCTTGCGCAAGACCGATGATCACCACCGAGGGAATCGTCAGCGCGAGCGTCGCCAATGCGGAGCCGAGGAGAATGTTCACCGCGCGCTGCATGCGGTTCGCCCGCGCCGCCTGGATTCCGGACAGGCCCTCGGGCGCGAGCACCAGGATTGCCACCGCGAGCGCCCCCAGGGCCGGCGGCGCGCCGAGGACGTCGATGCCGTGATCGAGCAGGATCGCGAGCTTCTCCGCGAGAAAGATCACCAGCACGAGATAAACCACCAGCATCGCCGCGTGATACAGCGTCGAGCGCACGCCGGGCGAAGCCTGATGCAGGTCCCCGGCGCCACCCGCCGCCGGATCCTCCGCCACGCGGTCGATGAAGAACGCGCGGTGGCGCGTCGTCTGGATCACCAGGAACACCGCATAGAGTCCGATGCACATGACGATCAGGAACGCTTCCTGGCCGCGCGAAAACGTTCCTTCAGGGGTCGAGATCGTGAGGTTGGGCACGATCAGGCCGAAGACCGACAGCGCGACAATCACACTGAGGTAGGCGTTGACGCCCTGCAAGTTGTACTCCTGCTCCTTGTACCGCATCCCGCCGAGGAGCAGCGCCAGGCCGACGAGACCGTTCAGCACGATCATCACGACCGAGAACATCGTGTCGCGGGCCAGCGTCACGTTGGGGTCGCCGGTGGTCATCACGATCGCGATCGTGATGATCTCGATGCTCGCCACCGACAGCGTCAGGATCATCGTGCCGTAGGGTTCGCCGAGCAGCGCCGCGAGGTCGTCCGCGTGGCGAACCACGGCCATCGATCCGATGATGATGACGCCGAACAACCAGGCGAACATCAATGCGCCGAGCCAGTTTTCGCCCTCACCGGCAAGCCGGCGGTCGCCGAATATCGCGAAGGCCACGACCGTGGCAATGATCAGGGCGAGGGGCGCTTCGCGCCGATAAGCCAGGGCTTTGCCCGCGCCCTCCCCGGCCTTCACCTCCCGCACTTCAACGCCCTCCGCGCGTCACCACTCGCGGTTCATCGGGTTACCTTCGCGCTGCGCGCTCCGGGGCGGCCCGGCGGGCGCAGTGGATGCCTTCGCGCTGCGCGCTCCGGTATTCGCCCTTGGGGCGGCCCGGCGGGCTCATGCAGTCCCGCCGACCGTCAAGCCGTCGATCTTCAGCGTCGGCTGCCCGACGCCCACCGGCACGCTCTGACCGTCCTTGCCGCAGGTGCCGATTCCGGAATCGAGCTCGAGGTCGTTGCCGACCATCGAGACGCGAGTCAGCGCGTCGGGCCCGTTGCCGATCAGGGTTGCGCCCTTGACCGGGTAGGCGAGCTTGCCGCCCTCGATCTTCCACGCCTCGGCCATCGAGAATACGAACTTGCCGCTCGTGATGTCCACCTGGCCGCCGCCGAAATTGACCGCGTAGAGGCCATCCTGCACCGAGGCGATGATCTCCGCCGGATCGTGATCGCCGGCCAGCATCAGCGTGTTCGTCATCCGCGGCATCGGCATGTGGGCGAAGGATTCGCGGCGGCCGTTGCCGGTCGGCTGCACGCCCATCAGCCGCGCGTTCTGCTCGTCCTGCATGTAGCCCTTGAGGATGCCGTCCTCGATCAATACCGTGCGTTGCGTGGGATTGCCCTCGTCGTCGATGTTGAGCGAGCCGCGCCGTTGGGCGATCGTGCCGTCGTCGATGACGGTAATGCCCTTGGCCGCGACCCGCTGGCCGACGCGACCCGAAAAGGCGCTGGTGCCCTTGCGGTTGAAATCGCCCTCGAGGCCGTGGCCGATCGCCTCGTGCAGCAGGATGCCCGGCCAGCCATGGCCGAGCACGACGGTCATCGTTCCCGCCGGCGCCGCGCGCGCGCCGAGGTTGAGCGTCGCCTGGCCGACGGCCTGGCGCGCGTATTCGGCGAGCACCGCGTCGGTGAAGTGCGAGTAGTCGAAGCGACCGCCGCCGCCGGCGTAGCCCTGCTCCCGCCGGCCGCCTTCCTCGACGATGACCGTCAGCGACACCCGCACGAGCGGACGCACGTCGGCGGCGATCAGCCCGTCACTGCGGGCGACGAGTATCGCCTCGTATTCGCCGGCGATCGAAGCCATCGCCTGCACGACCCGCGGATCGAGCGCGCGGGCCATCTTCTCCAGCCGCTCGAGCAGCGCGACCTTCGCCTCGTCGGGGAGCGAGGTCACCGGATCCTGCGGTGCGTACAACGCATTGGCCCGACCGAGGCGCGTGAGCGCCGCGGTCGCCGACTGCCCTTGCCGACCGATGGCGCGGGTCGCCGTCGCCGCGGCGTCGAGCGCCGCCAGCGTGACGTCGTCCGAGTAGGCGAACGCCTGCCTTTCGCCGCGCACGGCGCGAATGCCGACGCCGCGATCGATGCTGAAGGCGCCGGACTTGACGATGCCCTCCTCCAGGCTCCAACTCTCGACGCGCGAGTACTGGAAATAGAGGTCGGCGAAATCCACGTGGTGCGTGTGGATCGACGCGAACACGCCCGCGAGATGGGAATCGTCGAGCCCGGCCGGGTCGAGCAGGAGATGGCGGGCTTCGGCGACCAGCGCGCCATCGACAGCGGGAAGCGAAAGATCAGTCACGGCAGTCCTCTGGCAAGCGGAAAAGGGCGGCCGTTCGATCCGGCGCCCGTAAGTGCCGCCATTGTCGCACCAGATTCACTTCGCTGCCGGAGCAACCCCTTTGCCAAGATAGGTAGCCGCCACCCGGGGATTCGCCGCAAGGTCGGCGCTCCGGCCTTCGATGGCGAGCTCGCCCGTCTCGAGCACGTAACCGTAATCAGCCACCTGCAGCGCCGCCCGCGCGTTCTGCTCGACCAACAGGATCGCCACGCCGCTCGACCGCAGGTCCGCGATGATCTTGAAGATCTCGCGCACGATCAGCGGCGCGAGTCCGAGCGATGGCTCGTCCAGCATCAGCAGCGTCGGCTTGCCCATCAGCGCGCGCCCCATCGCGAGCATCTGCCGCTCGCCGCCCGAGAGGGTTCCGGCGAGCTGGCTCCGGCGCTCCTGGAGCCGCGGAAAGCGCTGGTAGACCTCGGCGAGCGTGTCCCGCCAACCGCGATCGCCGTGGCGAATCCGCTGGAACGCGCCCAGCTCCAGGTTGTCGGCGACACTCATCATGGCGAACAGCTCGCGCCGTTCGGGCACCAGGATCAGACCGCGCGCCACGCGCTGCTCCACCGAGAGCAGGGCAGCGGACGCGCCGAGGTATTGCACATCGCCGTGCACGGGCAAGAAGCCCATGACCGCCCCAAGCAGCGTCGTCTTGCCGGCGCCGTTGGGTCCGATCACGGTAACGATCGTTCCGGGACGGACGGTGAGCGAAATATCGTGCACCGCCTCGACTTTTCCGTAGGCGACGTGCAGGTGGCGGACTTCGAGCAGCGCAGTCATCGCGATGTCAGACCCCGCCCAGGTACGCTTCGAGCACCACGGGATTTTTCTGGATCTCGGCCGGCAGTCCCTCCGCGAGCTTTTCGCCGAAATCCATCACCACGAGACGGTCGGTCAATCCCATGACGAAATCCATGTCGTGCTCGACCAGGAGCACGGTCATCCCTTCGGCACGCAGCTGGCGCAGCAGCGCGACGAGTTCCTGCTTCTCGAGAAAACGCAGCCCGGCCGCGGGTTCGTCCAGCAGCAGCAGCAGCGGATCGGCGGCGAGCGCGCGCGCGATCTCGACGATGCGCTGCTTGCCGAGCGGCAGGCTGCCGGCGGCCGCATGCGTGTGCGCCGCGAGGCCGACCCGTTCGATGGCCCGCGCGGCCTCGGCCTTGGTGCGCGCCTCCTCGTCGCGGTCGAGCTTGAACGCCGCGCGCAGCACGCCGGCGCCACCCCGCACGTAGGCACCTAACGCCACGTTGTCGAGGACGCTCATTTGCGGAATCAGCCTCACGTGCTGGAAGGTGCGGCCGATGCCGAGGCGGGCGATCGCGAACGGCTTGTTGCCTCCTATCGACTTGCCGCGAAAGACCACGTCCCCCGACGTGAGCGGCAACGCTCCCGAAATGAGGTTGAACATCGTGCTCTTGCCGGCTCCGTTGGGGCCGATGAGGCCGAGGATCTCGCCGGGCCGGATCGTGAACGAGAGGTCGTTGACCGCGGTCAGACCGCCGAAGCGTTTGCGCGCGGACCGGACTTCGAGCAGCGAGCCCGCGGGCAGCGCCCGGTCGCGCAACGGCAGCGGATCGGCCGTGGGTACCGGCGGCGGGCGCGCGGATGGGCAGTAGGTGCGCGAGCCACGGCCATACCCCGTCACGCGCACGCTGCAGCACCACTACCATCAGAATGCCGAAGACGACGATCTCGAAGTTGCCGCTGCGCCCGAGCAGCGTGGGCAGCACGTCCTGCAGCACCTGTTTCGCCAGCGTGATGAGCGTGGCGCCGATGACCGCGCCCCACACGCTGCCGGCGCCGCCGACCACGGCCATGAACAGGTACTCGATGCCTTGGTTGATGCCGAAAGGGGTCGGGTTGACGAAGCGCTGCAGGTGCGCGTAGAGCCATCCTGAAACGCTGGCAAGCAGCGCCGCGTAGACGAACACGATAATCTTGAGCCGCACCGTGTCGACGCCGAAAGCCTCGGCCATGTCGCCCTGGCCGCGCAGTGCCCGGATCGCGCGACCCGGACGCGAATCGAGCACATTGCTGGTCGTCCACAGCGCGCAGAGCGTGATCGCCCAGATAAGGTAGTAGTAGTAATGCTCGTTGCGCAATTCCAGGCCGAAGAGATTGAGTGCCGGGATGCTGGTGATGCCGGTGTGTCCGCCGAGGAAATCCACGTTGCCGAACATGTAATAGATGCTGATGCCCCAGGCGATGGTGGCCAGCGGCAGATAGTGTCCTTTCATCGGCAGCGTGAGGACGCCGTTGAAAAGCGCGAGGGCCGTCGTCAGCACCAGGCCGATCACCAGGTTGATCCACGGGGAAACGCCGTACGCCGTCGCGAGGTACGCGGTCGTGTAGGCACCGACCCCCACGAACGCCGCCTGTCCGAACGACGTCTGACCGGCGACGCCGGTCAGCAGCACGAGTCCCAGCGCGACGATGCTGTAGAGGCCGATGTAATTTCCGAGCGTGACCCAGAACTGCGGTGCTGCAAGCGGCACGCCGACGAGCAGCACGAGGAAGCCCGCGGCACCCAAGACCCCAAACGGCAGCTTCCGGCCCGGATTCACGGCAGTGCGTCTCCAGTCATGCCGCCTCCGTGAACCGGTCGAGCGAGGCCGAAACGCCGACGCGTCGGCGGCCGGTGCCGTTCGTGATTGCTCGTCTCCCCGCTGCGCGGGGCCCCTGCTCGCCACTCACGTCACTCCTCCTCCTCGTGCTGGGTGGTGGTGAGGCTGCGCCACAGCAGCACCGGAACGATAATCGTGAAGACGATCACCTCCTTGAAGCCGCTCGCCCAGAACGACGCAAACGCCTCGATCAGGCCCACGAACAGCGCGCCCGCCGCGGCGAGCGGATAGCTCACCAGGCCGCCGATGATCGCGCCGACAAAGCCCTTGAGGCTCACGATGAATCCGGAATCGTAGTACACGGTCGTGATGGGCCCGATCAGCACGCCCGAGAACGCGCACAGCAAGGCCGCCAGCGTCAACGTCAGCGCGCCGGCGAGGTCGGGCGAGATCCCGACGAGCCGCGCACCGGTGCGGTTGAGCGCGGTGGCGCGCAGCGCCTTGCCGGCGAGCGTTCGACCGAAGAAGAGGTACAAGCCCGCAATCAACGCGACACTGGTCGCGAGCACGAGCACGCTCTGGACGCTGACATTGATGCCCTGCAGCTCGAATGACTCCGCCGAGAACGGCGGCGTGCGCGACCCCTCGGCGCCAAAAAACCAGAGCCCCAGCCCGGTCAGCGTGAAGTGCACGCCGACCGAGACGATGAGGAGCACCAGCACGCTGGCTTCGGCGATCGGCTGGTAGGCGATGCGATAGAGCAGAGGGCCGAGCGCGGTGACGAGTGCCAGCGTCACCAGGATCTGCGTCCAGAAGGGCAGATCGAGCGTCGCCAGCCACCAGGAGGCCGCGGCGATCGCGAGCGGGACGCCGGTCCACAGCAAGAGCTGCCGGGGAATCCGGCGCGCCTCGCCGCGACGGAGGCAACTGTGGAGCTCGAAGACGCCGGCCAGGACCGCCATCCCCGCCAGCAGCCCCACGGTGCCGGGCGGCTTGCCGGCCTGCAATCCGGCAAGGGTGAGCGTCCCGTACGCAACGAACTCGCCGGAAGGAATCCAGATCACGCGCGTGACCGCGAACACCAGCACCAGCGCGAGCGCGAGCAGCGCATAGACGGCACCGTTGGTGATGCCATCCTGCACCAGCAGGGCGAAGATCTGGAGATCCATGTCGGGGGCGAAGGCAGCTACGCGGCGGTCACGCGCTCAAGAAAAAGGCCGGCTGCGTGCGACTCGCAGCCGGCCATCCGTGGGCGCACTACGTCACTTGGCGAGGACCCACTTGCCGTTGTCGATCTTGATCATCGTTCGCGCGCGATTGTCGAGGCCGTTGTGATCCTGCGGTGTCATCGTGTAAACACCATGGGTCGCGACCAGCTCCTTCGTGTTCTCCAGCGCGTCGCGCAGCGCGAGACGGAACTCCTTGGTGCCCGGCTTCGCCTTCTTCAGCGCCTCGGGAACCGCCTGCGCCAGCAGCATGTAGGCATCCCACGCATGGCCGCCGAACGTCGAACGCGAATCCTTGCCGTATTTCGCCTCGTACTTGGTGATGTATTCGGCGGCCGATTTCTTGAGCGGGTTGGAATCGGGCAGCTGTTCGTACACGAGCATTGGCCCGATCGGCAGGATGGTGCCGTTGCCGTCCTTGCCGACCACGCGCAGGAAATCGGGGTTGGCGACACCGTGCGTCTGGTAGATCTTGCCCTTGTAGCCGCGCGCGGCCAGTTCCTTCTGCGGCGTCGCACCCGGCGTGCCGGCGGCGGCGATCAGGATCGCGTCAGGATTCGCGGCGACGAGCTTCAGAACCTGCCCGGTCACCGACGAGTCGGTGCGATTGTATTTCTCCTCGCCGACGATCTTGATGCCCGCCGTCTTCGCCGAGTTGCGGATCTCCGCCAGCCAGCCGTCGCCATAGCCGTCAGCGAAGCCGATGAAGCCCATCGTCTTGACGCCGTTCGCCTTCATGCTGATGGCGATCGCGTCGGCCATCAGCGCGTCGCTTTGCGGTGTCTTGAACACCCATCGCGTCTTCGGGTTCGCCGGGATCGACGATCCGCGCCGACGCCGCCATCGAAATCATCGGCGTTTCGGCGTCGGCCACGACATCGACCATCGCCAACGAGTTGGGCGTGATCGTCGAGCCGACGACCACGTCGACCTTGTCCTCGGAAATCAGCTTGCGCGTGTTGGTGACCGCCTTGGTCGTGTCCGACCCATCGTCAAGGATGATCCAGTTGACCTTCTGCCCGCCGATGCTGGTCGGGAGCAGTTCGAACGTGTTCTTTTCGGGGATGCCAAGCGACGCGGCAGGACCGGTCGCCGACAATGTGACACCGACGTTGATGTCGCCACGGGCGGGAGCCGTGACCAGAACGAGCGCGGCGGCGAGCGCCGGCAACAGCTTGCGGACGTGCATTGAATCCTCCAGGGCCTCGGCGGAAAAACGAGAAACGCGCGGCCGTCGGATGAAACTGCGGCCGTCTATTTGCCGCGCCGGCAGCTGGGCAGGCCGGCGCGTGCGGAATAGGGTCGATTCTGGCAAACCCGGTGCCGCGGGTCAATGTCTGAACCGCCATTCCGCAAAAGAAACTGCCGGCAGAGACCATGCCGGCACACACGGGGCGATTCCGCGCGGCGCGGCGGGCAAACGCGGCCCCGCCGCAATCGGGCAGCGGCTACCGCTTCAGGGCATCGCGGATTTCGCGCAGCAGCAGGACATCCTCGGGCGTGGGCGGAGGCGCGGGAGGGGTCTCCCGCTTGAGCCGGTTGACCTGCTTCACCATCAGGAAGATGACGAACGCCAGAATGATGAAATTGATCGCGACGGTGATGAAGTTGCCGTAGGCGAACAGCGGCACGCCGGCCTTGGTCAGGGCTTCGTAGGTCATCGGGCCGTTGTAGCCTGCAGGCGGACTGCCGAGCATGATGAACCAGTTCGAGAAATCAAGACCGCCGACGAGGCGGCCGACGATCGGCATGATGAGATCCTTGACCAGCGAATCCACGATCTTGCCGAACGCCGCGCCGATGATGACGCCGACCGCGAGATCCATGACGTTGCCCTTGAGGGCGAATTCGCGGAATTCCGAGCTCATGGACATAACCGAGACCCTCCGAATCGAGGTGCTGCGACAACTCTCAGCACCGGGTGTCGCCCGCTCAGACGGCGGCTTCCCCGGATTCGCCGGTGCGTATGCGAATGACCTGCTCCACCGCCGTGACGAAGATCTTGCCGTCGCCGATCTTGCCGGTGCGCGCGGCCTTGACGATGGATTCGATGGCGCGCTCGACCTGCGATTCCTGGAGGATCACCTCGACCTTGACCTTCGGCAGGAAATCGACGACGTATTCGGCGCCGCGATAGAGCTCCGTGTGGCCCTTCTGGCGGCCGAAGCCCTTGACTTCGGTGACCGTGAGGCCGGTGACCCCGATTTCCGACAGGGCTTCGCGGACCTCGTCCAGCTTGAACGGCTTGATAATCGCTTCGATTTTTTTCATGGGAAGAGCTGCTGCCTGAAGAAGACGAATTGCGCGACCCAATCATCGCGGCGCGCCGACGTTAGCTTACACGATGGCTGCCCACGCACCTAGCGGTCAGGCACGGGCGCGCCGACCGCCACGTCTTCCCAATCGGCCCACGCCGAGGTGATCGGGTAGCGCCAATCCTTGCCGAATCCGCGCGGCGTGATCCGAATGCCGATCGCCGCCTGGCGCCGCTTGTACTCGCTGATCTTGATGAGCCGGACCACCTTGCGCACGTCGGCCGGCGCGTAACCCATCGCGACGATTTCCGCCGGGCTCCGGTCCTGCTCGACATAGGCCTCGAGCACGGCGTCGAGCACGTCGTAGGGCGGCAATGCATCCTGGTCCGTCTGGTTCTCGCGAAGCTCTGCCGACGGCGCCCGGGTGATGATCCGCTCGGGGATCACGCGGCCCAGGCGGTTGCGATAGCGCGCGAGCCGGTACACGAGCGTCTTGCTGATGTCCTTCAGCACCGCGAAGCCGCCCGCCATGTCGCCGTAGAGCGTCGCGTAGCCGACCGCCATTTCCGACTTGTTCCCGGTCGTGAGAACGATCGAACCGAACTTGTTCGACAGCGCCATCAGCAGCGTGCCGCGGATGCGCGCCTGGATATTCTCTTCGGTGGCATCGCGCGGCACGCCCTGGAACTCGGCGGCCAGCGCGGCGTGAAACGCGGCGAACATCGGTTCGATCGAAATCTCGTCGTAGCGGACGCCGACGATGGTGGCCATGGCCCGGGCGTCCTCGAGGCTGATCGCGGCGTTGAACTGCGACGGCAGCATGACGGCGCGGACGCGGCCCGGCCCCAGCGCATCGACGGCTACGGCGAGCGTAAGCGCGGAATCGATGCCGCCCGACAAGCCGAGCAGCACGCCCGGAAAACGATTCTTGCCGACGTAATCGCGCACGCCCATGACCAGCGCGTCGTAGACGTGCGGCTCGAGTTCGGGATCGAGCGCGCCACGTACCTCCTTGACCGCGCCCTTTTCGACGGTCACCAGCGCCACCGCCTCATGCCACGCGGGCAGCTGCTGCGCCACGTCGCCCGCCGCGTCGGCGACGAACGACGCGCCGTCGAACACGAGCTCGTCCTGGCCGCCGACCCGATTCACGTAGATCACCGGGAGCCCGGTTTCGCGCGCCCGCGCGCCGACCTGCGCGCGGCGCAGCGCATGTTGCCGGGTGTGATAGGGTGAGCCGTTAGCCACGACGATGAGCTCGGCGCCAGCCGCCTTCGCCTGTTTGGCCGGCCCGGGAAACCAGCAGTCCTCGCAGATCACGAATCCGACCGCGGTGCCGTCGACGTCGACGACGCAGGGCGCGCTCCCGGCGTCGAAATACCGTTCCTCGTCGAAGACGGTGTAATTGGGCAGCTGCTGCTTGCGATAGATCGCCGTGACGCGTCCATCTTTCAATACCGCCAGCGCGTTATGGCGCCTGCCGTCGGCGAATTCGGGAAAGCCGACGACGAGCGTGCTGTTGCGCGCCTGCGCGGCAAGCGCCGAAAGCTCGCGCGCGCAGGCGTCGAGGAACGCCGGCCGCAACAGCAGGTCTTCGGGCGGATAGCCGCAAAGCGACAGCTCCGGCGTGACGACGAGCCGCGCTCCCGCACGTTCGCCTTCGGCCGCCGCCGCGAGGATCGATCGGGCGTTGCCCGCGAGGTCGCCGACGACCTGATTCAGCTGCGCGATGGCGATCTGCATGCGAAAAATGGTAGCACGCGGGCCGGCGCGACGCCGCGCACGCCCGGCCGCCCGGCCCGACGATTGCGGCGAACGCATGCTTCACGCGAGAATCCGTCCTCGACGATGAATTCCTTTCTCCCCACTGCCCGCGCCAACCGCCCGCACGGCCTGGTGCTGCGCGACGACATCGCCCTCTCGCGCATTCCGCCGGACAAGTGGGACGCGCTGGTGCCCGATCAGCCGCTCCTTGCGCATGCCTTCCTGTCGGCGCTGCACGTGACGGAATGCGCGTCGCCGCGGACCGGCTGGCGTCCGCGCTATGTCACGGCCTGGGCGGGCGACGCGCTGGCTGGCGCCATGCCGCTCTACGCCAAGACGCATTCCTTCGGCGAATATGTCTTCGACTGGGCGTGGGCCGATGCCTATCGCCGTTATCACCGCCGGTACTACCCGAAACTGGTCGCGGCCATTCCGTTCACGCCGACCGCCGGGCCGCGCTTGCTGGCGCCCGACGACACGGTGCGCAGTGCGCTCCTCGCGCACGCGCGAAGCCTGCTCGCACGGGACGAATACTCGTCGCTGCACGTGCTGTTCGCGACGGAGGGCGATACCGCGCTGTGCGCGGCCGCCGGCATGCTGATCCGCCACGGCGTCCAGTTCCATTGGGACAATCCCGGTTACCGCGATTTCGCCGATTTTCTCGCCGCGTTCAACCACGACAAGCGCAAGAAGGTGAAGCAGGAACGACGCCGACTTGCCGAATCCGGAATCACGTTCACCCGCGCGACGGGACGCGACATTGCCGGCGCGGACTGGGCGTTCTTCCACGCCTGCTACGAACGGACCTACCGCGCCCACGGCTCGACGCCCTACCTGTCGCTCGAATTTTTCGAAACGCTCGGCGCGACGATGCCGGAGCATCTGCTGCTCGTCATCGGCGCGCGCGGCGGCCAGCCGGTGTGTGCCGCCCTCGACATCTTTGCCCGCGATACCCTGTGGGGCCGTTACTGGGGAGCATCCGAGTATCTGCCCGGCCTGCATTTCGAGGCCTGCTACTACCAGGCGATCGAATTCTGCATCGAGCGGCGCATCGCGCGGTTCGAGGGCGGCGCCCAGGGCACCCACAAGCTCGCACGCGGCCTGATGCCGGTGACGACGTCGTCGGCGCACGAGATCGCCGACCCGGATTTCGCGGCGGCGATCGCCGAGTTCTGCGCGCGGGAACGCGCCGAGGTCGGGCAGGCGGTAGACGAGCTCGAGAACGCGAGTCCTTTCCGCGATCGACCGATCGACCTCAAGGATCGGTAACCGCTTCGTCGGGGGAATGCGCGTCCATTGGCGCGGGCGGCGCCCCGCTTTCGGGGCGACGCCGCCCGATCATCGCCGGGCCGACATGCTAGACTTCGCGCACCGGTGTCCGCGTCGCCGTTGCCGCATGCGCGGCTTGCCCCTGTACCGCGTCACCTGCCGATGAACGACACGATCCTGCTCCGCCGCGACGGACCCGTCGCCACCCTGACACTCAATCGCCCGGATGCGCTCAATGCGCTCGACGAGGCGATGATCGAGGCGCTGGTCGCCCGCACGACCGAGGTTGCCGGCGACGATTCGGTGGGCGTCGTCGTGCTGCGCGCCGCGGGCAAGCACTTCATGGCCGGCGGCGACATCCGGACCTTTGCCCGGCAGCTCCCCAACGCGCCGACGGACCGGCAGCGCAGCTTCCAGCAGATGATCGGACGGGTGCACATCGCCATCGAGCAGCTGCACCGGATGCCGCATCCGGTGGTGTGCGGCGTTCACGGCGCAGTCGCCGGCTTCGGGCTGTCGCTGATGAACGCCTGCGACCTCGTCGTGGCGGCCGACGATGCGTACTTCGCGTCCGCGTATCGGCATATCGCGCTGACGCCGGATGGCGGCGGGACGTGGTCGCTGCCGCGGATCGCGGGCCTGCGCAAGGCGATGGAGATCTTCCTGCTCGGCGAACGTTTCGATGCCGCGGAAGCGGCGCGCCTCGGCCTCGTCAACAAGGTCGTTCCCCTGTCGGAGCTCGAGGGCGCAATCGACGCCATCGTGCACTCGCTCGCCACGGGACCGCGGTATGCGTTGCGCAATGCCAAGCGTCTGCTCCGTGATTCCGCCGCGCGGACGCTGTCCGAGCAGCTCGAGGCCGAGGCCGTGAGCTTCGGAAGGTGCACGGCGACCAAGGATTTCGAGGAGGGCATCACCGCGTTCCTCGCCAAGCGCCCGCCGCGGTTCGATCGCGGGTAACGAAACGCTCCGCGGGTACGTCGCGAATCGTCGAACTGCAGGAGCACGCCGATGGCAAGTCTCAAAGGCAGGACCTTGTTCATTTCGGGCGGCTCGCGCGGCATTGGCCTCGCCATTGCGCTGCGCGCCGCGAGAGACGGCGCCAATGTCGCTATCGCCGCCAAGACCTCCGAGCCGAATCCGAAGCTGCCCGGCACGATCCACTCCGCCGCGGCGGAAATTGAGCAGGCCGGCGCGGCGGCGGGAGCGAAGGCGCTGCCGATCGTCTGCGACATTCGCGACGAGGCGGCGGTGCTCGCCGCGGTCGACGCCACGGTGAAGACGTTCGGCGGCCTCGACATCCTCGTCAACAACGCGAGTGCCATCAGCCTGACCGGTACGCTGGCGACGCCGATGAAGCGCTTCGACCTCATGTTCGCGGTCAACGTCCGCGGGACATACCTGTGTTCGCAGGCGTGCCTGCCGCATCTCAAGCGCGCCGCGGCCGCCGGTCGCAATGTGCACATTCTGACGCTGGCGCCGCCGCTCAATCTCGACCCGCGATGGTTCAAGGACCACGTCGCCTACACGATCGCGAAATACGGGATGAGCATGTGCATGCTGGGGATGGCCGAAGAATTCCGCGCCGACGGCATCGGCGTCAATGCGCTGTGGCCGCGCACCGTCATCGCCACGGCGGCGATTGCCATGATCCCGGGTGCGGGAGACCAAATCGAGAAAATGCGCAAGCCGGAGATCATGGCCGACGCCGCGCACGCGATCCTCGTTCGCGATGCCAGAACGACGACCGGCAATTTCTTCCTCGACGACGACGTCCTGCGCGCGGCCGGCACGACCGATCTCACGCCGTATGCGATGAAACCGGGCGCACGGCTGTTGCCCGACCTGTTCCTCGATTAGATACTAACGATTGAAGTCCTCGTCGGCGGGCCCCACGTCGGCGCTGCGCGGGGCTTCGTTTCCGGGCGAGCTCTCGGCTTTGGGGCCGCGGCGATTACGGTTGCCGCGGGGCCGGTTCTTGCCTTGCCCGCCGCCTGGACTGCCGGCGCTTTTCGGCCGTGGCCGGTCCGTACCTGGCAGCCCCGCCGGAATGGCGCCCGGGACGGTCAACGTGGTCATGACGATGGGGGATGCGGGCGCGCCGTGACCCGGTGCGCTCGAGTGCCGCGGCTTGCCGAAATGCGCTGGACGCGCTGACGTCGCATGGGGTGCCCCGGCATGAGCCTGCGCGGACCGGTTTCCGGGGCCTTGGCCGTGGCGGGTCCCGCCTTTCCCCGGGCCTTGGCCATGGCGAGGCCCGCCGGGGCCCTGACCCTGCCGCGGGCCGCCTTGCCCTTGGCGCGGCCCACCATGCCCCTGGCCTTGACGCGGCCCACCCTGCCCTTGACCCTGGCGCGGAGCGCCCTGACCATGGCCTTGCCGCGGCGCGCCCTGACCGTGCGCGTGCCGCTGTGCATGCTGCCCCTGTCCCTGACGCGGTGCCCCATGGACGGAAGACCGCCCGGTGGCGTCGCCGTACGGCCGGGTACCATGCAGGCGCTCGAAGACGTGCGCCGTGTTGCCGTCGATGTCGTCCTCCTCCGCGTCCTCGACCAGCGTATTCCCGGGCTCCCGTTCGAGCTCCGGGATCGGCGCCAGCGCATCGGGCGGCGCGCCGCGCGCGTCCTGTCTGGCGGCGCCATCACCGGAAGGGTGTCTAGTGCCCCTCGCGTCCTGCCGCGGGGCCGTCGCGGTCTTCATCCCGGCGACCGTGAGTACGGCGCCCACCTCATCCGGTGTCAGTTCGAGCGTCTGCCCGCGCTTCAAGCGCGATGGCATCGCAATCGTGCCGTAACGCGTGCGGATGAGACGGCTCACCATCAGGCCAAGCGCTTCGAACAACCGCCGGACCTCGCGATTGCGGCCTTCCTTGATGATCACGTGATACCAGTGGTTGGTGCCTTCGCCCCCACCATCCTGGAGCTGGTCGACGTTCGCACGCCCGTCCTCGAGGTCGATGCCTTGCAGCAGCGATTGCTGCTGCTCGGGCGTGAGCGTCCCCATCACGCGCACGGCGTATTCGCGTTCGACCTCGTAACGGGGGTGCATCATCTTGTTGGCGAGCTCGCCCGACGTCGTGAACAGCAACAGGCCTTCGGTGTTGAAGTCGAGACGCCCGATCGCGATCCACTTGCCGTTGCCGACATTCGGCAGCCGCTCGAACACCGTCGGACGGCCTTCGGGATCGTCGCGGGTGACGATCTCCCCCGCCGGCTTGTGATACATGAGGATGCGCGCGCGCGGCTCGGCGAAACGGACCCTGACCAGCTCGCCGTTGATCCGCACCTCGTCGCCGGGGCCGACTTTCTGCCCGACGTCGGCGGGCTCGCGGTTGACGGTGATGCGGCCGGCGATGATGAGCTCCTCCATCGCCCGGCGCGAGCCGAAGCCGCAAGAGGCCAGCACCTTGTGCAGGCGCTGGGGCTCGGTGAAGACTTCGTCAGTGGAGGACTTGTGGCGCGGCGGCCCCAGGCTCTCCGCTATCTGTTGCAGCGCCACGCTCGCGTGTTTCACCGGTCCCGTCGGGGGTCGGCGCCAGGAGGTTTGGGGTCGCGAGCGCGAATTGCGCTTCGTCGGCTTTGGTGGGTGCATCGGGCATCTCCAGCAGGTGGGAAGCGTCGAGCTCGGCCAACGGGGGCAGCTCGGACAACGAGCGCAGGCCGAGATCGTCGAGGAAGGTCTTGGTGGTCGCGTAGAGCGCCGGTCGGCCCGGCGTCTCGCGATGGCCGACCACTTCGACCCATTGGCGGTCCTCCAGCGCCTTGATGACGTTGGTGGACACGGCAACACCGCGGATGGCTTCGACGTCGCCGCGGGTTGCGGGTTGCTGATAGGCGATGATCGCCAGTGTCTCCATCACCGCGCGCGAATAGCGTGGAGGTTTTTCGGGCGAGAGCCGGTCGAGATAGCGTTGAATCGCCGGCTTGCCCTGAAATCGCCAGCCGGAAGCGACCTGCACCAATTCGACGGCATGCGACGCCCATTCGGTGCGCAGCTCATCCAGTAGTTTGCGGACGACGTCGGGCTCCAGCGGCGGGTCGAACATGCGGGCGAGCTGCGGGACGGCCACGGCTTCGCCGGCCACGAGCAACGCCGCTTCCAGGATTGCCTTGATCTCCTGCAAATCGTCCATCACGTACCTGTCGTTGCGCTCGAGGGCGAGGCATCCCCGCGGGGCGGGACCACGAAGCCGCTGCCTCGGGACGGCACTGCTATTCGACGTCGGCGGCGAGCGCGAAGCCCCGCTCGCCCGTGCGCTGCACGTAGATCGGCGCGTACGGTTCGGCCTGCGCGATCCCGATCAATTCCTCGCGCGCGAGCTCGAGCAGCGCGAGAAAGGTGACGATGAGGTGCGCCACGTCGGCATGCGGCGCGAACAGCGTGGTGAACTCCGCATAGTGCGAAGGTTCCAGCATCTTCAGCAGCCGGCTCATCTCGCCGCGTACCGAAAGCTGCTCGCGCGTAACGAGATGATGCCGGTTCACCTTCGCCCGCGCAACCAGTCCCGCCCAGGCCGCCCGCAGGTCGTCCGGCGCGACGTCCGGCACCCGACCGGCGACCACGCGTTCCAGCCATACGCGGACCATCGAAAAGTCGCGGTCGGCGAGGGGCAATTCGTCGAGCTTCCGTGCGGCCAGCGTCATCCGCTCGTATTCGAGCAGGCGGCGCACGAGCTCGACGCGCGGGTCCTCGCCTTCGTCGCCGCGCGCCGCCGGGGGCTTGGGCAGCAGCAATCGTGACTTGATCTCGATCAGCACCGCCGCCATCAGCAGGTACTCGGCGGCAAGCTCGAGCTGCGTGCGCCGCATCATCTCGACGTATCCCAGATATTGCCGCGTCAGCTCCGCCATCGGGATGTCGAGAACGTTGATGTTTTCCTTGCGGATCAGGTACAGAAGCAGGTCGAGCGGCCCTTCGAACGTCTCGAGAAAGATCGAAAGCGCTTCCGGGGGTATGTAGAGGTCCCGCGGCATTTCAAGGAGCAGCTCGCCATAGACCCGGGCGATCGGCGCGCCTGCCTGCGTCGCGAGATCGACTACCGTTTCCGGCGTCACCGGCTTCGATCGCCGCGCTCACGAGACGGCCTCCCTGAGTCGACTACGCCGTGCACGACACAGCGCGTCGGCCGCCTCGCTCGCGCGGCGACGCGCCGTTCCGGCCTTGGCTCCGCCCGCC
Organism: uncultured beta proteobacterium; assembly: GCA_963810845.1. Taxonomy (GTDB): domain Bacteria; phylum Pseudomonadota; class Gammaproteobacteria; order Burkholderiales; family Casimicrobiaceae; genus CAIWHR01. The sequence continues at coordinate 18,538 of CAWEOX010000035.1, read as the reverse complement.
GCGCTCACGTGACGGCCTCCCTGAGTCGACTACGCCATGCACGACACAGCGCGTCGGCCGCCTCGCTCGCGCGGCGACGCGCCGTTCCGGCCTTGGCTCCGCCCGCCGCGCTCACGAGTAGTCCACCCCCATGGCTTCGCGGACGTCGCGCATCGTTTCCTCGGCGAGCTTGCGTGCCCGCTCGCAGCCGTCGGCTACGATGTTGCGGACGAGCATGGGGTCATCGAGATAGCGTTGCGCGCGCTCGCGGATCGGCTCCTGTTCCTTGATGATCGCGTCGATCACGGGCTGCTTGCAGTCGAGACATCCGATGCCCGCGGTGGTGCAGCCCTTGACGACCCAGTCGCAGGTGGCGGCGTCCGAATAGATCTGGTGCAGCGGCCAGACGGGGCAGAGATTGGGGTCCCCCTTGTCCGAGCGACGCACGCGCGCGGGATCCGTCTGCATCGTGCGGATCTTCTTGTTCACCGATGCCGGATCCTCGCGCAGCATGATCGCGTTGCCCAACGACTTGGACATCTTCTGCCCGTCGAGCCCAGGCACCTTCGGGGTGGCCGTCAGCAGCGGCTGCGGTTCCGGGAGGATGACGCGATGCGCCCCCTCGAGGTAACCGAACAGCCGCTCGCGATCACCCAGCGCCAGATTCTGGGTCTCGTTCAACAGTTCCTTGGCCGCCTCGAGCGCGGCCGCGTCGCCTTTTTCCTGGAATGCGGTCCGCAGTTCGACGTAACGCCGGGCCTTCTTCGACCCAAGCTTCTTGACCGCGACCTTCGCGTTTTCCTCGAAGCCGGGCTCGCGGCCGTAGATGTGGTTGAACCGCCGCGCGAGCTCGCGCGCCACCTCGATGTGCGACACCTGGTCCTCGCCGACGGGCACCATGTTCGCCCGGTAGATGAGGATGTCGGCCGACATCATGACCGGGTAGCCCAGAAAGCCGAAGTTCGACAGGTCACGGTCCACGAGCTTCTGCTGCTGGTCCTTGTAGGTCGGCACGCGCTCCAGCCAGCCGACGGGCGCTATCATGCCGAGCAGCAGCGTGAGCTCCGCGTGCTCCGGCACCCGCGACTGGATGAACAACGTCGCCCGGCTCGGATTGATTCCCACCGCCAGCCAGTCGATCATCATTTCCCAGACGCTATCGGCGATCGATTCGGACGCCTCGTAGTGTGTCGTCAGCGCGTGCCAGTCGGCCGCGAAATACAGGCACTCGTATTCCTCCTGCAGCCGCAGCCAGTTCTTGAGGGCGCCGTGGTAATGGCCAATGTGCATGCGGCCGGTAGGGCGCATACCCGATAACACGCGATCAGCAAACATGGTCGGAGCTCTTGGTCGAGGCAGCCGTCAGAGGCCGACGATCGCACTGAGGGCCAGGTAACCGATGTGCACCAGCGGCGCCATCAGATCGCTCAGGATTCCGGTCGCGAGTAGCAGGATCACGATCATGAATCCGTACGGTTCGAGCCGCGCATAGCTCATCGCCAGCGAGCGCGGCAGGAGGCTGACGGCTATCCGGCCGCCGTCCAGCGGAAGTATCGGCAACAGATTGAGTGCCATCAGCATCAGGTTGACTTGAACCCCCGCACCGGCCATCTCCCGCATTCCTTCGCTCGCGAACGCCCCTCCGGGCAAAGCGATCTTGAACAGAAACGCCCATCCGATCGCCATCAAGAAATTGGCGAACGGTCCGGCGCCGGCGACCCAGAACATGTCGCGCTTCGGATTGCGCAGATTCCCGAAATTCACGGGAACGGGCTTCGCCCATCCGAAAATGAACAGCGGCGCCTTGGTGATTGCCGCGATCACGACCAGCAGGCCCGGCACTAGCAGCGTGCCGACGGGATCGACGTGCTTGACGGGGTTGAGCGTGACCCGACCAAGCATCCAGGCAGTGTGGTCGCCGAACATCTTGGCAACATAGCCGTGGGCTGCTTCGTGCAGCGTGATCGCAAAGACCACCGGCACCGCCCAGAGCACGATGGTCGCGAGCGAAAAATCCATTGATCGACCATTCTACCCGAGTCCGGGCCGCCGCGCCCTATGGCCAGGTCGGAATGGCCCGGGCGGCTTTAGGCGCCGTCCTGCTCCTCGAGCCCCAGCCGGGCGGGGTCCCCTCCGCCGCGGCGCACGATCACGGCCGGGGGGCTCGAGAGATCGATCACCGTGGTCGGCTCGGCCGGGCATGCGCCCGCATCGATGACGAGGTCGAGTTGGCCGCCGATGGCGCTGCGGATGGTGTCGGCATCGTTGAGGGGCTCGCTTTCGCCGGGCAGGATCAATGTCGAGGAAAGAATCGGTTCCGAGAGTTCGGCCAGCAGCGCCTGGACGACCGGGTGACCGGGAACGCGGACGCCAACCGTGCTGCGCTTTGGGTGCTGCAACCGTCGCGGTACTTCGCGCGTTGCCGGCAGGAGGAACGTGTAACTCCCCGGCGTCCCCAGGCGGATGATCCGGAACTGCCAGTTGTCGAGCCGCGCGAAGTGGCCGATTTCGGACAGGTCGCGCAGCACGAGTGTCAGGTAATGATTGTCCCCTACGCCCCGAATCTGCCGAATGCGCCTGGCCGCGTCCGCGTCTCCGATATGGCAGCCGAGCGCGTAGCTCGAATCCGTCGGATAGGCAATGACGCCGCCGTCGCGCAGGATCTCTGCCGCCTGCCGGATCAGGCGCGGCTGCGGGTTGGCGGGATGAACGGCGAAATAGCGGGCCATCGGCAATCGCTGCGGGCGCAGGCGCGCACGACTCTCGTGGGTGGCGGTCAACACGTGGCGATATAATTCCGATGTCATTCTAACCGACCGCCACCACCGCGCCCGTGAACCTCCAACAACTGCGATACCTGTGCGCGATCGTCGATCACGGTCTCAACGTCTCCGACGCCGCCCTGGCATTGTTCACATCGCAGCCGGGGATCAGCAAACAGGTGCGGCAACTCGAGGATGAGCTCGGAGTGCCGGTGTTCGTCCGCCACGGCAAGCGGCTGTCGGCGCTCACGCCGGCGGGTGCGGCGGTGGTCGCCACGGCTCGCCGGGCCCTGCGCGAGGTCGAGAACCTGCGGCGCGTCGGGGCCGAATTCAAGAGCGAGGACACTGGGGTGCTTGCCATCGCGACCACGCACACCCAGGCACGCTACGTGCTGCCGCCGGTAATTCGCGGCTTTGCCGCACGGTATCCGAAGGTCAAAGTGGTCCTGCACCAGGGCAATCCGCTGCAGGTCGCCCAGCAGACGCTAAGCAGCGAAGTCGACGTCGGGATTGCGACGGAAGCCCTGGCGACGTTTCCCGAGCTCGTGACGCTTCCCTGTTACGAATGGAACCGCTGCGTGCTGGTGCCGCGCGGGCATCCGCTGACCAAGATCGTTCCGTTGACGCTGGCCGCGCTTGCCCGCCATCCGATCGTCACCTACGACTTCGCCTTTACCGGCCGATCACAAATCAACGCGTCGTTCGACGCCGAAGGCATCGCGCCGAATGTCGTGCTCACGGCGCTTGATGCCGATGTGATCAAGACCTACGTCGAATTGGGCATGGGTGTGGGAATCGTCGCGACGATGGCCTACGACCCCGTCCGCGATGCGGGCCTCGAGCGGCTGGACGCGGCGCACTTGTTCGCGCCAAGCACGACGCGCCTTGCCCTGCGCCGCGACGTCTTCCTCCGTAGCTACGTCTACGATTTCATCGCCCGCTTCGCGCCTGTGCTCGACCGCGCGGCCGTGGATGGCGCGCTCGCCAGCAAACCACCCGCGTCCTCCGCGTGAAGCCACGGGACGGACCCGCAGGCTTCGGTGCCCGAAGCACGAGGACGCGGGGAATGAATCCGGCCCGGCAATCGTGGCCACTCGCGGCCCTGCTCGCGGCGCTGACGATGTTGGGACCGTTCTCCGTAGACATGTATCTGCCCGCATTTCCTGCGATCGGGCGCGAATTCGGCGCGTCAGCGATAGCCCTCCAACAGACGCTATCCGCCTACCTCTTCGGCTTTGCCTTCATGATGCTCTGGCATGGCGCGCTGTCCGACGCGCTCGGCCGTCGGCCGATCATCCTCGGCAGCCTTGGCATTTACGCGTTGGCCACGCTCGGCTGCGCGATCGCCGGCAACATCGAGTCGTTGTGGCTGTTCCGTGCCTTGCAGGGACTATCGGCCGGCGCAGGTGTCGTGGTCGGCCGCGCGATCGTTCGCGACCGGTTCCATGGACCCGACGCGCAGCGCGTGATGTCGCAAATCACGCTGGTCTTCGGCATCGCGCCGGCGGTCGCTCCTATCCTCGGCGGCGTCATCCTCGTCGCGCTGGGCTGGCGCGCCATGTTCTGGGTGCTGTTGGCACTCGTGCTGGGTCTTATCGCCTGGGCCGCGAAATCGCTGCCGGAAACGCTGCCAACAGAGGCGCGCCAGTCGCTGCATCCGCGCGCGCTATTGCGCAACTACCGCACCGTGCTGCTGCGGATCGACTTCCTGCTGCTCGCGCTGATCCCGGCATGCAACTTCTGCGGGTTCTTTCTGTACATCGCAAGCGCGCCCGCGTTCATCATCGACCTCATGGGCCTCTCCAGCCTCAGCTTCGCATGGCTCTTCATGCCGATGATTCTCGGCATCATGACGGGAGCATCGTTGTCGGGCCGCCTCGCCGGCCGCATCTCGCCCCTGCGCACGATCCGTCTGGGCTACGCGCTGATGTTCGCAGGCGTCGGCATCAATCTCGCGACCTGCTGGTTCCTTGCGCCCGGCGTACCATTGAACGTTCTGCCCATCATGATCTTCACGACGGGCAGCAGCCTTGTCATGCCTTCAGTCACGCTCATCATGCTCGATCTGTTCCCGGCATTTCGCGGCATGGCATCGTCGGTACAGGGCTTCCTCCAGTTCACGCTGTCCGCGGCGGTCGCCGGGACGGTCGCGCCGTTCGTCGCCCATTCGCTCACGATGCTCGCTTTTGGAATGGCTGGTTTCACGACCGCGGGCTTTGCCCTGTGGCTAATCTACCAATACCGCGCACGCGCTCAACTGAAAGGCTGGCAGCCATGATTCTCCGTTCATTCATTCACCGCGCCGTTCCGGCAATCGCCATCGTCGTCGCGACTTTCGCCTTGGCCAGTTCCGCGCAGGGCGCGGCGACCTTGCCGACCATGACGCTGACGATCAATGGCCAGAAGCTGGTCGCCGAAGTTGCCTCCACCCCCCAGGATCGGGCGACCGGGCTCATGAACCGCTTCAGCCTGCAACCGGATCACGGGATGCTATTCGTGTTCGAGCGGCCGGAGCCCTTGAGTTTCTGGATGAAGAACACCTTTATCCCGCTGTCGATCGCATTCCTGGACGCGAACGGCCGAATCCTCAATATCGAAGACATGTCACCGCAGACCGAAACGACCCATTGGTCCAAAGGATCGGGACTCTATGCACTTGAAATGCGTAAGGGGTGGTTCGTCGAACGCGGCATCAAGTCGGGGGATCGGGTGGAGGGGGTGGGTAATTCGCAGAAATAGTAAACGCGAATTGAACCCTTGGCACTGCCAGCGTCTGGTTGTAGGATGGCTTATGTGGCGATGCGCCAAGCGGGCAGGTCGGCGCGTTCGGCACGGCGATTGTCGCATAAACGCGATCATAGTGTTGGGAGGACAATAATGCTTGAACTAATCGTTCCGGGCAAGCCAAATATGCAGGCGATGGATGAACCCGATCTGACACTTCAACCACTCCTTGCTGCGGCCGCTGCCGGCGAACCGCTCGAGCCGATAATGGAAGCGATTGTTCGGGGTTTCGGTTTCGAAAGTTTCATGTATGCGATGACGACCGAACCGCGACCACACCACGACAGCCGATCCTACGTCTGGACAACGCTTCCGCGCGAATGGATTGCGGAATATGATAAGAATGCCTATGTTGAAATTGACCCGCGGATCACCTTGACCTGGGGGCGCACGACACCCTTGATATGGGATGCCGCAACAATAGGGGGCGATGCAAGAGGTGCGCCATTTTCTCAACCACGCCGGACGCTATGGAATCCGCAGCGGTGTCGCGGTCGCATTCAGCGACCCCACTCATGCACGATTCGGTGTGGCATACAATTCACCGATCAGCCCTGTCGATCCATCGCGCCGACAAGCGATAAACGATTGTCTGGGCCGCTTGATGGTGTTAACCGCAGGGTTTCATGATCTATTTATGGCACGGGTTGTGAGGCGCGGACTGCCGCCAAGCCAACAAGGTGCGCCCCTATCTCCCCGTGAACGCCAATGCTTGCAAATGGCGGCGCATGGTTTGACCAGCGCGGATATCGGGATAAAACTTGGAATTGCCGAGAGAACCGCTAATTTTCACTTCAGCAACCTGATCAGCAAACTGGGCGTATTAAATCGCCACGAAGCTATTGCGAAAGCCCTTACCAGCGGGCTGATCGGAATCGACCCTTTGTGATCGTCGCGGGTAGCCCGTTGCCCGAGAACCTTTGATGTCTCGGTGCGCGCAGCATTCACCCCCGGTAACATCAAACGACGATCTCCCGCGGCCAACCCGAAAGGACCGATCCGCGGTCGACGTGATCGGCACTCGCGCCGATCACGCATTCGCGCGCAGCCATCGCCGGAGCTCGTCCACCGAATCGACCAGTGCCAGCGGATGAAGTTTGGCAAGCCCGGCCGACGCATGCGCGCCGTACGAAACCGCGACGGCCGCGACACCCGCGTTGCGAGCGAGCTCCACGTCGTGGGTGGTGTCGCCGACCATCAGCGTCTCAGGTGCGGTGGCCCCCACCCGGTCCATGAGATGCAGCAGCATGTCAGGATTCGGTTTCGGGAAACCTTCGTCGGCGCAGCGCGTGGCCACGAACCGGTGCCCGATCCCCTGCTGATCGAACGCCCGATCCAACCCGACGCGCGACTTGCCGGTCGCTATGCCGAGCAGACATCCGGCCGCCTCCAGTTCGTCCAGCATCTCCGGAACGCCGGCAAAGAGGGGAATCGAGGCATCGGCGCGAAGGTAATGATGGCGATAGCGCGCCGTCAGATACCGATGGCGCTCGGGGGGGAGGCGCGGCGCGATGTGGCGCAGCATGTCCGCGAGCCCGAGACCGATCACATAGCGCGCGGTGAAGTCATCCGGCACCGGCTCGCCAATGTCGCGGCAAGCTGCCTGGATCGCATACACAATCAAACCCGTCGAATCGGCCAGCGTGCCGTCCCAGTCGAAGACCACGAAACGAAACCGACGCCGAACGAGATCAGGCATCGACGGCAACCTCCTGGCCAGCGTCGAGACGCGCAACGAATCGCGCAAGTTCCGGTGGCAGCGGCGAGTCGACGGTAATCTCCTCATCGGTCAACGGGTGGGCGAACCGCATCCGGTACGCGTGCAGGAACATCCGCTTCAGCCCCTGTTTCACGAGCGTCCGGTTCCACGTGAAGTCACCGTACTTGTCGTCGCCCGCCAGCGGAAAGCCGATGTGCGTAAGGTGGACGCGAATCTGGTGCGTCCGGCCGGTATCGAGCTCGGCCTCGAGTAACGCGGTCGGCGGATCGGCATCGGGCCACTTGCGCAGCAACCGGAACACCGTGCGGGCATTGCGCCCTTCGCGCTCGACGCGCACGCGCCGCTCGCCGTCGCCGGTCACGAACTTGGTGAGGGGCAACTCGACCGCGCGCACCGCATCGCGCCATTTGCCACGGACGAGTACGAGGTAGCGTTTGTCCATCTCGCCTTCCCGCAGTTGCGCGTGCAGTCCGACGAGGGCAGCGCGCTTCTTCGCGATCAGCAATATGCCCGACGTGTCGCGGTCGAGCCGATGGACCAGTTCCAGGAATCGCGCCTCCGGCCTCGACTGCCGCAGCCGCTCGATCAGGCCGTAACTGATGCCGCTTCCGCCGTGGACCGCGAGCCCGGCCGGCTTGTCCACGGCGATGAGCGCGTCGTCCTCGAACAGGATCGGCGGGATCGCCCCAGCGCCGGCCGGCGCCATGCCGGCGTGCGCGGCCGGGGCCGCCGCACGGATAGGCGGGACGCGCAGGCGATCACCCGAGGTGAGCCGCGCGTCCGGCGCTACGCGGCGCCGGTTGACCCGGACTTCGCCGCTGCGCAAGATCCTGTAGACATGACTCTTCGGCACGCCTTTCAGCACCTTGAGCAGGAAATTGTCGATTCGTTGCCCCTCCGCCTCCTCGCCCACGACAAGCCAATTGACGGCATCCTTGCTTAAATCGTTCATTTGCTTATAATCATTCGCTGCAACACGTCCCGGAATGGGCCAACCCGCGCTACGCATCAGGGTACGCCGTCAGCGGCACCTTTGATAAGTGAGCGATCGGACGGCCGCGTGGTCCGGGCGACCCGCCCCGCGCTGCAGGGCAAAGTCGGCCAGATTTTGTTTTCTGTATGTGGCCGCCGGTTAAATCCGCTCACCGTCCGGGCGTTGCGCCCCGGAAAAGTAGGGATGTTAAAGGAAGAGCGCAGTCTCCGCACCCGGCTTGCGGCCGGTTCGAAGCGGCGCATTGCGCGGCGCACCTAGCGACGTTTTTTCTGTTCCAGGCCGATTTTGGTGCCCGCGACGCTATCGCGGCCCTAGCGACCTCGAGCTTGACCGCTTGCACACGACCACGAAGCCAGCCATCACTATGAGATTGAACCGCCTCGATATCTGCGAGGCCGACGCGATGCCGACCCACCCAAGCGTCCATTCCCTTCTCGTCCGCCCGCAGCCACCGCTGCCGGCGGGATGGCCTTCGTCCGCGTCCGCCGCCCATTAGCGTCTCGCCGCGCAGCGCGCGGCCTCGGCTTCACCCTCCGCCAGCCCGGTCCGAGTCAGCGCCGGGAAAAAGCTATGAAGCGCATGCTGTTCAATGCCACCCAGGCGGAGGAACTCCGGGTGGCGATCGTCGACGGCCAGAAACTGGTCGATCTCGACATCGAGTCCGCGAGCAAGGAGCAACGCAAGGGCAACATCTACAAGGCGGTTGTCACCCGGGTCGAACCGAGCCTCGAAGCCTGCTTTGTCGAATACGGAACCGATCGGCACGGTTTTCTGCCGTTCAAGGAGATCTCGCGCCAGTATCTGAAGGGCGGCGACGGCGAGGACGGCGGCCGCGGCCGCATCCAGGACCAGCTCAAGGACGGCATGGAGCTGATCGTCCAGGTCGACAAGGACGAGCGCGGCAACAAGGGCGCGGCGCTGACGACCTATATTTCGCTGGCCGGCCGGTATCTCGTGCTGATGCCGAACAATCCGCGCGGCGGCGGCGTGTCGCGTCGCATCGAAGGCGAGGAGCGCAACGAGCTCCGGGATGCGATCGCCGCGCTGGAAGTCCCGCCGGGGATGAGCGTCATCGCCCGCACCGCCGGCATCGGCCGCAGCACCGAAGAGCTGCAGTGGGACATGAATTACCTGCTGCAGCTGTGGCATGCGGTCGAGGACGCGTCGCGCCTGCAGTCCGGCGCCTTCCTGATCTACCAGGAATCGAGCCTCGTCATTCGCGCGATCCGCGACTACTTCCAGCCCGACATTGGCGAGCTCTTGATCGACACCGAAGCGATCTACGAGCAAGCCCAGCAGTTCATGAGCCATGTGATGCCCGCCAACGTGCATCGCGTCAAGCTCTACAAGGACGACGTTCCGCTCTTTTCGCGGTTCCAGATCGAGCACCAGATCGAGACGGCCTATGCGCGGCAGGTGCCGCTCCCCTCGGGTGGCGCGATCGTGATCGACCACACCGAGGCGCTCGTATCGGTCGACGTCAACTCCGCGCGCGCCACCAAGGGCGCCGACATCGAGGCGACCGCGTTCAATACCAATCTCGAAGCCGCCGACGAGATCGCCCGCCAGCTCCGGCTGCGCGACCTGGGCGGCCTTATCGTCATCGACTTCATCGACATGGAAAGCGCTAAGAACCAGCGCGAAGTCGAGACGCGCCTCAAGGATGCGCTGCGCTACGACCGCGCGCGGGTTCAGCTCGGCAAGATCTCCCGCTTCGGCTTGATGGAACTCTCGCGCCAGCGGCTGCGCCCGGCGCTTGCCGAATCGGCGTACATTCCCTGCCCGCGCTGCCACGGCATCGGCCACATCCGCGGCACCGAGTCCTCCGCGCTCCACATCCTGCGCATCCTGCAGGAGGAGGCGATGAAGGAAAACACGGCGCAAATCGTTGGCCAGTGTCCCGTCGACGTCGCAACCTTCCTGCTCAACGAAAAGCGCACCGAAGTGCTGTCGATCGAGACCCGCTTCAAGGTCAACATCCTGCTCGTGCCGAACCGGCACCTCGAAACGCCCAACTACACGGTGCAGCGTCTCAAGCACGACGATCTGAACCAGGGTGAGCCGATGCCGCCTTCGTTCGACCTCGTGGTGCAGCCGGAGGAGCCGGACGTCGCCGAGCAGATGAAGGAGGAGGCGAAGGAGCCGCGGCAGGAAGCCATGGTCAAGGGCATCACGCCCTCGCAGCCGGCGCCGATCCCGGTCGAGCGCCCCGCCGTCGCACCGGCAACCGCCGCAACGGCGGAGACCGGCGGATGGCTCACCAAGGTACTTGGCTGGTTCCGGCAGAAGCCGGCGATCGCGACCCCGCCGTCACCGGTCGACCGCCCGCGTGAAAGCCGTGACCAGCGCCGCGAAGGCCGCGACCAGCGCGACGCGCGCGGTCGGGGCCAGGAGCGGCGCGAAGGGCGCGACCAGCGTGACGGTCGTCGCGACGAGCATCGCGATCGCCGCCAGGACCGCGATCGCCGACCCGAAGGCCGCAGCGAGGGTCGCAGCGATTCCCGCGATGGCCAACGGCCGCAGGCGCCCCGCGACGCGCAGCAGACGCCGCGCGGCGCACCGCCCCCCGCGGGCGGTCAACGCCGCGACGGTCAGCGCAACGAGCCGCGCGACGGCAATCGCGGCGAGTCGAAGCCGCCACGCGAGCCGCGCGAGGCCCGCGAACCGCGCGAGCCCCGCGACGCTCAGCGCGAGCCGAGGCCCCCGCGTGAACCCCGGCCGCCCCGTCAGCCGAAACCGCAGATACCCGCCGTGGCCGCCGACGATTTCGAAGCCACGGCGCCGATTGCCGCAGCCGACAACCTGGCCCGCGACGTGCCAACGACCGGGGCTGACCGCGAGACCGGCGATGGCAATCGGGGACGGCGTGACCGCCGCCGCCGCGGCAATCGCGGCGACCGCCCGGATGCGGACGGAACCGCCAACGCGGCATCCGGCGTTCCAGCAGCCGCAGCGGAGCCGATGGCGCAACGCGGATGCCACCGACTCGCCGCGGTTCGAGGCGCCGCCGCTGCCACAGTTCGACCACGAGCCGCGCCCGCCGCAATGGTCAGTGCCGGAAGCCGAAGTGGCTCCGGCTGCGCGAGCCGTTACCCCTCCGCTGGCGTCGCCAGGAACGGTGGCAACACCCGAAGCGCAGCCGGGTACGGTCCCGGCCTCCAGTCCGGAGGCGCGTCCCGAACGCAGGCCGCCCGCGGCTCCCGCGCACCGCGTTGTTCCCGATCTGCCGCCGGTGACCCTCAACCTGCCGCCCGAATCGGGGCTGGTGCTGGTCGAGACCAGCCATCGCGTCGAAGCGGCGCCCCTGGACGAAGGCACGCCGGCGACGGGTCCGCGCCGGCCGCGCCGATCGCGCACGCCGGTGGTCGAGGAGCCGTTGCAGATCGTCGAAACGCGGAAGGACTCGCCGCCGGCGAACTGATCGTCGGACACGCGGTCAAGAGGGAGGCAGGCTCCGGCCCGCCTCCCTTTTTTCGCTGGCGCCTGAGTGTTAGGATCGTCGCCGATGAAACGGCTGCTGATCGTCTTCCACACCCAGTTCGGCGGCACCGCGCAGATGGCCGAGGCGGCCGCTCGTGGGGCGCGGCAGATCGACGACGTCGAGACCATCCTGAAGCGCGCCGCGGACGCGGGCATCGACGACCTGTTGCGGTTGCGACCGCGTTGATCATCGCCACGTCGGAGAATTTCGGCTCGCTCTCCGGCATGGTCAAGGACTTTCTCGAGCGCGTCTACTACCCGTGCGAGGGCAAGGTCGAGGGCAAGCCCTATACCGTGCTCGTCTGCGCGAGCAACGACGGCGCCGGCGCGATGCTGCAGACCGACCGCATCGCCACGGGCCTTCGGCTTGCGCAAGGTCCATCCCGGAACGATCTACCGGAGCGGGCTGATCGCGCAAGTGCACCAGGTACCGGATGCCACGCTCGCCACCTGCGCCGAGATCGGCGGAACGCTCGCGGCCGGACTTTCCGAGCGGCATCTATTACGTCAGCAGCCGACGTCGTCGGCGCGCAGGTCGAGCCGGCCCGCAGATGCAGGATCAGCGCTCTCGCTCGCACGCTCGATCAGGTCGAGCATCCGCACGAAGTCGGGCGAGCCGCCGTAATAGGGATCGGGCACCTCGGCAATACCGAGTTCGGGCGCGAGCTCCAGGAACAGGCCAAGATGGCCGGAATAAGCCGGCGGCCGCAGCGACTTGAGCGCCGTCAGGTTGGCCCGGTCCATCGCCAGGATCCAGTCGAATCGCGCGAAATCCGAGCGGCGAACCTGCCGCGCCCGCAGGCCGCTGATGTCATAGCCGCGGTCGCGCGCGGCAGTGATGGCACGGTTATCCGGCGGCCGTCCAACGTGCCAGTCGCCCGTTCCGGCCGAATCGACGTGGATTGCGCCGCAAGTCCGGCACGCGCGACCGTTGTCCGGAAAACGCCTTCCGCGGTCGGCGATCGGCAGATGTTGCCCAGGCACACGAACAGGACGTGCGCCTCTGTCGCCGAAGGGTTGTGATCCGTCATCGCCGCACGGCGCTCGCGATCGCTGCGACGTCGGAAATCCGCCGCCGCATCGTCAGGTCTCGACCGGCAATGCCACGCCGAACATCGCCTCCTTGACCTGGTACAGACGGTCGCGGAGTTCGGCCGCCTTCTCGAACTCGAGGTTCCTGGCCGCGTCGAGCATTTCCTTCTCCAGCCGCTTCAGCTCGCGCTCCATGTCCTTCTCCGGCATCGCCTCGTACTTGCGCTGCGTCTGCGCGGCCCTGAGCTGCTTCTTGCCTTCATCCGCATCGTACATGCCGTCGATGAGGTCCTTGATCCGCTTCTGGACGCCCAGCGGCGTGATCCCCATCTTCTCGTTCCACGCGAGCTGCTTGTTCCGCCTGCGCTCGGTCTCGCCGATCGCCTTCTTCATCGATTCGGTCATCACGTCGGCGTACAGGATCGCCCGGCCGTTGATGTGGCGCGCCGCGCGCCCGATGGTCTGGATCAGCGAGCGCTCGGAGCGCAGAAAGCCCTCCTTGTCGGCATCGAGGATCGCGACCAGCGACACCTCCGGGATGTCGAGCCCCTCGCGCAGCAGGTTGATGCCGACGAGGACGTCGAACTCGCCCAGCCGCAGATCGCGGATGATCTCGACCCGCTCGACCGTGTCGATGTCCGAATGCAGATAGCGGACCTTGACGCCATGCTCGTGCAGGTAATCGGTCAGGTCCTCGGCCATCCGCTTGGTCAGCGTCGTGACCAGCACGCGTTCCTTCTTGGTGGAGCGGAGCCTGATCTCCGACAGCAGGTCGTCGACCTGCGTCTGCGCCGGCCGCACCTCGAGCATCGGGTCGACGAGCCCCGTCGGGCGCACGACCTGCTCGACCACCTGTCCCGCATGTGTCTTCTCGTAATCCGCCGGCGTGGCCGACACGAAGACCGTCTGCGGCAGCATCCGCTCGAACTCGTCGAAGCGCAGCGGCCGGTTGTCGAGCGCCGACGGCAGCCGGAAGCCGTAGTTGACGAGATTCTCCTTGCGCGCACGGTCGCCCTTGTACATGCCGCCGACCTGCGGGACCGTCACGTGGCTCTCGTCGATGAACATCAGCGACCGCGCCGGCAGGTAATCGATCAGCGTCGGCGGCGGCTCGCCCGCCTTGCGCCCCGAAAGGTGCCGCGAGTAGTTCTCGATGCCTTTGCAGAACCCGATCTCGCTCATCATTTCGAGATCGAAGCGCGTGCGCTGCTCGATCCGCTGCGCCTCGATCAGCTTCATCTGCCCGACGAAGAACTCCTTCTGCTGGTGCAGCTCGACCTTGATCTTCTCGATGGCGTCGAGCACCTTCTGCCGCCCGGTCACGTAGTGGCTCGACGGGAACACCGTGAAGCGGCCGATCCGCTGCCGGATGTGGCCGGTCAGGGGATCGAACAGCTGCAACGACTCGACCTCGTCGTCGAACAGCGAAATGCGCACCGCGTTTTCGGCGTGCTCGGCGGGAAACACGTCGAGGACGTCGCCGCGGACGCGGAAGGTGCCGCGGCTGAAGTCCATTTCGTTGCGCGTGTACTGCATTTCGGTCAGTCGCTTGATCGCCTCGCGCTGCGTGAGCTTGGCGCCCTCCTTCACGTGCAGGATCATGCTGTGATATTCGGACGGGTCGCCGATGCCGTAGATCGCGGAGACGGTCGCCACGATGATGCAGTCCGGCCGCTCGAGGATCGCCTTGGTCGCGGAGAGGCGCATCTGCTCGATGTGCTCGTTGATCGACGAATCCTTCTCGATGAAGAGGTCGCGCGACGGGACGTACGCCTCGGGCTGGTAATAGTCGTAGTACGAGACGAAGTACTCGACCGCGTTGTTCGGGAAGAACTCGCGGAACTCCGAGTAGAGCTGCGCCGCGAGCGTCTTGTTCGGCGCCAGCACCAGCGCCGGCCGGCCGGTGCGCGCAATGACGTTGGCCATCGTGTACGTCTTGCCCGACCCGGTGACGCCCAGCAGCGTCTGGAAGGCGAGGCCGTCCTCCAGCCCTTCGATCAGCTTGGGGATCGCTTCCGGCTGGTCACCCGCCGGCTGGAAGGGCTGATGGAGCTCGTACGGGCTGCCGGGATAAGTCACCAGCGGGGGCGTGGCAGTGGACATGGGCGCGAGCTCGGCGAAACCGGTCATTGTATCGCCACCGCGTTGTCCGGCGACAGTCCGGCCGCGTCACCATCCGGCCGCGCCCCGTCGGCCGCAGCGAACTGCAGTGCCGCCAGCCGCGCGTAAAGGGGACTGTCGATCAGCAGCCGGTCATGGGTGCCCGCCGCGACGAGACGGCCCCGATCCAGCACCGCGATCCGGTCGGCATGGCGGACGGTCGCGAGCCGGTGAGCGATGATGAGCACGGTACGTCCGGTCATCAGGCGCTCGAGCGCGAGCTGGACGATCCGTTCGCTCTCCGCATCGAGCGCGCTGGTCGCCTCGTCGAGCAGCAGGATGGGCCGGTCGGCGAGGATCGCGCGGGCGATGGCCAGCCGCTGGCGCTGCCCGCCGGAAAGGCGCACGCCGCGCTCGCCCAGAAAGCTCCCGTAGCCCCCGGGCAGCCGCTCGATGAATTCCGACGCGAACGCCGCGTCGCAGGCTGCGCGAACGTCGGCCTCGGTGGCGTCGGGCCGGCCGTAGCGCACGTTCTCCAGCACGCTTGCGGCAAAAATCACCGGATCCTGCGGCACCAATGCCAGCCGTTGCCGTACGTTGGCCGGGTCCGCGGTGCGCAGATCGACGCCATCGACAAGCACCGCGCCCGCCTGCGGATCGTAGAAGCGCAGCAGAAGCTGGAACACCGTCGTCTTGCCCGCACCCGACGGACCGACGAGCGCGACCTTCTCCCCCGCCCGGACGTCCAGCGTCAGCCGGTCGAGCGCCGCGGCATCCGGACGCGACGGATAGTGAAACGTCACGGCATCCAGCGTCACCGTCCCTCGCGCGGGCGACGGCAGCGGCACCGGTTCGTCCGGCGCACGAATCGCCGGCTCGACCGCCAGCAGCTCGAACAGGCGCTCGCTCGCGCCGGCCGCACGCTGCACATCGCCGAACACTTCGCTCAGCGTGCCAACCGAGCTCGCCACGATCACCGCATAGAACACGAAGGCCGACAGCTGCCCGCCGGTAATGCGGCCCGATACGACGTCGTGGCCGCCGATCCACAGGATCACGCCGACCGCGCCGAAGACGAGGAAGATCACGGCGGCAATCAGCAACGCGCGCTGCCGTACCCGCTGTCGCGCCGTCGCGAACGCATCTTCGACGCGGTCGGCGAAGCGCTGGCGGTCTACCGCTTCGTGACCGTATGCCTGGACCGTGCGAATCTCGTGCAGCGCCTCGTCGAGGTAGGCGCCGACGTCGCCTAAGCGGTCCTGGCTGGACCGGGACAGGCTGCGCACGCGCCGGCCGAACAGGATGATCGGCGGCACCACCAGCGGAACGCCGAGCAGCACCAGCAGCGTGAGCTTGGCGCTGGTGACCGCGAGCATGACGAGCCCGCCCGCCAGCAGCAGCAGGTTGCGCACCGCCATCGACGCGCTCGATCCGATCACCGTTTGCAGCATGGTGGTGTCGTTGGTGAGGCGGGAGATGACCTCGCCGGTGCGCGTCAGCTCGAAGAACTCCGGCGGCAAGCGCAACAGGTGATCGAAGACGTCGCGCCGCAGGTCGGCGGTCACGCGCTCGCCCAGCCACGACACGAAATAGAAGCGCGTATAGGTCGCAGCCGCCATCACGATGACGATCGCCAGCATCAGGCCCAATGCCCTATCGAGCTGTCCGCCGTCGCTGGCGCCGAAGCCGTGGTCGATCACGCTGCGCAGGCCCTGCCCCACCGCGAGCACCGCCGCAGCCGCGACCACGAGCGCGACGGCCGCATAGATGACCTCTCGCCGATACGGCCGCAGATACGCCCCGATGCGCGCAAGCGTCCGCAGCGCAGTGACGGGGGAAGGTGCCGAAACGGGGTCCGGTGTCATTTGGGGGCAATGCACGCGCGAGGATTGCGGGACGCGACCGGGCACGTTAGCCTGTACGCGGGGCGATGTCGAGATCGCGATCAGCACGATTTGCCGGCAGACGCCCCTCTTGCCATCCGTCCGCTCCGGAGACCTTCATGCCCCACGCATTGCCCGCGCTGACCACGCTTGTCGCCCTGCTGCTGTACTTCGTCATCGTTGCCAATGTGGGGCGCGCTCGGGTGAAATACAAGATCGAGGCCCCGGCGGTGATCGGGCATCCGATCTTCGAGCGTGCATACCGTGTCCAGGTCAATACGATGGAACAGCTGATCGCGTTCCTGCCGGCGCTCTGGCTGTTCGCGATCTACGTGAGCCCGTCGTGGGCATCGGTGCTCGGCACCGTCTGGATTGCCGGACGCGCGCTCTACGCGGTCGGGTATTACCGGGCAGCGGAAAAGCGGCATGCCGGCTTCGGCATCGGCATGTTTGCGTTCGTCGCTCTGTGGCTGGGCGCGGCCTGGGGCGTGGTTCGGGCACTCCTTCAGGGTTGACAGGGCTTTCCGGGAACCCGGCCGCGTCGCGGTACAATTACGCTCTTCTTCCCTTGCTCCCGCTCCCACCCCGATGAACGCGCCCAACGCTCCCTCACTTCTCGCCACCGTCGAGCTCGCTCCGCGCGACCCGATCATGGGTGTCACCGAAGCCTTCAACGCGGACCCGAACCCGCGCAAGGTCAACCTCGGCGTCGGCGTCTACTGCGACGACACGGGCAAGGTGCCGCTGCTCGATTGCGTGAAGCACGCCGAGCGCGAGATGACCGACAAAGCGTCGCCGCGCTCCTATCTGCCGATCGACGGGATTCCGGCATACGATCGCGAGGTGCGCGCGCTCCTCTTCGGGGCCGACGCCGACGTGATCTCCGCCGGCCGCGCGGTGACGGTGCAGGCTCTGGGCGGCACCGGGGCGCTCAAGGTCGGCGCCGATTTCCTGCGCCGCTTTGCACCGGGTGCGCAGGTCTGGATCAGCGACCCCAGCTGGGAAAACCACCGTGCGCTGTTCGAAGGCGCCGGGTTCACGGTCAACGTCTATCCTTATTACGATGCGCCGACGCGCGGCCTCGACTTCGCGGGCATGCGCGCGACGCTCGAAACGCTGCCCGCAGGTTCGATCGTCCTGCTGCACGCCTGCTGTCACAACCCGACCGGTGTCGATCCGACGCCGGCGCAATGGGGC
Organism: uncultured beta proteobacterium; assembly: GCA_963810845.1. Taxonomy (GTDB): domain Bacteria; phylum Pseudomonadota; class Gammaproteobacteria; order Burkholderiales; family Casimicrobiaceae; genus CAIWHR01. Next base: position 607 of record CAWEOX010000035.1, on the reverse strand, counting down.
GAGATCATCGCCATCGTCCGCGCACGCGGTCTTGTGCCGTTCGTCGATCTCGCTTATCAGGGCTTCGGCGACGGGCTCGATACCGACGGCGCCATCGTGCGGAAGTTCGCCGCGACGCCGGGCCCGCTGCTCGTTTCCAGCTCGTTCTCGAAATCGTTTTCGCTGTACGGCGAACGCGTTGGAGCGCTGTCGGTCGTTGCCGGCGACAAGGACGAGGCCGGCCGCGTGCTGTCGCAGTTGAAGCGCCTCATCCGCGCCAACTATTCCAATCCGCCGACGCACGGCGGCCAGATCGTGACGACCGTGCTGTGCTCACCGGAACTGCGCGCACTGTGGGAGGCCGAGCTCGCGTCGATGCGCGACCGCATCAAGCTGATGCGCGCGACCCTCGTCGAGAACCTGCACGAGCGGGTGCCCGGCGCCGATTTCCGCTTCATGCTGACGCAACGCGGCATGTTCTCCTACTCGGGCCTGACCAAGGCGCAGGTGCGGGTGCTCGCCGAGGAATTCTCCGTCTATGCGATCGACACCGGCCGGATCTGTGTCGCGGCGCTCAACTCGCGCAACGTCGGCGACGTCGCCGCCGCGATTGCCAACGCGATTCGCT
>CAWEOX010000034.1:0-58350 GCA_963810845.1 uncultured beta proteobacterium | reverse complement strand
AGTTGCTCTACCAGCTGAGCTACAACAGCCCGAACACTGCGCCGGCGCAGGGACACTGGCCAGCGACGAAATCAAACGAAAAATTATACCCGACGGGTCCAGTCGATGCCAACGGCCGAATCGGCATCGGCAAGCCGTGCCTCAGTGCGCCTTGGGCAACGACAGCGAATCGACGAGCGCGCTGGCGCCGTTCCACAGGATCTGCACGCCGATGCAGAGCAGGATGAATGCCGAGAGCCGCACGAGCACGCTCGTTCCCGTCGCGCCCAGCGCGCGCAGCATCCGGTCGGCATAGCGATAGCAGACGAGTATCGTGGCCGCGATCAGCGTCACGCCGATGAGCTCGCTGGTCCCGTTGACGAGCAGCGAGCGCATGCTGTGCGAATGATTGGCGCCGAGCGTGATCGCCACGGAAATCGTGCCCGGGCCGACGGTCAGCGGCAGCGTAAGCGGGTAGAACGCGCGGGTCGCGATGTCGGCCGCGCCCGGGCCGGCGGGCGGGGCGGGACCGGGCTCCGTCGATTCCTGCCGCAGAAGGTCCCACCCGAGCGCGCAGACGACGAGGCCGCCGGCGACCTGGACGATCGGCACCGACAGCCCGAAAAAATCGAGCACGTACGTTCCCACGAATACCGAGCAGAACAGCAGCAGGAACGCGTTCATCGCGACGCGGGTCGCGAGCGCCTTGCGCAGTTCCGGTGTGCAGTCGGCGGTCATGGCCAGGAACACCGGCGCCCCGCCGAACGGATTGACGATCGGAAGCAGCGTGGCAAAGACGAGCAGGATGCCTTCGACGGTCTGGCGCAGTTGTCCGCTCATCGGGGGTCGGGGTGTCGTTCGTCGTGACGGAGGCGGCAGCGCTGCTGCGCTACACTACCACGGCACCTGCGCGGCCACGAGCCGCGCCGGCGCGCGCCGCCCATCCGCCACGGCTTCCCGCTCCGATGATCGCCACACGCACGCTGCACGGTTTCCACGCGGTCACCGCGCGCCTGCGCCTGCGGCCGGAATCCGTGCGCGAGGTCTACGTCGCGGACGTTCGCAGCGATGCGCGCGCCCGTGAGCTGCTGGCGCAGGCAAAGGCGGCGGGGTGCGTGGTGCGGAGCGCCGACGACGTGCGCCTGACGGCGCTCGCCGGCACGGCACGCCATCAGGGCGTGGTCGCGATCGTCGCGGCGGAAGCCGTGCATTTCACCCTTCCCGACGTGCTGGAAACGCTCGCCGAGCCCGCGCTGCTGCTGATCCTCGACGGCGTGACGGATCCGCACAATCTCGGCGCGTGCCTGCGCAACGCCGACGCGTTCGGCGCGCATGCCGTGATCATTCCCAAGGACCGCGCGGTGGGCGTGAACGCAACGGTGGCCAAGACCGCGAGCGGCGCCGCTGACACCGTACCGGTCGTCACCGTGACCAATCTCGCGCGGGCGCTCCGGGACATGAAAGCGCGGGGCATCTGGATCCTCGGCGCCGATGCGGGCGGCGAAAGCCTGTTCGCAGCCGACGTCCGCGGACCGGTGGCATGGGTGCTCGGGGCCGAAGGGGCCGGATTGCGCCGCCTGACACGGGATCTCTGCGACCGCATCGTCGGGATACCGCTCGCCGGGACGGTCGAAAGCCTCAATGTCTCGGTCGCCGCCGGAATCTGTCTCTTTGCGACGAGGCAGCAGCGTGCGCGCCCCGCATAGGCCCGGCCGGTAGACGCCGAGTTGCCTTGCGGCCGGCAGCCGGATAGCATTGATCGGTTGTTCGCCCGTTGGCGATTTTCAGGACATTCGATCGAGGAAGCCATGCAGAATACTCCCACTCCTTACCGCTCCCGCCTGCTCTTGACGGCGCTCGCCGCAGCGCTGGCCGTCGCCTTGCCGCTGGCCGGCGGCGCTGGCATCGGCGACGCGCAGGCCAAGGGCACGCTCGTCTATTGCTCGGAAGGCAGCCCCGAGGGCTTCCAGCCGCAGTTCTTTTCGACGGGCACCACGTTCGACGCCGTGTCGGTGCCGATGTACAACCGCCTGGTCGAATTCGAGATCGGCACCACCAACATCGTGCCGGCGCTCGCCGAGTCGTGGACCGTGTCGCCCGACAGCAAGACCGTCACCTTCAAGCTGCGCAAGGGGGTGAAATTCCACAGCAACGCGAACTTCAAGCCGACGCGCGACTTCAACGCCGACGACGTGCTGTTCAGCTGGAGCCGGATGGCCGACGACAGCAATCCGTTCCACAAGATCACCACCGGGCAGACGTTCGCCTACTTCGAAGACATGGGCATGAAGAACATCGTCGACAAGGTGGAAAAGGTCGACGACTACACGGTGCGCTTCACGCTGAAGCGGCCGGAGGCGCCGTTCCTGGCCGACATGGCCATGGACTTCGCCTCGATCCTGTCGAAGGAATATTTCGACACGATGATGAAAAAGGGAACCCCCAACGCCGCCGACGTCTATCCGATCGGCACCGGGCCGTTCGAGTACGTCTCCTATCAGAAGGACGCGACGATCCGGTACAAGGCCTTCGACGCCCACTTCCGCGGCAGGCCCAAGGTCGACACGCTGGTGTTCTCGATCACGCGGGACGCCACCGCGCGGTACGCCAAGTTGAAGACCGGCGAGTGCCAGGTGATGGCGTTCCCGAAGCCGGCGGATCTCGCCGAAATGAAGGACGATCCGGCGCTCAACGTGCTGTCGAAGGAAGGTCTCAACATCGGCTACATCGCGTTCAACACCGAGAAGAAGCCGTTCGACAACAAGCTCGTCCGTCAGGCGCTCAACATGGCGATCGACAAGGAATCGATCCTCAAGTCCGTCTATCAGGGACAGGGGCAGGTGGCCAAGAATCCGATTCCGCCGATCCTGTGGAGCTACAACAACGCGGTCAAGGATTACCCGTTCGACATCGCGAAGGCGAAGGAGATGCTGGCCAAGGCCGGTTACCCGAACGGCTTCGAAGTCGACCTCTGGTACCTGCCGGTGACGCGCCCGTACAACCCCGACGGCAAGCGCATGGCCGAGCTGATCCAGGCCGACTGGGAAAAGATCGGCGTCAAGGCCAAGCTCGTCACCTACGAATGGGCCGAGTACCGCAAGCGCAGCAAGACCGGCGAGCAGTCGGTGATGATGTTCGGCTGGTCGGGCGACAACGGCGACCCGGACAACTTCTTCGTTCCGCTGCTCGGATGCGAGGCGGTGAAGGGCGGCGGCAACGTCGCTCGCTGGTGCAACAAGGATTTCGAGGCGCTGATCATCAAGGCGGCGCAGACGCCGAAGCAGGCCGACCGCGCCAAGCTCTATGAACAGGCGCAGCTGATCTTCAAGGAAGAGGCGCCGTGGATCACCGTCGCGCACTCGGTCCGCTTCGACCCGATCCGCAAGGAAGTGAAGGGCTACAAGATGGACGCGACGGCGCACCATTATTTCAACAACGCCGACGTCGTCAAATAATCCGGCCGGCACGATCGCAACGCCTGGTAGCCCGGTGTTGAGCGCAGCGAAACCCGGGTGGACGCCCGCGCGGAGCGCCACCTGGGTTTCGCGTTCGCTCAACACCGGGCTACGCGATCACGCCTCGGGCGCGCCAACGTGATACAGCCGAGCGATCGCGCCGCGCACTTCCCGCCGATGTAGCGGGCCCGTCGAATGTTCGCCTTCGTCCTGCGCCGCGCCGCATTGATCATTCCGACGTTCATCGGCGTGACGCTGCTGGCGTTCGCGCTGATTCACCTCATCCCCGGCGACCCGGTCGAGAACCTGTCCGGCGAGCGGGGCATGGATCCCGAGCGCCGCGCGCGCCTGCTGCACGAGTTCGGCCTCGACAAGTCGCTGCCGCGCCAGTACGCCGAGTACATCGGCCAGGTGCTGTCGGGCGATCTCGGCACGTCGCTGACCACGCACGAACCGGTGCTCACCGAATTCCTGACGCTGTTCCCCGCGACGATCGAGCTCGCGTTCTTCGCGCTGATGTTCGCGGTGCTGCTGGGGCTCCCTGCCGGCATCGTCGCGGCGATCAAACGCAACACCGTCGCCGATTACGCCGTGATGGGCGTCTCGCTGACCGGCTACTCGATGCCGATCTTCTGGTGGGCGCTGCTCTTGATCCTGTTCTTTTCGGTGCAGCTCGGATGGACGCCGGTGTCGGGCCGGATCGCGGTCCAGTTCGACGTGCCCATGGACACGGGGTTCATGCTGCTCGACACGGCGCGCGCCGGCGACTGGCCGGCGTTCCGCTCGGCAATGTCGCATCTCGTGCTGCCGGCGATCGCGCTGGGGACGATCCCGCTGGCCGTGATCGCCCGGATGACGCGGTCTTCGATGCTCGAGGTCCTGCGCGAGGATTACGTTCGCACCGCGCGGGCGAAGGGGCTTCCGTACTGGGAAGTCATCCTCGTGCACGCGCTGCGCAACGCGCTGATCCCGGTGATCACGGTGATCGGGCTGCAGGTGGGGCTCCTCTTGTCCGGCGCGATCCTCACCGAGACGATCTTCTCGTGGCCCGGCGTCGGCAACTGGCTGATCCACGGCGTGCAGTCGCGCGACTACCCGGTGGTGCAGGGCGGCATCCTGCTCGTCGCGGCGATCGTCATCAGCGTCAACCTGATCGTCGATCTGCTGTACGGCGTCGTCAATCCGCGGATTCGCCATGGCTGACGCCAGCCCGATGATTGACCTGGACATCGTCGCCGCGGAAGAACCGGTCGCGGCCCGGGGGCCGCTCGCCGAGTTCTGGCTTGCCTATTCGCAAAGCCGCGGCGCCCTGATCGGTCTTGCGCTGGTGCTGCTGCTGATCGCGCTGGCGCTCGCGGCCGACGTCGTCGCGCCGCATCCGCCCAACGTGCAATACCGCGAGTTCACGCTCACACCCCCGGTCTGGGATGCCGGCGGCAGCGCGCGCTTCATCCTCGGCACCGATCCCGTGGGACGCGACATCCTGTCCCGGCTTATCCACGGCACGCGGCTGTCGCTCGCGATCGGCCTCATCTCGGTGACGATTTCGCTGGCGCTCGGCCTGACGCTCGGGCTCGTCGCGGGCTATTTCCGCGGCCTGACCGAGACGGTGATCATGCGGCTGATGGACGTGATGCTCGCCTTGCCCTCGCTGCTGCTCGCCATCGCCGTCGTCGCGATTCTCGGACCGGGCCTCGCCAATGCGATGTACGCGATCGCCATCGTGCTCTTGCCGCATTACGTCCGCCTGATGCGCGCCGCGGTCATCGCCGAGGCGGGCAAGGAGTACGTCGCGTCGTCGCGGATCGCCGGCGCGGGAACGCTGCGCCTCATGTTCAGCACGATCCTGCCCAACTGCACCGCGCCGCTGATCGTGCAGGCGACGCTCGGCTTCTCGACGGCGATCCTCGACGCCGCCGCGCTCGGCTTCCTCGGCCTCGGCGCGCAGCCGCCCACGCCCGAGTGGGGCTCGATGCTGGCGAGCGCGCTCGAGTTCATCCAGCGCGCACCGTGGGTGGTGACGTTCCCCGGCCTCGCGATCCTGGTGACCGTGCTCGCCTTCAACCTGATGGGCGACGGGCTGCGCGACGCGCTCGACCCGAAGCTCAAGCGCTGAATGGACCCCCAAGCTCACTTCGTTCGCCTCCCCACGAGGGGGATGCAAGCCTCCCTTGGGGCGGCCCGGCGGGAGGCTTGAACGATGGCTCTGCTCGAAATCGAGGGACTTACCGTCGAATTCGGCACCGAAGCGGCGCCGTTTCTCGCCGTCGACAGCGTCGACCTCACCATCGACGCCGGCGAGATCGTCGGCGTCGTCGGTGAATCGGGCTCGGGCAAGAGCGTGACCGCGCTGGCGCTGATGGGGCTGATCGACTTCCCCGGCCGGGTGAAGGCGAAGCGGATGAGCTTCGATGGCCGCGATCTCCTCGCGCTGTCCGACCGGGCGCGGCGGGCGCTCGTCGGCAAGGACATCGCGATGATCTTCCAGGATCCGCTGGCGAGCCTCAACCCGTGCTTCACCGTCGCGTTCCAGCTGATGGAAACCTTGCGCATCCACGAGGGCGGCAGCGCCAAGGCGCGCCGTGCGCGCTCGCTCGAGCTCCTGCAGCAGGTCGAGATCCCGGATGCCGCGACGCGGCTCGACGCGTTTCCGCATCAGCTGTCGGGCGGCATGGCCCAGCGCGTGATGATCGCGATGGCGATCGCCTGCAATCCGAAGCTTCTCATCGCCGACGAACCGTCGACGGCGCTCGATGTCACGGTGCAGGCGCAGATACTGGCACTGCTGACCGCGCTGCAGCGCGAGCGCGGCATGGCACTGCTGCTGATCACGCACGATCTCGCCGTCGTCGCCGAGACCGCGCAGCGGGTGGTCGTCATGTACGCGGGGCAGCAGGTGGAGACCGGGCCCGTGCCGCAGATCTTCGAGACGCCGCGGCATCCCTACACGCAGGCGCTGCTCGCCGCGCTCCCCGAGCACAACATCGGGCGCCCGCGGCTGCAGGCGATTCCCGGCGTGGTGCCCGGGCAGCACGACCGTCCGACGGGTTGTCTCCTTTCGCCACGCTGTCGCTACGCGATCACGCGTTGTCGGGTCGACCAGCCGCCGTTGGCGGGAACCGGCGGGCGCCGCGTCCGTTGTCACTTCGCCCTCGACGACGCGGGGCAGCCCACGCACGGCTGGCGCGCCGAGGTGGCCGCTCCCGAGGCGCTGCCGCGATGAGCCTTACCCCGGGCCGCCCGCAGGAAGGCCCGCTCCCCCTCAGCGGGACGGCGCGTAGCGCCAACGGTGCGCCAATCCCCACCGCGCCGTTGCTGGAAGCGCGCGCGCTGACGCGTCACTACACGGTGTCGCGCGGATTGTGGAAGCCGAAGGGCCTGGTGCGCGCGCTCGAAGACGCGTCGTTCACCGTCGCCGCCGGCGCGACGCTCGCCGTCGTCGGCGAATCCGGCTGCGGCAAGTCGACGCTCGCGCGGCAGGTCACGATGATCGAGCGGCCAACCTCCGGGGAGCTGCTGCTCGACGGCGCCGATGTCGCGAAGGCGAACGCGGCCGAGCGCAAACGCTTGCGGCCACTGGTGCAGATGGTGTTCCAGAACCCGTACGCGTCGCTCAATCCGCGCAAGAAGGTCGGTACGCTGCTGGAAGAGCCGCTCTCCATCAACACCGATCTCGATGCGGCCGCCCGCCGTGGGGCAGCCGAGCGCATGATGGCGCGCGTGGGCCTCCGGCCCGAGCACTACCGGCGCTATCCGCACATGTTCTCCGGCGGGCAGCGGCAGCGCATCGCCGTGGCCCGCGCGCTGATGCTGCAGCCGCGGCTGGTGGTCGCCGACGAGCCGGTGTCGGCGCTCGACGTGTCGATCCAGGCGCAGGTGCTCAACCTGCTGATGGATCTGCAGCAGGAGATGGGCATCGCCTATCTCTTCATTTCGCACAATCTGCAGGTCGTCCGCCACATCGCCGACGTCGTCGCCGTGATGTACCTGGGCCGCATCGTCGAGCAGGGGACGAAGGCGATCGTGTTCGCGCGCCCGGCGCATCCGTATACGCGCGCGCTGCTCGCGAGCACGCCGGTGCTCGACGCGCGGGACCGCCGCGGGCGCGTCGGCCTCCAAGGCGAACTGCCGTCGCCGCTCGACCCGCCGCCGGGCTGCGCCTTTCACAAGCGCTGCCCGTACGCGGTCCCGCGCTGCGAGAGCGAAGTGCCCGTGCTGCTGCCGCTCGGCGAAGCGCGCGTTGCCTGTCACCGGGCGGCGGAGATCAACGCCTGAGCGCGGCCGGCGCAGCTCACTTGCCGCCCGACCCCTCACGTTGACGGTCCTCGGCAGCTTGGGCATGATCGGTCCCGGCGCAGCCGCGTCCGTCCGGCGCGAATGCGCGAAACCGCCGGAGCGCCGTGCTCGCCTTCGTTCTTCGTCGCCTACTGCAATCCGCCGCGGTCATGGCGGTGGTGGCCTTCATCGCGTTCGGGCTCTTCAATTTCACCGGCGATCCGGTGACGTTCATGGTCGGGCAGGACGCCACGATGGAGGACCGGGCGCGCCTGCGCGCGGACCTCGGACTCGACTTGCCGTTCTACGCGCAGTTCGCGCGTTTCGCCGGCCATGCCGTCAGCGGCGATTTCGGGCTTTCGCTGCGCCAGGGGCGCGCCGTGTCGACGCTGCTCAAGGAACGGTTTCCGGCCACGCTCGAGCTGTCACTCGCCGCCGCACTGCTCGCGCTGCTGATCGGGATTCCGGCCGGTGTCTATACCGCGCTGCGCCGGGGAAGCTGGTTCGCGCAGGTGCTGCTGACGCTCTCGCTCGTCGGCGTGTCGCTGCCCACGTTCCTGATCGGCATTCTGCTGATCCTGGTGTTCGCGGTGATCCTGGGCTGGCTGCCGTCGTTCGGGCGCGGCGATACGGTGGCCTTCGGCTGGTGGACGACGGGCCTTCTGACGGCGAGCGGCCTCAAGGCGCTGATCCTGCCGGCGATCACGCTGTCGCTGTTCCAGATGACGCTGATCATGCGCCTCGTGCGCGCCGAGATGCTCGAAGTGCTGCGCACCGACTACATCCGGTTCGCCCGCGCCCGCGGCCTCTCCGATCGCGCGATCCATTTCGGCCATGCGCTCAAGAACACGCTGGTGCCGGTGATCACGATCACCGGGCTTCAGCTGGGCGCGATCATCGCGTTCGCCATCATCACCGAAACCGTGTTCCAATGGCCGGGGATGGGGCTTCTGTTCATCCAGGCGGTGAACTTCGCCGACGTGCCGGTGATGGCAGCGTACCTGTGCTTCATCGCACTCGTGTTCGTGCTCATCAACCTCGTCGTCGACCTCCTCTATTACGCGGTCGATCCGCGGCTGCGCATCGAGCGCGTCGCCGCGCACTGAGCGCACCAGAAGGGTTGCCATGAGCCCCGTCGAGCACATTCATCGCTGGCACGCCGAGTTCACGGCGCTGCGCCGCGACCTGCACATGCACCCCGAGCTCGGCTTCGAGGAGCACCGCACGGCCCGGATCGTCTGCGAGCGGTTGACAGCCCTCGGCATCGAGCACCACGCCGGGATTGGCCGTACCGGCGTCGTCGCGGTCGTGCGCGGGCAAAGCGACCTTAGCGGGCGGGCGATTGGTCTGCGTGCCGACATGGATGGGCTGCCGATGCAGGAGGAAAACGAGTTCGCGCACAGGTCGCGCAACGACGGGCGCATGCACGGCTGCGGTCACGACGGCCACACCACGATGCTGCTCGCCGCCGCGCGCTATCTGCACGAGACCCGCAACTTCGACGGTACCGCCTACCTCATCTTCCAGCCGGGCGAAGAGGGCTACGCCGGCGCGAAGGCGATGATCGAGGACGGACTGTTCGAGCGGTTTCCGGTCGAGGAAGTCTATGCGCTGCACAACTGGCCCGCATTGCCGCCGGGACGAATCGGGATCACGCCGGGGCCCGCAATGGCCGCGGCCGACCGGATCGAGATCACCATCGACGGCCGCGGCGGTCACGGTGCCCACCCCCACGCCGCCGTCGATCCGGTGCTCGTGGCGGGCCACATCATCACCGCGGTGCAGTCGATCGTGAGCCGGAACGTGAGCCCGATCGACACCGCGGTGGTCAGCATTTGCGCGATGCAGGCCGGCAATCCGGGCGCGATGAGCGTGATTCCGGCGCACGCCAAGCTGGTCGGCACCGTGCGCACCTTCCGGCCGGCCACGCAGGACATGATCGAGCGCAGGCTTGCGGAAATGATTCCTGCGATCGCCGCCGCCTTCGGCGCCACCGCCTCGCTCAAGTACGAACGGGTCTATCCCGCGACGATCAACCATGTCGCCCAGGCGCAATTCGCGAGTGCCGTCGCCGAGGCGCTCGTCGGAGTCGACAACGTCGTGCGCAATCTCGAACCGTCGATGGGCTCCGAGGACTTCTCGTTCATGCTGCTGGAAAAGCCCGGCGCGTTCGCGCGGCTGGGGCAGGGCGGCGGCGAGTCGGGCTGCTTCCTGCACAACAGCAAGTATGATTTCAACGATGCCGTGATCCCGCTCGGCGCCGGCTATCTCGCGGCGTTGGCGGAGACCGCGATGCCGCTCGCTCGCCCCTGATGCGCCGCCTCAGCCGCGAGTGCACCCGCCACCACCGAAACGATCGAACCCGCCGCCATGGACCCCGTCGCCCAGTTCTCCCACACCTACGCCGAAGCCCGGGCCAAGTTTCAGTCGGCCGCGCGCTCGCAACACCTTTCCGTGGAGGCGCACGGACTCCCAGGCGTGTATGGCATTGCCGGCGAGCCGCTGGCGATGGACGTGGCGCTGCTGGGCGTTCGGGAAGCGTCGTGGCTGCTGGTGCTGACCTCAGGCACGCACGGTATCGAGGGTTATTGCGGGTCCGGTTGCCAGACCGGGCTGCTGCGCGACCCGGTCTTCCTGGACGCGGTCCACCTCGCGCGGATCGCCGTGCTGTTCGTGCACGCGGTCAATCCGCACGGCTTCTCGCACGGTCGGCGCGTCAACGAGGACAACGTCGACCTCAACCGCAATTTCCGCAACTTTGGCAAGCCGCTGCCGCCGAATCCGGATTACGCCGAAGTTCATCCGCTGCTGCTGCCGGAGACCTGGCCACCGCCGCCGGACAACGAGCGGCGGATCGCGGCGTACATCGCGGCGCGCGGCGAGCGCGCCTTCCAGACGGCCGTCACGAGCGGGCAATACACATTTCCGGACGGGCTGTTCTACGGCGGGGACCGCCCGACATGGAGCAACGAGGCCCTGCGGACGGTGCTGCGCCGGCATGGGAGCACACGCCAGCGCCTGGGGTGGATCGACTTTCACACGGGCCTCGGCCCACGCGGGCACGGCGAGAAGATCTATGCCGGCCATGACGTGTCCACCGACCTCGCGCGGGTGCGTGCGTGGTGGGGCGGCGAGGTCACGTCGTTCTACGACGGATCGTCGGCGTCGGCCAACGTGTCAGGCGTCGTGACCAGCGCCGGCTACGATGAATGCCGCGGTGTCGAGCTCGCCATGATCGCGCTCGAGTACGGGACGGTTCCCCTTGCGGACGCGTTGGCGGCGCTGCGGGCCGACCACTGGCTCCACAATCACCCCGAAGCGCCCGAGGCGCAGCGGACGCAAGTGCGGCAGCAGATGCGCGCCGCGTTCTACGACGAGGCCGACGACTGGAAGCTCGAGGTCTACATGCAGGCGCGCGAGGCCGCGCTCAAGGCCGTGGCGCGCCTCGCACGGAGGGATGGATGAACGTCAACGGGAGGGATCGGGCGATGGCTATCGGACGCTGGGTACTGGGCACGGTGGTCGCGGCGGTGCTGGCCACCGGCGGCGCCGGTGCCGTCACCTTCAAGTTCGCGGATCAGGGCGATCCGATTTCGATGGATCCGCATTCGCTCAACGAGAGCTTCCAGCTCAACTTCACCGGCAACATCTATGAGCCGCTCGTGGGCCGGGGGAAGAAGCTCGAACTGGTGCCCCTCCTGGCCACGAGCTGGAAAGCGACCGGTCCGACCGTCTGGCGCTTCGAGTTGCGCAAGAACGTCCGGTTCCACGACGGCGCGCCGTTCACCGCCGACGACGTCATCTTTTCGCTCGAGCGGGCCAAGGCCGAGGCGTCCGACGTCAAGGGTCACGTCGCGGCGATCAAGGAAATTCGCAAGATCGACAACTACACGATCGACATCATCACCAACGCCCCATTCCCGATCCTGCCCGATGCACTTGGCTCGTGGCTCATCATGAATCGCGCGTGGTGCGAAAAGAACAACGCGACCGGTCCCGTCGATGTGCGCAAGGGCAAGGAAAACGCGGCGACGCTCAAGGCGAACGGCACGGGCCCGTTCGTGCTGCGCTCGCGCCAGCCGGGCGTGCGCACCGAGCTCGTCGTCAACCCGGCGTACTGGGACAAGATCGAGAGCAACGTCACCGAGGTCATCTTCACGCCAATCGGCAACGACGCCACGCGGGTCGCGGCGCTCGCCGCCGGCGACATCGACATGATGCAGCCGGTGCCGGTGCAGGATGTGGCGCGGCTGACCACGAACCCCGGCCTGCGCATTCTGCAAGGCCCCGAGCTGCGCACGATCTTCCTCGGCATGGACCAGGCGCGCGACGAGCTTCTTTATTCGAACGTCAAGGGCAAGAATCCGTTCAAGGACAAGCGCGTCCGCCAGGCGTTCTACCAGGCGATCGACATCGAGGCGATCAGAAGCCGGATCATGCGCGGCGCGGCGACGCCGACGAACCTCATGGTCGCGCCCGGGATCAAGGGCTTCGTTCCGGCGCAGAATGTCCGCCTGCCCTACGACACCGCCGCGGCGAAAAAGCTTATGGTGGAAGCCGGATATCCGAACGGCTTCGAGATCGGCATGAACTGCCCCAACGATCGCTACGTCAACGACTCGGAGATCTGCCAGGCCGTCGCGGCGATGCTGGCGCGGATCGACGTCAAGGTGAACCTCGACGCCGAGACCAAGGTTACCTATTTCCCCAAGGTGCTGTCGCGCAACACGTCGTTCTACATGCTGGGCTGGACGCCGACGACCTACGATTCGCACAATCCGCTGCTGCAGCTCATGATGACGCCCGTGGACAAGGGTGCCCAGGGCCAGTTCAACCTTGGCAGCTACAGCAACAAGCGCCTGGATGAGCTCACCGCGCAGATCGGCACCGAGCTCGATGAAACGAAGCGCAATGCGATGATCGCCGAGGCCTTCCGGATTCATGCCGACGATGTCGGCCACCTGCCGCTGCACCAGCAGGCGCTGGCGTGGGGGATGAAGCGCAACATCGAGCTGGTTCAGCTGGCGGACAACTACAACTGGTTGAAATGGGTCGTGGTCAAGGCCCCCTGACCGAAATAACGCCGCGGTCGGCGCTGTTTGCTTCTTCATGATGGAAACGCTCGCCAACGTCATTGCACCCGCGCCGCCCACGGCCGGCACGCGCTTGGCCAACGCCTGGCAGAGTGATCTTGCCTACGACTTTCGCCATTCGCCGGTGGCCATGCTGTCGGCGGCCGTCCTACTCGTGTGCGTCGTCGCGGCGCTGTTTGCGCCCTGGATCGCGCCGCATAATCCGTTCGACTTGAAGACGCTCAACCTGCAGGACGCGCTCCTGCCGCCCGCGTGGCAGGAGGGCGGCCGGTCGAGCTACCGGCTCGGCACCGACGATCAGGGCCGCGATGTCCTGTCGGCGATCATGTTCGGCACCCGGATATCGTTGCTGGTCGGGGTAGCGGCGGTCGCGTTGTCGATGCTGGTGGGCGTTTCGCTTGGGCTGGTGGCCGGTTATGTCGGGGGCCGGGTCGACGCCTTCATCATGCGGGTCGCCGATGTCCAGTTGTCGTTTCCGGCGATCCTGATCGCGCTCCTCGTCGACGGCGTGGCGCGGACGGCCCTGCCCCGCGACGCGCACGCGAGTGTCGCGCTCATGGTGCTGATTCTCGCGATCGCGCTCGCGAACTGGGTGCAGTACGCGCGCACGGTCCGCGGCTCGACCCTGGTGGAAAAGGGCAAGGAATACGTCCAGGCGGCGCGCGTCATCGGGATTGCGCCGCTCGCCATCATGCGCCGGCACCTGCTGCCGAACGTGCTGGGCCCGGTGCTGGTGCTGGCCACGATCAACGTCGCCACCGCGATCATCACCGAAGCGACGCTGTCGTTCCTCGGCGTCGGCGTGCCGCCGACGGAGCCGTCGCTCGGCACGCTGATCCGCGTCGGGAACGATTTCCTGTTTTCGGGCGAGTGGTGGATTACCATATTCCCCGGGGCGGCACTGGTGATCATGGTGCTCGCGATCAACCTGCTCGGCGATTGGCTGCGCGATGCCCTTAATCCGAAGCTGCGCTGAGCGCGATCCGGGACGCACCGGGCGCCGTTTCTTTCTGTGAAAAGGAGTCTGACCATGCGCAAAATCCTCTTTGTTCTCCTGACATTGCTGCTGGGCGGCTGCCAGACCTGGGGCCCGACGTGGAGCGAGGTCACCGGGTATCGGTACCCCAACGCGGCGGCCTACCAGTTCCGCCGGCCGGCGATCGTCGAGCACGTCGACAGCCAGGGCTCGTTCGCCACCGACCCGATCAGGGTCGACCCGGGCACGCACCGGATCGAGCTTTCCGCCCCGACGCCCGGCTGGCGAGGCGGGAGCGACATCAAGGTGATGATGGTCGACATGGAGCCGTGCAAGCGCTATTACATCAACGCGCAGTTCGAGAACAACGTCACGATCGAGTGGAAGCCGGTGATCGACTACGTCGACACCATTGCCGGCTGCACGATCGTTGCCGCCAAGTAGGCGCGCCGCGGCCGGAGCGCCTTGACGATACCGGCCGCCGCGATGACCGATCCCTCGGCGGCGCCGCTGCTCGCCGTCGACCGCCTGCGCGTCGAGTTTCCCACCCGCCGCGGCGCGCTCACCGCGGTGCACGACATCTCGTTCACGCTCGCGCCGGGCGAGGTCCTGGGCGTGGTCGGCGAATCGGGCGCCGGCAAGTCGCTGACCGGCGCCGCGATCATCGGGCTCATCGATCCGCCCGGGCGCATCAGCGGCGGCGAAATCCGCCTTGCGGGGCGGCGCATCGACAATCTTCCGTATGACGCGATGCGGCGGATCCGTGGCCGCGAGATCGGCGCGGTGTTCCAGGACCCGCTGACCTCGCTCAATCCGCTGTACACGATCGGCCGGCAGCTTACCGAGACCATCGTCACGCACCTGCCGCAGAGCGCCGACTCGGCGCGGAACCGGGCGATCGGCCTGCTGGAGGAGGTGGGCATCCCGGCCGCGGGGCAGCGCTTCCTGCATTACCCACACCAGTTTTCCGGCGGCATGCGCCAGCGCATCGTGCTGGCGCTGGCGCTGGCGGCGAATCCGAAGCTCATCATCGCCGACGAGCCGACGACGGCGCTCGACGTGTCGATCCAGGCCCAGATCATCGCGCTCCTGAAGCGGCTCACCCGTGAACACGGCACGGCGGTGCTGCTCATCACGCACGACATGGGCGTGATCGCGGAGACCGCCGACCGGGTCGCGGTGATGTACGCCGGACGAATCGTCGAGATCGGCCCGGTGGCCGACGTGATCCACCGGCCGGCGCATCCGTATACCGTCGGCTTGATGGGCTCGATACCCTCCATCGGCGCGGATCGCGGCCGCCTGACCCAGATCGACGGCACCATGCCGCGCCTCGACGCGGTCCCCGACGGTTGCGCATTCCATCCGCGTTGCCCGCGGGCATTGGAGCGCTGCCGGCACGAGCGCCCGGAGCGACGCGCATCCGGCACCACCGAGGCGGCGTGCTGGTTGGTGCCGGTGGTTTGACGCGATGGCGACCGCGAGCCTGGCGCCGCTGCTGCGGCTCACCGACGTAGCGCGCACGTTCGACGTGTCGCCGCCTTGGCTGGAACGGGTCCTGGAGCGCAAGCCGAGGGCCGCGCTGAAAGCGGTCGACGGGGTCAGCCTGACCATTGCCAGCGGCGAGACGCTGGGTCTCGTCGGCGAATCCGGATGCGGCAAGTCGACCATCGCGCGGCTGATCGTCGGCCTCGTCCCGCTCACGCGTGGCACGATCGCCTACGCGGGCACGGTGATCGCCGGCGCGGGTGCCGCGGCCACCGACCCGGTGGCGTTGCGTGGGGCGCGGCGGCGGATGCAGATGATTTTTCAGGATCCGTATGCCAGCCTCAACCCACGGTGGCGGATCGCCGACATCGTCGCCGAGCCGGTGTCGGCGCTCGAACCGGGAACGCCGCGGCGCGATGTCGGCCTTCGCGTGTCGGCGCTGCTGGAGCAGGTCGGCCTCGCCGCCGCCGACGGGCGCAAGTATCCGCACCAGTTTTCCGGCGGCCAGCGGCAGCGTGTCTCCATCGCGCGCGCGCTCGCCACCCATCCGGAATTCCTGGTCTGCGACGAGCCGACGTCGGCGCTCGACGTGTCGGTGCAGGCGCAGGTGCTGAACCTGATGCACGACCTGCAGCAGCGGATGGGCCTCACGTACCTCTTCATCTCGCACAATCTTGCCGTCGTCCACCACATCGCCGATCGTGTCGGCGTCATGTATCTCGGACGAATCGTCGAGCTCGCGCCGACCCGGCAGCTGTTCGCGCTGCCCCGGCATCCCTACACGCGGATGCTTCTCGAAGCGGTTCCCGACCTGTCGATGACGGGCGTGGCGCGCGTCGGGGTCGCGGGCGAGGTCCCCAATCCGCTCGATCCGCCCGCCGGCTGCGCGTTCCATCCCCGCTGCGCCCACGCGAGCGAGCGCTGCCGGCGCGAAGTGCCGGTCCTCATGCCGGTCGAAGGCGGAGGCGAGGCCGCCTGCCATGCGGTGGCCGAGGGGCGCCTCGCGACCTGACGCAACGCCGGCGCACGGATGCTGCCGGAGCGCCCGAATCAGCTATAATTTTACGCTTTGCCCGTGCAGCGCCAGGCGACGTGCCTCGCGCTCACGCCACCGACGGTTCAAGACCCCCCGTGCGCCTCACCCAGATCAAACTCTCCGGGTTCAAGTCTTTTGTCGATCCCACGACCATCGGCACGCCCGGCCAACTCGTCGGCATCGTCGGGCCGAACGGCTGCGGCAAGTCCAACGTCATCGATGCGGTGCGCTGGGTGCTGGGCGAATCGAAGGCCTCCGCCCTGCGGGGGGAGTCGATGCAGGACGTGATCTTCAACGGCGCGGGCGAGCGCAAGCCGGTCGGCCGGGCCGCAGTCGAGCTCTATTTCGACAACAGCCAGGGCCGCATCGGCGGCCAGTGGGGCCAGTACGCCGAGCTGTCGATCAAGCGCGTGCTCACGCGGGACGGCGATTCGTCGTACTACATCAACAACATCCCCGTCCGGCGCCGCGATATCCACGACCTGTTCCTGGGCACGGGCCTCGGGCCGCGCGCGTACGCGATCATCGAGCAGGGGATGATCTCGCGCGTCATCGAGGCCAAGCCCGAGGAGCTGCGCATCTTCCTCGAGGAAGCCGCGGGCGTTTCGAAGTACAAGGAGCGGCGCAAGGAAACCGAGTCGAGGATCGCCGACACACGCAAGAATCTCGCGCGGGTCGAGGACATCCGCCAGGAGCTCGGCACGCAGCTGGAAAAGCTCGATGCGCAGGCGAAGGTCGCCACCGAGTACCGCGATCTCGAGGTCCGGCAAAAGCAGGCCCACCAGATGCTCTGGTATTCGAAGCAGCAGGATGCGGCGCGGGCCCGCGAACGCCATGCGACCGACATCGCCACCCAGACCGTGGCCTTCGAGGGCCTGCAGGCCGACGTCCGCGCGAGCGAGGCAAGACAGGAGACCTTGCGCGCCAGCCATTACACCGCCGGCGACGCGTTGCATGCGCGGCAGGGCGAGTTCTACGCGACCAACGCCGAGGTGACCCGGTTGGAGCAGCAGCTCGCCTTCGCCCGCGAAAGCGAATCCCGGCTTACCCAACAACTGGCGCAATTGACCGAGCAGCTCGGCGCCTTTGGTGCGCAGGAGCGCGCTCTCGCCACCGATCGCGCGGCCGCGGAGGTCGTGCTCGACAACGCGCTGACCGCGCGGGAAGCGGCCGCCGGCGAAGAGCGCGAAGCGACCGAGGCCTTGCCGGCGCTCGAGGACGTGGTACGGGACGCCGCGCGGGCCGGTGCGGAACTGCAGCAGCAAATCGCCCTGGTCGAGCAGGCGATCCGCGTGGCGGAAACCAAGCGCGAGAACGGCAAGCGGGTATTGACGCAATTCGCGCAGCGGCGGGAGCGCCTTTCGGGCGAGCTCGCGGAGCTTGCGCCGCTCGCCACGGAGCAACTGCGGGAGGTCGAGGAGCAGCTCGCGCAGGAAAAGCTCGAGCTCGCCGGCAAGGAGGCGGGCCTCGACGCGCTGCGCGAGCGCGTGCAGGCGCTGCAGGAAGCGCAGCGCGGGGCCGGCGACGCGGCGCAGCAGACGGCCCGCAGCCAGTCGGAGCTCGAGGCGCGGGCGCAGGCGCTCGCGGCCCTGCAGGCAAAGATCGGTCAGGGCCAGGACAATGCCGGATGGCTCGAGCAGCGGAGCCTTGTGCGCGCGCATCGGCTCTGGCAGGGCCTCGACATCGAGCCTGGATGGGAGGACGCCCTCGAAGCCGTGTTGCGCGAGCGGCTCAATGCGGTCGAGCTCGATCGCCTCGACGCCGCCACGTCATGGCTCGCCGCCGGCGCCACGCCGCCGGGCCGGCTCGCGCTCTACGCGGTGGCGGGCGAAGGCGCGCCAGCGCCCGCGGCGGCACCGGCCGACTCGCTGCTCGCGAAGGTGCGCGGAGCCCGCCCGGAATTGGCGCGCCTGCTGGCGGACTGGCTGCGTGGCGTCCGCTGCCACGACGACGCGGCGGCGGCGCTCGCGGCCCGCGCCGACCTCGACGTCGGCGAAGCGTACGTCACGCCGCAAGGACACGTCATCAGTGCGCAAGCCATCGGTTTTTTCGCGCCCGACAACGAGCTTCACGGCGTCCTCGCCCGCCAGCGCGAGCTGGTCGAGCTCGACCACGCGATCGCGGCCGCGGCCGCCGCCGCGACAATTGCACGTGACGCGCTGACCGCGGTCGCCGCCGAGCTCGATGCGACGCAGCAGTCCTACCACGCCGAAAGTCTCGCCTTCGGGTCGCAACAGCGCCGCTGCCACGATCTGGAGCTCGAGCTCCTGCAGTTGCAGCAGACCGCCGAGGCGGCAGAACGGCGCCGCGCGCAGATCACGCAGGAGCTTGCCGATCTCGCCGCGCAGGAGACGCAGGAGCAGGAACAGGCCCGCGCGATCGGCGCGGAGCTCGCCGACGCGCAGTCGCTGCTGCATGACGAAATCGTGCGCCGCGAATCGGCGCGGGAGATCCGCAACGAGGCCGACCTCGGGCTGGCCCGCGGGCGCGAACGGGTTCGCCTCGCGGAGCGCGCCGCGCAGGAAGCGGCGTTCGCCGAGCGCAGCAGCCGCGACCGCCTGGCGGAAATGGATCGGCGGGGCGAGGCGCTCGCGGCGCAGATCGCGCAACAGCAGGCACTCCTCGCACAACTCGATTCCGAACGGGAGGCGATCGACTGGACGCCGGTCGAACAGGCGCTGCAACGCCAGCTCGCGGCGCGGGGCGTGGCCGAGCAGGCGCTCGCCGCCGCGCGCGACGCGCTCGAGGGGCTGGGCGGCGAGTTGCGGGCGGCCGAGGAAGCGCGTCTCGCCGCCGAGCACCAGCTCCTGCCCGCACGCGCGAAGATCGAGGAGACGCGCCTCAAAGAACAGGCGGCCGCGTTGCAGGAGCAGCAATTCGTCGAGCAGTTGGCCGAGGCGCAAGCGGACCTGGCGGCGCTGCCCGGCCAGTTGAAGGCCTTCGGCAACAAGTCGGCGCTTCCGGGTGAAATCGAACGCCTGGCGCTGGCGATCGCCGACCTCGGGGCCGTCAACCTTGCCGCGCTCGACGAGCTCGGCATCGCGCAGGAGCGCAAGGCCTACCTCGACGCGCAGTCCGCCGACCTGACCGAGGCGCTGACCACGCTCGAAAGCGCGATCCGCCAGATCGACAAGGAATCGCGGCAACTGCTGCAGCTGACCTTCGACCAGGTCAACGCGAACTTCTCGCGGCTGTTTCCGATGCTGTTCGGCGGCGGGCAGGCGAAACTGGTGCTGACCGGCGACGAGATTCTCGATTCCGGCGTGCAGGTCGTCGCCCAGCCACCGGGGAAGCGCAATGCCTCGATCCACCTGCTCTCCGGTGGCGAGAAAGCGCTGACCGCGATTGCGCTGGTGTTCGCGCTCTTCGAAATCAATCCGGCGCCGTTCTGCCTGCTGGACGAAGTGGACGCGCCGCTCGACGACCCCAACACCGACCGCTTCTGCCGGATGGTCCAGGACATGTCGGCGGTAACGCAGTTCCTGTTCATTTCGCACAACAAGATCACGATGGAAATGGCGAACCAGCTCGTCGGCATCACCATGCCCGAGCCCGGAATTTCGCGCGTGGTCGCGGTCGACATCGCCGAAGCCCTCCAGATTGCCGCCACCGGCGCTGCCTGACATCCGCGCTCGACCGCCGCGCCGGCGGCCAGGCGCGCGTCCAGCGCGTGCCGTCAGGCTATAATCGATGCTGTCCGAGCCGCACGGGCGGCGCGGCATGAACGGCTTCAGGCGTATCCGCTACCGCGCACACCGCAACGATCCCGCATGACTTCGCTCCAACTCGGCCTGATCATTGGCGGCGTCGTTCTGGTCGTCGGCGTGCTGATCTACAACTGGGTGCAGGAGCGTCGCGTCCGTCGCCGGATCGCCGCGGCGTTCAGGAAATCTGCCGGCGGCGCAGCGCCTGCCGCGACCACGCGCGGCGAAGCGCGGGTCGAGCCGACGCTGGCCGCGGCGGTCGCCGACGAGGGCGGCGAACGCGTCGCGCGAGAGGCGGCGACGGGTCCAGTCGCCGTGAATCCCGCGCGCGCGGTGGTCGACGACGTCGACGACGACTTCGTGCCCCCGGTGAACTTTGTTCCACCGACGCCCGCGGAGATGCCGTCTCCGGCTTTCCGCGACCCGCGGCCGGTGGCCTCCGAGCCGGCCCTGCCCGCGCTCAAATCGGCGACCGGCGACCGCCTCGCGCAGCCCGATCCCGACATCGAATGTGTGATCACGCTGCAACCGGTGCGGCCGGTCACCGCCGGCGCCGTGGCCGCGGGGTTGCACGCCCGGGTCGGGAAGCCGTTGCGCTGGTTCGGTCGCGTTGGCGCGGACGCGGCCTGGCAACTCCTCAAGTCCGACACCGTCGGCGAATGGCGCGAGCTCGCCGCGTGCATGCTGCTCGCGGACCGCGCGGGTGCCGCGACCCGTCCGCTGATCGACCGGTTCATCCGGCTCGTCGCCGACCAGGCTTCGGCGCTGCCGGCGGCGTTCGTCGCCCCCGATCCGTCAACCGAGGTTGCGCGCGCCGAAGCGCTTGACCAGATGTGCGCCGATCTCGACGTCCAGATCGGCCTCACCGTGCTGAAGACGGGGCCCCAGACGATTCCCGGCACGCGTCTGCGCGGCGTGGCCGAGGCGGCCGGATTCCGGCTCGCCGACAGCGGGCGCTTCGAATGGGTGGCCGAAGACAGCGGCGCCGTGCTCTACGCGCTGCAGAATTACCGCACCGAACCGTTCACCGTGGACAGCCTGCGCCTTACTTCGACGCCGGGCGCCGTGTTCCTCCTCGACGTCCCGCGCGTGGCCGATCCGGTGCGGGTCTTCGACCAGATGAAGCTGGCGGCGAAACGGATGACGCAGACGCTCGACGCGGTGCTCGTCGACGACAATCGCCGTCCGCTCGACGACGCGGCGCTCACCGCCATCCGCCAGCAGGTGCAGGCGACCGCGGCCGCCTTGAAGGCGATCCGGATCGATCCCGGCAGCCCGCGCGCGCTCGCGCTGTTCGGCGGCTGACGCGATTCCGCCGGCGCGTCGCTCATGGGGTCTTCCGTGATCGCGGCCTCGACCAAGCCGCCGGCCGAAGCGGTCAAGCGTGCGGCGGCGCTGCGGCAGACGATCGAAGAGCACAACTACCGCTATTACGTGCAGGATGCGCCGGCGGTCAGCGACGCCGAGTACGACGGCCTTTTTCGCGAGCTGCAGGCGCTGGAGCAGCAGTATCCGTCGCTGGCAACCAAGGACTCGCCGACGCAGCGGGTCGGTGGCGCCGCCGCGACGGCGTTCGACAGCGTCACCCATCGGGTGCCGATGCTGTCGCTCAACAACGCCTTCTCGGACGACGAGGCGGAGGCGTTCGATCGACGCGTGCGCGAGGGACTCGGTGTCGAGGTCGCCGAGTACGCGGTCGAGCCCAAGTTCGACGGCCTCGCCATCAGCCTCGTGTACGAAGGCGGCCTGTTCACGGTCGGCGCGACCCGTGGCGATGGCGCCAGCGGCGAGAACGTCACCGCCAACCTGCGTACGGTGGGCGCGATCCCGCTGCAGCTTCCGCGCGGCGCGCCGGCTCTCCTCGAAGTCCGTGGCGAAGTGCTGATGCTGAAGCGCGATTTCGCGGCGCTCAACGCCGCGCAGGCGGCGAGGGGCGAGAAGACGTTCGTCAATCCGCGCAACGCGGCCGCGGGGGCGCTGCGCCAGCTCGACCCGAAGATCAGCGCCAGCCGGCGCCTCACGTTCTTCGCTTACGGCGTCGGCAGCGTCGACTGGGGCCGCAAGGAGGCGCCACCGGCAACGCAGGACGCGCTGCTGCGCCGGCTCTTGGCGCTCCACCTGCCGGTCACCGGCGAACGATCGGTCGTGCGCGGCCTTGCCGGCCTGCTCGATTATTACCGCCGGATCGGCAGCCGTCGCGAAGCGTTGCCGTTCGACATCGACGGCGTCGTCTACAAGGTCAATGACCTCGCGCAACAGGAACGGCTGGGCTTCGTCTCGCGCGCGCCGCGCTTCGCGCTGGCGCACAAGTTCCCCGCCGAGGAGATGGCGACCGAAGTGCTGGCCATCGACGTGCAGGTCGGCCGCACCGGCGCGCTGACGCCGGTCGCCCGGTTGAAGCCGGTGTTCGTGGGCGGCGTGACGGTGACCAACGCGACGCTCCACAACGAAGACGAGGTCCGGCGCAAGGATGTGCACGTCGGCGATACCGTCATCGTCCGCCGCGCCGGCGACGTGATACCCGAAGTCGTCCGCGTCGTCCCAGGGACGCGGTCGCCGGATGCACGGCCGTTCGTGATGCCGTCGCAATGTCCGGAGTGCGGGTCGGCGGTGGCGCGCCTGCCGGACGAGGCCGTCGCGCGTTGCACCGGCGGGCTCGTCTGCCCGGCGCAGCGCAAGCAGTCGCTGCTGCATTTCGCCGGGCGCCGGGCGATGGACATCGAGGGTCTCGGCGAAAAGCTCACCGACCAGCTGGTCGATGCCGGCATCGTGCGCACGCCCGCCGACCTCTACAAGCTCGGCGTCGGCAAGCTCGCCGCGCTGGAGCGCATGGCCGACAAGTCCGCCGCCAACGTGCTGGCCGCGATCGAGGCCAGCAAGGACACGACGCTCCCGCGGTTCATTTTCGCGCTCGGCATCCGCCACGTCGGCGAGGCCACGGCCAAGGATCTCGCGCGCCATTTCGGCTCGCTCGACGCGCTGATGGACGCCGACGAGGCCGCGCTGCTCGAAGTGCGCGACGTGGGCCCAGTGCTCGCCGAGAGCATTGCGCGCTTTTTCGCCGAATCGCACAATCGCGAAGTGATCGAGCAATTGCGGGCGGCGGGCGTGCGCTGGCGCGACCACGCGCCGGAGCGGGCGGCGCCGGGCCGTCTCGCGGGGATCACCGTCGTGCTCACCGGGACGCTGCCCACGCTCTCGCGCGAAGAAGCCAAGGCGCTGATCGAAGGGCAGGGCGGCAAGGTCGCCGGCAGCGTGTCGGCGAAGACGAACTATGTGGTGGCTGGCGCCGACGCCGGCAGCAAGCTCGCCAAGGCACAGGCGTTGGGCA
Organism: uncultured beta proteobacterium; assembly: GCA_963810845.1. Lineage (GTDB taxonomy): Bacteria > Pseudomonadota > Gammaproteobacteria > Burkholderiales > Casimicrobiaceae > CAIWHR01. The sequence continues at coordinate 35,013 of CAWEOX010000034.1, read as the reverse complement.
TTGCCGTTCTCGACGAGGACGGCCTCCGGCGACTCCTCGCCTCCACCCGCGATTGACCCTCAGGGGATCGACCATGCGCAAGATCACCAAGGCCGTATTTCCCGTGGCCGGTCTCGGGAGCCGCTTCCTCCCGGTGACCAAGGCGAGCCCCAAGGAAATGCTGCCGATCGTCGACAAGCCGCTGATCCAGTATGCGGTGGAGGAAGCGGCGGCGGCCGGCATCACCGAAATGGTGTTCATCACCGGCCGCAACAAGCGCGCGATCGAGGACCATTTCGACAAGGCCTACGAGCTCGAGACCGAACTCGCGCTGCGCAACAAGACGGCGTTGCTGGAACTGGTGCAATCGGCGATGCCGTCGGGCATCAACTGCATCTACATCCGGCAGACGGAAGCCCTCGGCCTCGGTCATGCGGTGCTGTGTGCCGCGCCCGTGATCGGCGACGATCCGTTCGCCGTGCTGCTCGCCGACGACCTGATCGACGCCGACGTGCCCGTGATCCGGCAGATGACCGAGCTTGCGACCCGGTCCGACTGCGCCGTCATCGGCGTGATGCCGGTCGCGCCGGCCGACGTCGGCAGTTATGGCATCGTCGAAACCGGCGCGCTCGAAGACCGCTCGGCGCCGATCACGCGGATCGTCGAGAAGCCGGCGCCGGGCACGACGCCGTCGACGCTCGCGGTGGTCGGCCGCTATGTGCTGACGCCGCGCCTGTTCCATCACCTGCGCACCATGCCGGCCGGCGCCGGCGGCGAAATCCAGCTGACCGATGGAATCGCGCGCCTGCTCGACGAGGAAAAGGTGCTGGCCTACGCGTTCGAAGGCCGCCGCTACGACTGCGGGACCAAGCTCGGGTACCTCGAAGCCACCGTCGACTTCGGGCTCCGGCATCCCGAGGTGGCCGAGGACTTCGCCGCGTTTCTGCGCGCGCGCGGCCCGTTCCGCCAATGACCTTCACCGAGCTTCGGTACCTCGTCGCCGTCGCCAACGAAAGGAGCTTCGGCCGCGCCGCGCAGAAGTGCTTCGTCAGCCAGCCGGCGTTGTCGGTGGCGATCCAGAAGCTCGAGGAGGAGCTCGGGATCAAGCTGTTCGAGCGGGGCAAGAACGAGGTCACCGTGACCCCGGTCGGCGAACGCATCGTCGAGCAGGCGCAAAAGGTGCTGGAGGAGGTGGTGCGGGTGCGCGAAATCGCGCAGGCGGGCCGCAACCCGCTGGTCGGCGCGCTGCGGATCGGTGTGATTTATACGGTGGCGCCGTATCTTCTGCCGGATCTCATCCCGGCGTTGCACGACATCGCGCCGCAGATGCCGCTCGACATCGAGGAGAACCTGACCGAGAACCTCGAAATCGCGCTCAGGACCGGCCGGATCGACGTCGCGATCGTCGCGCTGCCGTTCACGCTGGCGGGTGCCACGACCGAGTTCCTGTACGAGGAACCGTTCCAGGTCGTGGTGCCGCTGGGCCACAAATGGGCGAAGCGCAAGTCGGTGCACCCGGACGAGCTCGTGGCCGAGCACACGATCCTGCTCAATGTCGGCCACTGTTTCCGCGACCAGGTGCTGGACGCCTGCCCGGAGCTCAATCGCGCCGACTCGCACGTCACGCGCACCAACTCGCTCGAAACCGTGCGCAACATGGTCGCGTCGGGACTCGGCGTATCGGTGCTGCCGCGCGACGCGCTCACGCCCAAGTACCACAGCAAGCTGGTGGTCTCCGTGCCGTTCGCGCGACCGGTGCCGGCGCGGCGCATCGCGGTGGCGAGCCGCAAGAGTTTCCCGCGGCCGGAAGCCGTCACCGCGATCCGCGAGGCGGTCGCCATCTGCCGGGCAAAATCGGACTGAGGCGGTGTACCATGGCGCTCCTTGCGCCCGTTCGGCAACCGCATTCTGCACCGCATTGGAGCATGCCATGGCGTCCGATCTCAAAGGCAAGGTAGTCCTGATTACCGGCGCCTCGACCGGCATTGGCGCCGCCGCCGCACGCGCGTTCGCGCGCTGCGGCAGCAACGTCGTCATTCACTACAACGCGAGCCGCGAGGCCGCGGAAATCGTCGCCATCGCGGTGCGCGAGTCGGGCGCGCAGGCGGCGCTGGTCGGCGGCGACGTGACCAAGGCCGGCACCGTCGAGCGGATCGTCGCCGAGGCGCTGACCGCGTTCGGCCGCATCGACGTGCTGATCAACAACGCCGGCGGCCTCGTCAAGCGCACCCGCATCGAGGACTACACCGAAGACTTCCTCGACGAGGTGCTACGGCTCAACGTCACGCAGGTTGCGCTGTTCATGCGCGAGGTGATCCCGGTCATGCGCAAGCAGGGCGGCGGCAACGTCATCAACGTGAGCTCGGTCGCCGCGCGCCATGGCGGCGGCGCTGGCGCGATCGTCTATGCCGGCGCCAAAGGCTTCATCTCGACCGCAACGCACGGCTGGGCGAAAGAAGTCGTGGCCGATCGCATCAGGGTCAATGCCGTGTCCCCCGGCGTGATCACCACGCCGTTCCACGAGCGGTATTCGACCGCCGAGCAGCTGAAAGGGATGCAGGCAACCGTCCCGATGAACCGGCTCGGCACGGCCGAGGAGTGTGCAGGGACGTTCATCTATCTCGCATCGAACGAAATGAGCGGCTACGTCACCGGCCAGGTCATCGAAGTCAACGGCGGCCAGTACATGCCGTGAGCAACGGTGGTTCGATTGGGCGACGGAGAAAAAAAATAGGGGTTGCCCAGAACGGACAACCCCTCGATTCGCATGGTGGGCGATACTGGTTTCGAACCAGCGACCCCTGCCGTGTGAAGGCAGTGCTCTACCACTGAGCTAACCGCCCCGCGAACCCAGACAGGAGTTCGCATTTAACCATAGCGCCAAGACGAGGGTCAAACCAGTTTTGGCTGTTTGTCCTAGGCTGTCTTGGACATAATTAGCTCCATAATGGTGCGTTGTGGCCCCAATCGAGGGGTAATCCTCGGGCACGAGGATCCCGGTTAAGCTAAGTGCCCTGAAGGACAAGCGAATTTCCCCGTGGCCCGGCACTTGCTTGAGGTCGGTTAGACAAGTTCAATACTCATCATGTCCCGCCTTCCATACGACGAAATGCGCCTCGGGGACGGCACGGTCCGCCCGCACTACCAGCCGTTTGCGGACTGGCTGGCGCAAACGCCGGCCGCACGGATTGCCCAGAAGCGGGAAGAGGCGGAGCGCGCATTCCATCGTCTCGGCATCACCTTCGCCGTTTACGGGGAAGACTCGGGCACCGAGCGCCTGATCCCGTTCGATCTCGTCCCGCGCATCATTCCGGCGACCGAATGGGCGATGCTCGAGCGCGGATTGAAACAGCGGGTGCAGGCATTGAACGCGTTCCTGCACGACATCTACCACGAGCAGACGATTCTGGCGGCGGGCAAGGTGCCGGCCGAGCGCGTCCTTGGCAATACCCAGTACCGGCCCGAGATGCAGGGCATCAATCTGCCTGCCAACATCTACGCCCACATCGTCGGCGTCGATCTCGTCCGCGCCGGCGAAGGCGAGTGGTATGTGCTCGAGGACAACCTGCGGGTGCCGTCCGGCGTGTCGTACATGCTCGAGAACCGCCGGATGATGATGCGCCTCTTGCCCGAGCTGTTCGCCGCGCAGTCGATCCGGCCCGTGCAGCACTATCCCGACATGCTGTTGAAGAACCTGCACGCCGTGTCGCCGGCCGGCGAGGATGCGCCGACCGTCGCGGTGCTGACGCCCGGCGCCCACAATTCGGCGTATTTCGAGCACGCGTTTATCGCGCAGCAGATGGGCGTGGAACTGGTCGAGGGACAGGATCTCTTCGTCCAGAACGACACCGTGTTCATGCACACGACGCGAGGGCCGCAGCGCGTGCACGTGATCTACCGCCGCATCGACGACGATTTCCTCGATCCCCGCGCCTTCCGGCCCGATTCGATGATCGGCGTCCCGGGCCTGTTCGCGGCGTACCGGGCGGGCCGCGTGACGCTCGCCAACGCCATCGGCACCGGCGTCGGCGACGACAAGTCGATCTACCCGTACGTGCCGGACATGATCCGTTTCTATCTCGACGAAGATCCTGTGCTGAACAATGTGCCCACCTATCAACTCGCCCGGCCCGCCGATCGCGACCACGTGCTCGAGCATCTGGGCGAGCTGGTGGTGAAGGAGGTCCATGGTGCCGGCGGCTACGGAATGCTGGTCGGGCCGGCCAGCACGGCGGCGGAGCGCGCCGTGTTCCGCGAGCGCATCCTGGCCGCGCCGGACACCTATATCGCGCAGCCGACGCTGGCGCTGTCGACCTGTCCGACTTTCGTCGAGTCGGGCCTCGCCCCGCGGCACATCGATCTGCGCCCGTACGTCCTGTCGGGGATGACGGTGAACCTGTGCCCGGGGGGCCTCACCCGCGTCGCCCTGCGCGAAGGATCGCTGGTCGTGAATTCTTCGCAGGGCGGCGGCACCAAGGACACCTGGGTCGTCGAGAACTGACGGACCCGGGCGAATCCGCCAAGCGGCGAACGAGGGGACCAACGAATGCTGTGCCGGGTAGCCAACGAGCTTTTCTGGATGGCGCGCCACATCGAGCGTGCCGAGAACATCGCGCGCATGCTCGATGTCACCTACCGGACGTCGCTCTTGCCGTACCAGGTGACCGAGCCGGGCCTCGCCTGGGCCGAACCGTGGTCGGTGCCGCTCATCACCACCGGGCTCGCCACCGAGTTCTACGAGCGCAACGCCGTGCTGTCGGCCGAGGCGGTGCTCAAATTCCTGATCCTCGACAGCGGCAACCCGTCGTCGGTCTACTGCTGCCTGCGCGCGGCGCGCGAGAGCGCGCGCAGCGTCCGCGGGGCGATCACCTCGGAGATGTACGAGGATCTCAATGCCGCGTGGCTCGAGATGCGGCGGTACGACTACGACCGGGTCCAGCAGATGGGGGTGTCCGATTTTCTCGAATGGGTGAAGATGCGCTCGCACCTCTTCCGCGGCGTGACCTTCGGCACCATGCTGCGCGACGAGGCCTACCACTTCATCCGCCTCGGCACCCATCTCGAGCGCGCCGACAACACCGCGCGCATCCTCGACGTCAAGTACCACCTGTTGCTGCCGTCGTCGGAGGACGTCGGCGGCGCCGTCGACTATTACCAGTGGGCGGCGGTGCTCCAGTCGGTTTCCGGCTTCGAGTCCTACCGCAAGATCTACAGCGATGTCATCACGCCGCGGCGGGTCGCCGAGCTCCTGATCCTGCGTGAAGACATGCCGCGGTCGCTGCACTGCTGCATCAGCTTCATCCACGAGACCATCGAGCAGATGGGCGACGAGCGCACCCGCGAGCTCGAACGCACGTCGGGCCAGCTCCATTCGCAGCTGCGCTATGGCCGCACCGACGACATCATCGAGCTCGGCCTGCACGAGTACCTGATGGATTTCCTCGCGCGGATTTCCCGGTTGGGCGACGAAATCAGCGAAGTATTCCTCGTGCCGTCGTATTAGCCGCGCCGGTTCGGTAAAATACCCAGTTTTGGACGGCTCCAGCGCCGGGCGTCGATGACCTATTGCGTTGCCATGAACCTCGACGCGGGGATGATTTTCGCGTCGGACTCGCGTACCAACGCCGGCGTCGACCAGATCGCCCGGTTCTCCAAGATGCGGATCTTCGCGCGCGACGGCCATCGCGTCATCGTCACGCTGTCGTCGGGGAACCTGTCGATCACGCAGAACGCGCTCAACACGCTCGACCAGCGCGCCCGCGGCGGCGACAACATGCTGCATCTGTGGAACGCGCCGTCGATGTTCGACGTCGCCCGCCTCATCGGCGATGCGGTCCGCGAGGTCAAGAGCCGCGACGGCGTGTATCTCGCCCAGAACAACATCGATTCCAGCGCCAATTTCCTGGTTGGCGGCCAGATCCGCGGCGAGCCGCCGCGCCTGTTCGAGGTCTACACCGAGGGCAATTTCATCGAGGCGACGCCGGACACCTGCTATTTCCAGATCGGTGAGCTCAAGTACGGCAAGCCGGTCATCGATCGCGTCGTCAATCGCATGACGTCGCTGACCGACGCGATCAAGTGCACGCTGGTGTCGTTCGACTCGACGATGCGGTCCAACATTTCGGTCGGCCTGCCGATCGATCTCCTCGTCTACGAAACCGATTCGCTGCAGATCCGGCTGCAGCGCCGCATCGACGAAGCCGATCCGTATTTCCAGATGGTCCATACGCAATGGGGTGAAGGCCTGCGCCAGGTGTTCACCCAGCTGCCCAATCCCGAGTGGGGCTGACGGCCGCCGGCCGCGCATGCGCATGGCTATCCGCGTCGCCCTCCAGCACCGCACGACCTATCGCTTCGACCGGCTGGTCACGCTCTCGCCGCACGAAATCCGCCTGCGTCCGGCGCCGCATTGCCGGACGCCGATCCTCGGCTATTCGTTCAACGTCGCGCCGGACAAGCATTTCCTGAACTGGCAGCAGGATCCCTACGGCAACTGGCTCGCACGGCTGGTGTTCACCGAGCCGGCCGACCACCTCGACATCGTCATCGACCTCACCGCCGACATGACGGTGATCAATCCGTTCGACTTCTTCGTCGAGGCCTATGCGGAACATTTCCCGTTCACCTATGCGCCGGCGCTGGCGAAAGAGCTGATTCCGTTCCTCGAGACCGCGACGCTGGGGCCGCGCCTCGGCGCGTGGCTCGACCGGTTTCGCGCCACGGCGAAGGCCGGCGAGAAGACCGTCGACATGCTGGTCCGGCTGAACCAGCAGCTGCAAGGCGAAATCGCCTATCTGGTGCGCATGGAGCCCGGCGTCCAGTCGCCCGAGGAGACGCTGGCGACGGCGCGCGGCTCGTGTCGCGACTCCGGCTGGCTGCTGGTGCAGATCCTGCGCCAGCTGGGACTCGCGGCGCGGTTCGCCTCGGGCTACCTGATCCAGCTCGTCGCCGACGTGAAGCCACTCGACGGCCCCGCCGGCCCGGCCAAGGACTTCACCGATCTGCACGCCTGGGCCGAGGTCTACCTGCCCGGCGCCGGCTGGGTCGGGCTTCGACCCGACGTCCGGGCTGCTTGCCGGCGAGGGCCATATTCCGCTCGCCTGCACGGCGGACCCCGGCAACGCGGCGCCGGTGATCGGCTACACCGACGTCTGCGAAACCGAATTCGGCGTCGAAATGCACCTGACCCGCGTGCACGAGGACCCGCGGGTCACCAAGCCGTACAGCGACGTGCAGTGGGCGGCGATCAAGGAGCTTGGCCGCAGCGTCGATCGCGATCTCGTGCGCCACGACGTGCGTCTCACGCAGGGCGGCGAGCCGACGTTCGTCTCGATCGACGACATGGAAGGACCGGAGTGGAACTACACGGCATTGTCGCCGAAGAAGCGGGAGCTCGCCGAGGCGCTGCTGCGCCGGCTCGCGAACCGTTTCGCGCCCGGCGGCCTGCTGCACGACGGTCAGGGCAAGTGGTATCCCGGCGAACCGCTGCCGCGCTGGGCGCTCGGCATCTACTGGCGGGTCGACGGCAAGCCGCTGTGGCGCGATCCGGCGCTGATCGCGGATACGCGCGCGCCCGGCAATGTCGATACGGCGGCGGCGCAACGGTTTGCGACAACGCTCGCAACCAACCTCGGCGTCGATGCCGCGTGCGTGCTCACCGCTTACGAGGACGTGCCGTTGCTGCTGACCACGGAGTCGGCGCTGCCGGTCAATGCCGACCCGTTGCGCGCGGACCTCCGCCAGGGCGACGAGCGCGCTCGCCTCGCGCGACTCCTGCAGCAAGGGTTGGAGCGGCCGGTGGGGTTCGTCCTGCCGCTGCGGGCCGCGAGCGGCGACGGCGACCGCGCGACCGCGTGGCACACCAGCCCGTGGCCGCTGCGGCGCGAGCGTCTCTACGTGTCGCCCGGCGAATCGCCGCTCGGATTGCGCCTGCCACTGGGTTCGTTGCCCGACGTTCTCCCCGCCGACGCCGATCCCGAGCGCGAGATCGACCCTTTCGCCGCGCGCGGCGCGTTGGCGGATCCGGCGCCATTCGCGAAAGGAGTGCGCCGGCGGATCGTGCGGCCGCGGGCGGCAAGCGCGCGGTTGTTGCCAGCAGTCCGCTCGCGGCACCGGTCTCCCGCGGATCGAGTGTCCCGCTGGCGGCGATGCGGTCCGTGCAATCCGTCGCCACCGCGCCGGTGCCGCCGCCGACGCCACTGCCGCCGTCGCCGCCGTCCGCCGACGTGCCGGCCCTGTTGACGCGCATTCCGAGCCCGACCGCGACGACGGCCGCGGTGGCCCCGAAAGACGTCATCAAGACGGCCCTGACCGTCGAAGCCCGCGCCGGCCATCTGCGCGTGTTCATGCCGCCGCTCGTACGGCTCGAAGATTACGTCGTGCTGCTGGGCGAAGTCGAAGCCACGGCATCCGCCCTGGGCCAGCCGGTGGCGATCGAGGGCTACACGCCGCCGCGCGACCCGCGCCTGCGCGTGCTCAACGTCACGCCGGATCCGGGCGTGATCGAAGTGAACGTTCATCCGGCCTCGTCGTGGGACGAACTGATCGCGACCACCGAAATCCTTTACGAGGAAGCGCGGCAGACGCGGCTTGGCACCGAGAAATTCATGCTCGACGGGCACCATACGGGCACCGGCGGCGGCAACCACGTGACCCTCGGCGGGGCGACGCCGGTCGACAGTCCACTCCTGCGGCGTCCGGACCTGCTGCAGAGCCTGATCACGTACTGGCAGAACCATCCGTCGCTGTCGTACCTGTTTTCCGGGCTCTTCATCGGCCCGACCAGCCAGGCGCCACGGGTGGACGAGGCGCGCGACGACCGCCTCTACGAGCTCGAGATCGCGTTCCAGCAGATGAACCGCACGCATGTCGCCGGCGAGGAATCGCTCACGCCCTGGCTCGTCGACCGTTTGCTGCGGCACATGCTGACCGATCTCACCGGCAACACGCATCGCGCCGAATTCTCGATCGACAAGCTCTATTCGCCCGACAGCGCGACCGGCCGGCTGGGATTGCTCGAGTTTCGCGCCTTCGAAATGCCGCCGCATGCGCGGATGAGCGCGGTGCAGATGCTGCTCCTGCGCGCGCTCGTCGCGCGCTTCTGGCAAACCCCATATCAAGGGCCGCTCGTGCGCTGGGGAACGGCCTTGCACGATCGCTGGCTGCTGCCGCATTTCGTGGCCGCGGACGCGCACGACGTCGTCGCCGACCTCAACGCCGCCGGCTATCCGTTCGCGCAGAGCTGGTTCGCGCCGTTCGTCGAATTCCGCTTCCCGCGCTTTGGCACGGTGAGCTACGACGGGGTGACGATCGAGGTGCGGCAGGCGATCGAGCCGTGGCACGTGCTGGGCGAGGAAATGAGCGCCGGCGCCACCGCGCGCTACGTCGATTCCTCGGTCGAGCGCCTCCAGGTCAAGGTGACCGGCATGACCGCGGAGCGGCATCGCGTCGCCTGCAACGGCCGCGCGCTGCCGTTGGCATCGACGGGCGTGCCGGGGGAATTCGTCGCGGGCGTGCGCTTTCGCGCCTGGAATCCGCCGTCGGCGCTGCATCCGACGATCGGCGTGCAGGCGCCGCTGGTGTTCGATCTGGTCGATGTCTGGGCGGAGCGCGCGCTCGGCGGCTGCACGTATCACGTCGCCCATCCGGGTGGCCGCCATTACGAAACGTTTCCCGTCAACGCGAACGAGGCCGAGGCGCGGCGCCACGCGCGGTTCTGGTCGCACGGCCATACGCCGGGCGTGATGCGGCTCGTCGACGACCCGCCGAACCCCGCGACTCCGACAACGCTCGACCTGCGCTGGCAACCCGCCGCGATGGGCCGCGCATGATCCGGACCCGTTTCGCCCCCAGCCCCACGGGTTTCCTGCATCTGGGCGGCGCGCGCACCGCGCTCTTCGCGTGGGCGTATGCCCGCCGGCACCAGGGCACGTTCATCCTGCGGATCGAGGACACCGACGTCGAGCGGTCCACCCCCGAGGCCGTCAAGGCCATCCTCGACGCGATGGCGTGGCTCGGTCTCGACTACGACGAAGGCCCGTTCTACCAGATGCAGCGCATGGATCGCTATCGCGCGGTGGTCGCCGACATGCTCGCGCGCGGCCTCGCGTACCGCTGCTACATGCAGCCCCGCGAACTGGACGAATTGCGCGCGGCGCAGATGGCGCGCGGCGAAAAGCCGCGCTACGACGGCCGCTGGCGGCCCGAGAACGCCGCCGGCATGACCCCGCCGCCGGGCGTCGCGCCGGTCATCCGCTTCAAGAATCCGCTCGCCGGCAGCGTGGTCTGGGACGATGCCGTCAAAGGTCGCATCGAAATCGGCAATGCCGAGCAGGACGATCTCGTCATCGCGCGCCCGGATGGCACGCCGACGTACAACTTCTGCGTGGTCGTCGACGATCTCGACATGCGCATCACGCATGTGATCCGCGGCGACGATCACGTCAACAACACCCCGCGCCAGATCAACATCATCCGTGCCCTGGGCGCCGAACCGCCGATGTACGCGCACGTGCCGACGGTGCTGGGCGAGGACGGACAGAAGCTGTCCAAGCGCCACGGCGCGGTGAGCGTGATGCAATACGAGGAACTCGGGTACCTGCCGGAAGCGATGGTGAACTTCCTCGCCCGGCTTGGCTGGGCGCATGGCGATGCCGAGATCTTCGGCCGCGACGAATTGATCCAGTGGTTCGACCTCGACAGCATCAGCCCGGCGCCGTCGCGGTTCGACACCGCCAAGCTTGCGTGGGTGAATCAGGAGCACATGAAGCGCCTTCCGGGTGACGAGCTTGGCCGGCGGCTTGTCCCTTATCTGCGCCGCGCGGGGCTCGACCCGGCCGCAGGGCCCGATCCGGGCGCGGTGGCGGCGCTGCTGCGCGACCGTGCGACGACGCTTATCGACATGGCGGATATCGCGCACTATTTCTACCGCGCGCCGCATCCCGACGCGCCGGCGATCGCGGCGCAGGTCGGCGCCGCCAACCGGCCGGCATTGGCGGAACTCGCGCGCGAATTCGCCACACTTGCCTGGACCCGCGAGGAGATACTCGCCGCGCTCAAGTCCGCGGCCGCACGCCACGGCTTGAAGCCGCCGCAGGTGATGATGCCGCTGCGGGTCCTCGTGTGCGGAACGCCGCAGACGCCGGCGATCGATGCCGTGCTGGCGTTGCTGGGGCGTGAGGCGGTGATTGCCCGCATCGACGCCGGCCTCGCCACCACGCCACGTCCAGCGGTTTGACAATCCGTCGGCCGTTGGCCAAACGTGCGTCATCGGGTAGAATGCAAATTTCCGGAACTTGTCGCCCATGACCAAGTTCGTTTTCGTGACCGGCGGCGTCGTCTCCTCTCTGGGGAAGGGCATCGCCGCCGCGTCGCTGGCCGCGATTCTCGCCTCCCGCGGCATCCGCGTCACCAATATCAAGCTCGACCCGTACATCAACGTCGATCCTGGAACGATGAGCCCGTTCCAGCACGGCGAAGTGTTCGTCACCGAGGACGGCGCCGAGACCGACCTCGATCTCGGCCACTACGAACGCTTCGTCGACGTGAAGATGGGCAAGCGCAACAACTTCACGACCGGCCAGATCTACGAAAGCGTGATCCGCAAGGAGCGCCGCGGCGACTACCTCGGCGGAACCGTGCAGGTGATCCCGCATATCACCGATGAAATCAAGGCCTGGATTACCGCCGGCGCCGGCGATGCCGAAGTCACCGTGGTCGAGGTCGGCGGCACCGTCGGCGACATCGAGTCGCTGCCCTTCCTCGAAGCGATCCGGCAGATGGGCATCACGCTCGGCCGCGAGAACGTCTGCTACATCCATCTCACGCTCGTTCCGTACATCGCCACCGCCGGCGAAATGAAGACCAAGCCCACGCAGCATTCGGTCAAGGAGCTGCGCGAGATCGGCATTCAGCCCGACGTCGTCCTCTGCCGGGTCGACCGGCCGCTGCAGGACGGCGACCGGCGCAAGATCGCGTTGTTCACCAACGTGCCCCCGGAGGCGGTGATTCCCGCCGCCGACGCCGATTCGATCTACAAGATCCCGGCGGCGCTGCACGCGGAAGGCCTCGACGCGATCGTCTGCAAGAAGCTCATGCTCGACGCCCCGCCGACGGACCTGTCGACGTGGAACCGCATCGTCGCCGCGCTGGAGCGTCCGGAACACTCGGTGAACATCGCGATGGTCGGCAAATACGTCGACCTCACCGAATCGTACAAGTCGCTGTCGGAGGCGCTCACCCACGCCGGCATCCATACCCGGAGCAAGGTCAACATCCACTACGTCGATTCCGAGACGATCGAACGCGATGGCATCGGATCGCTCGCCGGCATGGACGCGATCCTCGTGCCGGGCGGCTTCGGCAAGCGCGGCGTCGAAGGCAAGATCGCCGCGATCCGCCATGCGCGCGAAAGCGGCATCCCTTACCTCGGCATCTGTCTCGGCATGCAGCTCGCCGTCGTCGAATTCGCGCGGCACAAGGCGGGACTGACGGGCGCCAACAGCACCGAGTTCGATCCGGACACGCCACATCCGGTGGTGGCCCTGATCACCGAGTGGCAGAATCGCGACGGCTCGGTCGAGCGGCGCACCACGGCTTCCGATCTGGGCGGCACGATGCGCCTCGGTGCGCAGCCCTGCGAGGTGGTGCCGGGCTCGCTCGCCCACCGGATCTATGGCACGACCGCGGTCGCGGAGCGCCACCGCCATCGTTACGAGGTCAACAACCATTACCTGCCGCGGCTCGAGGCGGCGGGCCTCGCCGTGGGCGCCTGGGCCAAGAGTGCGATTTCCGGCGACCTGTGCGAGATGGTCGAGCTGCCGGAGCACCCGTGGTTTTTCGGCTGCCAGTTCCACCCCGAGTTCACGTCGAATCCCCGGCGCGGCCATCCGCTGTTCATCAGCTTCGTGCGCGCGGCGCAGGAACGGAAGCGGCGCACGCACGGCGACGGCGCGGCGACGACGGCGGCGGAACTCGTTGCCTCGGTCTGACACGATGAAGCTCTGCGGGTTCGAGGCCGGGCTCGACCGGCCTCTGTTTCTCATCGCGGGCCCGTGCGTCGTGGAATCCCTGCAGCTCCAGATCGACGTGGCGGGACAGCTTCAGGCCATCTGCGCGGAGCTCGGGATGCCGTTCATCTTCAAGTCCTCCTACGACAAGGCCAACCGGACCTCGGGGAGCTCGTTCCGCGGTCCCGGCATGGCGGAAGGCCTTGCCGTGCTCGCCGAGGTCAAGCGCCAGCTCGGCGTGCCGGTGCTGACCGACGTGCATACCGAAGCCGAGGTGCCGGCCGCCGCGGCCGTGGTCGATGTCCTGCAGACGCCCGCGTTCCTCTGCCGGCAGACCGACTTCATCCAGGCGGTTGCCCGCGCCGGCAAGCCGGTCAACATCAAGAAGGGCCAGTTTCTCGCGCCGGAGGACATGCGGCAGGTCGTCGCCAAGGCGCGCGCGGCGAGCGGCACCGACAATATCCTCGTGTGCGAGCGCGGCGCGTCGTTCGGCTACCACAACCTCGTGTCCGACATGCGCTCGCTCGCGATCATGCGCGACACCGGTTGCCCGGTCGTCTTCGACGCGACGCATTCGGTGCAGCTTCCGGGCGGGCAAGGCACCGCGAGCGGGGGCCAGCGCGAATTCGTTCCGGTGTTAGCCCGCGCGGCAGTGGCCGCCGGCGTCGCCGGGGTGTTCATGGAGACGCACCCGCGTCCGGACGTGGCACTGTCCGACGGGCCCAACGCCTGGCCGCTCGCGCGGATGCGCGCGCTGCTCGAAACGCTGATGGCGCTCGACGCGACGGTCAAGCGCGCCGGCTTTGCCGAAATGGAATTGACGGCCACGCCACCGGCGTGACACCACATCCTGCTGGGAGAATTCGCATGTTCGTCCACCTCGTCCTGATCAAGCTGAAACCCGGGATCGCGCGCACCGACCCGAAGGTCGTGGCATGGGAAGCGCTGTTCGCCGAGCTGCCGAAAAAGGTCAACGGCGTCGTCCGCTGGGAATACGGCTGGAACACCACCGACCGCCCGATCGCCTACGATTTCGGCGTCAATTCCGGGTTCGCGACCCGTGCCGACCTCGACGCCTACGGGCCGCACCCCGCGCATCAGGAGGTGGTCGCCCGGCTGCGCGAGATCGCGGACTGGGTGATCTGCGACTACGAGCTTGGGGAATGGGTCAGCGACTGACGCTTTCGCCTCCGATGCCAATCACGCTTCACAGGGGATAACCGCATGAGTGCCATTGTCGACGTCATCGCCCGCGAGATTCTCGATTCGCGCGGCAATCCCACCATCGAGGCCGACGTCGTCCTCGAATCCGGCGTGTCGGGCCGCGCGGCGGTGCCCTCCGGCGCGTCGACCGGATCGAAGGAAGCCATCGAGCTCCGCGACGGTGACGCCGCCCGCTATTTCGGCAAGGGCGTCATGAAGGCGGTCGACCACGTCAACACCGAGCTGTGCGAGGCGATCATCGGGCTCGACGCGACCGAGCAGGCGTTCATCGACAAGACCATGTGCGACCTCGACGGCACCGAGAACAAGTCGCGGCTGGGCGCCAACGCGATTCTCGCCGTGTCCTGCGCCGTGGCGAAGGCCGCGGCCGAGGAATCGTCGCTGCCGCTGTATCGCTACCTGGGCGGTGCGGGAGAAATGCAGCTGCCGGTGCCGCAGATGAACGTGATCAACGGCGGCGCCCACGCGAACAACAAGATCGATCTGCAGGAATTCATGCTGGTGCCGCTCGGCGCGCCGAGCTTCCGCGAGGCGCTGCGCTACGGCGCCGAAGTGTTCCACACGCTGAAGAAGATCATCGACAGCCGCGGCATGCCGACGACCGTCGGCGACGAGGGCGGGTTCGCGCCGAATCTGCCCGTCGAACGAGGCGGCGCTGCAACTGCTGGTCGAGGCGATCGACAAGGCCGGCTACGTTCCCGGCACCGACATCGCGCTCGCCCTTGACTGCGCGGCGAGCGAGTTCTACAAAGAGGGCAGATATCGGCTCGAATCGGAGGGCCTCGCGCTCACCTCGCAGGAGTTCACCGACATCCTGGCGACGTGGTGCGACAAGTATCCGATCATCAGCATCGAGGACGGCATGTCCGAGCTCGACTGGGACGGCTGGAAGATTCTGACCGACCGGCTGGGGCGGAAGGTCCAGATCGTCGGGGATGACATTTTCGTGACCAATACCAGAATCCTGAAGCAGGGCATCGCCAAAGGCGTCGCCAATTCGATCCTGATCAAGATCAACCAGATCGGCACGCTGTCCGAGACGTTCGGGGCGATCACGATGGCCAACCGCGCGGGGTACACCGCGGTGATCTCGCACCGCTCTGGCGAGACGGAAGACAGCATGATCGCCGACATCGCCGTCGGCACCAACGCCGGGCAGATCAAGACCGGCTCGCTCTCGCGCTCCGACCGCATCGCCAAGTACAACCAGCTGCTGCGCATCGAGGAAGACCTGGGCGATGCCGCGAGCTACCCTGGCCGCGACGCCTTCTTCCAGCTGAAGTAGCGACGCCCTTGCGCTGGCTGGCTCTCGTTTTCGTGTTGTTGATCGCCGCGCTGCAGTATCCGATGTGGCTCGGCAAGGGCGGCTGGCTGCAGGTGCGCGAGCTGGGGCGCTCGATCGGCCGCCAGCACGAGACCAACGTCAAGCTCAAGGGCCGCAACGACGCGCTCGATGCCGATGTCCGGGACCTCAAGCTGGGTTCCGAGGCCATCGAGGAGCGGGCGCGGTCCGAGCTCGGCATGGTGCGCCAGGACGAAGTGTTCTTCCAGCTGCAAACGGCCCCGGGGCGCGCGGAGAGCGCCTCCGGCGCGCCGCAGAAGAACGACCCGCCGCCCGGATCGCTCAAGAACGAGACCGTCGCCGCGCCGCTGCCGGCTAGGCGCTGACCGGGCGCGGGCAGCGCGAGGCCGGTTCATGCAGCGCGTTACCTCGCGCCACAATCCGCGGCTCCGGGAAGCCGCCCGGCTCGTCGCTTCGGCGCGCGACCGGCGCAAGGCCGGCCGCTGCGTGCTCGAAGGCGAGCACCTCGTGAGCGTCTACTGGGATCGGCATGGCCCGCCCGAGACGCTCATCGTCACCGAGGAAGCGCTCGCGCGCGCACCGGCGCACGCGCTCGCCGCGCGCGAACCTGCCCGCACGCTGGTCGTACCGACGGCGATGTTCGCGGAGCTCGCGACGTTGCCGGCCGGTGTGGGCATGCTCGCCGTCGTGCCCACCCCGACGTCGGTGGCGGTCGCGCCGGCGGGTTTCTGCCTGCTCCTCGACGACGTTCAGGATCCCGGCAACGTGGGCTCGATGCTGCGCTCAGCCGCCGCCGCCGGGGTGCAGCAGGTGCTGCTGTCGAAGCACTGTGCGTTTGCGTGGTCGCCCAAGGTGTTGCGTGCGGGGCAGGGGGCCCATTTTCTTCTGGAGGTTCTGGAGGACGTCGATCTCGCGGCGTGGGCGGCCGCCTATGCGGGGGCGGGCGGCGACGTGGTGGCGATGGTCGCTGCCGGCGGCAGGAGCCTGTATGCGACCGCGTTCACCGGGCGGATCGCGGTGGCAATCGGCAACGAAGGCGCCGGGTTGTCGCCGGCGCTCGCGGCCAGGGCGACGCTTGCCGTCACTATCCCGATGCCGGGTGGAATGGAATCGCTCAACGCCGGCGCGGCCGCCGCCGTATGCCTGTTCGAATGTGTTCGCCAACGCGGCGTGGCGCTCAACACCGGGCTATGGGTCCGGGCCATGGGTCCCGCATAGACCGGAGACAGGCGTCACCGAGAGCCGCGCATCGAGCAGCGCCGCGACGGGCGCGATGCGCGCGGCATCGGGCAAGGACGGCTGCGCGCCGTTTTCCGTGCAGGCGAGCGACCCGCCCGCGACGGCCCACGACAGCGCCGCGCGCAGCGGCAGGCCGCGCTCCAGCGCCGCTGCCAAGGCCCCGACGAACGCGTCACCTGCGCCGGTCGAATCGACCACCGCAACGGGCGGCGCAGGCGAGGCGTAGCAGGTGCCGCATTCCACGGCCAGCGCGCCCGCGGCGCCGAGCGTGATCACGACCGCGTTCCCGTGCCGCGATGCCATCGCGGCGGCGAATGCCGCGGGTTCGACGCAATCGGCGGGCGCGGCCAGCGCACGCATTTCGGTTTCGTTGACGACGATGACGTTGACCAGATCGAGAAGGGCGGGATCGACCGCCCGCGCCGGTGCCGCGTTGAGCACGACGCGCGCGCCGGCGGCGCGGGCGCGCCGCGCCAGCGCGAGGTTGGCCGCGGCCGGAACCTCCTGCTGCAGCACGGCTACCGTCGATGGCCGCAGCCATTCCGGTGATGCGTCACTCGCATCGGCATGGGCATTGGCGCCAGCAATCACCAGGATCGTGTTTTCGCCCGACGCGGCGACTTCGATCAATGCGACGCCAGTAGGACCGTCGACGATGCGGACGGCCGACAGGTCGACGCCGCCGGTGACCAGTCCTTTGATCGCCGGCGTGGCGAACGCATCGCGACCGACGGCCCCTACCATGGCCACCGCAGCGCCGGCGCGCGCCGCGGCCAGCGCCTGGTTCGCTCCTTTGCCACCTGGGTACATCGCGAACGAATCGCCCGCCAGCGTTTCGCCGGGTTGCGGAAAACGCGGCACCCGGGCGACGAGATCGAGATTGATGGAGCCGAAGACGACCACCATGATCGTGTGCCGCGCGCCAGCGAGGCGTCAGCCGCCCTTGACGCCGCCGTGCGTCAGGCCGACCACGATCTCCTTCTGGATCACGATCGTGAGCAGCAGCACGGGCAGCGTCACGATGATGGCCGCGGCCGCGAGCGGGCCCCATGCGAGCTGCTCGAAGGTGAGCACGTTGTAGACGGCGACCGGCAGCGTGCGCGTCTCGCGTCCGGCGAGCACGGCGCCGAACACGAAGTTGTTCCACGAAAAGATGAATGCCAGTATCGTTCCGACGACGATCCCCGGTCGCGCGAGCGGCAGCGCGACGTAGAGGAACGTCGTCCACACGCTGCCGCCGTCGATCAGCGCCGCCTCCTCGAGCTCCTTCGGCAGCGTCTCGAAGTAGCCGGCCATGATGTACACGACGATCGGCACGGTGATCACCAGATGCGTGATCACCAGCGCGGTGAGCGTGTTGTTGAGCCCGAGAAACTGGAACACGGTGAACAGCGGGATGAGGTAGGACAGCGCCGGCGTCATCCGCGCGATCAGAATCACCACGGTGAGCTTGTGCGCGCCGGCGCGGGCGATGCCGAAGCCGGCCGGAACGCCGATCAGGAGCGCCACCAGCGTCGCGCCGCCGGACACGACGATGCTGTTCCACAGGTAGCGCCCGATCGCGTTCTGCTCGAACACCTGCACGAAATTGGCGAACGTCGGCGGATTGGGGACGAACACCGGCGGATAGGTGATGTTGTCGATCTCGGTCTTGAGCGACAGCGACAGCATCCACAGGAAAACCAGGATCGCCGGCGACACGATGACGACCACCGACAGCCAGAAGCCCAGCTTGCGCAGCAGGCGCTTCACGCTCATGCGCTCAGCTCCATTTCGTTCTCTCCCGCACGTGCAGGAGCAGAAGCGCAAGCGCCAGCACGATCACGAAGAAGACGACGACGACCGCGGAGGCGGTGCCGATGTTGTAGAACGCGAACGCCTGCAGGTACAGGTACAGGTTGATCGTCTCCGAGGCAGTACCCGGGCCGCCGCCCGTGATGACGTAGATCGTGTCGAAGGTCTTCAGCGCGTCGATCGTGCGGATGACCGCGGCGACCACCAGGAACGGCGCGACCAGCGGCAGCGTGACGTAGCGGAACAGTTGCCATTCCGACGCGCCGTCGAGGCGCGCCGACTCGTAGGGCTCGGTGGGGAGCGCGGCGAGCCCGCCGAGGACGATCAGCATCACGAGCGGTGTCCAGTGCCAGACTTCGACCATGACGAGGCTCGGAATCACCAGCGCCGGCGAGTACACCCACAGCGACGGCGGCATGCCGACGAGCGAGAGCAGGTAGTTGAGGACCCCCTGCTGCGGGTGGAACATCATCGTCCACACCAGCGCGACTGCGACCGGCGTCGCCATCATCGGCATGATGAACACGCCGCGCAGCACGCCGCGAAACGGGAACTCGCGGTGGAAGATCAGCGCCGCCGCGGTGCCCAGAAACAACGGCACGACGACGGCCAGCGCGGTGAAGTAGAACGTGTGGACGACCGCTTCGAGGAAGCGCCGGTTGACGATCAGCTTTTCGTAGTTCTCGAGCCCGACGAAATGCGCGACCGATCCGATCTTCCAGTCGAACACGCTCATCCACAGCGTGAAGAGCCACGGGAAGACGATCACGGCACCGACGACGACGAGCGCCGGCGCGATGAACAGCCGATAGCTGCGGCGCCGGCGGGCGAGGAAGCCCGCGCGCGGCGCGGCGGGCGTCACGGTCGTCGACATGGGCGGGACCCGCGGGATCGGTGCCCACAGGCAGCACCGCGCGGTGCGCGGTTGCCCGCGGCGCGCGGCGGTGTTACGCCTTCTCGCTCTTGTCGAGGATCGGCTGAAACTCGGCCGTGGCCTTCCGCAATTCGGCAGCCGGATCGGCGCCGTTGATCATGTTGGTCAGCGCGATCCCGAACACGTCGCGGAACTCGGTGACGGGCACGATGATCGGCAGCCCCGGTTGCGCGATCCGCGTAGACGTCAGCATGCATTCCACCCACTGCTTGGGCGCCTTGATGTCGGGCGACGTCTGCGCCGCCAGATAGGCCGACGTGCGGACCGGCGCGCCGGCCGCCGCCTGCAGCATCCGGAACTGGTTGGTCTTGTTCGACGCCCACTGCAGATAGAGCCACGCCGGACCCTTCTTCTTGCTGAACGACGAGATGCCCTCACCGTCGCCGAACATCGCCGAAACCTGCGCCTTCGGTCCCGGTGGCATCACGCCGTAGCCGACCTTCCCGACGATGCGCGACTTGGTGGGATCCTCGAGCGGCTGGGCGAAGCCGATGCCGTCGAGCCACATCGCCGCCTTGCCCTGCAGGAACAGGCTTTGCGCTTCGTTCCAGTTGAAGCCGGCGACACCTTGCGGCCCGTACTTGGCGAGCAGCGTCTGATACATTTTCGCGGCGTCGATCGCGGCAGCGTCGTCGGTCATCAGCTTGCCGCCGGCATCGACGAAGCCCCCGCCATAGCCCAGCACGAAGCTGGTCCAAACGGGCACGTTCGCGTTCTTGAGCCCACGCGCGACGAACCCGGAGACGCCCTTCGCAGGGTCGTTGAGCTTCGCCGCGGCGTCGACGATTTCGGCGAAGCTCTTCGGATACGCGAGGTTCTTGGCGTCGAACAGCTCCTTGTTGTAGTAGATCACCCATGGATCGATGTTGAAGGGCAGGCTGTCGATGCGGCCGTCGGGCTGCGTGGCCCAAGCCATGCCGCCCTTGGAAAAATCGGCGAAGTCGAGGTTGGGGTCGGTCACCGATTTGTCGGCCACCAGCGGGCGGACGTCTTCCATCCACTTGTTCTTGCCGAACAGGCGCTTCTGCACGTGATACGACAGCGCGATCACGTCGAAGCTCGTGTTGCCCGAGTTGAATTCGATGACGGCTTTCTGTCGTTGCTGCTGCTCGGGGATCATCTCCGAGCCGACACTGATGCCGCTCATGTCCTCGAATTCCTTGTGGTACTTGGTCAGGAGGTCGCCGCGCGGGCTCTTGACCAGGAACACTTCGATCTTTTCGCCCTTGAAGCGCTTCCAGTCGAACGCGCCTTGCGCCTCTGCCGCAAGCTGGCCGGCGCCGGGGATGGCGCCCAGCGCCGCAGCGCCAAGGCCCGCCTGCAACAGCCGGCGGCGCTGCCGCGCGGATCCCGTCGGGTCATTGCGATCTGCCATGCTTTCCTCCTCGATCTTCGGGGTGGTTCAAATCACCGGGCCTGGCGAGTCCGCGGGCGAAAGACTGCCCTTGTCGCCGTCGCGGCGTCCATCATAGCCCGGTCGCGGGCAGGTCGGCGGCACGCAATGCCGCGAACAATTGCCCGCGCGCCGGGGCGTCCAGAGGAACCAGCGGCGGGCGCACCGCGAGCCATCCCGGGTCTCTGGTACGTTCGGCGACGATGGCCTTGAAGGCCGGCAGCAGCGGCTGCCTGAACGCGATGTCGAGCAAGGTCGCGAGGCGCTGTTCGTCGGCGGGCGCGACGCCGGGCGAAAGCAGCGCGCGCACGATTTGCGGATAGACGTTCGCGACGCCGCAGATCGTGCCGGCGCCGCCCGAGCGCATGAGCTTCGGCAGGTCGGGCTCGTGGCCGACCATGATCGCGAGCTGGGGCACGCGCACGAGCAATGCCGACGTGTTGTGCCAGTCGCCGGCGCTGTCCTTGACCCCGGCCACGATGCCGGGAAAGGCGGCGGCGAGCCGCGCGATCAGGTCGACCGACAGCGGCACGCCCGAGACCTGAGGGATATGGTAGAGATAGAGGCGAAGGCGCGCGTCGCCGACGGCATCGATCAGCCGCGCGTACCACGTGAAGAGGCCGTCGTCGGTCGCGTCCTTCCAGAAGAACGGCGGCAGCACGAGGCACGCCGCGCAGCCGGATCGCACGCCGTGCCGCGTCAGCGCGACGGCATCCGGCAAGGCGGCGCAGCCCGTCGCTGCGACCACCTTCCGCCCGGGAATACCCGCGGCCAGGAGGGCGTCCGTGCCGGCGATCCGTTCGGCGACGGTGAACGACTGCCCTTCGCCGGTCGTGCCGAACGGCGCGACACCGTCGACATCGTCCGCGAGCACGGCTTGCGCATGGCGCACGAATCGTGCGCGATCGACGCCGCCCGCCGCATCGAGCGGGGTCAACAGCGCGCACCACAGGCCGCTGACGGAGGACGCGGAATTCATGGCCGGTCGATTCCTGGATTCCGGGCACGCAGTCGACCCGGAACAGGCGGGGGCGCGGGCTGCCGACGCGATCGAGCCGGAACGCGTTGCCCACGGGAAGCGCGTAGCATGGCGGAAAGTGTAGCACCAACATTTCGTTCAACAACCGGGCGGGCGAGCAGGCCGAACCGGCAAGTGAAGATCGACGACGCCCCGTTCGGCTTCGGCGGCGCGCCGCTCGGCAACCTGTTCGCGCCCATCGCGGACGAGCACGCGGTCGCGCTCGTCCGCGCTGCCCACGCGAGCGGCGTCCGCTACTTCGATACCGCACCCCATTACGGTAACGGTTTGTCCGAGCATCGGATGGGTGCGGCATTGCGCGAGCTTCCGCGCGACGAATTCCTGCTGTCGACGAAGGTCGGCCGCCTGCTGATTGCCGACCCGAATGCGCCGCGGGACCAGAACGGCTACGTCGGCGTCCTGCCGTTCGCCCAGCGCTGGGATTATTCGTTCGACGGCACGCTGCGCAGCCTCGACGACAGCCTGCAGCGGCTCGCGCTCGCGCGGATCGACTACGTCTTCATCCACGATGTGGCGCGCGACGCGCACGGCGACGCGCAACCGCAACGCTTCCGCGACGCGATGGAGGGTGCGATTCCCGCACTCGCGCGCCTCAAGGCCGACGGCACCATCAAGGGCTTCGGTCTGGGCGTCAACGACTGGGAGGTGTGCGTCGACGCGCTCGCCCACGCCGATCTCGACATCCTGTTGCTTGCAGGACGCTACACGCTGCTCGATCAGACGGCGCTACCGGATCTGCTGCCGCGCTGCGTGGCGCGCGGCGTGCGCGTGGTCATCGGTGGGCCGTTCAACTCCGGCATCCTCGCCACCGGCCCGCGGCCCGCCGGTGGCGGCGCACCGTCATTCGATTACGCCCCCGCGCCGGCTGCCATGGTCGCGCGCGCGGCCGCCATCGAGCATCTGTGCGCCGCGCACGGCGTTGCGCTCAAGGCCGCCGCGCTCCAGTTTCCGCGCGCCCATCCGGCGGTGGCCTGCGTGCTGCCCGGTGTCCGCAGCGGCGCGGAGCTCGCGGAGAACCTCGACTTGTCCCGCGCGCCGATACCGGCCGCGTTCTGGCGCGAATTGCGCGGCCACGGACTCGTAGCGCCCGACGCGCCCCTGCCGGCGGCGGATGGCGGATGATTCCACCGGGCCGCCCCAGCGGCGAATGCCCTGGCGAGAAGCCGGCAGGCGCTCCCGTCGGCCCGCATTCCCCTATGCGCGTCGACGCGCATCACCATGTCTGGCGCCTCGCTCGCGGCGACTATGGCTGGCTCACGCCGGCGCTCGCGCCGATCTACCGCGATTTCGCGCTCGACGATCTGCGGCCGCTGCTGCGCGAGGCGGACATCGGCGCGACCGTCCTCGTCCAGGCGGCACCTACCGAGGCAGAGACCCGGTTCCTGCTCGCCATCGCCAGGGCCAGCGCTGGTCTCGTGCGCGGGGTGGTCGGCTGGGTCGATTGCGCGCGCGCCGATGCGGTCACGCGACTGTCCCGGCTCGCGCGCGACCCGTTGCTCAAGTCCGTGCGGCCGATGCTGCAGGACATCCCTGATCCCGAGTGGATCCTGCGTCCGGAGGTGCAGCCGGCAATCAAGGCGCTGCCGCAGCTCGGCCTGCGCTTCGACGCGCTGGTACGGCCCACGCAATTGCCCGCGCTGCGGCGGCTTCTCGACCGCCATCCGGATCTCGCCGTGGTCATCGATCACGGCGGAAAGCCAGCCATCGCCGCGAACGTTCGGCAGCCGTGGGCCACGGAGATGACGGCGCTGGCGCGGCATCCACAGGTCCATTGCAAGCTGTCGGGACTCGCCACCGAAGCCGGCCCCGATTGGAGCATCGATTCGCTGTCGCGCTACGTCGATCATCTGTTGTCGTGCTTTGGCGCAATGCGACTGATGTGGGGCAGCGATTGGCCGGTGGTCGAACTCGCCGGCGGTTATCGCCGCTGGGTTGCCGCGACCGACACGCTGCTGGCAGGGTTGTCCGCCGATGATCGGGAAGCGATCCGCGGCGGCAATGCGCGGCGGTTCTACGGATTGGCCTGACGGCGGCCCCGGCGGTGTGCGCTGTGTCGCCGGCGCACGATCATCGCCGGACGCGCTCAGTAGATGTGCCGCGCGAGCTCGGCGCGGTGGAGAATCGTCGTGGCGATTTCCTCGATCGATTTCGCCGTCGTGTCGAGCATCGGTATCCGTTCGCGATGCATCAGTTCCTCCGCTTCGCGCACCTCGTTGCGGCAGTTCTCGAGCGCCGCGTACCGGCTTCCCCGGCGGCGTTCCTCGCGGATCTTGTGCAGGCGGTCCGGGTTGATCGTCAGGCCGAACAGCCGGGCCCGGTGGGCGAGGATCGTCGCCGGCAGCTTGTGATCGGCGAAGTCGTCAGGAGTGAGCGGAAAATTCGCGACGCGAACCCCGAACTGCAGGGCGAGGTAGAGTGACGTCGGCGTTTTGCCGCAGCGGGAGACGCCGACCAGGATCACCTGCGCCTTCCCCAGATCGCGCGTCGCGGCGCCATCGTCGTGCGTCTGCGTGAAATTGATCGCGTCCATCCGCGCGAAGTAGTCGGCGCTGTTGGCGATGCCGTGCGAACGGCCGGCGGTATGCGAGCTCTTCGCCCCGAGTTCCGCTTCGAGCGGCGCGATGAAGATCTGGAACAGGTCCAGCGTCAGCGCCTGCACCCCCCGCTGGATCGTTGCGCTCGCCGCTTCGTCGACGACCGAGCTGAAGACGATCGGCGGCCGGCCGTCGCGGACCGACGCTTCGTTCACCTGCCGGATGGCGGCGTCGACCCTTTCGGCCGAATCGACGAACGGGATCGTCTGGCGCTGGAACTGGAAGCCCTCGAATTGCGACAGCAGACTGTTGCCGAGCATCTCGGCGGTGATCCCGGTGCGGTCGGAGATGAAGAAAACCGTGCGGCGGTCAGCCATCGGAGCAGATTCCAGGACGGCCTGAGCGCTTGCCCGCTCGCCGTTCACCAGCCGTTCCATACCGGCACCACGCCGGCCGGCAGTTGAGGCAGGTCGCCGAGATCCATCCGGCTTTCACCCGGGCCATGATAGTCGCTTCCGCCGGAAGCGAGGAAGCCGAACACGCGCGCATGGCCGGCGAAGGCGGCGACTTGCTCCGGCGTATGCGACGGCGACAGCACCTCGATCCCCTCGCCGCCGGCATCGCGAAATTCCGCGAGCAGCCGGCGCATCCCGCTCCTGCCCACCGGGTAACGGCCGGGATGGGCAAGCACCGCCTGGCCGCCAGCGGCGGTGATCCAACCGACCGCGTCGCGCAGGGTCGCCCATTGGTGCGCGACATAGCCCGGCTTGCCGCGAATCAGAAAGCGATTGAAGACCGCCTTCACGTCGCGCGCATGGCCCGCGTCGACGAGGAAGCGAGCGAAGTGCGTGCGCGACATGAGGCGCTCGCTGGTCGCGAACTTGCGCGCGCCTTCGTACGCCCCGCGAATGCCGGCCTCGGCGAGCGCGTCGGCGATGCGCCGGGCGCGCAAGCTGCGGCCCGCGCGGATCACGTGCAGTCCCTCGGCGAGCACGGGATTCGACGGGTCGATGCCCAGCCCCAGCACATGGATCGTGAGGCTCTCCCAGCTGACGGAGAGTTCGGTGCCCGCGATGAGCGTCAGGCGCGCGGTTGCCGCGGCCGCATGCGCTTCCGCCAAGCCACTGACTTCGTCGTGGTCGGTCAGCGCGAGTACGTCCACGCCGCGCGCGGCGGCGCGCGCGACGACCGCGGCAGGCGACAGCAGGCCGTCGGAATGCGTCGAATGGCAGTGGAGGTCGTACCGGAGCATCGAGGGGAATGGTGCGCCCGATGGTGGGCGACGGGAAGCAGCAGGTGCGGGGGTCGCGGGCTGCCGGAGGCATCCCATGGCGTAAACGCCCGGACACGCCCAAGATCTCGAAGACAATTCCGGTCGTCGCCACTGCGGAGGTCCGATTTTACCAAAGTCGCGGCCATGCCCGGGTTGCTGGCGATGCGGAGTCGCGAACCGTTGCCGCCGAAAACTGTCGATATCCCACGATCAGGCAAATTGTTCCGGGCCGGCGCGGAAATGCGTGTGTTTTTTGGGCCCGAAACCGCTTGCCGTACATCCGTGGTCGCAAAAGGGTCTTGCATATTTGGGTGATTAGGGTCGAGAATATGCTGTTGGGATGACGGTTCCGCGCATGCCCCCGCATGCGGGCCCCAAAATGACACAGGCGAACTAACGTGAAACTTTTCGACCGTGTATTGAACCCGCGCGAAATTCGGCGGCGGCTGGGCCTCAACCAGGAGCAGTTCTGGACCCAGATCGGGGTCACCCAGAGCGGCGGGTCGCGCTATGAGAGCGGGCGCGAAATGCCGAAGCCGGTGCGCGAACTGCTGCGGCTCGTCCATGTCGAACAGGTCGACCTTTCGCAGGTGAAGCGCGTCGATTTCGAGATCATCAGTTACCTCAAGGATTCGCACCCCGACCTGTACCGCAGTCTCCGACGCGCGGTGAAGAGCCAGCATCGATCCGGCGCGGCCACGGAGACCGGGGAGCACGGCAACATGGCCGACGACGTGTTCCACGACCACGACGACACCGAGACGCCCGAACGGACGGCGGCCAGCGACCCCGTCATCAACAGCACCAGTCGCAACGACTGACCTTCGGCGCGCCCAGCGCGCCGCATCGCCCTGCTGCGCCCTGCCCGCGATCGGCATCAGCGCGCCGTTTTCTGCCGGCCGCCCGCTTGCAAGAGTAAAATTGCGGGGTCGCGTCGCAACATCCCGCGACGCATCGAAACCTGCCAAGCGCATTCCGCAACAACCCGTCGATGGCTGCCACGCGCGGCGGGGCTGTTTGTGCCCGGGCAGCCAGCATCGGACCGAACAGGGGGACGGCGGCATGGATCAGCAGCAACGCGTGATTTCCCTCGAGCAGTTGCGCATGAGCGACGTCGATCGGGTCGGCGGCAAGAATGCGTCGCTCGGGGAAATGATTGGTGAGCTTGCGGGAGCGGGGATACGCGTGCCCGGCGGATTCGCGACCACCGCCGCGGCCTTCCGGGAGTTCCTGGCGCACAACGGGCTCGCCGAACGCATCGGTGAGCGCCTCGGCGGGCTCGACGTCGACGACGTGACCGCCCTGGCCGAGGCCGGCGCCGAGATTCGCGGGTGGGTTATCGCCGCGCCGCTGCCGCCGCCCCTCGAGGCGGCAATCCGGGAGGCCTACGCCACGCTGGTCGGGGAATCACCGAGTGCCTCCTGGGCCGTGCGCTCATCGGCGACGGCGGAGGACCTGCCGGATGCGTCGTTCGCAGGCCAGCAAGAAACATTTCTTAATATCAATGGCTTGGATAATATTCTTCATGCAGTGAAGGAGGTATTTTCCTCGCTCTACAACGATCGGGCGATTTCGTACCGCGTGCATCAGGGCTTCGTTCACGAGGACGTCGCGTTGTCGGCCGGCATTCAGAGAATGGTGCGCAGCGACCTCGGCGCTTCCGGCGTGATGTTCACGATGGACACCGAGTCGGGATTCGATCAGGTCGTTTTCATCACTGCCGCGTACGGCCTCGGCGAGACCGTGGTGCAGGGGGCCGTGAACCCCGACGAGTTCTACGTCTGGAAGCCCGGGTTGGCGCAGGGCCGGCGCGCGATCGTCCGCAAGGCCGTGGGAGGGAAGGCGGTCAAGATGATCTTCGCCGACGGGCAGCGCGCCGGCGGGTCCACGGCCACGGTCGAGGTCGCCGAGCCCGACCGCCTCCGGTTCTCGATCACGGACGCGGAAGCCGAGGAGCTTGCCCGGTACGCGATGATCATCGAAGCCCATTACGGGCGGCCGATGGACATCGAATGGGGACGCGACGGGCAGGACGGCAAGCTGTACATCCTGCAGGCCCGGCCGGAAACCGTGAAATCGCGCGAAGGCGGCGAGAATCTGCGGCGGTACCGGCTCAAGGCGAAGTCCGCGGTGCTCGCGAGCGGACGGGCGATCGGCCAGAAGGTCGGGCAGGGGACGGTTCGCCTCGTCAAATCCGCCGCCGAAATGGACCGCGTGCGCGCCGGCGAGGTGCTCGTCGCGGACATGACCGATCCGGATTGGGAACCGGTCATGAAGCGGGCGGCGGCGATTGTCACCAACCGCGGCGGGCGTACCTGCCACGCGGCGATCATCGCCCGCGAGCTCGGCATCCCCGCGGTCGTCGGTTGCGGCAATGCGACGCAGGTGCTCGCCGACGGCGCCGCGGTCACCGTCTCCTGCACCGAGGGCGATACCGGGCACGTCTACGACGGGCTGCTCGAAGTCGAGACCATCGACATCGCGCTCGACCGGATGCCGGTCGCGCCGACCAAGATCATGATGAACATCGGCAACCCCGAGCTCGCGTTCGAATTTCGCCGGCTGCCGAACGAGGGTGTCGGCCTCGCCCGGCTCGAGTTCATCGTCAACAAGAACGTCGGCATCCATCCCAAAGCGCTGCTCGAGCTCGACCGGCAGCCGGCCGACCTGCAACGCGACATCCGCCAGCGGATCGCGGGCTATCCCAGCCCGACCGAGTTCTACGTCGCCAAGATCGCCGAGGGCGTGGCGACGATCGCGGCCGCGTTTTGGCCGAAGAAAGTGATCGTGCGCCTGTCCGACTTCAAGTCGAACGAATATTCGAACCTTGTCGGCGGCCGGCGCTACGAGCCGCACGAAGAGAACCCGATGCTGGGCTTTCGCGGCGCGTCGCGCTACATCGCGCCGGAGTTCCACGATTGCTTCGCGCTCGAATGCAGCGCGATGAAGCGCGTCCGCGACGACATGGGGCTCACCAATGTCGAGCTGATGATCCCGTTCGTGCGCACGCTTACCGAGGCGCGGGGAGTCATCGCGCTGCTGAAGGACCAAGGGCTCGAGCGCGGCAGGAACGGCCTGCGCCTCATCATGATGTGCGAGATACCGTCGAACGCGATCCTTGCCGATCGCTTCCTCGAGCTGTTCGACGGATTTTCGATCGGCTCCAACGACATGACGCAGCTGACGCTCGCCATCGACCGCGACGCCGGCGGGGCGATTGCCTCCACGTTCGACGAGCGCGACGACGCGGTGAAAGCGATGCTCACGATGGCCATCGAGGCCTGCCGCAAGGCGGGCAAGTACATTGGCATCTGCGGCCAAGGCCCGTCCGACCACCCCGACCTTGCGCAGTGGCTGGTCGACCAGCGGATCGAGAGCATGTCGCTCAATCCGGATACGGTGGTCGCCACGTGGCTGGCATTGGCCGCGCACAAATCCGCATAACCCAGCAGCCCCCCGTCGCGGTAGTCCGTCCGTCCAATTGCGCGCCGTTTCCGACGGCACGTGCAATGGACGCCAATGAAGCCGCCACCACCTCTGCGTCTCGCGCCGCGCCGCTCGCGCCTTGCCGCGGCAATCATCGTCGCGTCGTACGCTGCGACCGCCGCGCTGCTGCAGTGCCTTCCGCTGCCCGCCGTTGTACGTCTTGGCGGTGCCGCGGGCATCGGCGCGGCTGGTGCATGGGCGCTCCGCCGTGCGGTGGGCGGCGGCGCGCCGCGCGGGCTGCGTATCGGCGTCGATCGCCG
Source organism: uncultured beta proteobacterium (assembly GCA_963810845.1). Lineage (GTDB taxonomy): Bacteria > Pseudomonadota > Gammaproteobacteria > Burkholderiales > Casimicrobiaceae > CAIWHR01. The sequence goes on along the minus strand of CAWEOX010000034.1, from coordinate 5,548 downwards.
GATCGCGGTGACCACGCGCGACGGACGGACATGCGACGGCGACATCCTCGCCGATTCCTTTGTCGGGCACCGGTTGACGACCATCGTGTGGCGGACCGACGGGGCGCGCCATGCGCGAACGCTCATGGTCATGGCCGATACATTTGCGGCCGATGATTTTCGCCGCTTGCGCGTCGTCTTGCGCTACGGCCGCACCGCGGAGGCCGCGCTGGAGACCAGCGGCGTCGACGCCGCGTGACCCTCGATCCATGCCGCGGCGTCGATCAGCCGACCGCTTTCCGCCTTCGGTTGCACGGCGAGCAGATACAGGTACAACGGGGCGAGCGTGCGGGGATCGGGCAGCGCACTCCGCTGCTCCCCGGGGTGCGTCCGCGCGCGCAGCGGCGAGTTGATCGGCCCCGGGACCACCGCATTGACGCGCAGATTGGGGCGGCTCTCCCATTCGTCCGCGAGTATCGTCGCGAGCGCCGTCAATCCCGCCTTGGCCACCGCATAGGCCCCCCAATAGGCACGCGGCGCCTGGCCGCGGGTATCGAGCGTGAACACGACACTCGCGTCCGCCGCCGCGGCGAGCAGCGGCAGCATCGCCCGGGTGATCGCCATCGCGGCCGCCAGGTCCACGCGCAGCACCTCGAGCCACGCGTCGAACGATTGGTGCTCGATCGGTCCCAGCGAGCCCAGCACATTGGCGGCATGGACAATGCCGTCCAGCCGTCCTAATTGCGCGCGCACCGCGCCGGCGACGTTGCCGTAGTCGTCGTTGTCCGCGCTGGCGAGATCGAGCGGCAGTATCGTGGGCTGCGGATGGCCGGCGGCGACGATTTCATCGTAGAGCGCTTCGAGTCGGCGAACCGCGCGGCCGTGCAGCACGACGGTGGCGCCGGCTCGCGCGCAGGCCAGCGTCAGCGGGCGACCGAGGCCGCCGGCAGCCCCGGTGACCAGGATGGCGCGGCCGGCGAGGTCGACGTCGAGCGGGGCGTGGGCAGCGGGCAGCGGCATCGGGTGAAATCAGCGATCAGGGAACGCCGCGGCAGCGGCCGATCAGGGTTCGAGTTGCGGCCCCGGGACTGACACTCGTCCGTGATTGCAGAGCAGCGGCCCCGGATGATAGCTGAACGGGGAGCGCGCTGGCCGAAGCGGTCGCGTCGCGGTGCGCTCCGGATTGCAGAAAACGTCCACGCCCCTTATAATTTCGCGTTCGCCGTGGGGGTATAGCTCAGCTGGGAGAGCGCTTGCATGGCATGCAAGAGGTCAGCGGTTCGATCCCGCTTACCTCCACCACCGCACCTGCCGCAACCTGATGATCATCTTGGGACGCGGTCGCAGTAGGTCCCCATCGTCTAGAGGCCTAGGACACTACCCTTTCACGGTAGGTACGCGGGTTCGAATCCCGCTGGGGACGCCAATATAAATCAATAGCTTAGCGAGTCAAGTTCCCGCGATACGCGAGCCGATCCCCCAACATGACCCCCAATACGGGCGGCGGGCTTGCAGCCGCGTCCACGTCGCTACTGGATCCATCCATGGATTTTCGCTTTCGCCGCAGCATTAGGATGGCTGGCGTCCGCCTCGACATCTTTACGAAGCAGCCAACGCCGCGCACCGAGCGCCCGGCCGCAGGCGACGGGTCGACCTTGTTGCTCGAATTGGTTGCCGTCCTGGCGGTCATCATCGCCATGCTGCTGTTCTCGTTCCGGTAGCTCAGCCGCGTAAGATCAACGCCCAGCGTTGCGCGACACGGCAACAAACATCTCGGCGTGAACGACAGCGACATTGACATCGAACCCCTGATCGCGAGCTATAACCGGATGTGCGAGCAGGCCGGCGTCGAGCCGCTGCCGGAGGACGATCTAGCGGTGATTGCCAACGCGATCCTGCGTGGCCGGGTCTAGCATCATCATTCGTCAATCGGCAGGTCCGCATGCTCCTCGCTTGGCCCGGAGCGCCCATCCTGCTCCGGCGAAACGCACTAATGCGGAATCACGCCCGCCATTTCTCCGATGGTGACGCACCCGATATTTGAGCTGGATGTTTGAAGTCGGGCTGTGAACATTTTCGGCACGACGTTCATGTCGGCGAGTATTAGCGTGCCCAACTCACCGGTGTTGCAAGAGTAGGCGCCACTGAACAGACCCAGGCGCCCAAGTTGAGAGTACGTGCCGACCGACGAGCAGGAACTGCCGTTCGAGTATGCCCAGGCGAACGACATATTGCTTCCATTTTGGACGAAGCTCACCGTAGCCTGCGTGGTGGCGCTGCCGTTGTTCGCAGAGGCCGTGCAGCCAGTTACAGTGGATGTAACGGTTGCCGAATAGCTGCCACTGTAACTATCCAGTGTAAGAGGTTGCCGCTGTATGGACTTCGTGACGGTCACTCCGTCCACGGAATACGTGATTTCGCCGCTGTGTATCGTGGCAATGGTTAATGTCATCTGCCCCACTTGCCGCACGGTCACGGACGTAGGATCAAATGATGCGCCGCCAAAGTATGGCCCCGTTCCGGTATACAGGGCGCCGCTCCAGTTCAAGCCTCCCACATAATCAACCCCGCCTGCGAACCAAACCGGCTTGCCGTCAGGACCGTAAACGTAAATCGTTGCGAAGATGAACGTTCCCGTGTTTACCATCTGAAGGCCCCAGCCCGATTCGGTCGGGTTCCACCAGAGGTCCGTCAGATCCGTGATGCTCGCGGATGTGGCATTCGCGTTGCCAACGAATACAAACGCAGCAATGATGCCGACAAGCAGCTTTCCGAAACGCATCGCTCTTCTCCCTTGGCCGGTGCAGCGGAAATCGTGCGCAGCGCCAGATCGACGCCCAGCGCAGCGCGAAACCCGGACGCGCGTGACCTATTCCGGCCGGAATGAATCGCGTGTGGCGCGTTCTGCGCGGTCTGATTCGAGCGCGATCTGCGCGATCCGTTTGGCGAGCTCATTTGTCGCATGCGCCAACTCGCGGGCACGCGCGGACATGCGTGCAGCGCGTTGAGCCGCGCGTGCGTCCGCCTTGCTCTGTGGTGCCGCGGGCGTGCCTGACCACGCCCGATGGATGTCCGAGCCTGCGCTGGTGGCTGATCTCATCGCCAATTCCTTTATTTTGGAATGAAACGAGCAATTGGACCTCCGTTAGCATTTGGTTGTCAGTAGGCGGACGTGAAGCCAAGTGTAGGCCGCCGTCCGATTTTCCGGGCAGGCCAACGGGCCTGGTTCGGGGTTGGCCGAAGCGATCTGCTCGTGTTCGGCTCGATCCCAGGCCGTCGTGGTGATGGCTTTGCGCCGTCGGGAACTATAATCATCGTCACTGCCACAAGCAGACATCAAAATGAAGATCCGCAACTCACCTTTTTCTACGCTCGTTGCCGTCGCGATATACGTGCTGTCCGCCGGCGCCTGCATCGCGCAAAGTGACGTCGAAAAGCGCGCGCCCGAAGTCAGGCTCTATAAATTGGGAGAACTCAACGCGAGTCGAGTTGAAGTCGTGAGTCGACTTTGGGCCGATACCTGGCGCTCTGCCTTTTGGGTGCCAACCTATCCGAGCCAGGAACAGGCCATCGCTGCTTCGCAAACTGAAGCGGCGCGCCAAGGCGCAGACGGGCTCATCAACGTCGTCTGCCTCGATCAAGGTCGTTCGAAATGGTCCTCGACCACAGATCCTGCGATCGTGTGCTACGGGATCGCGATCCATGTCCGGCCGAGCGAAGGATAGTCGCGCCATCGCGTAACCGTTACGCAGCCCGTTCGGCAAGCCTGTGGCCCGGCCTTTAGCGAGCGGCGACTAGCGTTCGCACCTCGAACACGCGCTCGGCGTCCGGCACCAGCTCCTCCTCACCCTCCTCCCGGGTGTCCAGCCGCAGGAACCGCTGGACGCAGCCGGTCAATTTGTCGCTACGAGGCACGTGGGGCTGCTATCAGCACAACGGCGCGCCGTGGTCGCAAAGCGGGCATTTTCAGCGGAAAGGGGACGCGGTGCGACACATTTGTACCGCGCCGGTCACGGCAATCGGTCCCTCTTTCACCGAATAGAGTTTGGCACGGAAATCGCTTGAACCGTAAGGCGGCCCAAGCATTGCCGAGAAGGCTGCGCGATCCCGATCGCGACCTAATCCAACCGAGCCAACATGAAGCGGCGACGAGGGCTTCACACTGATCGAACTGATGATCGTCGTAGCGATCGTCGGCATTCTGGCGGCGATCGCGCTGCCGACGTATCGGGAATACGCGATTCGGTCCCGGGTCTCGGAAGCTCTCGCGGCGGCGGGAGCGTGCAAGACTTCGGTGACAGAATACTTTGCCACCAAAGGGACCTATCCGCGCAGCCTCGCCCAGGCGGGTTGCTCCAGCGTCCAGACGCAGTACGTGGCCTGGATCAATGTCGACTCAGGGTCGAACATCATTGTGATGACGTCCACGAACCCCGGTCTCGGCGCCGCTGGTGGCAAGACCTTCCAGCTGTTTTCCGATTGGGTCGGCGCCGAACGGAGCATGTTCGGGACGTGGAAATGCCTGGCGATCACCATCGACCCCAAGTACCTGCCCGCTTCGTGCCGATGATTCGGCTTGCTCCATGAGGACAGGAAGTCCGGTCCGAGAGGGGACCGGCGCGCTGGTTTCAACCCGTTTCGCCAATGCGCCAGAGCAGCGTCGGGCGCACGCACAAATCGCGGCCTTGCTCCTGACCTGTCCGCGGTCGGATTGAATCGCCTTTGGCGGCGCTGACAGCGGGCGTTCGTTGGCGCTATCGACCCTTACCTGGCTCTCGCGGTGGCACAAATCACCGTTTCCGCGAGGGCTCGCGGTAATAGTGCGCGCGCAGTCCTTGCAGCTCACGAACGACCTCCGCCGAAAAGCCGCTCCGATTGCCGCGGAAATCATAAAGAAGGTCCGTCAGCAACTCGCCAAAGGCGGCCGGGTTGTCCCACGCGGCCGCGACCCCATTGACTATTCGTGGGAACTGCATCAGCAGATTGATCGGGCGGAGATGTTGCGGGAGCCTGACCAACCACGTGCGGGTTTGCGGTGTCAGCTCACCGGCCGGATTCGATTTGCGCAGATGAGCGTAACGCCAGGTTGCTGCTTCCCGAGTTGACGGCGGGGCCGCCGTTGCTGCTGGTTGAAGTGGAGCGGGAGCCGCGAAATCCGGCTCTCTCAACTCCTCGCGATCTCTATTAGTGGTCATCGGCAGTATCGTACCTAAAGGGAAAACGGGGGCGAGCTGCGGGTCGACAGCCATCACGACGGACTCTTTAGATGCCGTTCAGGAAGCGGAGTTCGCCGTCTCATCCGCCCGAGCGGGCGATTCGTCTGGCGAGCTCGTCTATCGCGCGCGTCAACTCTCGCGCGCGCTCGGCCGAGAGCGCCGAGCGGCGCGCCGCGCGCAAGTCCGCCAAACTGCGTTTCGTCCCGCCGGGCGTCCCCGTTTTCGCTGGTCGGGAGCCCGACCCTGCGCTAATTGCTGTTTTCATCGCCAATCCCTCCAACCGACGGGTAAACCGGCTCGTCCAGGACTCATCCGGGATAAATAGCGAATTGGACCTCGGCGGCAATTGGTGA
>CAWEOX010000033.1:0-78715 GCA_963810845.1 uncultured beta proteobacterium | reverse complement strand
ATCAGTAGGCGGACGCCAAACCCGCGTGTAGTCCGGGGCCTACATTTCGCCCTGGGTTTGTCCGGGCTCGATCCGGGCAATTCAATTGCCGTTCTGGCCGCGACGGACCCGGCGTGATCTACCGGGCCGCGCGCGGCGTGCGAGCCGGTGCGTATCAGCCTAGTATTGCGCGAGAACCTCCCGTAACAGCCCTAGGGCGCCACCCCTTCGCAGACGCTTCTCACCATCGTCCTGGGCGTCTCCTTTCCGCATTTCGCACGCCGACCGGAGATTCGCTGATGAACACCACCGCCCTTGCCGCCGCCATTGCCGACCACTGGGATACGGGAATCGTCGCGCAGCTTGTCGACTACGTGCGCATTCCGGCGAAGTCGCCGCACTTCGATCCGGATTGGGAGCAGAACGGCCATATCGAGCGGGTGACGCGCCTCGCGCACGCGTGGGTGCAGGACCAGCCGGTGCGCGGTCTCGAGGTGGAGATCGTGCGCCTGCCCGGGCGCACGCCGTTGCTGTTCTTCCACGTTCCGGGGAGCGGCGGGACTGCCGGCGAACGCACGGTGCTGCTGTACGGGCATCTCGACAAGCAGCCGGAGATGACCGGTTGGCGAGCGGGACTCGGCCCGTGGACGCCGGTGCTCGAGGATGACAAGCTGTACGGGCGCGGCGGCGCCGACGACGGTTATGCCGTGTTCGCGGCGCTCGCCGCGATCGCCGCGCTGCAGGCGCAGGGCATCGCCCACGCCCGCTGCGTGGGCCTCATCGAGACCTGCGAGGAGAGCGGCAGCTACGATCTGCCCGCGTATCTCGACGCGCTCGCGTCGCGGATCGGGCGCGTCGATTTCGTCGTCGGCCTCGATTCGGGCTGCGGCGACTACGAACGGCTATGGGCGACGACCTCACTGCGCGGACTCGCGGCCGGCACGCTGACGGTGGAAGTGCTGACCGAGGGCGTGCACTCGGGCGACGCCAGCGGCATCGTCCCGTCGTCGTTCCGCATCGCGCGCGACCTCATCGGCCGACTGGAGGACGCCGGCACGGGCCGGATTCTCCCGGAAGCGTTCCACGCGCCGATTCCCGACGAGCGCCGCGCGCAGGCAGCGAAGGCCGCGGACATTCTCGGCGATCTCGTCGTACGCAAATATCCGTTCGCGGGGAACACGCAACCGATGGTTGCCGACCACACCGAGGCGCTGCTGAACCGCACCTGGCGCCCGGCCCTTTCGGTGACCGGCGCCGACGGCTTGCCGCCGATCGCCAGCGCCGGCAACGTGCTGCGCCCGCAAACTTCCCTCAAGCTGTCGTTGCGGCTGCCGCCCACCGTCGATGGCGACCGGGCGACCTCCGATCTCCAGCACCTGTTCGATGCCGATCCACCTGCCGGCGCCACCGTCGTCTTCACCCCTGATCAAGGCGCGACCGGCTGGAATGCCGCGCCCACCGCGCCATGGCTCGCGCAGGCCTTGGCGGAAGCGTCGCTGGCGCACTACGGCAAGCCGGTGGCGGCGATGGGCGAGGGCGGTACGATACCCTTCATGGCGATGCTGGGACGGCGCTTCCCGGATGCGCAGTTCCTGATTACCGGCGTGCTGGGGCCGCATTCCAACGCGCACGGACCCAACGAATTCCTGCACATTCCCTACGCGAAGAAGCTGACCGCATGCGTGGCGCACGTGCTGGCCGCGCATGCGGCGCGCGCGGCTGCGTCCTGACGGTTTCCCCTCGTCCCACCGCCCTCACCCCGACCCTCTCCCGCGGCGGCGGGAGAGGGAGGCTACGTTTGGAGCGGCGGAGGATTACCGGCTGACGTCGGTTACCGGCGGCCCTTCAGCAGGAAGGCCGGCACCGGCTGCGCGTAGCCCTTGAGCGTCAGCGGGCCGACCGGATCGCAGTCCCATTCGTCGTCGAGCGCGGCGCGCGCCCGCCGGTCGATCAGGATCTGGCCGGGTTGTGCTTCGCTGCATAGCCGCGAGGCGAGGTTGACGACGCCGCCGATCGCCGTATAGTCGAAGCGGCCTTCGAAGCCGAAGGCCCCCAGCGTCGCGAACCCCTTGGCGATGCCGATGCCGAGATCGAGGTCGTAGCCCAGCTTCAGCCACCGGGCGCGCAGCGGAGCGAAGCTCTGCTGCATCGCCACCGTCATTTCGGCGGCGCGCTTGCCGGGCTCGGAAACCGGAATCGGGTCGTTGAAGAAGATCAGGATGCCGTCGCCGGCGAAGCGGTCGAGCGTGCCCTCGTGGCGGCTGATGAGCGTGCCCATCGCGGCGTGGTAGTCGTGCAGCACCGCCTGCACTTCCTCCGGCTCGGCGGCATCGGTGAACGCGGTGAAGCCGCGCAGGTCCAGAAAGACGTAGCAGATTTCCCGGCGATGCAGCGCGAGGATCGAATTCTCGCCGGCGGAGACGATGGCGTCGGCCACCGGGGCCGAGAAAAAGCGCTTCAGCTGGCTCATCCGGTCGAGCTCCGCCACCTGCTCGGCGACGCGCTCCTCGAGCTTGACGTTCCACTCCTTCAGCGACTCGGCCTGGCGCCGGACCTCGTCCTGCAGCGCTTTCACCCGCAGCAGCGAACGCACGCGGGCGAAGAGCTCGGCCTGGTTGATCGGCTTCGAGATGAAATCGTCGGCGCCGGCTTCGATGCCCTTGACGCGTTCCTGCTGCGGGTCGAGCGAGGTGACGAGCACCACGGGCAGCAACGCCGTCCCGGGATTGGCCCGCAGGCGCTGGCACACGTCGTAGCCGGACAGGCCCGGCATCATGATGTCGAGCAGCACCAGGTCCGGCTTCTCGGAGGCCACCTTGGCGAGCGCTTCGTCGCCGTTGACGGCGGTCGCGACGCGATAGCCCTTGATCGCGAGGAGGTCGGCGAGGAGCTTGACGTTGTGCGGCGTGTCGTCTACGACGAGCACCGTGGCCTGGGTGCTCATCGCGGGCGGCGTTCCAGCATGGTTTTCACCGCCTCCAGGAATTCCTTGAGATTGAGCGGCTTGCCGATATAGGCGTCGAATCCCGCTTCGGTGATCTGGTTGCGGTCCTGCTGCATCACCGAAGCCGTCACCGCGATCACCGGGATGGCGGCGGTCGCCGGATTCCCGCGCAGGACCTTGAGCGCCTCGATGCCGTTCATTCCGGGCAGCTGGATGTCCATCAGGATCAAGTCGGGAACGCGTTCGGTGGCGATGCGGATGCCGTCCTCGGCGGTGCCCGCCTCGAGCGTGGCGTAGCCCTTGACCTGGAGCACGTCACGGACGAGCTTCAGGTTCTTCTCGTTGTCTTCGACAATCAGTATGACGCTCATCGTGTCAACGGTATCGTGAAGGTGAAGGTCGATCCGTTCCCTGGTTCGCTGTCGACCCAGATGCGCCCCCCGTGCAACTCGACGAACCGGCGGGTCAGCGCGAGCCCGAGTCCGGTCCCTTCCTGCTTGTTGGTGTAGTCGTGTCCGACCTGGCGGAACTCCTCGAACACGGCCTGCTGGTCGGCGGCGGCGATCCCGATACCGGTATCGTGCACCGCGATGACGACGCTGTCAGCATCGCGCCGGGCGCTGACGTCGATGCGGCCGCCGTCGGGCGTGAACTTGACGGCGTTGGACAGCAGATTGACCAGGATCTGCTTCAGCTTGCGCTCATCGGCGACGATCTCGCCGAGTTGCGGGTCGGCATCGAATCCGAGGGCGATCCCGTGCCGCTGCGCGCGCTCGCGGATCAGCGTCATCGCATTGGCAATCGCCGTCGGCAGATCGAACGCTCGACATCTCCAGCTCCATCCGGCCCGCCTCGACCTTCGACAGGTCGAGAATGTCGTTGATGAGCGAGAGCAGGTGCCGGCCGGACGAGTGGATGTCCTTCAGGTAGTCGTCCTGCTTGTCGTTCAACTCGCCGAACAGACGCTCGAGCAGCACCTCGGAGAAGCCGATGATGGCATTGAGCGGCGTCCGCAGCTCGTGCGACATGTTGGCGAGGAACTCCGACTTGTGCTTGTTGGCGACCTCGAGCTGGCGGCTCTTGTCCTCGATTTCGTGGAACAGCCGTACGTTCTCGAGCGCGATCGCCGCCTGGTCGCCGAAGGTCTGCAGCAGCGCGACTTCGCGATCCGTGAACGGACGCACCTCCTGCCGGCGCAGGACGATCGTGCCGAACGGCTGTCCCTCCCGGTAGAGCGGCATCACAACCACCGTACGATGCCCGAACTGCTGTGCAATTTCGTAGCTGAGCGGGTATTCGGCGCCTTCGGCCAGCATGTCGCGCACCTGGATGCTCCTGCGCTCGAGCAGGGCGCGGCCCGAAATCGAGTCGCGGTTGATCGGCAGCGCGTCGACGTGGGACACCGGATCCGGCGACGGGCCCTTCGACGCGAGATGCCGCAGGGTGTCGCCGTCGGTCAGATGCATCGATGCCGCGGCGGCGTCGCAGAGCCGCGCGGCGCGCTCGGCGATCGCGTCGAGCACCGGCTGCACGTCGGTGGGTGAACTGCGAGATCACGCGCAGGATTTCGCTGATCGCCGTCTGCTGCTCGAGCGCTTCCTTGGTCTCGTTGAACAGGCGTACGTTTTCGATGGCGATCGCCGCCTGGTCGGCAAAGGTCTTGACCAGCGCGACCTGCTTGTCGGTGAATCGCCGTGGTTCCATCCGCCACAGCGTGATCGCGCCGATCGCCCGGTCCTCGCGCATCAGCGGCATCCGAGACGGATCGCGTGATGGCCGAGTGCGCTGCTGCATTTCGCGCGCAACGGGTAATTCGCTCCTCCGGCGCATTGCCATGTCCTCCATGTGGATCGACGTGCGATCGATGATGGCACGGCCGGATATCGAGCCGCGATTCAACGGCATGAATTCGTCGTCGCTCACTGGTCGGCGACGGCTGCCGAAGCGAGCTCCGAGTCGAAGGCTGTCGCCCTCGACCAAGAATATCGACGCGGCTGGACCGCATCGCACAGCTTCACGGCGCGCTCGGCGACGGCGTCGAGCATCGGCCGAACATCACCCGGCGTGCTCGAGATCACGCGCAGGATTTCGCTGATCGCCGTCTGCTGCTCGAGGGCCTCCTTGGTCTCGTTGAACAGCCGCGCGTTCTGGATGGCGATCACGGCCTGCTCGGCAAAGGTCTTCAACAACGTCAAGTGCTTGTCGCTGAACGGCCCTTTGACCACACGGCCGACCCAAAGCGTGCCGATGCCACGACCTTCGAACAGCATCGGCGCAAACGACATCGACTTGATGCCGATCGCCCGAATTCCATCGCGCGAGGCCACGGGTACGTCATCGGACATCCACGTCCGGGATAGAGACCACCTTGTGCTCGAGAATCGCAGTGCCCGACGCCGGTATCCCGATTCAACGGCCGGGGCGGAAAGGCCCGCTTCAGTTCCTCGCTGCCGGGGCCGGCATAGGCGCCGATTTCGAGCATTCCATCGTCTCGGACCAGCGTGACGCCGACGAGATCGCCCGCGAACAAGCGTTGGCAGCTCTGGAGAATGCACGTCGAATACGGGCTTGGTGTCGGCGATCGAGCTGCTGATCGCGCTCAATACTTCGCCCGATGCTCGCTGCTGGTCCAGCGCCTCCTTGGTTTCGTTGAACAGGCGCACGTTGTCGATCGCGATCGCCGCCTGACGGGCGAACGTTTCCACCAGCGCCACCTGATCGGCGGCGAACGCGCGCGCCTCGCGGCGCCACAGGAGGATCGCGCCGTAGGCGGCGCCCCCGCGCATCAGCGGCACCGCCAGTATGGCGCGGAAGCCGAACCGCTCCTGGACGGCCCTGGCGTCGGGATACTCGGTGTCGAGCAGCGGGAGGATGTCCGCGTAATGGATCGTCGCGCAGTCGATCGCGGCGCGGCCGACGATGTAGGTTCTCTTCAGCTCGAACGGGCCTCTCAATTCGGCGGGGTTGTCGTACTCGGTCCCCGGCGCGCTGGCCGACCGCATAGACGGCGCTCGGGCGAAAGGTGTTGTTCTCGACCAGCACGACCCACGCGAACGGGGCATCGCACAGGTGCGCCGCGCGCTCGGCGACGGCGCTCATCACCGGCTGGACGTCGGTCGGCGAGCCCGAAATGACGCGCAGGATTTCGCTGATGGCCGTCTGCTGCTCGAGCGAGTTCTTGAGCTCGCTGGTGCGCTCCTCGACCTTGCGTTCGAGGCCGGCGTACGATTCGCGCAATTGCGCCGACATCCGGTTGAAGCGGTCGGCCAGCGCTTCGAGCTCGTCGCCGGTGCGCACGTCGATCTTCTGGTCGAGCACGCCGGCACCGATCCGCTGCGCGCCTTCGGAGAGCGTGCTGATCGGCCGGACCATGCCGCGGGCAAGGGCCAGCGCGCCGAGCGCCGAGACGGCGAGGCCCGCGAGCAGCAGCAGCCCGGTGCGCAGGATCGCCGCGTCGAGCTTGGCGTAGACCTCGGCCACCGGCTGCTCGACGAACACCTTCCAGCCCAGCAGGTCGATCGACGCGACCGATGCCAGCACCGCCGTGCCCGCCACGTCGCGCGATACCATCGCCAGCTCGTCGGAGCCCTCCTTGGCGATCGCCGCCTTCACGTGCGGGAGGGTCGCGAGGTTGGTCTTGCGCAGTACGAGGCCGATGTCCGGATCGGCCACGAGGAAGCCGTTGTTGTCGACGACATACGCCTTGCCCTTGTCGCCGATCCGGATGCGCGACACGACGTCCCAGATGAATTTGAGGTTGACGTCGGCGACCGTCACCGCACCGTTCTCGCCGCCGGAGCGGATGGCGATCGTCATGTAGGGCTCGGTCTCCTTGCGGAAGTACACCGGTCCGAACCAGGACTGGCCGCGCCTCGCATTGCGAAAGGCGGGGTCCTGCGACCGATCCTTGCCCGAATTGGCGACATCCATGCCCAGCCGGGAGACGGTGACCTGCTCGCGTCCCGAGGGGTCGAGCTGCGCGATGTCGGTGACTTCCGGCGCCTGGCGCAGCAGCTTCAGGAATTCGATCCGGCGGAGCTCGACATCGGCGGCGTCGAGCTGCGGCAACGCCGCGAACCGGAGCTGCTGCTCGATGGTGCGCACGTACTGCTCGATCCGCGCCGCCGCGGCGACCGCCTTTTCGTGCTGCAGATTGGCGAGTGCGGCCCTGGTTTCCTGGTAGGTGAAGTAGAGGCTGATCCCACCGGAGGCGAGCAGTGCCCCGGTGACGAGCGTGAGGATCAGCAGCAGGTACTTGCGGAACAGGCGGCCGCGGTAGGGATCCCGCCCGAGCGGTTGCGACGCGTCGGCGCGCGGTGACGGCGGCACGGGTTTGGCGAGGTCGATGCGCGCGCCGGGCGGGACAGGGGACGTCGCCATTTCGGGTCTCAGGGCGCCGCGGGAACGGGAATGGACACGGCGACGCTACGCGTTTGGTTCGGCAGGGTCAAGGACCGGCCGCGACGGGAAGAGAACGCCGCCCCGGCCCGCGCGCCGCCGGATGCCGCGGCCGTGGCGCAACAAGGCCCCGGGCAATTGGCGTAGCATTCGCGGATGGCTGGATGGAGCGGGGCATCCCGGCTTCGTCCGTGTTGACCATCGTGCCGGCATGAACATGCGGGCGTCAGCGGAGGAAAGATGATTACGGAAGCCGTCGGCAATATCCTGAAGCGCAAGGAGATCCAGGAACTCCTGGCCGTTCCGGCCTCGGCGAGCGTCGCCGACGCGGTGGCGATGATGAGCAGCAAGGGAATCGGCGCGGTCATTGTCCGAAATCCCGGCGGCCCGGTGCAGGGCATTCTCACCGAGCGCGACCTCATGCGCCGGGTGCTGAACGAGGGGCGCGACGCGAAGACCACGCCGGTGACCGCGGTCATGAGCCCCAATGTGCGCCACATCGCGTCGACGGTGACGGTCGAGGAGGCCCTGCGGCTCATGGTCGTGCACAATCACCGGCATCTGCTGGTCGAAGATCACGCGGAAGTGCAGGGGCTGGTCTCGATCCGCGACCTGATGTCGTGGATCGTCCTTCCGGAGACGCCGATCGCGTACGAAGGGCGCGTCGGGGTCATCAAGGCGCGCACCGAGGACGCCATCTCGTCGCTGCACGGCAAGTAATCCGGCGCGGCTCCGTCCGTTGAGCGAGCCGTCACCGGCCCCGCAAGGGGTCACGCTGGGAGATTTGGTCGCCGCGTTCCTGAAGGTCGGGCTGTCGGGCTTCGGCGGCGTGCTGCCGTTCGCGCGGCACATGCTGGTCGAGCAGCGCCGCTGGCTCACCGAGCAGGAATTCACCGAGGTCCTGTCGCTGTCGCAGTTCCTCCCGGGGCCGAACATCGTCAACGCCTCGGTCATCATCGGCCGCCGCTTTCGCGGCCCGCTGGGCGCCGTCGTCGCACCGCTCGCGCTGATGCTGATGCCGATCGCCGTCGTGCTGGTGTTGGCCGCGGTGTTCGCCGAGTTCGCGGAAGTCGAGGCGGTGCGCGGCGCGTGCCGCGGCATTTCCGCCGCGGCATCGGGCCTCGTCCTGGCGATGGCGCTGCGGATGGCGCAACCGATTCGGCGCACCGCCTGGCAGGTCGCCATCGGAGCAATCGTTTTTGCCGCGATCGGCCTCGCCCGGCTGCCGATGCTGTGGGTGCTCGCGGCGCTCGTGCCGGTGTCGCTGGGGATCGCCTGGTGGAGGCGGGAATGATCTCCCCAGTGCTGCTCGAGCTCGCGCTGCAGTTCCTGGTGCTGTCGCTGCTGTCGTTCGGCGGCGCCAATGCCATCATTCCGGAAATGCACCTGCGCGCCGTCGAGGTCGAGCACTGGATGACCGACGCCGATTTTTCGCAGATGTTCGCGCTGTCGCAGGCGGCGCCCGGACCGAACGTGCTGATCGTGAGCCTCATCGGCTGGAAGGTGGCGGGCGTCGCCGGCGCACTGGTCGCCATGGCGGCGATGTGCCTTCCCTCGTCCTTGCTGACCTACTACGTCGCGCATGCCTGGGATCGCTTTCGCGACGCGCCGCTGCGCATCGCGATCCAGCGCGCGCTGGCGCCCGTCACTGTCGGCCTGATCCTCGCGTCCGGGTACGTCCTGACGCGCGCGACCGACCAGGCGTGGCCCGCCTACGCGGTCACCGGGGCGACGCTCGTCGCGGTGCTGACCACCCGGCTGCACCCGCTGTGGGCGCTGGCCGCCGGGGCGCTCCTTGGCACACTGGGGATCGTGTAACCCGGTAACGCTCTACCGCACCTGCCGCAGCCGCTCGCTGCGCCGCTGCAACCAGCCGACGAAGACCATGAACGAGAGCGAGATCGCGATCAGCATCGTCGCCGCGGCGGTGATGGTGAGGCTGATGTTGTCGTTGATGCCGGCGAACATCTGCCGCGGCAGGGTGCGCTGGCCGGGACCCGCGATCAGCAGCGCCACGACCACTTCGTCGAACGACGCGGCAAACGCGAACACCGCGCCCGACAGCACGCCCGGCAGGATCAGCGGCAGCATGACGCGGCGGAACGTGGTCAGCGGCCGTGCGCCGAGGCTCGCCGCGGCGCGCAGCAGCGTGCGGTCGAAGCCCGAGAGCGTGGCGAGCACGGTGACCACGACAAACGGCGCCGCGAGCGTCGTGTGCGCGAGGATGAGGCCCGCATAACCGTCGGTCAGGCCGAGGGGCGCAAAGGCGAAGTAGACGCCGACGGCGACGATGATCACCGGCACGACCATCGGCGAGATCAGCACCGCCAGCAGCACTCCCTGCCCGGGAAAGCGGGTGCGCCAGAGGCCGAGCGCCGCCAGCGTGCCGAGCAGCGTGGCGAGCAGCGTGGCCGACGTGCCGACCAGCAGGCTGTTCCACACCGAGGGCAGCCAGAACGACGACGCGAAAAAGTCCTGGTACCAGCGCAGGCTGAAGCCGGGGAGCGGGTAGTAGAAGAACGACCCCGACGAGAAGGAAAGCGGGACGATGATCAGGATCGGCGCGACCAGGAACGCGAGGACGGCCGCGGTGAGCGCGGCAAGTCCGACGTGCGCCAGGCGCTGGCCGAGGGTCAGGTTCGAGGCGCGCATGAAGTCTCGCTAGCCAAGGCGCATCTTCTCGATGCCGACCAGGCGGTTGTAGACCGCATAGAGCGCGAGCGTCGCCGCGAGCAGCATCAGCGAGAGCGCGGCGGCCATGCCCCAGTTCACGGTCCTGCTCGCGTAGAAGGCGATGAAATAGCTGATCATCTGGTCGTCCGCGCCGCCGACCAGCGCCGGCGTGATGTAATAGCCCAGCGCCTGGATGAACACCATCAGGCATCCCGCGCCGATGCCGGGCAGCGTCTGCGGCAGGTAGACGCGGCGAAAGGCCGTCGCCGGCCGCGCCCCGAGCGACCATGCGGCGCGCACGTAGGACGGCGAGATGCCCTTCATCACCGCGTAGAGCGGAAGGACCATGAACGGCAGCAGCACGTGCACCATCGCGACATAGACGGCGAAGCGATTGAAGATCATTCGCACAGGCTCGGTGACGAGGCCGAGCGACAGCAGCAGATTGTTGAGGATGCCCTCGCGCTGCAACAGCACGACCCAGGCGACGGTGCGCACGAGCAGCGAGGTCCAGAACGGCAGCAGGACGAGAAACAGCAACAGCGCCGCCCGCGCGGGCGGCTGCCGGGCGATGAAAAAGGCCACCGGATAGCCGAGCAGCAGGCAGACGAGGGTCACCGTGCCCGAGATCCACAGCGTGCGCCCGAGGACGTTTCTGAACACCGCCTGTTCGGGCGGCGCGCCGACGACGGCATTGCCGGCGTCGTGGCGCAGATCGAGTGCGGCGAGCAGATAGAAATCGGTGACCGGCCCGCCGGCGCGCCGCAGCGCCGCCCAGGTCTCGCGTTCGCCCCATTTGGGATCGATCGCCACCAGCTTGTCGCGCGCGGGCTCCGCGAAGTCCGCCGACAGGGCCCGGCCGGTCGCGAACAGCAGCGTCCGGAATCCCGCAACGTCGTAATTGAGCCGCGTGGCCGCGCTGGCGAGCGTGCCGGCCTCGCGCGCCGCGCGGATGTCCGCGACCAGTTCGGTGAAGGCGGCCGCGGGCGGCAGCTCGCGCCCATCCCAGCGCGCGAGTTGCGCGGACACGCGGGGCAGAATGCGCGCGACGTCGGTGTCCGTCACGCCGCGGGCGAGCATCGCGCCGATCGGCGCGACGAACGAGACGAGCAGGAAAAGAAAAAGCGGCAGCACCAGCAAGGCCGCCTGCCGCTGCTCCCGCCATCGGCTCCGTGCCAGCGCGCGCCGAAGCGCGACGCCGGCGTCGGCGCCCGGTGCGCTGGCCCCGATCGTCGCGGTCATCGTGCAGGCGCCGCGGGGAAGCATTTGAGGGCGGGGCGTCCGCACGCGCGACCGACGGCGCCGGCGCGCCCGCCGGTCAGCGTGCGTACGCTACTTGGCGACCCACGCGTTGAACCGCTGGTTCAGCTTGTCGAGGTTCTCGAGCCAGAACTTGTCGTTGATGTAGAGCGCCGTCTTGATGTTCTCCGGCGCCGTCGCGAGATTCGGCAGCACGTTCTTGTCGATCAACGCGGTCGCGGCCTTCGCCGTCACGCCATACGGAATCTTCGGCGGCAGGTTCTTCTGGTTCTGCGGATCGTTGACGAACTGAAGGTATTTTTCGGCGTCGGCCTTGTTGGGCGTGCCCTTCATGATCACCCACGAGTCGATCGTGTAGAGGTTGTTCGCCCACACGATCTTGAAGTTCTTCTTGTCCTTGTCGTTGGCGGCGGCGATCCGGCCATTGTAGGCGTCGGTCATGGCGACTTCACCCGAGGCCAGCAGTTGCGGCGGCTGCGCCCCTTTCTCCCACCACACCATGCTGCCCTTGATCTGGTCCAGCTTCTTGAAGGCGCGCTCGACGCCGGCGTCGGTGGCGAGGGTCTTGTAGACGTCCTGTGGCGCGACGCCGTCGGCCATCAGCGCGATCTCGAGCGTGGTCTTGGGGCCTTTGCGCAATGCGCGCTTGCCCGGATACTTCTGCAGGTTGAAGAAATCGCCCCAGTTCTTCGGCGGGTCGCTCTTGATCTTGTCGCCGTCGTAGGCGAGGATGAAGCTGTAGACGATCGCGCCGACGCCGCAGTCGTTGACGGCATCGGCCAGGTATTTGTCCTTGCCGCCGAGCTTGGTCCAGTCGAGCTTGTCGTAGAGGCCTTCCTCGCAGCCCAGCAGCAGTTCCTCGGATTCGACCTGCACGACGTCCCAGTTGTTGTTGCCGCCCTGGATCTTCGCGCGGAGCGTCCCCACGCCGCCGTCCCAGCTTTCCTCGGCCATCTTGGCGCCGGTCGCCATGTACGGCTTGAAGTACACCTCGCGCTGCGCGTCCTGGTAGGCGCCGCCCCACGAGACCACGGTCAGGTCGCGACCGGCAGCGGTGACCGACATGACGAGCGCCGCCGCGGCCAGCGCACCCAGTTTGCATGACAGACCTTGCATGATTCTCCCTCCTGAGATTAGCTTTCGTCGCCTTCGTGCGCGAATGTCCGGCAGTGCTCCGGCAGAAACGCGAGCTCGACCGTGCCGCCGATCGCGGGCAGCCGGTGGGCCTCGTCGATCGGCCGCTTGACCGTGAAATCGTCGTTGCCCGGCAAGCTCACGCGCGCCCGCACGTGGTCGCCGAGATAGATGACCTCGCGCAGCGTGCCGGTGAGATGGCGGCCCGGAACCCTGCTGATTGTATGCCCCGCTGCCGCGATTTGCACCCGCTCGGGGCGCAGCGAAACCGTCACGCGGATGCCCGCGGGCAGGGGGCAGGCCAACGCGCCTTCAATCGCGGCGTCCGCCGGCAATGCGGACGGTGCAGCGGTCGCCGGCGACGGTTTCGAGATGGCCGTCGAAGCGGTTGTTCTCGCCGATGAAACGGGCCACGAACGCGTTGCCGGGCTCTTCATAGATCTTCTCCGGGCGTATCGAGTTGCTGGATCCGGCCGCGGTGGAACACGGCGATGCGATCGGACATCGTCAAGGCCTCGTGCTGGTCGTGCGTCACGTAGACCATCGTGACGCCGAGGCGCTGGTGCAGCCGCCGGATCTCGAGCTGCATCTGCTCGCGCAGCTGCTTGTCGAGCGCGCCGAGCGGCTCGTCCATCAGCACGAGCTTGGGCTCGAACACCAGGGCGCGGGCGACGGCCACGCGCTGCTGCTGTCCGCCCGATAGCTGCGCCGGCCGCCGGCTGCCGTAGCCGCCCAGCTGCACCATCTCGAGCGCGCGCTCGACCCGGCCTGCCGCTTCCGCCCGTCCGACGTTGCGCACCGACAGGGGAAAGGCGATGTTTTCCGCGACGCTCATGTGCGGGAACAACGCGTAGTTCTGGAATACCATGCCGATCTGCCGCTTGTAGGGCGGCAGGTGCGCGAGCGGCTTGCCGTCGAGCAGGATCTCGCCGGAGGTCGGCGTCTCGAACCCGGCCAGCATCATGAGCGTGGTCGTCTTGCCGGAGCCGGAGGGCCCGAGGAGCGTCAGGAACTCGCCGCGCTCGATGTCGAGGTCGAGCTCGTCGACGACCCGCGTGCTGCCGTCGTAGGTCTTGCCGATGCCTTGCAGGCGGACGATCGTATCGGTCATCGCGGGTCGGATGCGCGGTCCGCCAACCGCCCGCCTGCGTCACTCAAACGAGATTCCGGTCGCGCACCGTCGCCCAGGTCTCGTCGAGCGCCTTGCCGAAAGCGGCCAGCATCTCGTCGATCTCGGCTTCGGAGATGATGAGCGGCGGGCTGAAGGCGACGTTGTCGCCGGGCATGTTGCGCAGGATCACGCCATGGTGCTGGGCCCGCCGCACGAGATGGGCGGCGACGCCGGCCTTCGGGTCGAAGCCTTCCTTGGTGGCTTTGTTGCGCACGAGCTCGATGGCGCCGATGAGCCCGATGCCGCGTGCCTCGCCGACGAGCGGGTGGTCGGCGTAGCTGCGAAGCCCGGCCTGGAGGCGCGGCCCCACGCGCCGCACGTGCCCCACGATGTCGCGTTCCTCGTAGATCTTCAGCGTTTCGAGCGCGACGGCGGCGGGGACGGGATGCGACGAGTACGTGTAGCCGTGGCCGAAGATGCCGAGCTTGTCGCTCTGGCTCAGCAGGATGTCGTAGACCTTTGCCGAGACGAGGCTCGCCGAGATCGGCAGGTACCCGGCCGACAGCGCCTTCGCCACGGTGATGATGTCGGGCTGCAGGTCGAACGTCTGCGACCCGAACATGTTGCCGGTGCGCCCGAAGCCGCAGATGACCTCGTCGACGACGAACAGGATCTCGTACTTCCTGAGGATCGGCTGGATGCGGTCGAAATAGGTGGCCGGCGGGACGATCACGCCGCCGGCGCCCATGACCGGCTCCGCGAAAAAGGCCGCCACGGTGTCGGGGCCCTCGCGCTGTATCATCTGTTCCAGCGACGCCGCCAGGCGCGCGGCGTACGCTTCCTCGCTTTCCCCCGGCTGCGCGCCGCGGTACGGGTAGGGGCACTCGGCGTGGAGGATGCGCGCGATCGGCAGATCGAAGTCGGTGTGCGCGAAGGCGAGACCGGTGAGGCTCGCGGTCGCGATCGTCACGCCGTGATACGCCCGCTCGCGCGCGATGATCTTCTTCTTCTGCGGCCGGCCGAGCGCATTGTTGATGTACCACGCGAGCTTGACCGCGGTGTCGTTCGCTTCGGAACCCGAATTGGCGAACAGCGCCTTCGCCATTCCCTTCGGCGCGATGCCGACGAGGCGCTCGGCCAGCTCGGTGCTGATTGCGGGAACCTTGCCGGCGAAGCTGTGGTAGAACGGCAGCTCGCACATCTGCCGGTAGGCGGCGTCGGCGAGGCGCCGCTCGGAAAAGCCGAGCGCCGCGCACCACAGTCCCGCCATGCCTTCGAGGTAGCGCCGGCCCTCGTCGTCGTAGACATAGACGCCGTCGCCGCGGGTGATGACGAGCGGCCCCTCGGTTTGCACTTGCCGCAGGTTGGTGGCCGGATGCAGATGAAACGACAGGTCGCGGCGGGCGGCGGGGGTGGTGAGCGACATCGGTGGACCCTTGGGGATGAAGGCGATGACACGGGGCGGAGGTTCGATTGTTGGCGCCGCCGCAACATGCGTCAAGAGGCGGAGGTCAGGCGAGCGCAAATGCCTCGTGCCTTCTGCGCGCGAGCACGCGCATCAGCAATCGCGCGATGTCGGCATCGAATTGGGGACGTGGCGGGAGCAGGCGCAGGTGCCCGAGTTCCCCGTCGTCCCGCGCGGTGCCCAGCCAGCACCAGTCCTTGACGACGTGGACGTCGACGCGGGCGCCGAAAAGCCCCGGCTCGCGGATCGCGGCGACGCCGGCAAAGGGCCACGGCGGAATCGCATGCGGTGCAAGGGCGGCGCGCAACCGGGCGTGGTGCTCCGCGGCCGACTCGGCCCCGACGCACGCGCCCGCGCAGCGCGCCACCTGCCGCGCGAAACACGGCCCGACGCGGCGCTCGAGGCCGAGCGCCTTCCAGCACAATCGGTGCTCGCCGGCGAGATTGCGCAGCGTCTCGCGCGCCGCGCGGCGTGAGGAAAACGGCCCGAACCGGCCGGCCAGTTCGGTCGGTTCGATGCCGGCCGTGGACACGAAGCGCGGCGGCCCCGGCTCATCCGGCAATTCGAGAATCCCGGCTTCGGCCTTGCGCCGCAGCGCGTGGTTGTGGGCGGGCAACATCGCCTTCACCAGCGCCGCTTCGCGCAGCAGCGCGCCGATCTCGCCGGCCGTTTCCTCGAATTCGATCCGCCGGATTTCGGCCGACAGCCGCAGATCGGTCGCCGAACGGTAGTCGGACGAAAAATGGGCGCCGACGCGCTCGCGCAGATTCTTGCTCTTGCCGATGTAGAGCGGCAGCGGATTCGGCCCGTAGAACAGGTAGACGCCGGGCGCTTCCGGAACCGCGTCCAGCACGTCGAGGGGCAATTGCGGGGGCAGGCTGGGCGTTCGCAACACGCGCCGCGCCGCGTCCTCGATCGCCTGCACCGGCAGATCGCGATAGAGCGTCTGCACGAATGCCCACAGCACGCGCGCATCGCCCAGCGCGCGGTGGCGTCCGTCGACGCGGAGCGCGTGGCGCGCGATCACGCTGTCGAGATTGTGGCGGTCGGCCTCCGGGAAGAGCCGCCGCGACAGGCGCACCGTGCACAGGACCCGGGCGGTGAAGGTCCGGTCGAGCCGAGCAAAGGCGTGCTTCAGGAATCCGTAGTCGAAGCGTGCATTGTGGGCGACGAAGACCGCGTTCGCGGTACGTGCGGCGATCTCGTCGGCGATCGCTGCGAACCGCGGCGCGGCGCGCACCATGTCGTTGGTGATGCCGGTCAGCGCCTGGATTTCGGGTGGAATCGGCACGCCGGGATTCACCAGCGTGCTCCACTCCTCGACTTTCGGGGCCCCGCTGCCATCGGGATTGGCCTCCACTCGGACCACGGCGACTTCAGTGATCCGGTCGCCGGCGGCCTGCGTTCCCGTGGTTTCGAGATCGACGAACGCGAGCGACGGGGCGAATAGTTGCATGGCTTGACTCTCGAACGTTCGTTCGCTATTGTACCGCCATGTCGAACGATCGTTCCTATCTCGCGTCGTTGCAGGATTACTACGCGCGGTACCGCGCGCTGCCATCCTACGCGTCGATCGGCGATCTGCTGGGGCTGCGATCCAAATCGTCGGTGGCGGCGCTCGTGGCACGCCTCAAGCTCGCCGGGTTCCTCGATTCGACGCCCGACAAGCGGCTCGCGCCCACCAAGCGCTTCTTCGAGCGGGCACTGGCGACCGAACCGGTCCAAGCCGGCATGCCCAATCCCGTCGACGACGCGCCTGCCGATGCGCTGACCATCGATGACTACCTGATCGAGCGCCCGTCGCAGACGGTGCTGGTGCGGGTGAAGGGTGACTCGATGATCGACGCCGGCATTCTCGAGGGCGATCTCGTCGTCGTGGAAAAGACCGCCGCGGCCAAGCGCGGCGACATCGTGATCGCCATCGTCGACAATCAGTTCACGCTGAAACGGCTCGACCTCGACCGCGGCCGTTTCGTCCTCAAGCCCGAAAACAAGGCGTACCCCGTGATCCGTCCGGAGGGCACGCTCGAGATCTTCGGGGTGATGGTCGGGCTCGTCCGCAAGCTGTAAGCGCGGCTCGCGGCGCGGCACGATCTCGTGGCGCGTAGAGCTACAACGGCGGTTCGGCGCATGTGTCGGGCTGTGTGACTCTGGCGACTTCGACGAGACAATCGTAGAACGTCGCCGCGCGGCCGAAATCGGTCAGCGCCTGACTCGTCACCGCGTTGGCATTGGCGCCGTCACCCGAGAGCTTTTTCCACCAGATCGACGGTGCCACGACGACACCCGTGCGCGCCCGATCGGTGACGCGAGCCACCGCCGTGAAGCTGCCGCGATCGTTGGCGACGCGCACCCGGTCGCCGCTGCCGATCGCACGGGCGGCGGCGTCGTGCGGGTGGATGTCGAGCGTGGGTTTGTCGTCCTCGGCCAGGAACCGCGGCAGGTTGGCGAACGACGAGTTGAGAAAATTGCGCGCCGGCGGCGAGATGAACGCCAGCGGAAAACGCCGTGCCAGTTCCGGATTGCCGGCAGTCGATTCGCGCGGTGGCACAAACGAGGGCAGCGGATCGTGCCCTTGCGCGGCGAGCGCGGGCGCGTGGAATTCGCACTTACCCGATGGGGTCGGAAAGTTTCCGTGGGCGAAGGGTGCGTAGGTTGCCGGCACGGCCAGGCGTTGAAAGCCGCGGGCCTTGAGCGTGTCCCAGTCGAGGCCCGCCGCGCGCGGATCGCTGGCGCGAAACGCCTGCCGCGCAAGGTCGTCGTCGCTGTCCCCGAAACAGGCCTCCGTGAAGCCCATACGCGCCGCGAGCAGGCGAAAGACCTCGGTGTTGCACTTCGCCTCGCCAAGCGGGGCGATCGCCGGATTGTTCGCCTGCGCATACAGGTGGCCGTACGAGCTGTGGATGTCGGTGTGCTCGAGCTGCGTGGTGGCCGGCAGCAGGATGTCCGCGTAATCGGCGGTGTCGGTCTGGAAGATCTCGTGCACGACGCAAAACAGGTCCTCGCGCGCAAAGCCGGCGGCCACTTTCGCGGATTCGGGCGCGACCGCGACCGGGTTCGAGTTGTAGACGTAGATCGCGCGAATCGGCGGGTCCCGCGCGTCGAGCAGCGCGTTGCCGATCGTGCTCATGTTGATCGTACGCGGTGCGCCGCGGATGAGATCCGGGCGCTCGAGCGCGGCGGTGTCGACCGGGTACGTGCCCGAGGACGACAGCAACGCGCCGCCCGCGGGGTCGCGCCACGCGCCGACGAGCGCGGGCAGGCAGGCGACCGCCCGGATCGCATTGCCGCCGCCGGCGTGACGCTGCATCCCGTAGTTGAGGCGAATCGCTGCCGGACGCGTGGTGCCGTAGTCGCGGGCGAGCCGGACCACCTGTTCCGGGGCGATGCCGCAGATCGCGGCCACGCGCTCGGGCGGGAAATCCGCCGCCCGCGCCGCGAGCTTGTCGAAGCCCTGCGTGTACGCGGCGATGTAGTCGTGGTCGAGCAGGTCTTCGCCGATCAGCACATGCATCATTCCGAGCGCGAGCGCGGCATCGGTGCCGGGGAGGAGCGCGATGTGCTCGTGGCATTTCTCGGCGGTCGCGCTGCGATAGGGGTCGATCGCGATCAACTTCGCGCCGCGGCGCTTCGCCTCCTGCGCGCGGGTCCAGAAATGCAGATTGGAAACGATGGGGTTGCTGCCCCAGATCAGGATCAGCCGGCTCGCGTCGAACTGCAGCACGTCGGTCCCCATCGACGCGCCGATGGTCGCGGCCCAGCCGGCCTTGCCCGCCGTCGCGCAGATCGTGCGGTCGAGCAGCGACGCGCCGAGCCGGTGAAAGAAGCGCCGATCCATCGATTGCGATTGCAGCAGCCCCATCGTCCCGGCGTAGCTGTAGGGAACGATCGCCTGCGGGCCGTCGGGGGACTCTGCAATCGCGCGGAAGTTGGTCGCGATGGCGTCGAGCGCCTCGTCCCAGGAGATGCGCGCGAAGCGGCCTTCACCCTTGCGGCCGACGCGCTTCATCGGGTGCAGCAGACGCTGGTCGGAGTACGTGCGCTCGAGATAGCGAGCGACCTTGGTGCACAGTGCGCCGCCCGTCGGGGGATGGTCCGGCGCGCCCCGGATGTCGATCGCGCGGCCGTCCTCGACGGTCACCAGCAACGCGCAGGTGTCGGGACAGTCATGCGGGCAGGCGCCGCGGACGACGGTACGCTGTGGCGGGGGAGGCGAGGAAGCGTCGGGCACGTTGGCAGCGGCGGTGGACAATTCGGCGAGTTTAACGCGATCCGCAGTGGGCGGTGCGCGGAGCCCGTCGACGCGGCGACGATGATACCGCCGCGCATGGCGATGGTGTATGGTTGCCGGCATTCCGTTGCGCGCCGCCGAGACGACCGTTGCTGCCGATACCCCGTGTCACGCTTCCCGATGGTGCGGACGTGCCCGCGCTCGGTCTTGGCACCTGGCGCATGGGGGAGGATCGGCGTCGCGCCGCACGCGAGATCGCAGCGCTGACGCTGGGGCTGGACCGCGGGATGACGCTGATCGACACCGCCGAAATGTACGGCGACGGCGGCGCCGAGGAAATCGTGGCCCGCGCGATCGCCGGACGCCGCGACGAGGCCTTCGTCGTCAGCAAGGTCTACCCGCAGAACGCCGGGCGCAAGAGCGCCATCGCCGCCTGCGAACGAAGCCTTCGGCGATTGCGCATCGACCGCCTCGATCTGTATCTGCTGCACTGGCGCGGCCGCATCCCGCTCGCGGAAACGGTGGCCGCGTTCGAGCAGTTGCGCGCCGACGGCAAGATCGCCCGTTGGGGCGTCTCCAATTTCGATCTCGAGGCGATGCGTGAGCTCTGGGCGCTGCCGGGCGGGCAGGCGTGCGCGACCAACCAGGTGCTCTATCACCTGGGCGAACGCGGCATCGAGTGGGACCTCCTGCCGTGGATGAAGAAGCACCGGATGCCGGTGATGGCGTACTGCCCGCTGGGAGAGGGAAGGCTCGTCTCCGACCGCAAGCTCGCGGCGATCGCCGCGCGGCAGGGCGCCACACCCGCGCAGGTGGCGCTGTCCTGGCTGATCCGCCAGGGCGACGTGATCGCGATCCCGCAATCGTCGGACCTCGCCCACGTCCGCGACAATCGCGCGGCCACCGACGTCGCGCTCGATGCCGCCGCCCGGACGGCGCTGGACGCGGCGTTCCCGCCGCCTTCCGGGCCGTCGCCGCTGGGGATCGTCTAGCGGCCGTCGGGATCCGCGCGCGGGCGTCGGGGCCGCGCGCCGCCCGGCCGGCAATCGCCCCCGGGGCAGGGCGACGGAAAATCGGCTAAAATCGCACGTTTTCCGTCATTCGGAATATTTTGTGCGGGTTTTTCGCGGCTTGCCCCCTTCCGCCGGCGCCCCGGTCGCGCTGACGATCGGCACTTTCGACGGCATCCATCGCGGCCACCAGGCGATGCTCTCCCGGCTCGTGGAAGCCGCGGACGATCTCGGCCTCGTGACGGCGGTGCTCACGTTCGAGCCGTACCCGCGCGAATATTTTGCCCGCGACTCCGCGCCGCCACGGCTGTCTTCGCTGCGGACCAAGATCGAGCGCTTTGCGGCGCACGGCGTCAGGCACGTCTACATCGCCCGCTTCAACGCGAGTCTCGCTGGAATGACGCCGCACGAATTCATCGCCGAGGTCCTCGTGCGCCGCCTCGGTGCGCGCTGGATCCTCGTGGGCGAGGATTTTCGCTTCGGCAAGGGACGCACCGGCGATCTCGCGACGCTGCGCGCCGCGGCGACCTCGTTCAGCGTGGAAGCCATGCGCACGGTCAACGTCGAAGGCAAGCGCGCGTCGTCGACGGCGATCCGCGCCGCGCTGGCCGACGGCGACATCGAGCACGCCAACGCGTTGCTGGGCAGGCCGTTCGCCATCGCCGGCCGCGTCGCCCATGGACGGAAGCTGGGACGCAGTCTCGGCTTTCCGACCGCGAACATCGCCATTCGCTACAAGCCGCCGTTCACGGGTGTCTTCGCGGTGCGCGTCCACGGCCTCGGCGATGCCCCGCGCGCCGGGGTCGCGAGCCTCGGCGTGCGCCCCACGGTGAATGCCGAGGCCCGTCCGCTGCTCGAAGTGCACGTCTTCGATTTCGACGAATCGATCTACGGCCACCACGTCAGCGTCGAGTTCCTGCACAAGTTGCGCGACGAGGTACGCTATCCCGATCTCGTCGCGCTGACCGGCCAGATCCGCGCCGACGCTGCCCAGGCGCGCGATTACTTCACCGTGGCGCGCTGACCGCGCCGCGATCCGGTCCTCGACCTCCAACATCTTTCATCTCACCGGCCGCCGCATGCCCGACGCTCCGAAACAAGACTACAAGACGACGCTCAATCTCCCCGACACGCCGTTCCCCATGCGCGGTGACCTGGCCAAGCGCGAGCCGGTATGGGTGAAGCAATGGCAGGAACGCAAGGTCTACGAAGCCGTTCGCGCCGCCGCCGCGGGCCGCCCGCGGTTCGTGCTCCACGACGGGCCGCCGTATGCGAACGCCGACATCCACATCGGCCACGCGTTCAACAAGATCCTGAAGGACATCGTCGTCAAGAGCCGCTCGCTCGACGGTTACGATGCCCCGTACGTTCCGGGCTGGGACTGTCACGGCATGCCGATCGAGGTGCAGATCGAGAAGGCGCACGGCAAGCACATTCCGGTCGAGGAGACGCAGCGGCTCGCGCGCGCCTACGCCAACGAGCAGATCGCGCGGCAGAAGCCCGACTTCCAGCGCCTCGGCATCCTCGGCGAATGGGGCAACCCGTACCTGACGATGGCGTATCGCAACGAGGCCGACGAGATCCGCACGCTCGGCAAGCTGCTGCAGAAGGGCTACATCTATCGCGGGCTGAAACCCGTCAACTGGTGCTTCGACTGCGGCTCGGCGCTGGCCGAAGCGGAAGTCGAGTACGAGGACCGGCAGGACAGCGCGATCGACGTGGCGTTCCCGATCGACGACGCGGACCGGGGCAAGCTCGCGACCGCCTTCGGGTTGGCCGCGCTGCCCGCCGGTCCCGCGCTGGCGGTGATCTGGACGACCACGCCGTGGACGATTCCCGCCAATCAGGCGCTGAACGCGCATCCGGCGTTCGATTACGCGCTGGTCGCGACCAGCCGCGGCCATCTGGTGCTGGCGGCAGACCTGGTCGCCACGTGTCTCGCAGCGCTACGGGCTCGAAGGACGGATCGTCGCAACAGCCAAGGGCGCGGCGCTCGAGCAGATCCGCTTCCGCCATCCGTTCTACGACCGGCCGGCGCCGGTCTATCTCGGCGACTACGTGACGCTCGATACGGGCACCGGCATCGTCCACAGCGCGCCCGCCTACGGCATCGAGGACTTTCAATCGTGCCGCCGTTACGGGATGAAGGACGACGCAATGCTGAATCCGGTCGGCGGCGACGGCCGGTTCGCCGGGAGCCTGCCGTTCTTCGGCGGCGAGAAGATCTGGGAAGCCAATCCGCAGGTCGTCGCCAAGCTCGCCGACGTCGGTGCGCTCCTGCACTCGGAAAAACACACGCACAGCTACATGCACTGCTGGCGGCACAAGACGCCGATCATCTACCGGGCGACGACGCAGTGGTTCGCGGGGATGGACGACGTGCCGGGATGGAACGGCGTGAAGCCCGCCGCCACGCTGCGGCAACTGGCGCTGGCCGGCATCGAGGCGACGCGGTTCTACCCGTCGTGGGGCAAGGCGCGGCTGTACGGGATGATCGCCAATCGTCCGGACTGGACGCTGTCGCGGCAGCGGCAGTGGGGCACGCCGATGCCGTTTTTCGTGCACAAGGAAACGGGCGCGCTGCATCCGCGCACGCTGGAAATGCTCGAAGCGGTGGCGAAGCGGGTGGAGAAGGGCGGCATCGAAGCGTGGCAGACGCTCGACCCCGCGGAACTGGTCGGGCCGGACGTTGCGCAATACACGAAGATCAAGGACACGCTCGACGTCTGGTTCGACTCGGGCTCGACCCATCAGACGGTCATGGGCGGCCCGGCCGGGCGCGAGCTGCACGCCGGCTCGCATTGGGAACAGACCGGATTTCCCGCCGACATGTACCTCGAGGGCTCGGACCAGCATCGCGGCTGGTTCCACACGTCGCTGCTGGTGTCGTGCATGCTGAACGGCGTGCCGCCCTACAAGAGCCTGCTGACGCACGGCTTCGTCGTCGACGGCGACGGCAAGAAGATGTCGAAATCGAAGGGCAACGTCGTCGCGCCGCAGAAGGTGTCGTCCACGCTCGGCGCCGAAATCCTGCGCCTGTGGGTCGCCGCCACCGACTACTCGGGCGACATGTCGATTTCGGACGAGATCCTGAAGCGCGTGGTCGAGAGCTACCGCCGGATCCGCAACACGCTGCGCTTCCTGCTGGCGAACACCGCCGACTTCGACGCGGCGAAGGACGCCGTCCCGCGGAGCGAATTGCTGGAGCTCGATCGCTACGCGCTCGTCGCCGCGCGCGCGCTGGCGGACGCCGCGCAGGCCGACTATGCGCCCAACGAGTTTCACGTCGTCGTCCAGCGGCTGCAGACGTTCTGCTCCGAGGATCTCGGCGGGTTCTACCTCGACGTGCTGAAGGACCGGCTCTACACGTCGGGCAAGTCGAGCCATGCGCGGCGTTCGGCGCAGACGGCGTTGGCGGAGATCCGCGACCTGCTGCTGAAGCTGATGGCGCCGGTGCTTTCCTTCACCGCGGAGGAGGCATGGGCGATCGTGCACCCGGGCGATCCGTCGATCTTCTGCCACACCTGGATCGACGCGGTGCCCGCCATGCCCGATGCCGCGGCGCTGATGGCCAAGTGGACGCGGATTCTGGCCGTGCGCGCGGCCGCGCTGAAGGAGCTGGAGGCGCTGCGGGCCGCGGGCAAGATCGGCTCGTCGCTGCAGGCGGAGGCCGTGCTCACCGTCCCGGCAGCGGACTACGACGCCCTCGCGAGCCTCGGCGACGACTTGCGCTTCGTGCTGATCACGTCGGCGGCCACCGTCGCTGCGCGGCGAGCAGCTCGCGATCAAGGTCACGTCGAGCACGCATGCCAAATGCGATCGATGCTGGCACTATCGCGCCGACGTCGGCGTCGACCCGGCGCATCCTACGATTTGCGGCCGCTGTGTCGCGAACCTCGCCGGTCCCGGCGAACCGCGCCGCTACGCGTGACAGCCCGTCGAAATGCGGCCCGGATGCGTGGCGCAGAGGTGTAGCCCGGTGTTGATGCAGCGAAGCCTGTGTGCGAAGCGCCGCCCCGGGTTTCGCTGCGCTCAACCCGCACGATGACTCGAGCACGCACTGGTGGCGCTGGCTCGGCGTGAGCGTCGCCGTGATCGTCGCCGACCAGGCGACCAAGGCGCCGATCCTGGCCGCATTCCGGCCCGGCGAGCAGCAGGTCGTCACCAGCTTCTTCAGCCTCATGCTCGCGTTCAACCCGGGCGCCGCGTTCAGCTTCCTCGCGGGCGCCGACGGCTGGCAGCGGTGGCTGTTCGCGGCGATCGCCGTGGTCGCGTCGGCGGTCATCGTGTGGCTGCTGAAGCGCGGCGGCAGCGCGCTGTACTGCCTCGGCCTCGCGCTGATCCTCGGCGGCGCGCTCGGCAATCTCTGGGACCGCCTCGCCATCGGCAAGGTCGTCGACTTCCTGCTGTTTCACTATGCCGGTTGGGCGTATCCTGCTTTCAACGTCGCCGACAGCGCGATCACCGTTGGCGCGGGCTCTGCTGATTCTCGACAGCTTTCGCGCCACGGAAACCCAACCGGGAGGGAACGATGGCCGATCTTGACGTCCTGCTCGCCAACCCGCGCGGTTTCTGCGCCGGCGTCGACCGCGCCATCGCGATCGTCGAGCAGGCGCTCGCCAGATTCGGGGCGCCGATCTACGTGCGCCACGAAGTCGTCCACAACAAGTTCGTCGTCGACGACCTGAAGGCGAAGGGCGCGATCTTCGTCGAAGACCTGGTCGGCCGTGCCGCCCGGCAGCACCGTCGTGTTTTCCGCCCACGGCGTGCCCAAGTCGGTGCGGGCCGAGGCCGAGGCCCGCGGCTTCAACATCTTCGACGCGACGTGCCCGCTGGTGACCAAGGTGCACGTCGAGATCGCGAAGATGCGCGCCAGCGGTCGCGAGATCGTCATGATCGGCCACGCCGGCCATCCCGAGGTCGAAGGCACGATGGGGCAATGCGACGGCGGCGTCTACCTGGTCGAGTCGGTCGCCGACGTCGCCGCGCTCGAGGTGAAGGAGCCGGGCGTGCTCGCCTACGTCACCCAGACCACGCTGTCGGTCGACGACGCCGCGGAGATCGTCGCCGCGCTGCGGCGCCGTTTCCCGAGCATCGTCGGGCCGAAGAAGGACGACATCTGCTACGCGACGCAGAACCGGCAGGACGCGGTGAAATTCATGGCGCCGATCGTCGATGTCGTGATCGTCGTCGGCAGTCCCAACAGCTCGAACTCCAACCGGCTGCGCGAGGTCGCCGCGATTCGCGGCACGCCGGCGTACATGGTCGATCGCGCCGATCAGCTCGACCCGGCGTGGATCGCAGGCAAGCGGCGGGTCGGCGTCACCGCCGGCGCGTCCGCGCCGGAAGTGCTGGTGGCCGAAGTCATCGCGCGGCTGCAGCAGCTCGGCGCGCGGCAGGTGCGCGAGCTCGACGGGGTGCGGGAGCAAGTCGTGTTTCCGCTGCCCAAGGGATTGAGCACCGGGCACGCCGTGCACGCCAGCACGCGATCCGAACCCGGCAGCACGCCGTAGCGCCGCCCGTGTCGCCCGTCAGCGCCCCATCGCCCGGTCACGGCGCGCGGCGCGAAACGACGCCAGCACGGCAACGAACGCCATGCCCGCCAGCACGGTCGCGGTCCATGCGACCAGTCGGTGCCGGCCGCATTCCGTCAGCGCGCGGACGATCGCCTCGGCAACGTACAGCGGCAGCAGCAGTGCCAGCCATTGCCCGGCTTTCGTCGCGCCGCGGGAGAGGCCCGGCCACAGCAGCGCGAGCGGCAACGCCTTCAGCGCGAGCCACGATCCGCCCGGCCTGCAGCGGCGCGAGCCACAGCTCCCACAGCACTTCGAGCAGCGCGAGCGCGGCGACCGCGGCGACCGCGAGACGCTGCCAGCGCACGGCATCGCCGGCGTGGCGCGGGCCTGGACGAACGGCCATGCGCGGCTGGTCGCTCAAGCGCGCAAGAAGGTGAGGACGGGCTCGATCTGCTCGCGCGACAGCAGCATCGGCGCGTGGCCGACGCCGGCGAACTCGATGACGGCCGGCTTCGGCCCGCGTGCGCCCATCTCGGCAGCGGTCGCGGCCGACAGCAGATCCGACTGCGCGCCGCGCAGCAGCAGCGTCGGGCAGCGGATCGCGTCCCACATCGGCCACAGGTTCGCCGGCGCGGGCGCGGCGCGAAAGGGAACCGCGATCGCGGGATCGTAGGCGAGCCCCCAGCGCCCGTCGGCGCGCTCGCGCACGTTGGTGCGCGTGAGGTGCGCCCATTGCGGGTCGGTCAGATCGCCGAACGGCGCGGAGATCGTGCGGAGGTAGGCCTCGATCTCTGCGTACGTGGCGAACGTGGGATCCGTGCCGAAATAACCGGCGATGCGTTCCAGGGCCGGCGCTTCGATCGTCGGCCCCACGTCGTTGACGACCAGCCGCGCGACCGGCGATTTCGGCAACGCCGCCATCGTGATGCCGAGCAGGCCGCCCATCGACGTGCCGATCCAGTCGACCGTTTCCGCGCCGCTGCGCGCGATCAACGCGGTCAGCACCGTCAGGTACGTCGGGAACACGTAATCGTTCGGATCGGCGAGCCATTCGCTCTCGCCGCGCCCGGGCATGTCGACGGCGAGGACGCGATGGGTGGACGCGAGCGCCTCCGCCAGCACGTCGAAGTCACGGCCGTTGCGGCCGACGCCGTGCACGCAGATCGCGACCCGCGCATTGTCCGGACTTCCCCATTCGTAGTACACGACCCGGTGAAAACCGTGCGGCGAGAGGCTGGCGAGATGACGACGTCGGGGGAGTGTGGCGGTCAGCGGCATGAGGGGCCCAATGGTCGGTCGGTTGCGTCGACGGGGCGGGGATCAGCGGCGCGCCATGCTCGACGATCGGCGCGCGCGCGTCAATGGGGATCGAAGCGCAGGCACGCGGTCCCTCTTGGCAACCCGTCGCGCAGACGGGAAAATGCCGGCGGTGGCCGCGCCACCCGGCCAACGTTCCAAGGAGCCATGATGTCCCGCAACGCCGTCGCGCTCGTCCTGGCCGTTCTGTTGCCCGCCCTGTGGGGCTGCGCCCCCGATTCCGTGACCAACCGCCAGGCGACGGGCTTCAATGCGTTTCTCGACAAGATCGCGCTCGACTGCAATCCGTTGCAGATCGGCAGCTATCAGATGACGCAGATGATCCAGCGCAACGCCATCGACGACAACTACATCTACTTCCTCGACCAGACGTCGCGCGTGTACTACGGAACGATCACGCAGGCGGCGTACCGCAGCTCGATCGACGCTTTCTTCCTCGGCGGATCCACCAATCGCGCGATCGATTGCATCCTGTCCAGGCTGCCGCAAAATCAGTAGCCGTCACGCGCCGCCTTCGCGTAACGTCCGATCGAGGATCAGCAACATCGCCGCCGTCGCCCCCCAGATGTAGCGCTCGCCGTACGGGATCGCCCAGTAATCGCGGCGCATCGCCCCCAGCATCCGGAAGTGGCGCTTCTGGTTCGCCGGATCGAGCAGGAACAGCAGCGGCACTTCGAAGACGTCGGCGACTTCCACCGGATCCGGGGTCAACGCGAACGGCGGCTCGATCCAGCCGACGATCGGGGTGACACGATAGCCGGTTACGGTTTCGTAGTGGGCGAGCTGGCCGAGGATCGCGACACGCTCGCGAGGCGAGACCGACTTCCTCCGTCGCCTCGCGTAACGCCGCGGCGGCGAGCGACGCATCGTCGGGCTCGACGCGTCCCCCGGGAAAGCTGATCTGGCCGGGATGATCGGGCAGATCGGCGCTGCGCTGGGTCAGGAGCACGCTGAGACCCTCCGGGCGATTGACCAGCGGCACGAGCACCGCGGCCGGCGTGGGCTCGCCTTCGCGGCCCGGGAGCCGGAAACCGTCGGACAGGTTTTGCGCGGACGGCGGCACCGGGCGCGCGAGCGCTCGCGCGAGCCACGCCTGTTGCGCGGACGGGGGAAGATCGAACAGCGGGAGTCGCATCGGTGGGTGCGGTGGATTGCGATCCGCCGCACCGGAAATTATAGCGCGAGGGCGCGACGAGCCTCCGCTCATGCCCCGGGTTGCTGCTGGCCGAAGATCTAACCCGCGTTGAGCAGAGGCGAAACCCGGGTGAGGGTGGCGACGGACGCGGCTGAGCCCTGCTCTCCGCCCACCCGGGTTTCGCCTCTGGCTCAACTCGGGCTACGGGCGAAATGGCGAATGCGCGTCGGCCGCAGATACGCGATGGCGCCGGGCGCCAGCGCGAGTGCGCGAAACTCCGCGCGCGGCAGTTCGACATTGACCGGCGCGTCGCGCCCGTCGACCGCGAATTCGAGACGGGTCACCGGCCCCACGGTCGCACTATGCGCGAGGCGTGCTGGCCACGCGTCCGGCGTCGGCTGGCGCGAGACGGCGATTTCGTGCGGGCGCGCGTAGGCCGGCGTTCCCGAGGCGTCGACGTCCGGCAGGCGATTGACCTGCCCGAGAAACTCGAGCACGAACGGCGACGCGGGATGGTCGTAGACCGCGTCGGGCGTGCCGATCTGCTCGATGCGCCCGTGATTCATCACCACGACGCGATCCGAGACCTCGAGCGCCTCTTCCTGGTCGTGGGTGACGAAGACGCTGGTCACGTGCACTTCGTCGTGCAGCCGGCGCAGCCAACGGCGCAGCTCCTGGCGGACTTTCGCGTCGAGCGCGCCGAAGGGCTCGTCGAGCAGCAGCACGCGCGGCTCGACGGCAAGGGCGCGCGCGAGCGCGATGCGCTGGCGCTGGCCGCCGGAGAGCTGGTGCGGATACCGGTCGGCGAGCCAGTCGAGCTGCACCAGCTCGAGCAGGCGCAGCACGCGCTTCCTGATCTCCGGCTCCGCCGGCCGCTCCCGGCGCGGCCGCACGCGCAGGCCGAACGCGACGTTCTCGAAAATCGTCATGTGGCCGAACAGCGCGTAATGCTGGAAGACGAAGCCGACCTGCCGTTCGCGAACATGCGTGCCGGTGGCGTCGGCGCCGTGAAAACCGATGCTGCCGGAATCGGGCGCTTCGAGCCCCGCGATGATCCGCAGCAGCGTGGTCTTGCCCGACCCGGACGGACCGAGCAGCGCCAGCAATTCGCCGGTCTCGACGTGGAGGTCGACATTGTCGACGGCGACGAAGCTGCCGAAGCGCTTGTTGATGCCGGTGAGTTCGATGCTCATTTGTGCTCCCTTGGCGCTGCGCGCCGTCCCTCCGAGAGGGAGTAATTCGCGCCTTGGGACGGCCCGGCGGCGCTCATGTCGGCCGTTCTCCTGCGAATTGCGTGTCTTCCCGGCTTCGCCGCTCGACGGCGTACTTGAGTGCCAGCGTCACCAGCGCCAGCAGCGCGAGCAGCGACGCGACGGCGAAGGCGGCGGCGAACTGGTATTCGTTGTAGAGAATTTCGACGTGCAGCGGCAGCGTATTGGTTGCCCCACGGATGTGTCCGGAGACCACCGACACCGCACCGAATTCGCCCATCGCGCGGGCGTTGCAGAGAATGACGCCATAGAGCAGGCCCCATTTGATGTTGGGCAGCGTCACCCGCGCGAAACTCTGCCAGCCGCTGGCGCCAAGCACCGCGGCGGCTTCTTCCTGCTCGGTTCCCTGCGCCTGCATCAGCGGAATCAATTCGCGCGCGACGAACGGGAACGTCACGAACATCGTCGCCAGCACGATCCCCGGAACGGCGAAAATGATCTTGAGGTCGTGGTCGGAGAGCCACGGCCCGAGCCAGCCCTGGAGCCCGAACACCAGCACGTAGATCAGGCCGGAAATCACCGGCGACACCGAGAACGGCAGGTCGATGAGCGTGATCAGCACGTTTTTGCCCGGGAAGCTGAACTTGGCGATCGACCATGCCGCCGCGACGCCGAAGACCAGATTC
The DNA here is from genome assembly GCA_963810845.1 of uncultured beta proteobacterium. GTDB lineage: Bacteria > Pseudomonadota > Gammaproteobacteria > Burkholderiales > Casimicrobiaceae > CAIWHR01. The sequence continues at coordinate 48,645 of CAWEOX010000033.1, read as the reverse complement.
ATCGGCACCGCGATGGCCGCCACGAGGAACGTGAGCTTGAGGGCGTCGATGGCGTCGGGCTCGGCAATCGCGGCGAGATAGACGCCGAGCCCTTTCCGGAGGGCCTCGTAGAACACGAACGCCAGCGGCACGAACAGGAACAGCGCCAGGAACAGAAGCGCCGTGCCGATGAGGGCGCGGCGAATGAAGGCCGATGCGTCCGCGCTCGCTGTCGAGTGCGGCGCAGGCAGCGGCACGGAGATGGCCGTCGACATGCGCTGATTCCTAGCGACGTGAGCCTGGAAGCAGGGGCCGCCAGGAGGTGCTGCGCAAATGCGCCGATACTGAGTTGGCGGCCCAGCGCGCCCGACTCGGGTCGCCTCCCCGCTGCGCGGGGCCCCTGCTCCGCCTCGTCGGTCGCCCCACTCCGCGGGGATGCGACCGGGGCGAATCGGCGCGGCTAGCCCACACTTGAACCTTCGCGTGGCGCGGGCGGCACATGGAGGCTAGTCGAGGCCGCCCTGGCGGCGGCGCGTCCAGGCCTGCAACGCGTTGATCGCGAGCAGCAGCGCGAACGACGCCACCAGCATGACCACGGCAACCGCCGTCGCGCCCACATAGTCGTACTGCTCGAGCTTGGTGATGATGATGAGCGGCGTGATTTCCGACACCATCGGCATGTTGCCGGCGATGAAGATTACCGACCCGTATTCGCCGATGGCCCGCGCGAAGGCCAGGGCGAATCCGGTCAGCAACGCCGGCATGACGATCGGGAAGATGATCCGTTGGAAGACCTGCGCGGGCGACGCGCCGAGCGTGGTCGCGGCCTCCTCGAGCTCGCGCGGCAGTTCCTCGAGCACCGGCTGCACGGTGCGCACGACAAAGGGGAGGCCGATGAACGTCAGCGCCACCAGCACGCCCAACGGCGTGAAGGCGACCTTGATCCCGAGCGGCGTCAAGAGCTGTCCCATCCAGCCGTTGGGCGCGAACAGCCCGGCCAGTGCGATGCCCGCGACGGCGGTCGGCAACGCAAACGGAAAATCGACGAGGGCATCGACGATCCGCTTGCCGGGGAAGCGATAGCGGACCAGCACCCAGGCGACCAGCAGTCCGAAGATCGCATTGATGGCCGCCGCGCCGAACGACGCACCGAACGTCAGCTTGTAACTCGCCACCACGCGCGGCGCGGTCACGATGTCGAGGAACGCGGGCCACGTGAGCTCTGCCGTCTTGATGAATGCCGCCGACAGCGGGATCAGCACGACCAGGCACAGATAAACGATGGTGTAGCCCAGCGCGAGGCCGAACCCGGGCAGCACGCGCACGCGCCGGGCACGCCCCGGACGGAGCGCGCTGCCGCCGGCGGCATCGAATCCCGCCGCGACGAATCCGCGGCGCAGCGGTGCGTCCGCGTTCGCCGCCCCGGCCCCGAGCATCGTCGCGCTCATCGCGCTCCGGTCCCGTTACGTCGCGCAGAAGCCGCGGCGATCATGGCCGCCTCACGGCGCCGTCGGCCGGTAGATCTGGTCGAACGAGCCGCCGTCGGCGAAGTGCGCCTTCTGCGCCTTCTGCCAATCGCCGAAATGGTCCTTCAGCGCAAACAGCGTGACCTTGGCGAACTGCTGGTCGTACTTTTTCGCGACCGCTTCCTGCGTCGGCCGATAGTAGTGGCGGGCGGCGATCTCCTGGCCTTCCGGCGTGTAGAGGTACTCCAGATACGCTTGCGCGACCTTGCGGGTGCCGCGCTTGTCGACGACCTTGTCGACGATCGCGACGGGCGGCTCGGCGAGGATGCTGTACGACGGCGCGACGATCTCGACCTTGTCCGGCCCGAGCTCCTTCACGGCGAGGTAAGCCTCGTTCTCCCATGCGAGCAGGACGTCGCCGATGCCGCGCTCGACGAACGTCGTCGTCGCGCCGCGCGCGCCGGAATCGAGCACGGGCACGTTGCCATAGAGCTTGCGCACGAATTCCTTCGCCGGCGCTTCGCCGCCGAACTTCTTCTGCGCATAGCCCCAGGCGGCGAGGTAATTCCAGCGTGCCCCACCCGAGGTCTTCGGATTCGGCGTGATCACCGCGATGCCCGGCTTCACGAGGTCATCCCAGTCCTTGATCCCCTTGGGATTGCCTTTGCGTACCAGGAATACGATCGTCGACGTGTACGGCGAGCTGTTGTGCGGCAGCCGCGTTTGCCAGTCGTCGGGAAGGCGCTTCGCGATGCGCGCGATCTCGTCGATGTCGTAGGCAAGCGCCAGCGTGACGACGTCGGCCTCGAGGCCGTCGATGACGCTGCGCGCCTGCTTGCCCGAGCCGCCGTGCGATTGACGGATCGTGACCTTCTCGCCGGATTTCGCCTGCCATTGCTTCGCAAAGGCGGCGTTGAAGTCCTGGTACAGCTCGCGGGTCGGGTCGTAGGAGACGTTGAGCAGCGTGACCTCCGCGCGCGCCGCCGGCATGGCGGCAATCGTGGCGGACAGCAGCAGAATCGAAAGAAGCGTGGAGATGCGCATGTGAGATTCCAGAAATATACTTATCGCTTTTTGCAAACTATTGGCTATATGGGTGGGCGATTAAAAGCCGCTCACGGCGGCTTGTCGGTGTGGCCAACGACGGGGCGCGAGCAGGGCGCTCACCTCGGCCCGTGGCTGGCCACAGGAATCCGCCGACATCGCCCGCGCTCGCTCGCGACCGCGACGGCATGGCGGGGGCTCATTCGACCAACCCCGCGGCAACCGTGGCATTGGTGGTCTCGTCGATCAGGATGAAGCTCCCGGTCACGTGATTGGCCTGATAGCGATCCGCAAACACGGGCTGCGCAAGCGACAGCGCGACGCGGCCGATGTCGTTCATCCGCAGCGTTGGCGGCGCGGGCTCTGCCTCCTGCGTCGAAACGTTCCAAAGATGGTCGATGCGCGCGATCTTCGCGCGCACTTCGCGCGTCGTGTGCCGCAGCAGGTACGGACGGCGCGCGTCGAGCGGCGTTTCGCCGAACCAGCACAGCGTCGCGTCGAGCGCGCGGCTAATGTCGGGCGCGTTGCCGGTATGCACCAGCATGTCGCCGCGCGAGACGTCGATCTCGTCCGCGAGCACCAGCGTGACGGCGTCGTGCAGCAACGCCCGCGCCTGATCACCGTTCCAGGTCCGGATGGCGCGAATCCGCGTCGTCAGGCCCGATGGCAATAGGGTGACGGCATCGCCGACGCCGATCGAACCCGCTTCGACGCGGCCCATGAAGCCGCGCGGCGTCGTCGCGGTCGGTCGGGCGACGTACTGCACCGGGAAACGGAACGGCGCCGCGGCCAGCGTCGGCGGCGCTTCGGCGGTTTCCAGGATCTGCAGCAGCGTCGGGCCGTCGTACCACGACAGATGCGCGCCGCGGTCGACGACCATGTCGCCATTCAGCGCGGACATGGGCACGAAGCGGACGTCGTCGATGCCGGTGCGCTCGGCGAAGGCGAGGAAGTCGGCGACGATGCCGGCATAGGTGTCCTCGCGGTAGCCGACGAGATCCATCTTGTTGACGGCGACGACGAGGTGCGGAATGCCGAGGAGATGCGCGAGCGTCGCGTGGCGCCGCGTCTGGGTGACGACACCGTGACGCGCATCGACCAGCACGATCGCGAGCTGCGCCGTCGACGCCGCCGTGACCATGTTGCGCGTGTATTGCTCGTGCCCGGGCGCGTCGGCAATGATGAACTTGCGCAGCGCCGTGGCGAAGTAGCGGTAGGCGACGTCGATGGTGATGCCCTGCTCGCGCTCGGCGGTGAGGCCGTCGGTCAGGAGCGACAGGTCGAGCTCCTGGCCGCGCCGCTGCGACGTGCGCTCGAGCGCCGCCAGCTGGTCGGCGAGGATCGCCTTGGTGTCGTAGAGCAGCCGCCCGATCAGCGTGCTCTTGCCGTCGTCGACGCTGCCCGCGGTCAGGAACCGCAGCACGCCATGATCGAGGACCTCGAGGCGTTCGATCACCGACATCAGAAATACCCCGCCTTCTTGCGCAGTTCCATCGACGCGTCGTTGGTCTGGTCGTCGAGCCGCGTCGCGCCGCGCTCGGTGATGGTGGTCGCCGCCGTCTCGACGATGATGGCGTCGAGCGTGGCGGCGTGCGATGCCACCGGGGCCGTGCAGGTGATATCGCCGACGGTGCGGAAGCGCACCGAGAGGTGTTCCACCGTTTCGCCGTCGCGCGGCGGGGTCAGCGCCGTCACCGGCACCAGCGCGCTTCCGCGCCGGACGACGGGCCGCGTGTGGGCGAGATAGATCGACGGCACCGCGAGCCGCTCGCGGGCGATGTACTGCCACACGTCGAGCTCGGTCCAGTTGCTGATCGGGAATACGCGGACGTGTTCGCCGTTGTGCACGCGGGCGTTGTAGAGGTTCCACAATTCGGGCCGCTGGTTCTTCGGATCCCATTGGCCGAACGCGTCGCGAAACGAAAAGATGCGCTCCTTCGCCCGCGCTTTCTCCTCGTCGCGGCGGGCGCCGCCGATGCAGGCGTCGAATCCGAATTCGGCGATCGCATCGAGCAGCGTCACCGACTGGTGCGGGTTCCGGCTTTCGTCGGGTGTTTTCAGCACGACGCGGCCGGAGGCGATCGAATCCTCGACCGAGCGCACGATCAGCCGTTCACCGAGCTCCTGCGCGCGCTGGTCGCGAAACGCGATGACTTCGTCGAAATTGTGCCCGGTGTCGACGTGCAGCAGCGGGAACGGAAAGCGTCCGGGGCGAAAGGCCTTTTCCGCGAGCCGCAACAGCACCAGCGAATCCTTGCCGCCGGAAAAGAGGAGGGCCGGGTTGTGGCACTGGCCCGCGACCTCGCGCAGGATGTGAATCGCTTCGGATTCGAGCCAGGCGAGATGATCGGCGTCGGCCGGCACGGACGCTTGCGCCGGCGTGATCGGCGCGGGGGCGCGCACGGGACTGTGATCGAGCACGGCCTGATTCATGAATGCACCGGCTCCAGGACGGCGCCCGCCTCACGGACGGGAATGGGAACGGGACGCCGATGGAGGCCGCACTCCTTGTGCTCGGGGTGCTCCCACCACCAGCGACCCGCACGGATGTCTTCGCCCGGCGCGACGGCGCGCGTGCACGGGGCGCAGCCGATGCTGGGATAACCGCGATCGTGCAGCGCGTTGTACGGCACGCCGTGGGTGCGGATATAGCGCCAGACGTCGTCGTCGCTCCAGTCGGCCAGCGGATTGAACTTCGGCAGGCCGTGGGCGGCATCGAATTCCTCGACGGCGACGTCGCTGCGCGTCACCGACTGCGAGCGGCGCAGGCCGGTGATCCACGCGCCTTTGGCCACCAGCGCGCGGGCGAGGGGCTCGGTCTTGCGGACGGCGCAGCACGCCTTGCGCAGCTCGACGCTGCGGTAGAACGCGTTCTGGCCGTTCTCGCGCACGAAGTGCTGCAGCGCGCGCGTGTCCGGGGTGTAGATGTCGATCGGGAGTCCGTAGCGCTCGCGGGTGCGGTCGATCAGCGCATACGTTTCCTCGGGGAGCCGCCCCGTGTCGAGCGTGAAAATACGGATCGGCAGTGCGTGGCGCGCGATCAGATCGGTGAGCACCATGTCCTCGGCGCCGAAGCTGCTCGCGAGCACCGCGGGCGCGTGCGTCGCACTGATGTGTTTCAGCAGGGCAAGCGTGTCGTCGATGTGGGTGGCAGCGTTCATAGGTCGGGGCACCACGTTTCGGTCGTAGGGGTCGCGGCACGGCGCCGGAACCAGGGTTGGGGCGTGCGCGCCGTCGGCGCGTAGAGTCCGTCGAATTCGCGCAAGCCCGCCAGCGCGTCGCCGGCATCGCGATCCTCGCGCACGACGAAGGCGTCGAAGCCGCACTCGCGCATCGCGTAGAGCTGATCGCGCAGCACGTCGCCGACCGCGCGGAGTTCGCCCGCGTAGCGATGGCGTTCGCGCAGCAGGCGTGCGGTCGAATAGCCGCGGCCGTCGGTGAACTGCGGGAAGTCGATGGCGATGACCGGCAGCGTCGCAAGGTCACCGCCGAGGTCGGCCGGATCGTTGTCCGGCGCGAGCAGCACGCCGACCGCGCCGCGCGCACGGAGCACACCGCGTTCGGCGAGCCAGAGCGCCAGCGGAACGATGACCGGCCCGCGATCGGGCAGGTCCGTCAGGCTGTACGCTTCGGGCAGCAGCGTCCAGGGGTCATCGGCGAGCGCGCCGTCCTTAATGAGCTGCGGCATAGACGCGCTCCTTGAAGGGCTCGATGCCGATGCGGCGCACGGTGTCGATGAACGCCTCGTCCGGATGCCGTTCGTCGACGTAGACGGCGATGATCTGCGCGATCACGTCGGGAACCTCGGCCGCCGCGAACGACGGTCCGATCACCTTGCCGAGCGAGGCTCCGAGACCTTGTGCGCCCCCGAGCGAAATCTGGTACCACTCGCTGCCGTTCTTGTCGACGCCGAGAATGCCGATGTTGCCCACGTGGTGATGTCCGCAGGCATTCATGCAGCCCGACATGTTGAGCTCGATCTCGCCCAGATCGTGCAGGAAGTCGAGATCGTCGAAGCGACGCTGGATCGCTTCGGCGATGGGGATCGACTTGGCGTTGGCGAGCGAGCAGAAATCGCCGCCCGGGCAGCAGACGATGTCGGTGAGGAGGCCGATGTTGGGCGTGGCGAGCCCCAGCGTCTTCAACCGCGTCCACAAGTCGTACAGGTCGGCTTGCAGGACGTCGGCGAACACCAGGTTCTGCTCGTGCGTCACGCGCAACTCGCCGAAGGTGTAGCGTTCGGCGAGGTCGGCGATGGCGTCCATCTGCGTGGCCGACACGTCGCCGGGCGGGACCCCGGTCTTCTTGAGCGACAGCGTGACGATCGCATAGCCGGTGCGCTTGTGCGGCGTGACGTTGCGCGCCGCCCATTGCGAAAACGGCCGGCTGTCGGCCAGCGCGGCGCGATAGGCGAGGCTCGCGCGCGCCAGCTCGCGGTAGGGCGGCGCCGGGAAGTGGGCGGCGAGCCGCGCGATTTCCTCTGCCGGGACGGTGCCCGGGCCGCCGCGCAGGCGTTCCCATTCGAGCTCGACCCGGCGCGCGAATTCCGCGGGCGTCATTTCCTTGACCAGGATCTTGATCCGCGCCTTGTACTTGTTGTCGCGGCGGCCGAAGCGGTTGTAGACGCGCAGGATGGCGTCGAAGTAATTGAGGAGCTCCGCGCCCGGCAGGAACTCGCGGATCACGTGCCCGATGATCGGCGTGCGGCCCTGACCGCCGCCGACGGCGACCCGAAAGCCCGTTTCGCCGGCGGCATTGCGCACGGCCTGCGCCCCGATGTCGTGGACGAGGATCGCCGCCCGGTCGCGGGTCGCGCCGGTCACGGCGATCTTGAACTTGCGCGGCAGATAAGCGAATTCGGGATGCAGCGTCGACCATTGCCGGACGAGCTCCGACCACGGACGCGGGTCGATGATCTCGTCGCCGGCAACCCCGGCAAACGGGTCGGACGTCGTGTTGCGGATGCAGTTGCCGCTGGTCTGGATCGCGTGCATGTCGACGTCGGCCAGCTCGGCCAGGATGTCCGGCACCTCCTCGAGCTGCGGCCAGTTGTACTGGATGTTCTGCCGCGTCGTGAAGTGGCCGTAGCCGCGGTCGTAGGTGCGGGCGATGTGGGCGAGCTTGCGCAGCTGCGGCGACGACAGCACGCCGTAGGGGATCGCCACCCGCAGCATCGGCGCGTGCTTCTGGATGTAGAGCCCGTTCTCAAGCCGCAGCGGGCGGAACTCGTCTTCGGTCAGCTGACCGGCGAGGAACCGGCGCGTCTGGTCCCGAAACTGCGCGACGCGCTGTGCGACAATGGATCGATCGAAGGTGTCGTAACGGTACATGGCTAGGCCGGACGCGTCGCGAAGGCGAAGACTATCCGGACCCGGCTATTCCCGGAAGGAATATTGGGCAATTAGTGAAGCGCTCCAAGTTATATAAGGCGTTCCGCCGGTTTCGGCGTGCAGCGCCGGATTGCCGGTTACCATGCAAGGCCTGATCCTGTTTGCCCACGGCGCGCGCGATCCGCGCTGGGCAGAGCCCCTCCATCGTTTGCGCGAGCGGGTCGCGCGCCGCGCGCCGGGACCCGTCAGCGTGGCGTTTCTGGAAATCATGGAACCCGACCTTCCGACGGCCGCGGCCAATCTGGTAAGCGCCGGTTGCCGCGGCATCTGCATCGTCCCGGTTTTTCTGGGGCAGGGCGGGCATGTGCGCCGCGACCTCGCGGCGCTGCTCGAAGCGGTGGCGGCGCGCAACCCCGGAATCGACGTCCGCGTGGTGCCGGCGGTCGGCGAGGACGAGACGGTGATCGACGCGCTGGCCGCGTACAGCCTGGCGGCGCTCGCCGCCGACGCGGGCGACACGCCTGTGGCCTGACGGGAGAATACGGAATGGCCAAGAGAAGCCCGAAGAGCGCCGCCAAGGGTGCGAAGAGGCCGACGGCGAGACGCTCCGGCGCCGTTCCCGCAGCGATGGGGGCGGCGTCGAGCCTGACGGGCTCGATTCGCAATCTGGCCGGCCAGGTCATCGACATCGCGGGCGCCGCGGTCGATGCCTCCCTCGGCGTCGGCGGGCTCCTCGCGCGCGACGCGGTCAAGCGCAAGGACCTGGCGCGCGCCGGCGCCTTCCTGCGCAAGGTGCGCGAGCAGGCCGGGATGACCGTCGACGACGTCGGCCAGGCCGTCGACCTCAACGACGTCGTGCTGCTCGAGCTCGCGGAGAACGGCAAGGCGGCGCTGCCCTTCGAGGTGATCCTCCGCCTCGCGGCGGTGCTGGCGCGCAACGACCCCATTCCGTTCGTGCTGAACCTCACCAACACCTACAGCCCGGCCATCGGCCGCACGCTGAAGGCCCTGGGCATCGGCCGGCTGGTCGAGCATGCGCGGCGCGAGCACGACTTCATCAACATCTACCGTGCGCGCGACGCCGCCCGGCACCTTTCCGATGCCGAGTTTGCCCGGGTGCTGGCGTTCGTCCAGGCGGCGTTCGATCTCGCGCTCGATTTCGCGACCAAGAGCGCGCCCGCGCGCAAACTCGCCAAGTCAGTCGCGGCGGAAGCGGCCAGCGCCGGCGAGCGAGGCGGCCCGGCGTAACGCCGGCTGCCCGCCGGAATCACGCGTCACACGTCTTCGATCGCCATCAGGGACAACCCGCATGCCCAGCAAGAGCAAGCCCAACGGCAACGAGCGGCCGGACATCGACCACGGCATTTTGACGGGCCTTGTCGGCTTCCACCTCCGCCATGCGCAAATCGCGGTCTTTCGCGATTTCGCCGCGACGATCGGGTCGTTGGACATCACGCCGGGGCTCTTCGCGGTCCTGGTGCTGATCGATTGCAATCCGGGTTTGAAGCAGACCGAATTGGCCAAAGCGGTCGACCTCGATCGTTCGACCGTGGTGTCGGTGGTCGACAGCCTGGAACGGCGCGGCCTCGTGACCCGTCGCACCGTCGCCCACGACCGCCGGTCCAACGCCCTGGAGCTGACGCCCGCCGGGGTCACGCTGCTGAAGACGCTGAAGCGGCGCGTCGCCGCGCACGAAAAGCGCCTGGCGCGCGACCTGAACGCGCGGGAGCGCGCGACGCTGACCGGGCTCCTGCAGCGCATTTTTCCGGAACACCGGTAGCGGGCGGCGGCGGAGGTTCCTTTTCCGCGGGGCCGCTGGCGTCTCCGCCCGAATTGACCCCGATCAAGCAAAATGTTTGACATCAAACAATTGGATGGTTAACCTTTTCCGCGGGGCGGCCCGGTCATCGCGGGGCGCCGCAAAGCCAATCGGAGGCCGAAGGTGACTGACACCAAGCTCGCGGAAGTCGGCGTGCAGCGCAACGTGCGCATGACGCTGCGTGTCAACGGCGAGGACACGGAATTGCTGTTCGCGCCGTACAAGACGCTGCTCGAGGTGCTGCGCGAGGACCTCGACCTCACCGGCACCAAGCATGGCTGCGAACTGGGCGAGTGCGGCGCGTGCGCCGTGCTGGTCGACGGGCAGCCGCTGCTGTCGTGCCTCGTGCTCGCCGTCGAATGCGAAGGCAAGACGATCGAAACGGTCGAAGGCCTGGCCCATGGCTCCGCGCTGCACCCGCTGCAGGCGGCATTTGCCGACCTGGGCGGCGCGCAGTGCGGCTACTGCACGCCCGGCATCCTGATGACGGCCAAGGCGCTGCTCGACGACGATCCCGCTCCCAGCCGCGAGCGGATCAAGGAGGCGATTTCCGGCAACCTGTGCCGCTGCACCGGCTATCAGCAAATCTACGAATCGATCGAGGAAGCGGCGCGCCGGATGCGTGAGCCCGCGCCCCAGGGAACGCCGTGCGGCGGTGGAAAGGGAGTTAAGACGTGAGCAAACGCGAGCACTTCGAGGTCATCGGCAAGCCCCGCCGCCGCGTCGACGGACGCGCCAAAGTCACCGGGCAGACGCGTTTCGCGGACGACATCGTGCTGCCGCGGATGCTGCACACGAGGCTCCTGCGCTCGCCGCATCCGCACGCGCGGATCCTCACCCTCGACACCTCGCGCGCCGAGCGGCATCCCGGCGTGCACCTCGTCCTCACCGGCAAGGATTTCCCGGTGACGTTCGGGATCCTGCCGGTGTCGCAGGATGAATATCCGCTGGCGCCCGAGCGCCTCCGCTACGTGGGCGACCCCCTCGCCGCCGTCATCGCCAAGGACGAGCAGACCGCCGGTGAAGCGCTGGACCTGATCGACGTCACCTACGAAATCCTGCCGACGATCGGCTCGTCGGAGGAAGCGCTCGCGCATCCGGAAGTGCGCATCCACGACTACAACGATCACGGCAACATCCACCGTAACCAGGCCTACGAGTTCGGCGACGTGGACGCGGCGCTGGCCGGGTCCGATCACGTGTTCGAGGACCTCTTCTTTTTCGAGGGCAACACGCACCTGCCGATCGAGCAGCACGCGGCGGTGGCCGCCGTCGACGGCGAGGGCAAGCTCACGCTGTGGTCGTCGACGCAGGTGCCGCATTACGTGCACCGGCAGATGGCGCGGGCGCTCGCCATGCCCGAGTCGCACATCCGCATCATCGCGTGCCCGAACGGTGGCGGCTTCGGTGGCAAGACCGACATCTGCAATCACGAGGCGGTGGTGATGAAGGCCGCGCTGAAGCTCGGCCGCCCGGTGAAGATCTGTCTCAACCGGGAAGAAGTGTTCTACATGCACCGGGGCCGCCATCCGGTGCTGATGAAGTTCCGCACCGGCGTCAACAACGACGGCAGGATCACCGGCATGCACCTGCAGACGCTCCTCGACGGCGGCGGCTACGGCTCGTACGGCGCGGCGAGCACGTTCTACACCGGCGCGCTGACGCCGGTCACCTATGAGCTCCCGCGCTACAAGTTCGAAGCCTGCCGGATGTTCACCAACAAGCCGCCGTGCGGCCCCAAGCGCGGCCACGGCACGCCGCAGCCGCGCTTCGGGCAGGAAATCCAGCTCGACAAGATCGCCGCGAAGCTCGCGCTCGACCCGGCCGACCTGCGCCTCAACATGGTGGCCAAGCCCGATTCGCTGACCGCGAATTGGCTGCGGATCGGCACCATTGGCCTGGCCGAATGCATCCGCGTGGTCGTGGCGCGCTCCGGCTGGAAGCAGCGCTACGGCAAGCTGCCCGAAGGCCGCGGCCTCGGCCTCGCGTGCGGCGCCTACATGTGCGGCGCCGGGCTGTCGATCTACTGGAACAAGCTGCCGCATTCGGGTGTGCAGCTGCTGATCGATCGCAGCGGCCAGGTCACCGTATTCTGCGGCGCGACGGAAATCGGCCAGGGCTCGGACGACGTTCTCGCCGGCATCGTCGCCGAGGTGCTCGGCATCGACCCGTACGAGGTGCGTTGCGTGACCGGCGACACCGGCCTCACGCCGATCGACCTCGGCTCGTATTCGAGCCGCGTCACGGTGATGATGGGCAATGCCGCCATCGAAGCCGCCGGCAAGCTGCGCGGAATGCTCGCGGGCGCCGCCGCCGAAGCGCTGCAGACGGTGCCGGAGCGGATCGTGCTGGCGCAGGGCCGCGTGTTCCGCGCCGACGATCCGGGCAAGAGCCTGTCGTTCAAGGAAGCGGTCGTGATGGCCGAGGCCAAGCACGGCACGCTCGGGGCTGTCGGCTCGTACACGCCCCCGAAGCCGCCGGGGCGCTACAAGGGTGGCGGCGTCGGTCCATCGCCCGCGTACTCGTATACGGCATGCGTCGTGGAAGTCGAAGTCGACAAGACCACAGGCTGGATTCACGTCCCGAAGATCTGGATTGCACACGATATCGGCCGCGCGTTGAACCCGGTGCTCGCGCGGGGCCAGGTCGAAGGCTCCGTGTACATGGGACTGTGCGAGGCGCTGATGGAGGAGCAGACCTTCCGGCGCCTGCCGCCGAAGCTCTCGCACGCGCTCGTCCATCGCGCGCCGTCGATGCTCGAGTACAAGAGCATCACCGCGCTCGACATGCCCGAGATGGATACGGTGCTGGTCGAGGATCCCGATCCCAACTGCCCGTTCGGCGCCAAGGAAGTCGGGCAGGGCCCCCTGCTGCCGGTGATGCCGGCGGTGGCCAACGCGATCTACGACGCGATCGGCGTGCGCATCGACGAATTGCCGATCACTCCCGACAAGATACTGAAAGCGCTGGCGCGCAAGGCGAAGGGCGAAGACCCGCGCGTCGGCCCCGAGAGTTTTCCCGACGTGCCCTATCCGGAGCCGATGATCGTCCCGCCGCCGTGGGAAGGCGGCGACGGCAACGCCGTGGAGCCCGGCAAGCGCGCCGGTCTACCGAAGGAGGCGGTCACGCCATGATGCGACTGCCGTGGTTCCGTTACGCGTCGCCGCGCTCGATCGCGGAGGCGGCGCGCACCCTCGCCGGCGAAGGACCGAACGCGATGCTGATCGCGGGCGGCACCGATCTCCTGCCGAACATGAAGCGCCGACAGCAGGCGCCCGAGGTGCTGGTGTCGCTGTCCCGCGTCGAGGGCATGAAAGCCATTGCCAATGGCCACGGCCTGGCGCTCGGCGGCGGGTTGACGCTCGCCGAAGTGTTGCGCGCCGAAGGCCTGCGCGACGAACTATCGCGGCCTGTGGCAGGCAGCCTCGCAAGTGGCGACCGCGCAGTTGCGCAACATGGGCACGCTCGGCGGCAACCTCTGTCTCGACACCCGCTGCAACTATTACGACCAGAACTACGAGTGGCGCAAGGCGATCGACTTCTGCATGAAAAAGGACGGCGTGACCTGCTGGGTCGCCACCGCGAGCAAGCGCTGCGTGGCCGTGTCGGCGACCGACTGCGCACCGGCGCTGATCGCGCTCGGGGCGACGGTACGACTCGAATCCACGGCCGGCGAGCGCGACGTGCCGCTCGCCGATCTCTATCGCAACGACGGCATCGACTACCTGACGCGCCGCCCCGACGAGATCCTCACGACGGTGCTCCTGCCCGACGCGACGGGATGGACCAGCACCTACTGGAAACTGCGCCGGCGCGGGTCGTTCGACTTTCCGGTGCTGGGGGTGGCCGCGGCGGCAAAGCTCGCGGCCGACGGCACCATCGAAGAAGCACGCATCGCGCTCGGCGCGGTGTCGTCGCAACCGTTCCTCACCAAGGCCGGTGCCTTCCTCGCCGGCAAGCGCCTGACCGACGACGTCATTGCCGAAGCCGGCCGCATGGTCGCATCGCGCGCGAAGCCGATGGATAATACCGACTTCGATGTCTACTGGCGCAAGGAAATCGTGGCCGAATTCACCGGTTATGCCCTGAAGGAACTCCGCGGCGACGACATGGATGCCGTGCGCCTGCGCATCGCGCGGCGCGCGTTGTAGGGCAGACTTTGGACGCACCCGTCGCCGCGTCCGGCAGCCCGGATCGTTCGGCACTCGCGCTCGGCTTCGGCGTCGAATTCATCGACCTGTACCGGCGCGACGGCTTGGTCGCGCTCGACCGCGCCTTCGTCGATGCGCTCGGCGCGGCGGACGCGGCGCTGCGTGACCGGTTGCAGGCCGCGCGCGCCGATGCCGCGGCGCTGCCCGCCAAGGACGAGTCGGCGCTGATCCTGGCGCTCGCACCCCACCTCGAGCGCTTTCTCGCCGAGCTGTTCGGCATCGAGAACGAGCTCGACGCGTTGATTCGCCGGCACGAGGAGCCGACGCCGATATTCGGCGTGAAGCGCCAGTTCGTCCAGCGCCGCGCCGCCAACCGGATCACGCCGGAAGAAGCGCAGGCGTTCGACGGCGCGGCGCTCGAGCGCGAGTTGCGGCACCGGTTCGGCGGGCGCTTCGACGAGCTCACCTACGCGACGCACGTCACCGCCTGGATGAAGGACGAAGCCGCGCATGCGGCGGAGATCGAGGTGGCGCTACGCTACGCGGCGTGGGCGCTGCACACCGCCGCGGGCCGCCAACACGTGCGCCGCGGCGTGCTGTTCAAGGCGCCGGGCAAGGCCGATCCGGAGCATCTGGTCGCGCATGCGCAGGCGTTCTCGCTGCAGGGCGCCAAGGCGTTTCGCATCGATCCCGAGCATTTGCGGCGCCGCGAAGGCTTCGCGCTGACCGACGTCGGCACCAACCTCGTCGGCGCACTCGACCAGGCCAACTACTGCATCTGGTGTCATGCGCAGGGCAAGGACTCGTGCTCGCGCGGGCTCAAGGAAAAGCCGTCGCCGGCCGCGCCCGCCAAGGTCACGTTCAAGAAGAGCGTTTTCGGGGTGACGCTCGCCGGCTGCCCGCTGGAAGAGAAGATTTCCGAGTTCCAGCAATTGAAAGCCGCGGGCGTCCCGGTCGGGGCGCTCGCGGTGATCTGCATCGACAATCCGATGGCCGCCGCAACCGGCCACCGGATCTGCAACGACTGCATGAAGTCGTGCATCTACCAGAAGCAGGATCCGGTCGACATCCCGCAGGTCGAAACGCGGACGCTGAAGGACGTCCTGGGGCTGCCGTGGGGATTCGAGATCTACGGGTTGCTCACCCGCTGGAACCCGCTCAACCTGCGCTCGCCGGTGCCGCGTCCGCGCACGGGCCGTCGGGTCCTGGTGGTGGGCATGGGCCCCGCCGGATTCAGCCTCGCCCATCACCTGATGAACGAGGGCCACACGGTCGTCGGCATCGACGGCCTCAAGATCGAGCCGCTGCCGGAGCACCTGTCGGGCGTGCGGGCGGACGGAGCGCGCGTACCGTTCGCGCCGATTCGCGATGCGATGGAGCTGTACGAGTCGCTCGACGAGCGCGTGATGGCCGGCTTTGGCGGCGTGGCGGAGTACGGCATCACGGTGCGCTGGGACAAGAACTTTCTCAAGCTCGTCCGCCTGCTGATCGAGCGCCGCGCCGAGTTCGCGCTGTACGGCGGCGTCCGCTTCGGCGGCACGATCACGCTGGAGGACGCGTTCGGCACGGCGGACACGGAGGGCTTCGGCTTCGACCACGTCGCGCTGTGCATGGGCGCCGGCAGGCCGACCACGCTCGACATTCCCAACGGCCTGGCGCGTGGCGTGCGCACCGCGTCGGACTTCCTGATGGCGCTGCAACTCACCGGCGCGGCGCAGCGCGATTCGATCGCCAACATGCAGGTGCGCCTGCCGGTCGTCGTCATCGGCGGCGGCCTCACCGCGATCGACACCGCGACCGAATCGCTCGCCTACTACGTCGTCCAGGTCGAGAAGTTTCTCGACCGCTACCAGAAACTCGCCGCGGACATGGGCGAGGACGCCATTCGCGCCAAGTGGAACGACGAAGAGCGCGAGATCGCCGAGGAATTCCTGTCGCACGCACGCGCCATTCGCCGCGAACGCCGGGAAGCCGCGCGCGCCGGTCGCGCCGCCCGCATCGTGGAGCTTCTCGGCCACTGGGGCGGCGCAACCATCGCGTACCGGCGCCGGATGATCGACAGCCCCTCGTACACGCTCAATCACGAGGAGGTTGCGAAGGCGCTGGAGGAGGGCGTGGTATTCGCCGAGGGCCTGACGCCAGCCGGGATCGAGATCGACGACTACGGCGCGGTCCGTGCGGTCCGCTTTGCGCGCGCGACGAGCGGCGAGGAGGGCGATGGCGAGGCGTCCGACAAGGTGGAGCTGTCGGCCTGCACGGTGTTCATCGCCGCCGGCACGCAGCCCAACACCGTGCTGGCGCGCGAGGATGCAAAGCATTTTCTGCTCGACGGCAAGTATTTCCGCGCGTGCGACGAGCACGGCGAGCCGGTGCGGCCCGCCAAAGCGCTCGCCAAGCCCGAACGCGCCGACGTGCTGATGACGCGGCTGCCGGACGGCCGCTTCGTCTCCTATTTCGGCGACCTCCATCCCTCGTTCTTCGGCAACGTGGTGAAGGCGCTGGGCTCGACCAAGCAGGGCTTTCCGGTGGTCTCGCGCGTGCTCGCGCAGCGGGCACCGGCAAGCGGCGCGAGCGATGCTACGTTCATCAGCCACCTCGACCGCGAGCTCCGGGCGACCGTCCACGAGGTCAAGCGGCTGACGCCGACCATCATCGAACTGATCGTCAAGGCGCCGGCGGCGGCCCGCAGGTTTCGCCCGGGCCAGTTCTACCGGCTGCAGAACTTCGCCGCGCGCTCGACCGCCGCCGGCGACACGCTGCTGCAGATGGAGGGCCTGGCGCTGACCGGCGCGTGGGTCGACCCGGCACGCGGCCTCGTCTCGACGATCGTGCTGGAGATGGGCGGCTCGTCCAACCTGTGCGCGCTGCTCCAGCCGGGCGAGCCGGTCGTGCTGATGGGACCGACCGGCAGTCCGACCCACATTCCCGCGCACGAGACCGCCATCCTGGTCGGCGGGGGCTTGGGCAACGCCGTGCTGTTCTCGATCGGCCAGGCGTTGCGCGCCGCGGATTCGCGGGTGCTCTATTTTGCCGGCTACAAGAAGGACATCGATCGCTACAAGGTCGCAGATATCGAGGCCGCCGCCGACGTCATCGTCTGGTGCTGCGACGAGGAACCGGGCTTCCAGCCGGATCGGCCGCAGGATTTCGCCTTCGTCGGCAACATCGTCCAGGCGATGGAAGCCTACGCCTCCGGCCGGCTGGGCCCGCCGCCGATCCCGCTGTCCGAAGGCGACCGCATCATCGCCATCGGCTCGGACCGGATGATGGCGGCGGTGGCGCGGGCGCGCCACGGCGTACTCGCGCCGTACCTCAATCCGCATCACTTCGCCATCGGTTCGATCAACTCGCCGATGCAGTGCATGATGAAGGAAATCTGCGCGCAATGCCTGCAGCCGCAGCGCGATCCGCGAACCGGCGAGGTGACGTATGTCTTCTCCTGCTTCAACCAGGACCAGCCGCTCGATTGCGTCGACTTTCACGCGCTGTCCGATCGCCTGCGCCAGAATTCACTGCAGGAAAAGCTGACGGCGCAATGGATCGCGCATTGCCTGCCACGGCTCGCGACCGGCAACGCGCCGGCGTAGCGCCCTTGGGGACGCAGGCAGGATGAACGCGGCGGACTGTTTGCTCTCGGTAGGTGCCGACACCGCCGTCGCGCTCGAGTGCGGTGACCGGCGCATCACGTACGCCGACCTGCGCGCCGCGGTCGCGCGCGCCGGCGGCGCCTGGCACGCGCTCGGATTGGAACCCGGCGAGCGTGTCGTCGTCTTCGCACCCGACAGCGACGACTGGGTCATCGCCTATCTCGGCGCGATCTTTGCCGGCGGCGTGGCGATCGGCATCAATCCGCACCTCGCGCTGCGCGATCTCGCCCCGATCCTGACCGACAGCGAAGTGCGCTACGTCTGGTGCGAAGCAGACCTCGCGGGACCGGTGTCCGTGTTGGCCAGGTCGCTTCCGGGCGGACCGACCGTCGTGGCAGCGGGAGGCGGCGGGAGCAGCGATTGGACGGTCGCGATGCAGGCGGCGACCTCAATCGCGTCTCGTGAACATGGTGACGAGGCCCCGGCGCTGTGGATCGGCACCTCCGGCACCACCGGCGTTCCGAAGGGCGTGATTCATCCCCAGCGCGTCGTCGTCGACGCACACGCGTTCGCGCGGGAGGTGCTGCACGCGACAACCGCGGACCGGTTCTACTCGACCTCCAAGCTGTTTTTCGCGTATGCGCTCGGCAACAGCCTGTTCGCGGGCCTGCGCGTCGGTGCCACCGTGATCCTCGACCGCGAGCGGGCGACGCCCGAGCGCACCCGTGAAATGGTCGCGCGGCATCGGCCGACGCTGGTCTTCACCGTGCCGACGCTGTACAGCAAGATGCTGCAGGAGAACGTCGCCGCGGACCTCGCCGACGCCGGGATTCGCCATTTCGTCTCGGCGGGCGAGGCGCTGCCGGCCACGGTCCGCAGCGGCTGGAAGCGGGCGACCGGCAAGGCACCGATCTCCGGCTACGGAACCTCGGAGACCCTGTGTCTCGCGCTCTACTGCGACGACGACTCCGGGCTCCTGCATCCGACCCCGCTGACGCTGGTGCGCTACGCGGACGACATCGACGCCGCCATTCCGCAGCGGATTTCCGTGCGCCTGCCGACGCTCGCCCTGGGTTACTGGCGGCGCCCCGACGCGCAGGCCGACGGATTCCGCGACGGCTGGTTTTCGCCCGGCGACATGTTCATTCGCCGCGATGGCCGGCTGGAATTCGCCGGTCGCACCGACGACCTGCTGAAGGTCTCCGGCCAGTGGGTCAGCACGCTCTGGATCGAGCACGCGTTGACGGAAGCGGGCGGTGACGCCATCGACCAGGTCGCGGCCGTGGGGGTCGAGACGCCGGATGGCCTGACGACGATCGCCGCGCTGGCCGTCGCCGTCCCGGGGCGCGAGGATCAGGCCCGCGACCGCATCGGCGCCGGCATCGAGAAACTGCCGAAATACCGGCGTCCGCGATGGGTGCACTGGGTCACCGAATTGCCGCTGACCGCGACCGGCAAACTGCAGCGCAGCCGCCTGCGTGCGGCGCACGAGTCGGCGCTGTCCGACGGCGAGGCACGCTGACTGCGCGCGACCCTGAAAGGCATAGGGTTTCTGCTTTGCCTCGCCGATCGGCGGTTGTATATTTCTCGGTTCCGGGTCGCAACCGCGGACCGGAAACTGGCGATCCTGGCCCCGGGTGGCGGCGATTCTCGCTTCGCGACCGGGCGGGACGATTGCCAAGCTCGCAGCTCCAGCAAATGCCGATGGAGGTGAACGATGCAATTGCGCATAGGAGATCAGGCGCCCGATTTCACGGCGCCAACCACGGAAGGAACGATCCACTTTCATGAGTGGATCGGCGACGGTTGGGCGATTCTGTTTTCGCACCCGAAAGATTTCACGCCGGTGTGCACCACGGAGCTGGGCTACGTGGCCGCGCTCAAGCCGGAATTCGACCGGCACCACTGCAAGGTCGTCGGCCTCAGTGTCTATCCGGTGAGCGATCACCGCAGCTGGGCCGAGGACATCGCGGAAACGCAGGGACACGCCTCAACTTCCCGCTGATCGGCGACACCGATCTCGCGGTCGCGAAGCTCTACGACATGATCCATCCCAACGCCAGCGGCAACGCGCAGGAGCGCAGCGTAGCACGATCACCCAGTTCGAGCAGCGTATTTGCGAAACCGGGTGGTGACCAGCGTAAGGCTGTCGAGCGACAACGCGCCCACCCGGCGGCGCCAGATAGTTGCTGTAGCGGCGAAGCCCGGTGACCTCCGGCGGCTCCACCAGCTCCCCTGTTGGCGCGGTTGCGGCCTGCCGGCGTTGGCGCAGGGCTGGCGTCGCGACACGAAATTATTTAGTAATATAAACCAATTATTTATACATAATACTTCGCGTGAAATATAAAGTATGTCCCCGGCGGATCGACGTTGCAGCGGGCCGTGGCATGTTCGAGGCGCACGTCAATGCGGATGCCGGTGATGCACGTCGGGGTAGTGCGCATGCGCGTGCACCACCGGCGTATGGACGTGGACATGCGTGTGTGGCTCGCGACCGTCCCAGGCAAAGTCGTGTGCGTGCCGATGGTGCTCGTCATGCGAGTGGGCGTGCGTATGCTCCTGGCGTTCGTGCGCGTGCAGATGCCCGTGTTGCTCGGTCACATGCAGCCATACGCCGATCGCCATCAGCAAGCCTGCGGTGATCAACTGGACGCTAAGAGCATCCTCGCCCAAGATCACCGCAAGCGCGGCGCCAAAGAACGGAGCGACCGAGAAATACGCTCCGGCTCTCGCGCTTCCAAGGTGGCGAAGCGCAATCACGAACAGGACCAGGCTGACACCGTAGCCGAGGAATCCAACGGTCATCGCGGCGCCCAGCACGCCCGCGGAGGGCAGCGTTTGACCGAATAGCAAGGCAAGACCGAGATTGACCACGCCGGCAACGATTCCCTTCAAGCCGGCAATGATCACCGCGTCGCCGGCCGCCACCTTGCGCGTCAGGTTGTTGTCGATGGCCCAGCAGAGGCACGCGGTGACGATCAGCAGCAAACCAAAGGAAGCATGACTCGTTTCGCCGGGCGTCCACACCAGCAATACGCCCCCGGCCGCAAGCGCAAGCATTCCGAGCATTACCCGGCGGTCGAAATTTTCGCGAAACAGGAACCAGGCGAGGAGGGCGGTGAATAGGGCCTCCAGATTCAGCAGGAGGGAGGCCGTCGACGCGGCGCTCGTCACCAGACCGTACATCAGCGCCACCGGACCCGCGACGCCACCGAAGAATATGGCAGCGGCAAGCCAAAGCCAATCCGCGCGCTGCGGGCGTGCGAACGATGCGTGCGCATCAAACAGCCGCCGGCCGAGCAGCACGAGCATCAGCCCCAAGCCCGAGCCGGCGTAGAGCAGGCCCGCGAGCACGAGTGGCGATACCGAGCCGACAAGCATCTTGGCGAGCGGGGTGCTGATGCCAAACAGCGCCGCGGATCCCAATGCGACCATCACGCCTGTTCGCATGCTCCTCCCGAGCGTGGCCAAGCGAGCGGACTTAGGCGCTGGCCCCGTTCTGGCAGCTCTTGCACCACGCGTAAAGGGCCTCGTACATCACCATTCCGTGCTTGAGCATTTCGTGGTCGTCCGCGTAGATTTGCGAGAGACCGAGCGAAATCGCATGCAACCCTGCCGACTGCGGCGTCAGGTCCAGCCGCGACGTATCCGCGCCGCGGACAATCACCGCGAGCTGGTCCAGAGCCGGGTCGCGAAGATCATACTTTCGGAGGAAGGCATCGAAGCTGCAGCGGTCGCCGTCGTGACCGAGCTCGACGCCCGGGATGTCGTACGGCGTGGCCCCCGTCTCGGCCGCAACCTTGAGCACATCCTTCGGCGATACGTACAGAAACTCGGCATCGTGGTCGATGAACCGGGCAACGAGCCAAGGACATGCGATGCGGTCGATCTTGGGGCGGGCGCGGGTGATCCATTTCATGGCAACTCCTTTCGATTGAAGAGACGGCACGTCGCCATTCACGCGGGTTGTGGCGCGAAAAATAAAGCGCGCTTGCGTGCGCGATGCCACGGCGGAGTGCGCCGGTGCTTCGCGGGATTCGGGGGCTGTTGTCACGTTGTCCAAAGACACCCTCCGAGCTGGCGAGAAACCAGGTGAAGGGCAGAGCTTGGACGCAGGGCGTCTTGGCGGGCGGGGAGTCTGCCTGATGTCCCCGCGAGGGTTCAAGTCTAGGCTCGCCCATCGGCATTTTCAAGACTCGACAGCCCTCAGCGCATCGATCTGCCTGCGGCTATGCCAAGCCGGCGCATTGACGATGTGACGAACCACGGTCGCGCCGCGCAACAGCGTCACGCTTTGGCTGCGACGGCCGGGAGGACAGGTGCGCCATGCGCCGTCGACGATCGTGACGCGTAGCCTGCAAGTTGATTTGGGTCAACCTTCGCCAGAATTGACCGCTCGATTTGACCTAGGCCAATGATCGGTTCGCCGATGACGTCTATCGTTAGCGACATCCGATATCGCATTGCGCTATCGAACGTCGACACCAACGACCCAGCGGCCGCGGAAGGTCGGCACCCATTTCGAGCTCGTGTCACCTGATCCGCGGTGACACGAACGATTGACGAATTGCGTCTTTGGCAATCCGCGGTGGGCGGGACCCATCAATCGGCAGACGGGAGTTGATCAATGTTGAAACAGAAGCTCAGTATCGTGGCGATGACCGCACTTTTCGCGTTGAGTAGCGGGGTGGCGATGGGCGCGGATCCGGAAACCCAGAAACAGCTTGACGACCTCAAGGCGGCGATTCCGAAATTCGCCATTCCCATGCGCGAAGTCGGTGACCGTTTTCAGGATATGGGCTTCGCGGCCAAAGGCGGCAATTGGGCGTTGGCGGCGTACATGTCGAAGTACATGAACGGCGCGATGAACCCGGCGCGTCTCACCAAGCCTGACGAGTACAAGGTATGGCAAAGCTTCTACGAGAACACGTTTGCCGCGACCAACAAGGCCATCCAGGCGAAGGACGCCAAGGCGTTCGAAGCCGCCTACACCGCGGTCATCAAAGACTGCAACGGATGCCATGCCGCGATGGGTTACGGGTTCATCCAGGTCGTGAAGCAGGGCGCCCCGTCCGACCAGGGCATCAACTACAAGGTCAAGTCCGAGCCTGGCGACGTGCCGAAGTAATCCCGCGCGCGATTGGGTTTTCTCCGACCGCCCGCGACGACGTCGCCGCATCGGGATTGGGACGTCTGGGCCGGCTCGTCCGGCCCGCTCCTGTATCGTCGGAGGCGCAGGCACGCGCGGCCGCACTGGTCTCGAGCGGTCGGGGCCAAGTCGCGCCACCGCCCGTACCGCAACCATTGTCGATACTCGCCGAGCGTTGGGTTAGCGCAGAAGTGGCAACCGGCTTGGACAAAATAGAGAACCTTCTTGACTAGTCTCGCGGGTACCAAAATCGTGCGCGATGTATTTCTCGCGTTCGTGAGGGTCCATGTGCTCCATCATGCGGCCAAGGAGCGCATCTTCGGACTGGAAATGATGGAGGAACTGAAGCGTCACGGCTACGACATCAGCGCGGGAACGCTCTACCCGCTGCTCCATACGCTTGAGGAAAGCGGGGTGCTGATCTCGACCCAGGAGGTCGTGAACGGCAAGGGACGACGATACTACCGGACGACCAAAGCCGGCGATGCGCTGCTCGGCGAGCTTCGGACGAAGATAGGCGAACTGGTCGATGAAGTGTTGCGCGAGCATCGTGCACCGCGAACCCGAGGAAAGTCGACGGCGCGGTAGGAAATCTCGAGCCCCCCATTGAGCCCGGGCAGTCCGGCGGGTTGCAATGTATGCAGATGCGCTTGACGTCAGAATGGCGGTTCCTTACAATGCTCGACAAAGTAAGGAGATGCCGTGACCGAAGCTGCTGTCACAAGCAAGGGACAAATCACCATCCCGGCGGAAGTGCGGGCCGCCATGCAGATCCAACCGGGAGACCGGGTGGTGTTCACGGTGCTGGCTGACGGGACGACGGTCATTCGGGCCAAGACGAAGTCATTGCGCAGCCTCGTCGGGACTTTGCCGCCGAAGCGCGGCAAGCGCGTGCCGATTGAGCAGATGCGCATCGGACGTCGGTAGCCGTGGCAAGCGCCGACAGCAACCTGCTCGTGCGGTTGCTGACCAATGACGACCCGATACAAGTCGACGCCGTCCTGCGGTTGCTGGAACGCCTGGACGCTGTGGGGGATACGCTTTTTGTCCCGCTCACGGTCAGCCTTGAAGTGGAGTGGGTACTGCGCTCCCGCTATGGCCTCGACAAGACGAGCGTTCTCGGCGGGCTATCAAGCTTGCTGGAAACTCGCGAGCTCGTCTTCCAGGACGAGGACGTGCTCGAGCAAGCGCTAGCGCTGTATCGCGGGCATCAGGCTGACTTCGCTGAATGTTTGCATTTGAGCGCGACGCTCCGGTACCAGCGCGAACCGTTCGTAACGTTCGACCGGGATGCGGCGATGTTGCCCGGTGCCACGCTGTTGGAAATCCACCACTGAACCTCCGTCCGCCTTGAAAGGGCGCCCTGAAGATCTTTCTGACACGTCCTAGGCAAGGTGCTGTGTATTTTACATAATACAAATTATGCGACAAATACCGGCCGCATCCGGCCGGCCCTTTGCGTCCTGATGGTTGAGAATAAGATCTGTCGGAAGAACAAACCCTGTCGGAGCACCATCACCAGGGACGCAAGCCTGAGACACCCGACGTGCCGCTCACCAAAACGATCCATGGCGCGGATGACGGGTGATTGGTACCTTCGCAAGATAAGAGAAACAGCCGAATGAGGTGCAAACAATATGAAAAAGAGCGCAACGACCAAGGACGAATCCCCTTCCCGGCTGATCGACGCGAGGATCAAGGAACTGGACGACTGGAGGGGCAAGACGCTCTCCCATGTCCGCTCTCTCATCAAACAGGCTGACCCTGAGGTGGTCGAGGAGTGGAAGTGGAGCGTTCCGGTTTGGTCTCACGATGGAATCATCTGCACCGGCGAGACGTACAAAAGCGCCGTGAAGCTGACTTTCGCCAAGGGCGCTTCGCTCAAGGACCCTTCAGGACTATTCAACTCCAGCCTTGAAGGCAACGCCAGGCGCGCTATCGATATCCATGAGGGTGATGAAATAGATGAGGATGCCTTCAAGACGCTCATACGCGCCGCTGCAGCCCTGAACAGGTCATCGGCCCGATAGTCGAATCCGGCATCTGAGCCTCGCGGCCCCCTCACGCGTTCTGAATGATCGCGAGGATGTTGCCTTCGCTGTCCTTGAACCACGCCGCCTTCGCGCCCCCGGCGGTGATCACACCGCTCGGACTCTTTTCGCCGGGCATGTCGTAATCCTCGAACACGACGCCGCGCTTCTTCAACTCGGCCACTTCGCGCTCCACGTCGTCGACTTGCCAGAAGGCCTGGCTCGCCCGAGGTGCCCGCGTTGGGCGTCGGGTACAGGAAGCACGCCGTCTTTTCACCGAACTCGTAGGTCACGCCGCCTGCCACCTCCTGCTTCGGCCGGAAGCCCAGCGTGCCTTCGTAGAACCGCCGCGCGCGAGCGACGTCCTTGGCGGGGATGTAGGCGTAGAACGGGGAGTCTTTTAGCATGGATCCCTCCGTGTGTTGAATCACTGGGCGGTCGCATCGCGGCCGCCCACGCATCGGGATGTCTAACGGGCGGCGACCGGGGTCGACGAGAGCTCCAGGAAGCTCTTGAACCCACCCCAGAACATGCGCATCCCATCGAACGGCATGTTCTTGGGGTCCATCATGCCTTTCATGCGGGGATCTTCCATCACCTTGGCGTTCACCGTGTCACGGTGCTCCCGCGAGTCATAGACGATCCACGAGAACACGACGACCTCGTCGTCCTTGAGTTGCACGCTTTGCGGAAACGACGTGACCTTGCCGGGCTTCACGTCGTCGCCGATACATTCGCAGTACTGCAGCGCGCCATGTTCGATCCACATCTTGCCGGCCTGCTCGGCCATGCGCCGATAGTCGTCGAGCTTGCGCAGCGGCACCGGTACCACGAACCCATCAACGTAGTGCGCCATTCGCGTCTCCTTCGTGGGGTGGATTTGGCTTTGAGTTCGCGGACGCGGTCGGGTTCCGGCCGCAGCCGCCGCGACGAAACGTCGATCATGTAGGCGCTGGTTCAGCGCGCGCAGCATCGTCTCCGGAAGGCCCGGTAAGAACGAAGATCGCGCTTCGTCCGGACGCTCGGGTACGACGGGGTCTACTTGACGAACTTGCGCACCGCCGGCGGCTCCGCGATCAAACGTCGCAGGTTGACGCGGGCGCGGGAAAGGCGCGACATCACCGTTCCGACCGGGATCGCGAGGGCCGCCGCGATCTCGTCGTAATGCAGATCCTCGACCGCGGCCAGCAACAGCACCTCGCGCTGCTCGGCGGGCAGGCGGCAAAGCTGTTGCCCCAATTGCCGCAAGTGCACGCGATCCAGTTGGTTGCCGTCCACCGCCGGTTGCCAGGGCGCGTCGCCTGCTCCCGCGGCGTCGAGCGAGATATTCCCCGCTTCGCGCCGGGCAAGCGCGAGCTGGTTCACATAGATGTTATGCATGATCGTGAACAGCCATGCGCGCAGATCGGATCCCGCGTGCCACAGCGGCCGCTTCTCCCAGGCGCGCGCCAGCGTGTCGGCAACGAGGTCGTCAGCGCGCGTCGCATCGCCGGTCAGCACGCGCGCGTACCGGCGCAGCCGCGGGATGGCGTTGACCAGGTCCGGCTGCGGAAGCGCGGCATCGACGACGGAAGCAGCGGGTTGCAACGTATCGGCACTCCCTCGGGCAAGAACGGTAGCGAAGATCCGTCGCATGGTCGGGAAGGCGGCCGCGGGTACTGCCGGCCTGCCTCCGAAGAGTGTATTCCCCGAAGGCGAGGCTTGGTTCTAATGGAATTAACGCGCCGCTGCGAGCGACTTTCCCCGCGGTAGTGGAGAGAGCATGGAGATCTCTTGTCGGTTCACCGGCCCTTTAACCGAACCTGGCCGGCAAATCCTCAGTTGTCATTTAGTAATGCGACGCATTATCATTCGCATTAACTAATCCGGATTTCTTATGCGCCCCCCTGCTGCCCGTATGGCGATCGCTCTCGCATTCGCCGCCTCACTGTCAGCCACTTTCCCCACCGCGGCCGCAGACGACGAGTTCAAGCTCGTCATCGAGGACCACAAGTTCCAGCCGGCCGAGCTCGTCCTGCCCGCCGGAATGAAAGTCAAGTCAGCTCGTTGTCGAGAACCGGGATCCCACGCCCGAGGAATTCGAAAGCCACGCTCTCAACCGCGAGAAGGTGATCGCGGGCAAATCGACGGCGACGATCTTCATTGGACCCCTCAGGGCGGGACGCTACCCCTTCATCGGTGAATACAACGAAAAGACCGCGCAGGGCGTCATCATCGTCAAGTAGACGCCCCGAGACCACGGACACCCCTGCCCTGCTGCCGGCCGTCACGCATCCCCGTTCACATCGGAGCCGCCTCTTGAAACCATTTCGTATCCTCGCGGCATTCGCTACCGCGTTCGCCGCCGGCGGCGCATTCGCAGGACCCGCCGATTATGTCTTCGTGCCCGCGGTCGAATACGGTGAGCGCGAGCTCGACTTCAAGTACGGCGCCGCATCGAAGAAGGACGAGCCGTCGCAGCAGGCGGCGAGCCTGGGCTTCGGTTACGGCGCAACCGAGTGGTGGTTCACCGAGTTCTACGTGAAGGGCGAGCGCGAAGGTGCGCGCAACCGGTTCGACGCTCTCGAATGGGAGAACAAGTTTCAACTCACCGGAAACCGGGAAATATCCGGTCGACATCGGATTCATCGCCGAATTCGAGCTGCCGCACGACCGCAGCGAAGGCAATGAATTCCGCTTTGGGCCGCTCTTCCAGACCGAACTCGATCTGGTGCAGATCAACTTCAATCCGCTGCTCACGAATATCTCCCGGGCCGTCGACGGCAACGGCAACTATCTTGGCTACCAGTGGCAGGTCAAGTACCGGTGGCAGCAGGCATTCGAATTCGGCGCGCAGGGCTTCGGCGACATGGGAATCTGGAATCATCTCGCGCCCACGAGCGAGCAGAGCCACCGGATCGGCCCTGCCGTGTTCGGCAAGTACAATCTCGGCGGCAAGCAGGCGGTTGTCTGGAACGCCGCGCTGCTATTCGGGCTGACGCAAGGATCGCCCGACTACAACTTCCGGATGCAAGCGGAGTACGAGTTCTGACGCGCGCCTCACGACGCGCGAGTGTCAGAACGAGCGCGACACGCTCACCACCGCCGTATTCCGGCGTTGGCCCGAGGCCGCCGCATAGGCGTTATTGCGGGCGTCGGACCCGACCCACGCCAGCTGCACGTTGAAGCCGTAGACGTCGATGCCGATGCCCACCCGAGCGTCGACCCGCTGCGTGAGCATTGCGGTCCCGTGGCCGGCGGGCGTGAGCAGCCCGACGTGGCCGAACACGGCAACGTCGTCGACCAGGGGTTGCGTTGCGTTCACTTCGAAATAGAAAGTGCCCTGCGCCAGCCCGAAGTAATCGGGCGAATAGTGCACGCGGCCATTGACCTTGTCCCACGCGAGACCGGAATAGACCTCGCCGTAGCCGTAATCCCGGCTCTCCGAGAACGCGGAGTAATCGGCGCCCATATCCCAAGTGACACCGTGCTCCAACGGCGTGACGTAGCCGCCGAACACGACCGCCTGGAATGCGGTCGTCGAGTCACCGGCGAATTGAACCGTCGAGCCGAACAGCCCGCCGTACCATCCTTGCGGATGATCGAAACCGACGTTGAATTGCACCGCGGGCCGCTGCCGGCTCAGTGAAATGCCGCGGAAACGATAATCCGAGACGACGCTCACCGTTCCGCTGACCTGCGCGCTGGCGATGCCGCCAAAGAACAGGCCCGCGAGCGCGATGGCGCGGAGGAGCACCAGACGAAACTCAGTGCGTCACGGTTGAATCCGCGGCGTTTGCCAATACGCAATCGCAGACACAGGCACTCGTCGTCCGGGCGATCGCCGCGCAAACGTCGACTGGTCTTGCGTCACCAAGGACAGCGCCGGTGACCCCGCCCGCGGCAAGGACGCTTCGCACCTGCATTGCGTCCAGCCCCGGCGCACGTTCAAGCAGCAGCGCGACAGCGCCGCTCACGTGTGCCGTCGCGTACGACGATCCCGTGACGAAACCCCAGGTCTGGCCAGGCGTCGTGGTCGGGATATCGCGTCCGGGCGCAATCAGGACCCCCGCGAGACCGTTTTTCGGCGGTTGGGCGGCGACGGCCAGCACGCCGGACAGCGACGCGGGGAAGCCGCCGTCACCGAGGGTCGGATCGACGGCGCTGACGATGACGATGCGGTGCGCGACGGCCACATCGAGCAGCCGTTCGAGCAGCCGGTCGTGCGGACCGCCCAGACTGAGATTGATCACCTGGACTTTCTGCTCCAGGGCGAACTGCAACGCCTTGGCAAGGGTGAAGCTCGTGCAGGTCGCGGCCGTGTCGCCCGCGCTCTGCCGGCACGCTCGCAAAGCGTAGAGCAGGGAATCGGGCGCGACGCCGGCGATGCCGATGCCGTCGTCCGCGCGTGCCGCGATGATCCCCGCGACGGCCGTGCCATGCGCCTCGCCGGCGCCGGGTGGACCGTCGACGAAATTGCGCGCCAGCGCCACGCGCCCGCGCAGGTCCGGGTGGTCGGCCTCGACACCGGTGTCCACCTCGGCGATCCGCACATTCCTGCCCGTCGCGATCCGGTGCACTTCCGCGAGATGCCACTGGGCCGCGCCGGGTTGCAGCGCAAACAGCGGGTCGTTGTGGCCGAGAACGTGAAATACGTTCATCGCCTGCGCCGACTCGACGCGCGTGTCGCGCGCGAGTTCCCCGACGACGAGCGCGGTCGAAACGCGATCGGGAACCTGCATGACGAAGCAATCGAGGCCGAGCGCCGGCATCGGCCAGGCGTCGACGAGTCGCAAGTCGTGCCGCGCCGCCAGCTCTTCGGCAATCCGGTGCCCGGCTCCCTGCCGGACCTTCGACCCGTAGACGGCCGCATAGCTCGCGTCCGGCCGGAAGTGCGGCCGCGGGGTCCGCAACATCACCAGGATCTGCCGGTCCGCGGACTCGGCGTCGACCGGTGCGCTGGGTATCTGCCGATCGAGCGTCGCGCATGCCGCCGCCACGAGGCAGAACGCGAGCAGGAGCGAACGGCGCAATCGGTTCATCGGGCCTGCTTCCCGGTCAACGCTGCCACGAGGGTGACGGCAGGCTCGGCCCGCAATACGGCGACCGCCCGGTCCGGATCGCCGGTGGGGATGGCGAGTACGTATGCGCCCGTTTCGGTCGGGCCGTCGACGACGCGAGCGCCCACGCTCCGGACGATTCGCCGCATCTCGGACTCCGTGACCCCGGGCTTGAAGACCACGGCGAACGTGCCCGCCGGCGATTCGCGTATCGCTGCAGCGCCCAGTGTGCGGTACACCGGCGGCGTTTCGCCCACCGGCAACGCCAGCACCGCGATGGCGACCAGCGCGCCGAACTCGACCGCGATCGCCCACTTTGCCCACAAGGCGATTCGCTGCCAGCCGCCGAGGGCATGACTCAAGCCCCAGGCGATGCGGCCGCGCAGAGGGAATCCCTCGATCCGCTCGCGCAGACGGCGCAGCGGCACCGTCGCGTCCATGAGCGGCAGCTCGGCGGCACAGCTCGCATGCAACTGGTGCAGCCATTCGACTTCGCGGCGGCAGCGCGCGCATTCGCGCAAATGCTGCTCGACCTGCGCGCGCTCGTCACCTTTGAGCGAGCCGTTGACGAGCCACGGCAACAGCACATCGGCGGCCTGATGCGCCGAATCGTCGAACTTCAGTACTCGTCCCGTCATTCCCCCTCCCCTGCGCGATCCACCAATAGCATCTTGAGCCGCCGCCGCGCGTGGAACATGCGCGTTTTCACCGTATTGACCGGACAGCGCATGATCTGCGCGATTTCGGCGCAGGAACATCCCTCGAAGTAGGTAAGCTCGATGACTGCGCGATGGTCGGCCGACAGCGAATTCAGCGCGTGGCCGATCAGCGTCCGCAGTTCGTGCTGCTGCATCGCGCCCTCCGGCCCGGAGGTTCCCGGATCGGCGCTCTCATCGGGGTCGAAATCCACCGGATCGTCGAACCGCTTCATGGCCTTCAACGCGCGGCGGAATGCGATGCCGAATATCCATGTCGACACTTTCGAGCGCAGGTTGTAGCACGGCGCCTTGCGCCAGACCACGAGCATCGTGTCGTTCACGATCTCGTCAACGAGCTGTGGCCGCCGCGTCACGCGCTCGAGGAAGCGCCGGAGCCTGGGGTAATACCCCCGGTAAAGCGTTTCAAACGCCGCGTCGTCCTTGCCGGCGACCCGGCCGATCAGCGCAATCTCCTCCAGCGTCGCCGCGTTGCGCCGCTCGCCCTCCCCCACAACGCCCGCGATCGTCGTGTTCAAGATTCGCGCTCACCGTATCCGCCGCAAACACCGCCCGCTGCGCGTAAATTCCCGCCGCCGGGCAGATGGTTCAATGGTTCGCCCTTTTTTTCTTCATCGCTGCAAATTGCACCCGCTATTCCACCCATGTCCATGTTAATCCAAGGGTAAGCGGCGCGCAGGAGGGCGGCGACCGCGGATAGAACCGGGCACGTATCCCTCGGAATTAACCGGGCGTCGCATTCGGAAGCACCGTGGCGCGCTAGCGACGGCGCGGCGTCTTTCGCTACGGACTCGGCAACTCGATCCACATGGAGGGAACACGAAATGAACGCACGTCGATTCATCGGCTACCGTATTTTCGCTTCCTTGGTGATGGCGGTGGCGTTGACGCTTGCCGCCGCGCACGTCGCGAGGGCGGACTCGGGCGCCTACCAGCAGACCAATCTTGTGTCGAACCAGCCCGGAAAAGACGCCCGACTGGTGGATCCCAATCTGCGTAACCCCTGGGGGATCGCCTTCAACGCATTCGGGCCGGTATGGATCTCCGACAACGGGACCGGCGTTTCGACGCTCTACGACGGCGCCGGGGACGCGTTTCCAGGGAACTCGCTGGTAGTGACCATTCCGCCGGCGGCCGGCGCCACGCAGGGCAACCCGACCGGGATCGTGTTCAACGCCAACCCCGCCGCGCCAACATACCTCAACGTCACCAAGGACCTGGCGCTATCCGGGCCGAGCCGGTTCATCTTCGCCACCGAGGACGGCGTCATCGCCGGATGGAACTCCGCCGTCACTGACGCACGCGATCCTCGTCAAAGGCGATCCTGCCATCGGGGGCGATCTACAAAGGGTTGCGCTCGGCGCAGGCGGAACGGGCGCCAGGATCTACGCGACCGATTTCCACAATGGCCGGATCGACGTGTGGGACAGCAGCTTCAATCCGGTCACCACGCCCCCGCGTCCCTGGCGCTTTCACCGATCCGAAGATTCCCTCGGGCTTCGGGCCGTTCGGCATCCAGAACATCAACGGCAATCTCTATGTGACCTATGCGATGCAGGACGCCGATCGGCGACGATGATGTCCAGGGCAAGGAATTGGGCTACGTCGACATGTTCGATCCGGACGGCGTCTCATCGACCGGTTCGCCTCCAAGGGCAAGCTCAATGCGCCGTGGGGCCTGGCGCTCGCCCCCGCAGGTTTTGGCAAGTTCAGCAACAGTCTGCTCGTCGGCAATTTCGGCGACGGCCGGATCAATGCGTTCGACGTCGCGACCGGCAAGTTCCTGGGTCAGCTCAAGGGAACGGACAACAAGGTCATCGCCATCGACGGCCTGTGGGGCCTCACCTTCGGCAACGGCATTGCCGCGGGACAGTCGGTGAATTCGCTGTTCTTTACCGCAGGGCCCGATGACGAGGCAAATGGCCTTTATGGGCGTCTCGACGCCGTGGACGAGGGCGACTAGCGGCGAGACTGGCCTGGCGCCGCCGGCGCGGCGCCGAACTCAGCAGCGGTGCGTCAAACCTACTCGCCCGGGCCGAGCGCCCGGGCGGTGGCGGCCGTGCGCGCCTGGTTCCCACCGCTACCCATCAATATGCACGCGATCTCCGAGCAGCCACATGAAAATTCATGTCGTTGTCGCCCTAGTCGTCGCCGCAGGGGTTGCCGCCCCCGACCGGGCGCTTGCCGTGCCGAGCTTTGCCCGGCAGACGGGCTTCGAATGCGTTGCCTGCCATTTCAGCTGGCCGGAGCTCACCAGCGTCGGGCGCCAGTTCAAGCTTGGCGGGTTCACCCTGATGAGTGACGCGAAGGGCGAGCGCCCGTGGCTGCCGACCAGCGCCGACGGGCCGCCACCGAAGCTGCCGCTGGCGGCGATGGTGCAGGGATCGATTACGCACACCCAAGGTACAGCGGGCGCCGATCCCGCGGAATTTCCGCGCAATGACGCCGGCGTGCTGCAGGAGCTTTCGCTGTTCTATGCCGGGCGGATCGCCGATGGCTTCGGTGGCTTCGTGCAATGGACCTACGATGGCATCGCTCACCACAGCGCCGTCGACAATGTCGATCTCCGCTATGCCGGGCACTTCGCCAACGGCGGGATCGACGTGAGTTACGGCGTCACGGTCAACAACAATCCGACCGTGTCCGACATCTACAACACGACCCCGGCGTGGAGTTTTCCGTACGCGTCGTCGAGCGTCGCCGTTACGCCCAATGCGACGACGCTGATCGACGGCGGACTCGAGCAGCAGGTCGCCGGCGCAGGTGTCTACAGCCTGTGGAACCAGACCGTCTATGCGGAAGCGGCCGCGTATCGCACCGCCGACGGCGCGTTCTCGATCTTCCGCGCCGGAACCGACAAGACCACGGATGCCGTCCTCGACGGCACCGCGCCCTACTGGCGCCTCGCGCTGCAGCACGTCTGGGACGAGGGCACCCACTCGGCGATGATCGGAACGTACGGGCTCGTCGCGCGCAAGTTCCCGGACAGCCTCGACCCCACCGGGCCGAGCGATCGTTATCGCGACATCGGCATCGATGCCCAGTACCAATACGTCACCGATCTCCATCGGTTTTCGGCCCAGCTCAACTGGATCCACGAGAACCAGGGCCTCGACGCGACGTTTGCCGCGGGCGGCGCGAGCAACCCGACCGATACGCTGCGCACCGTTCAAGGCCAAGGCGACCTATTACTACGCCCAGAAGATCGGTGCGACCGTCCAATACTTCCAGACCACGGGCAGCACCGACAGCGGCCTCTACGACACCGGCGAGCCGGTCACCGGAAGCGCCACCGGGAGCCCGAAAAACAGCGGCGTCGTCCTCGAGATCGATTGGCTGCCACGTCGCGATCTGCGGCTGGCACTGCAATACACCGCTTACCGGGAATTCAATGGCGCCGCGAGCAACTACGACGGCTTCGGCCGCAATGCGCACGACAACAACACGTTGTATTTCGTGGCTTGGCTGATGCTATGACGCGCGACTGTGCCGCGGGCGGGTTCCAGCCCGGTCAACGCACGCGCCGCCGTGGCTGAGCCCGCACATCAAAGGAGAATGCGATGCACGCTGTCCCATTCGATCGTACGCGGCGCGCGCTCCTGCAGCGCAGCGTCGACGTAGCCGGGCTTGCCCTGGTGACGGTGACGTTCGGAATTGCCACGCCGGCTGCGGCCAAGGCGGCGAAGAGCGAATTCCACTACCAGGACCACCGTCACGACGGCAAGAGTTGCGGCGACTGCAAATTCTTCTCGCCCGATAATCCCAAAGGGGACGTCGGGACGTGCTCGATCGTCGAGGGGGTGGTCAGCCGTGAAGGGTGGTGCCAGGCCTTTGCCTCGAAGCTTCTGGCGTGACCGCGCCGGCCCGCCTCAGCGATTGAGCGCCTTCATCATCGTCTCCGGGTACCGGGTGCCGCTTGCCGCCCCCAGCGGAAACACGCCGTCGATCTCGGCCAGCTCCTCGCGGGTCAGCGTCAGTTCGAGCGCGCCGACGTTCTCCTCGAGGTAGGTCCGGCGCTTGGTGCCGGGAATCGGGATCAGGTCTTCGCCCTGCGCCAGAACCCACGCAAGCGCCAGTTGCCCGGGCGTGCAGCCTTTGCGCACGGCGAACTCGCGCACCTTCTGCACCAAGGCGAGATTGCGGAAGAAGTTCTCGCCCTGAAACCGCGGACTGTGCCGGCGGTAGTCGTCTTCCGCGAAATCTTCGGGTTTGGCGATGGCGCCGGTGAGGAATCCGCGGCCTAGCGGGCTGTAGGCGACGAAGCCGATGCCGAGCCTGCGGCAGGTCGCGAGAACGCCGGCTTCCGGATCGCGTGTCCAGAGCGAATACTCGGTTTGCAGTGCGGTGACCGGGTGCACCCGGTGTGCGCGTTCCAGCGTCGCCGGCGATGCCTCGGACAGGCCGATGAAGCGCACCTTGCCCGCCTGGACGAGGCCCGCGAGGGCGCCGACCGTGTCTTCGATCGGCACGTTCGGGTCGACCCGATGCTGGTAATAGAGGTCGATGGTGTCGACGCCGAGGCGCCGCAGGCTCGCCTCCGCGGCCTTGCGCACGTAATCCGGGGAACTATCGAACGCCCGGGCGTCCGGGTTCGCAGGGTCACGGACAACGCCGAATTTGGTGGCGAGAAAAACCCGGTCCCGGCGGCCTTTGATGGCCCGCCCGACGAGCTCCTCGTTCGTATAGGGGCCGTAAATATCGGAGGTATCGAGCAGCGTGATCCCGAGGTCCAGCGCCCGATGGATCGTGGCGACCGACTCGGCATCGTCGCGATTCGAGTAGAACTCGCTCATGCCCATGCAGCCGAGGCCGATCGCCGAGACCTGCGGACCATTGGCACCCAGTCTGCGCATTTTCATACCAACTCCTCCGTCAATGATCGATCCGACCGGCGCCGTCGCGATTGGATCCACGGCACCGGGACGAAATTTCGCTCATGGTCCGGTTCCGCCACCCGCCGGAAACCGGAACCCCGCGTGCAGGTGGTGCAGCACGCGCCGGCAGCCTTCGACGTCGGACTGCCCCAGGCCCGGCGTCAGCTGCGCGACGAGTTCCTGCTCCTGCCGGCGTAACGCCTGGAATAGCGTGGCGCCCTCGGGCGTCAGGCTGAGGCGCACGGACCTTCGGTGTCCCGGGTTCTCGATCCGCTCGACGAGACCCCGGGCGATCAGCGTGTCCGCGATTCGCTGAACGTTCTGGCGGCCGAGCGTCCATTGGCGGGCGATGTCCGGGACGGTCTGCGGACCGTTCTCGGCCAGGAACTCCAGCGCTGCGCGCGCCCCCGGCGTGAGCCCCTGGACGACCAGCGACCTGTCGAGCACGCGCGCGAGCTGAAGGACGAGCGGGCGCAGCAGACGCACGACTTCGCACAACGACTCGGGCGTGGCCGATCCTGGATTCAAAGGCACCTCCGTTCAGAACCACTGCTCCGATACGACATCGATGATGTCACGATGACATCGTCAATGTCAAACTATCCCGATCCGGGCATATTCCGATTAGCAAGTCATCTGATCAATATGTATGTTTATTAATTAGATAGTTATAGTATGCTATATTGAAGTCAGTTCGAACTACGCAGACGCACAGGTTTGATCCGGTCGCTTGATTTCGCCCGTCGAATCGGTTATGCTGCACCGCAACAATACCGTTCAGCCTTGGAGTCCTCCGATGAATGCAAAGCCCGATTCAGGCTTGCGCGACGTCGGTGGCGCCACCCCGAACCCCGGGGCTGCGCTGACCGACACGGTCGCCGCGAACCTCCGGCGCCCGAGTTGCGCACTCCCCGCTTCGCCGCCCGCCGAGGCCATGCTGGCCGCGCTGTCGTGGCACGCCAACCAGGCGATCACCCGGCAGGTCGACGTCACGTTCAAGCTTGCGGATATGGCCCGCGCGCACGGGCTCGCCGTTGCCGAGTCGCTGGAATCGAGCCTGCCCGAGGGGCCGCTGCGCGACGCCATGTCTGCCGCGACCAATGTCTATATCGAATGCGCCGAAAGCGCGGCGCGGGCGGCGACACGTTTCGGCCGCCATTTCGGGCACCTGGCCTTCGCCTTCCCGAGGCCAGCCTTATGACCCCCTTCGTGCGCGGGCCGGTACGGCCGCCCGCGCGGCGCACAAACCCAATAACGGAGCAAACCATGACCATCACCCATCTTTTCGCGACCCTCGCCTGCCGGCTCGAACGCCGGATCGAACGCGGCCAGCAGCAGCACGACGATGTCTACCTGGCCCAGGCGACCGATCACGCCGACCTCGAGCTCCGGCAGCGCCAGCTTGCCCAGCCCCAGGCCACGATTCCGAACTTCGGCTGACGGCAACCGTCGCAGTCTTATACCGGGCAATCTCGCCCGCCACCCGAGGTCCGCCCGATGCTGCGCTCGTCCCTGTTTGCCCTGATCGTCCTCGTGTCGTCCGGCGCCGCCGCGCAGATCAGCCAGCAGCCCTTCTTCAACGTCATCAGCCTCGAGGCGAGCGCGACTGCCGAGGTTCCGACCGACACGCTCACGATCACGCTGTTCACCGAGGAGCAAGGCGCGGATCCCACCGATCTCGCCGCCCGGGTCAATACGCGACTCGAGCAGGCGATGGCCAAGGCGAAGTCGGAAACCGGCGTGGAGACCCGTTCGGGCAACTATCAGACGAACCCGCTCTACGATCGCGCCAATCAGGTGACCGGCTGGCGCATCCGCGCCGAGCTCACCCTCGAAAGCCGCGATTTCAAGGCCGCCGGGGCGCTCGCCTCGCGGCTGCAGCCCGCGATGAAGCTCTCGTCGATGGCGTTTTCGCTTTCGCGTGCCGCGCGCGAAAAGGCGGAGACGACATTGCTGACCGAAGCCCTCGTCAAGTACCAGGCGAAGGCGCAGGTCATCGCCAAGACGCTCGGCTTTCCGGGCTATACGCTGAGCCAGGTGAGCGTGCGCAGCGACGGGCCCATCGTCCAGCCGATGGCTTATCGAGGCGTGGCGATGGCGGCGATGGCGGACGCGGCGCCGGCACCCCCCATTCCTGCCGAGGGCGGCAAGAATGCCGTGACGGTCACCGTCGCGGGCTCCGTGGTCCTTGGTCCGGCCAAGTAACCCTTGCCGTCCATTCGTGGGGGCGGCGCCGTCGCTGACCGTCAGGTTCGCCCCGGCCTGCTCGTTCATTCGCGCAGAAAGGCGACGGCTTCGTCGACGCGGGTGATGCCAATAATCTTAATCCCATCAATCGCTTGCTTTGGTTTATTCATGCTGGGGATGAGGAATTGGCGGAAGCCGAGCTTGGCGGCTTCCTTGATCCGGTCCTGCCCGCGCTGGACCGGCCGGATTTCGCCGGCGAGTCCGACTTCGCCGAAAACGAGCGTCTTGGCGGGCAACGGCCGGCTGCGCAGTGACGAATAGACGGCGAGAAGGATCGCGAGGTCCGCCGCCGGCTCGTTGATGCGTACGCCCCCTACCGCATTGACGAAGACATCGTAGCCGGCGCTTTCCACGCCCCCGTGTCGGTGCAGGACCGCAAGCAGCAGCGCGAGCCGCTGCGGATCGAGCCCGACCGACAGCCGCCTGGGGCTCGCCCCCTGAACCGGGTCCACCAAAGCCTGGATCTCGACCAGCAGCGGCCGCGAGCCCTCGAGCGTGGCGACGATGGCCGAACCGGGAACCGATTCGGCGTGCTGGGAAAGGAACAGGGCCGACGGGTTGGCGACGCCTTTCAAGCCGCGCTCGGTCATGGCGAAGACGCCCAGTTCGTTCGCCGCCCCGAACCGGTTCTTGATCGCCCGGACGAGACGGAAGCTCGAATGCGTGTCGCCCTCGAAGTACAGCACCGTGTCGACGATGTGCTCGAGCACGCGCGGCCCGGCGATGGCGCCGTCCTTGGTGACGTGGCCGACCAGGATCACGACGATCCCGCGCTGTTTGGCGAGCCGCGTGAGCTGCGCCGCGCATTCGCGAACCTGGGCGACGCTGCCGGGGGCGGACGTCAGCGCCTCGGTGTAGGCGGTCTGGATCGAATCGATGACAACGACCTCGGGCGCCTCGGCGCCGATCGTCGCCACAATGGCTTCGAGCTGGACCTCGGCCAGCAGCGAGACCGGCGCGTTGATGAGGGCCAGCCGCTGCGCCCGCAGCGCGACCTGCTCGACCGACTCCTCGCCGGTCACGTACAGCGCCTTCCTGCTGGCGCCGATCGCGGCCATCGCCTGGAGCAGCAGCGTCGACTTGCCGATGCCGGGATCGCCGCCTAACAGGATCACCCCGCCCGGAACGAGACCGCCGCCGAGCACGCGATCGAACTCCTCGACGCCGGTGGGAAACCGCTGACTTTCGCTGGGCTCTATCGCGCCCAGCGGCCGCACGGCGCTGGCCTTGCCGGCGACATTCTGGAAGCGCGTCGCGCGCGGCGCCGCGATTGCCTCGACCAGCGTGTTCCAGGCACCGCAGGCCGGGCATTGGCCCTGCCACTTCGGGCTCTGGCCGCCGCATTCCGTGCACGAGTAAATCGTCTTGGCCTTGGCCACGGGGTCAGAGCATCCGGATCAGTTCGTGCAGTGTTCGCGCTTCCGGGTGATAGTGGTGCGCGGTCGCC
Organism: uncultured beta proteobacterium; assembly: GCA_963810845.1. Classification (GTDB taxonomy): domain Bacteria; phylum Pseudomonadota; class Gammaproteobacteria; order Burkholderiales; family Casimicrobiaceae; genus CAIWHR01. Next base: position 9,767 of record CAWEOX010000033.1, on the reverse strand, counting down.
GCGAAAATGATCGTGAGGACCAGGACCGATTCGGCGAACGAGTATCCAGTTTCGCGTGACGACGCTGCCGGCCCAGCCGCAGGCGCCGATCGGGTCGAGCGCAAGATCCAGCCGCACCGAAGTACCGCGCGCGAACGCGCGTTCGAGGCGCGACGCGATCGGGAGCTTGATCGGCGGCCATGAGTGTCGCGCGAACACGGCTAGCACCAGCGTCGTCGCCCGGCGAAACCACCGCCGTGCGGCCGAGCCGCCGATCCAGCGCGCGCCGGCGCCCTCGGTTCGCCGTGCGCACCACGGTCGGCAAACGGCGCCGGCCGCCGAAGCCGCCGCCACCGCCGCGGAACGCCGATCCGCCGGACAACGATCCTGCACCTCGCCCACGCGTCGGAATTCCCATGTCGCCAAGGTCAATGCCGGATCCGGCCTGACTTGCGGGCGCTGGTGGGCGCGCTGCCGCCGCCCCCATAGCCGGTGTACGCGCAGCCACAGGCGGATGCCCAGCAGAAACGTGGCGTAGGCCGCCAGCGCGCGCCGATAGCGGACCAGCATCGACTCGATTCCGGCAACCAGCAGCAGTTTGGTGACGATCATGCCGGCCGCGAAGCAGGCGCCGAGGATCAGCGCAAGATGCAGCCGCACCGAATACCGCGCGACGATCGCGCGTTCGAGGCGCACGCGATCGGGAGCTTGATCGTCGATCATTGTCGCGGAACCGACTACACGAGCTCGTCGGGCGTTACCACGGCGGTGCCGAGCTTTCCGACCACGACGCCGGCGGCCTGGTTCGCGATGCGCACCGCGGTCGGCAAATCGGCGCCGGCGCCGATCAGCGCCGCCATCGTCGCGATCACCGTATCGCCCGCGCCCGAGACGTCGTACACCTCGCGCGCCTGCGCCGGAATGTGGAAGGTGCCATCGGCGGTGAACAGGCTCATGCCTTCCTCCGAGCGCGTGACGAGCAGCGCGTCGACACCGAGGGCGGCGCGCAGCGCCTGCGCCTTGTCCGTCATCTCCGCCTCGTCGCGCCAGCGGCCCACCACCTGCCGGAACTCGCCGCGATTGGGCGTGATGATCGTGGCGCCGCGATAGCGCGCCCAGTCCTCCCCCTTGGGATCGACCAGCACGCGCTTTCCCGCCGCCCGGGCGCGCTCGATCATCGTCGCGATATGCGCGAGGCCGCCCTTGCCGTAGTCCGACAGCACCACGATGTCGCAGCCGGGAAGCAGGCGGTCGTAGTCGGCAAGGCTCGTCGCCAGCACTTCGTGCGACGGCGTGGTTTCGAAGTCGACGCGCAGCAGTTGCTGCTGGCGGCCGATGACGCGCAGCTTGACCGTGGTCGGCAGCGACGGGTCGCGGTGAAACGACGTGCGAATGCCTTCCGCCGCGACCAGTCTTTCGAGCGCCGCGCCGGCCTCGTCGTCGCCCGTGACCGATAGCAGGGTGACCGGCGCGCCGAGTGCCGCGCCGTTGCGCGCCACGTTCGCCGCCCCGCCGGGCCGCTCCTCGCTGCGCGAAACCTTCACCACGGGCACCGGCGCCTCGGGCGAGATCCGGTCGACCTCGCCGAACCAATAGCGGTCGAGCATCACGTCGCCGACCACCAGCATCCGCGTGGCGGCGACGCGGGTTCGAAAATCGGCGAATCCGGGCATGGTCAGCCTCAGCGTCGGCCGATGGCGAAGTATTCGAGCCCCGCGGCGCGGACCGCCGGCGGGTCGTAGAGATTGCGGCCGTCGAACAACAGCGGTTCCTTCAGCATCTCGCGGATCGCATCGAAGTCGGGGCTGCGGAACTCCTTCCACTCGGTGATGACGACGAGCGCGTCGGCACCGTTCAACGCGGCCATCGGCGACGCGGCGAAGCTCACGTGGGGCGCCTCGGCAAAAACGCGCCGGCCTTCGGTCATCGCGACCGGATCGTACGCGACGATCGTCGCGCCGCGCGCGGCCAGCGCCGCCACGATCGGGAGCGCCGGCGCCTCGCGCATGTCGTCGGTGTTGGGCTTGAACGCGAGACCCCACAGCGCGAAGGTGCGGCCGGCGAGGTTGTCGCCCAGCCGCGCGACGATCTTCTCGACCAGCCGCAGCTTCTGGGCTTCATTCGCGGTCTCGACCGCCTCGAGAATCTTGAGCGGGCGCCCGAACTCCGCCGCCGTATGGCGCAGCGCCTTCACGTCCTTCGGAAAACACGACCCGCCGTACCCCACGCCGGGATAGAGGAAGTAGTAGCCGATGCGCGGGTCGGATCCGATCCCCTGCCGCACGTGCTCGATGTCGGCGCCGAGCTCGTCGGCGAGGTTGGCGAGCTCGTTCATGAACGAGATGCGCGTGGCGAGCATCGCGTTCGCGGCATACTTGGTGAGCTCGGCCGAGCGCACGTCCATCACCAGGAGCCGCTCGTGATTGCGCTGGAACGGCGCGTAGACGGCGCGCATCGCGTTGATCGCGCGCTCGTCGTCGGCGCCGATGACCACGCGGTCGGGCCGCATGAAATCCTCGACCGCCGCACCTTCCTTCAGGAACTCGGGGTTCGAAACGACGGCGAAGTCGATGCCGGCGCCGCGCCGCGAAAGCTCGTCGGCAATCGCCTCGCGCACGCGGTCGGCGGTGCCCACCGGAACCGTCGATTTGTCGATGACGATCTTGTGCTCGGTCATGCGCTGGCCGATATTGCGCGCGGCGGCGAGCACGTATTGCATGTCGGCGGATCCATCCTCGTCGGGCGGCGTGCCGACGGCGATGAACTGCAGCGCGCCGTGGGCGACGGCGGCGTCGATGTCGGTCGTGAACCGCAACCGGCCGGCGGCGACATTGCGTGCGATCATCGCCTCGAGACCGGGCTCGTGGATGGGGACGCCGCCGCTCTTCAGGATGTCGATCTTGCGCTTGTCGACGTCGAGGCAGAGCACATCGTTGCCGACTTCGGCGAAGCATGCGCCCGTGACGAGCCCGACGTAGCCGGTTCCGATCATGGTGATTCTCAAGTGCGTACTCCCAGCGTCGCGTTGATCGCGGACAGCGCCGCAAGCGGATCGGACGCCTGCGTGATCGGCCGTCCAATGACGAGATAATCGGCGCCGTTTGCCACCGCGGCCTCCGGCGTGATGATGCGGGCCTGGTCGTCCTTCGCGCCGCCGGCGGGCCGGATGCCGGGCGTCACCAGCCGGAATCCCGCGGGAAGCGCCGCGCGCAGTATCGGCGCCTCGACCGCGGAGCAGACAACGCCGTCGAGCCCGCAGGCCGACGTGAGCTGCGCGAGCCCGAGCGCCTGGTGCGCGGCGCTGCGATGGACGCCGACGTCGTGGAGGTCGGTATCGGACAGGCTGGTGAGCACCGTCACCGCGATCAGCAGCGGCGGCGGCGTCCCGCGCTCGGCTGCGGTGGTGGCCACCGCGTCGCGCGCGGCTTCGAGCATCGCCCGTCCGCCGGCCGCGTGCACGTTGAGCATCCAGACGCCGAGGCGCGTCGCCGCGGCGCAGGCCTGGGCGACGGTGTTGGGAATGTCGTGGAACTTGAGATCGAGAAAGACGCGAAAGCCGCGCTCGATCATCCAGCGCACGGGTTCCGGGCCGGCGACCACGAACATCTCCTTGCCGACCTTGAGCGCGCAGGCCCCCGGATCGAGACGGTCGGCGAGCGCCAGCGCGTGGATGGGATTGGCGAAGTCGAGGGCGACGATGACGCGGGGATCGGTATTGTTCACGGGCTAACCTTGATTCCGGGTGGTGGGTTTCCTGCGGCCAAGGCGAATTTTCGCGATCTTTTCCTGCGCCTTGGCGTCCCTGACGCTCAGGGCCAGCGCCATCCCGGCCTTTGCCCGCGGCGTTCCGGGCAGGGCGGGATGGCGCACCCGCGGGCGCAGCTTCCCCATCAGGCGTACCCGTCCGGGGTTTCGGTACGCCGCGGCGAGTACGTCTCCCATTTGCCGCAGCCGGGGCAGCGCCAGTAGTACTGCTTGGCGCGGAATCCGCAGTGCTCGCACTTGTACATGCCGAGGCGCTTGATGTGCTGGCCCACGAGCTGCTTGACGAGCTCGAGGTCGTGGCGGCGCTCGGCCGGCGCCGCCAGCAGCTGCGCTTCGAGCAACCGGTCGAGCCCCAGCAGCGTCGGATTCCGCGCGAGCTCGTCCTTGATCAGCGTCCCCGCGGCGGCCGGACCTTCCTCCGCGAGTGTCAGCGCGAAGACGGTATTGAGGATGTCGAGCGACGGCGATTGTTCCTGGTAGGACTTCAGCACGCGCAGGCCCTGCGGCGTGCGGCCGGTCTTCCGGTACGCGTCGGCGAGGCGCTCCGCGACCAGCGACAGGAACGTCGGATCCTGCGTTTCGATCCGCTGCCATGCCGCGATGGCGTCGTCCTGCTCGCCCTGCTGCGCGTGCAGGTCGCCCAGCAGCATCGTCGCCCGCGCGCAGGCCTTGTATTCCGCCAGTGCCTGCTCGATGTAGCCGCGCGCCGCGCTGAATTCGTTCTTGAGCAGCGCCGCCTGCGCGAGCTCGCAATCGTAGTGCGCGATCTCCTTGAAATACGGCTGCTTCGCGATCGCTTCCATCCGCCGGGTGACGCTGATCGCCTTCGGCCAGTCTTTCTCCTGCTCGTAGATCGACAGCAAGGAACCGAGCGACGGATGCTCGAACGGCGTGCCCGCGAGCTTGGTGAAGAGCTCCTCGGCGCGATCGAGCAATCCCGCGCGGTGAAAATCCTGCGCGAGCTCGAAGGTCGCTGCCTCCCGCTTATCCGCGGGCAGGTCGGGGCGGTCGAGAAGGTTCTGGTGCATTCGGATGGCGCGGTCGATTTCGCCCTGGCGGCGGAACAGGCTGCCCAGCGCGAAATGCAGGTCGATCGTCTGTGGGTCGACCTTGACCACCTCGATGAACGACTCGATCGCCTTGTCCGGTTGCTCGTTCAACAGGAAATTGAGGCCGCGAAAATACGACAGCGGCAACGCGCGCGATTCGCGCAACAGGTGCTTGATGTCGATGCGCGCGGCGATCCATCCCAGCGCGAAGAACACCGCGGGAATCGGCAGCAGCCACCAGAGATCGAAATCCACGCGCGTCTGCGGTCGTTAGCGTCGGCAGGGCCGGAACATAGGGGAGCGTGGCGAGCGTCGACGCGTGCTCAGACGCCGTCGAGGGGTCCGCCCTGCGCGAAGTTCACGGCGCTGGCGGCGTTTTCCGCACGCCTGGCCGGGATCGCCCCGTGCGGCGCCGGCGCGACATCATGCCTCGCCCGGGCGCGGCGCAAGCGGTTCAATTGCCGCTTCAACCGCGCCGCGCGGATGGCGCCGGCGAGAAGCCCCGCCGCCACGCCCACGGCGAACGCGATCAGCACGATGAAGATCAGCGGCGCCTGCCAGCTCCACCAGTGGTAGAACTTGAGCGTCACCAGCTCGGAATTCTGGAGCGACAGCAGCAGCAGCGCCAGGAACAGCACGGCCCCGACGATCCAGCGCAGCGCTTGCATCACGCCGATTTTCTTGAAGTCGACCCGCTCGCGCAATTCCTTGCCGGCCTTGAAATGGGGCACGTGCTTCTGCGGCACCTGCACCCGCTCGCCGGACTTGGGATTGCGCCCGGTCCGCGGCGGGCGGTAATTGAGGCCGAAGCTGCCGAACCCGCGGATCTCGATGCGCTCCCCCTTCGCCAGGCTTTCGGCCATGGCGTCGAGGACCATCTTGACGGCGAGTTCGGCGTCCTTGGCAACCAGCTGCGGAAACTGCACCGCCAGGCGGTCGATCAGCTCCGATTTGGTCATCACGGGGTCCGCTTACTCGTTGGTCTTGTTATCCATCTTGGCGCGCAACAGCGCGCCGAGGTTGGTCGTCCCGGTGGTGGTGCCCGCCGTCTCCGCCTTGATGTTCTGCATCGCCTCGGTCTCTTCGGCGTGGTCCTTGGCCTTGATCGAGAGGTTGATCGAGCGGTTCTTGCGGTCGATGTTGATGATCATCGCCGAGACCGCGTCGCCCTCCTTCAAGTGCGTGCGGATGTCCTCGACCCGGTCGCGCGCGACTTCCGACGCGCGCAGATAGCCCTCGACCTCGCCGTCGAGCGCGATCACCGCACCCTTGGCGTCGAGCGACTTGACCGTGCCGCTGACGACGTGGCCCTTGTCGTGCAGCGCGACGTAGTTGGTGAACGGATCGCCGTCCATCTGCTTGATGCCGAGCGAGATCCGCTCGCGCTCGACGTCGATCGCGAGCACCACGGCCTCGACTTCCTGGCCCTTCTTGTAGTCGCGCACGGCGGCTTCGCCGGGCAGCGTCCACGACAGATCCGACAGGTGGACGAGGCCGTCGATGCCACCCGGCAGGCCGACGAACACGCCGAAGTCCGTGATCGACTTGATCTGTCCGCGACCTTGTCGCCCTTCTTGTGGTTCATCGCGAAGTCGTCCCACGGGTTCGACATGCACTGCTTCATGCCGAGGGAGATCCGGCGGCGCTCCTCGTCGATCTCGAGAATCATGACTTCGACTTCGTCGCCCAGCTGCACGACCTTGGTCGGATGGATGTTCTTGTTGGTCCAGTCCATTTCGGAGACGTGCACCAGGCCTTCGATCCCCGGCTCGATCTCGACGAACGCGCCGTAGTCGGTGATGTTGGTGACCTTGCCGAACAGGCGCGTGCTTGTCGGGTAGCGGCGCGACAGGCCGACCCACGGATCTTCGCCGAGCTGCTTCATGCCGAGCGAAACGCGGTTCTTCTCCTGGTCGAACTTGAGGATCTTGGCGGCGACTTCGTCACCGACCGCGAGCACTTCCGACGGATGCTTGACGCGGCGCCAGGCCAGGTCGGTGATGTGCAGCAGGCCGTCGATGCCGCCCAGATCGACGAACGCGCCGTAGTCGGTGATGTTCTTGACGATGCCCTTGACGACCGCGCCTTCCTTCAGCGTCGACAGGAGCTTCTCGCGCTCCTCGCCCAGGCTCGCTCCAGCACGGCCCGGCGCGACACGACGACGTTGTTGCGCTTGCGGTCGAGCTTGATGACCTTGAATTCGATCGCCTTGTTCTCGTAACGGCGTCGTGTCCTTGACCGGACGGATGTCGACCAGCGAACCGGGCAGGAACGCGCGGATGCCGTTGACCATCACCGTGAGGCCGCCCTTCACCTTGCCGGTGACCAGGCCGGAGACCATCGTGCCCTGCTCCATCGCGGCTTCCAGATCCTGCCAGGCCTTGAGGCGCTTGGCTTTGTCGCGCGACAGCTTGGTCTCGCCGTAGCCGTCTTCCAGCCTTTCGATGGCGACGGTGACGAAGTCGCCGGGCTTGACTTCGACTTCGCCCTTGTCGTTCTTGAATTCCTCGATCGGAATGAAGCTTTCGGACTTGAGTCCGGCGTTGACGACGACGATGTTGTAGTCGACGCGCACGACTTCGGCGGTGATGAGTTCGCCCTGGCGCATCTCCTGCCGGCGAGAGGCTTTCCTCGAACAGCGCGGCGAAGTTTTCCATCGGCGGAGTGGGGCGGGCGATGCTGGGGGTGGCGTTAGCCATGGTGGGTTGGTTCCTTTTCAGTCAATGACGCCGCCGGGGGCGAGAACCCTTTGTCTCGCGCGGCGGGCTGGTTGGTGAATCCGCAGCGGAGCGCCGGCTAGAGCACGCGACGGGGCCTTGCACGGGTCCGCCCGCGACCCGGGACAGCCGGACCCTCGTTCGATCTTCGCTGCGTTTGTCCCCGAACGCCGCGGTGCCGCAGCGCGGTAGCGCTCGAGCACGAAGGCGACGGCGGCGTCGATCGTCATTCGCGTCGTATCCAGGATCACGGCATCGGCGGCCGGCTTGAGCGGTGCAGCCGCCCGGCCGGCGTCGCGCGCGTCGCGCTCCCGATGTCGCGCAAAAGACCTTCAATTTAACCGAGATTCCTTTTTCGATCAACTGCTTATGCCGCCGCCGCGCCCGCTCCTCGGGGCTTGCCGTCACGAACACCTTGAGCGCGCGCGTCCGGGAACACGACGGTGCCCATGTCCCGCCCGTCGGCGACCAGCCCCGGGGGGCGCCGGAATGCCTGCTGCCGCGTCGATCAGCGCGGTGCGCACGCCCGGCATGGACGGCCACCCGGGACGCCGCAGCGCCGACGTCCTCGCCGCGGATGGCGTCGTGACGTCGCCCCGTCGAGCAGCATCCGCCCGTCGGCGAATTCGACGTCGAGCGCGCGGCAGCCGCCGCGAGCGCCGCGCTCGTCGTCGAGCGGCGATGCCCGGTCCGCAGCGCCTTGAGCGCCACCAGGCGGTACAGCGAGCCGCTGTCCAGCAGGTGGAAACCCAGCGCGCGCGCGACGCCGGCGGCGATCGTCCCCTTGCCGGATGCGGCGGGCCCGTCGATCGCGATCACCGGCGGCGCTCGCTCGGCTCACGGCGCTCAGCGCACCGGCCGCGATCGCGCCAACCGCGAAATAATCGGGAAACGTCTTGCGCACGCACCCGGGGTCGTTGATCCGCACCGGCGACGCCGCCGAGCGCGGCGAGCGAGAAGCACATTGCCATCCGGTGATCGTCGTAGGTGTCGATCGTCGCGGGCACGAGCGCGCGCGGCGGCGCGACCGTCAGCCGATCCGGGCCCGCCTCGACGGTCGCCCCGAGCTTGCGCAGCTCGGCCGCCATCGCCGCGATGCGGTCGGTCTCCTTCACGCGCCAGCTCGCGATATCCGGTGAGCGTGGTCGGCCCGCGGCGAACAGCGCGACCACGGCGAGCGTCATCGCGGCGTCGGGAATCGCGACGCAATCGACCGTGATGCCCGCGAGCGGCGCCCCGGCCGCGCCTCGATCCAGTCGTCGCCGTAGTCGATCGTCGGCGCCCATCCGCGCGAGCACGTCGGCGAACGCGACGTCGCCCTGGATCGAGTTCGCGGCCCACCCCGGTCACGCGCACCGGGCCGCCGCCGATCGCGCCGGCGGCGAGAAAATACGATGCCGCCGACGCGTCGCCTTCGACGTGGATCGTGCCCGGGCTGCGTACGCGCGCCGCGCCGGGACGCGAACGCTCGCCTCGTCGCTTCCTCGACGTCGACGCCGAAGCGCCGCATCAGGTTGGTCGTGATCGCGACGTAAGGCCGCGAAATGAGCTCGCCGGTCGACGTCGACGGTGATCGCGCGCCGCGTGCGCGCAGTGACGAGCGGCAGCGCCATCAGCAGCGCGGAGAGGAACTGGCTCGACACGTTGCCGCGCACCGCGACCCGGTCGGGCATGCGCCGCGGCGCCGCGTGCCCGGGCCGATGGCCAGCGGCGGAAAGCCGTCGCGGCCGAGGTAGCGATGTCGGCGCCGAGCGCACGCAGCGCGTCGACCAGATCGCCGATCGGCCGCTCGTGCATCCGCGGCACGCCGTCGAGCTCGTAGTGGCCGCCGGCGAGCGCCAGCGCCGCGGTCAGCGGCCGGAACGCCATCCCGGCATTGCCGAGGAAGAGCTCGCGCCGCCTTCACGGGAACGCGCCGCCGGCGCCGTGCACGACGAGATCGCCGCGTCGCCGGCCGGCTCGACCGCGACGCCAAGCGCGCGCAAGCGCATCGCGCATCCGGTCGATGTCGTCGGCGTCGAGCAGTCCGCGCACCCGTGTCGTCCCGGAGGCGAGCGCGGCCAGCAGCAACGTCCGGTTGGAGATGCTTTTCGAGCCGGGCAGCGCGACGCTGCCCTCGACGTGGTCGATCGGGGCGAGGTCGAGATACGCGGGCATCGTCGCCGCGCCGTCGGCCGGGAGCGTCATCGGGGAGTCGCCGGTCAGGTTTCGCGCTGCCCGTCGGCCGGGACCGCGGCCGGCGCCGCGCCATGCTGCG
>CAWEOX010000032.1:0-41464 GCA_963810845.1 uncultured beta proteobacterium | reverse complement strand
GTGCTCGCGGGCGCCGGGAGTGCCGAAATCGTTGGTGAGGCTCCCGATCGCGATCACCAGCGTGTCGTAGCCGAAGCTGCGCAACGACGTCACCTCGTCTCCATCCTCGTCGACGAACGGCGCGACGTGCACGACGCGCCGCGCCCGGTCGAGCCCGATCATCTCGCCGATCCGGTAGAAGAACGAGTGCCAGTGCGACTGCGCCAGATAGTTGGTCTGGTACACGCCGATGTCCATGCTGCCGGCGGCAAGCTCGTGCAGATGCGGCTTCCAGAAGTGGGTCCGGGATTTCTCGATCAGCGTGACGTGCGCACGATGGGCACGCCCGAGCTTGTCGCCGAGCCGGGTCGCGAGCTCGAGCCCGCCGGCACCGCCGCCGACGATGACGATCCGGTGCAGCCGACCCGGCGTCGTGGCCCCGGGACTCGGTCCCGTCGTTGCGTTCATGTTGACGGCCGGGTTTCTACGCGTCCGGAACGCCGCACTCTTTCGGCTATGCGGCCTTGACCGGCATGTGCTCCTCGACCGCGTCGATGATCCGTTCCGGCTCCTCCGCGTCGTCCTCGGTCTCGTTGTTGAGCACCTTCTTCATCCGCTCGGTATCGAGCTCGTGACACCACTTGCCGACGACGACGGTGGCCACGCCGTTGCCGATCAGGTTCGTCAGCGCCCGCGCTTCCGACATGAACCGATCGATGCCGAGGATCAGAGCGAGGCCGGCGACCGGCACATTGCCCACCGCGGAGAGCGTGGCGGCGAGCACGATGAAGCCGCTGCCGGTGACGCCGGCGGCACCTTTCGACGTCAGCAGCAGCACCGCGAGCAGCGTGAGCTGCTGGGTGAGCGTCATCTGCGTGTTGGTCGCCTGGGCGATGAACACCGCGGCCATGGTGAGGTAGATCGACGTGCCGTCGAGGTTGAACGAGTACCCGGTCGGAATGACGAGGCCGACCGTCGACTTCTTGACCCCCAGGTTCTCCATCTTGGCCATCATCCGCGGCAGCACGGATTCGGACGACGACGTGCCAAGGACGATCAGGAGCTCCTCCTTGATGTAGCGGATGAACTTCAGGATGGAAAAGCCGTGCCACGCGGCGATGATCCCCAGCACGACCAGGATGAAGACGAGGCAGGTGAGATAGAACGTCCCCATCAGCTTGCCGAGCGACAGGAGCGACCCGAGGCCGTACTTGCCGATCGTGTAGGCCATCGCGCCGAAGGCGCCGACCGGCGCCAGTCGCATGATGAGGCCGACGATCGCGAACAGCACGTGCGAGGTCTTTTCGATGACGTCGAACACCAGCGTGCCGCGGCCGCCGAACTTGTGCAGGCAGAAGCCGAACAGGACGGCGATCAGCAGCACCTGCAGGATCTCGCCCTTGGCGAACGCGTCGACCAGCGTGTTGGGGATGATGTTGAGCAGGAACTCCTGCGTGCTCTGCATCTGGCCCGGCTTGGTGAACGCGGCGACGGCCTTGGTGTCGAGCGACGCGGGGTCGATGTTCATGCCGGTGCCCGGCGCCACCAGATTGACGATCGTGAGTCCGACGATCAGCGCGATGCTGCTGACGATCTCGAAGTACAGGAGGGCGAGGCCGCCGGTCTTGCCGACCTTCTTCATGTCCTCCATGCCCGCGATGCCGACGACGACGGTGCAGAAGATGATCGGGGCGATGATCATCTTGATGAGCTTGATGAAGCCGTCGCCGAGCGGTTTCATCGCCGCCCCCCACTCGGGATTGAAGAAGCCGAGCACGACCCCCGCGACAATGGCGACGATGACCTGGAAATAGAGCGACTTGTAAAGCGGCTTGTGGGTCCTGTCCATGCGCGTTCTCCCGGACTTCAACGTCGTTGTGCGTCAGGCGTGACGATCTCGCGTCAGCGCTTCTTCTGCGGCGGCAGGTCGGTGCAGACACCCTCGAACAGTTCCGCCGCCATGCCGACACTTTCGGAGAGCGTCGGATGCGGATGTATCGTCTTGCCGATATCGACCGGGTCGCAGCCCATCTCGACGGCGAGGCACACCTCGCTGATCAGATCGCCGGCGTGCGCGCCCACGATGCCGCCACCGATGCAGCGGTGCGTCGCCTCGTCGAACAGCAGCTTGGTGAAGCCTTCGTCGCGGCCGTTGGCGATGGCGCGCCCCGAGGCCGCCCACGGGAAGACGGCCTTGCCGTACTTGATGCCCTGCGCCTTGCACTCGTCTTCGGTGAGCCCGGCCCAGGCCACCTCGGGGTCGGTATAGGCGACCGACGGAATCTGGCGCGCGTCGAAGCGCGACGGCTGTCCGGCCGCGGCCTCGGCGGCGACGTGCCCTTCGTGCACGGCCTTGTGCGCGAGCATCGGCTGGGCGGCGATGTCGCCGATCGCGTAGACGTGCGCGATGTTGGTGCGCATCTGCTTGTCGACGGGAATGAAGCCGCGGTCGGTGACGGTCACGCCGGCCTTGTCGGCGGCGATCGCCCTGCCGTTGGCGCTGCGGCCAACCGCCACCAGCACGAGGTCGTAGAGCTGCGCCTCGGCGGGCGCCTTCGCCCCTTCGAAGCCGACCTTGATCCCGGCCGCCGTCGCTTCCCCGGACACCGTCTTCGTCTTCAGCATCACGCTGTCGAAGCGCCCGGCATTCTTCTTCTCCCACACCTTGACGAGATCGCGGTCGGCGCCGGTCATCATGATGTCCAGCATTTCGACGACGTCGATGCGCGCGCCCAGCGTCGAATACACGGTGGCCATTTCGAGGCCGATGATGCCGCCGCCGATGACCAGCATGCGCTTCGGAATCGACTTTAGCAGCAGCGCGCCGGTGGAGTCGACCACGCGCGGATCCTCCGGCAGGAACGGCAGCTTCACCGCCTGACTGCCGGCGGCGATGATCGCCTTCTGGAACCGGATCGTCTTCTTCTCCCCGGTCGTCGCGCGGCCCTTGCCGCTCGTGAGCTCGACCTCGAGATGATGCGGATCGAGGAAGCGCCCGATGCCGTGCACGACCTGCACCTTGCGCGCTTTGGCCATCCCGCCGAGTCCGCTGGTCAGCTTGTTCACCACGCCGTCCTTGAATGCGCGCAGCTTGTCGAGGTCGATTTCCGGGGCGCCGTACCGGATGCCGTGGCCGCCCATCGCCTTGACCTCGTCCATCACCGAGGCGGTATGCAGGAGCGCCTTGGACGGGATGCAGCCGACGTTGAGGCAGACGCCGCCGAGCGTGTGATAGCGCTCGACCAGCACGGTCTTCATGCCGAGGTCGGCTGCGCGGAACGCGGCGGAATAGCCGCCGGGCCCCGCGCCCAGCACGAGCATTTCGCATTCGATGTCGGCCTTGCCCGCGTACGTCGCCGCGGTGGGGGCAGGCGCCGCGGGGTCGCCGCCGGTGCGGCCGCCGCACCCGCCGCTTGCGGCTCCGCTCGCGCCCGCGGGAGCGGCTTGGGGTGAGGGCGCCGCCGCCTTCGGCGCGGGCGCCGCAGCGCCCGCATCGGCAGTCGTCAGCGTGAGGATCAGACTCCCTTCGGAGACCTTGTCACCGGCCTTGACCTTCAATTCCGCCACGGTTCCGGCCGCCGGCGACGGCACGTCCATCGTCGCCTTGTCGGACTCGAGCGTCACCAACGCGTCTTCGGCCTTCACCGTGTCCCCGGCCTTGACCAGCACTTCGATCACCGGCACGTCCTTGAAGTCGCCGATGTCGGGGACCCGCACTTCGATCGTCGTTGCCATGGCGGCCTCGTGTCCGTTAGATGATGATGCGCCGCATGTCGGCGAGCAGCGCGGCGAAGTGGTTGTTGAAGCGCGCCGCCGAGGCGCCGTCGATCACGCGATGGTCCCACGACAGCGACAACGGCAGCAGGAACCGCCACGACGACGTCTTGCCGTCGGTCGAGACCTGCTTCCAGAACGACCGGCACACGCCCATGATCGCGACCTCCGGCGCATTGATGATCGGCGTGAAGTAGATGCCGCCGATGCCGCCCAGGCTCGAGATGGTGAAACAGCCGCCCTGCATCTGGTCGGGTTTGAGCTTGCCGTCGCGGGCGAGCTTGGCGAGCTCGCCCATCTCCTTGGCGATGTCGATCACGCCCTTCTTGTCGGCATCGCGGATCACCGGCACGACGAGTCCTTGCGGCGTGTCGGCGGCAAAGCCGATGTGGTAGTACTTCTTGAGAATGAGATTCTCGCCGTCGAGCGACGCGTTGAAGTCGGGGAACTTCTGCAGCGTGGCCACCGCCGCCTTGATCATGAAGGCCAGCATGCTGACCTTGACGCCCGACTTTTCGTTCTCCTTGTTCAACTGGACGCGAAACGCTTCGAGGTCGGTGATGTCGGCGTCGTCGTGATTGGTGACGTGCGGGATCATCACCCAGTTGCGATGCAGGTTGGCCGCCGAGATCTTCTTGATCCGCGCGAGCGGCTTCGTCTCGACTTCGCCGAACTTGGTGAAGTCGATTTTCGGCCACGGCAGCAGCTCGACCCCGATGCCCGCACCGCCCGGCGCCGCGGGCGCTGCCTTGGCCGCCGCGGACGCGCCTTTGGCGGCGGCCTCGACGTCCTCTTTCAGGATGCGACCCTTCGGGCCGCTGCCCTGCACGCGGCCGAGATCCACGCCGAGCTCGCGCGCCCGCTTGCGCACGCCGGGGCCCGCGTAGGCCAGCAGGAAGCCGGACTCGTCGATCGCGCCGGACGTCGCGGGTGCGGCGGCGGGTGCCGGCGCGGCGGCGGCGATCGGCGACGGCGCTGACGACGGTGCAGGCGCCAACGCCGCCGGCGCGGGTGCCGCGGGCGCGGACTCGCCGGCGGTCGCCAGCGTGAGCACCACCGACCCTTCCGAGACCTTGTCGCCCACCTTGACCAGCACGTCCCGCACGACGCCGCCGAGGGGTGCCGGGACGTCCATCGTGGCCTTGTCGGACTCGAGCGTGACGAGCGCATCCTCGGCCTTCACCGTGTCGCCCGGCTTCACCAGCACCTCGATCACCGGCACATCCTTGAAATCGCCGATGTCCGGCACGCGGACTTCGGCGACGCCGCCCGGCGTGCTGGCGGGCGCCGGGGGCGGCGATACCGCGGTCTTGGGCGCGCGGCTGGCGGCGCCGCTTGCGCCGCTGGCGCAGCCGACTCCAGCAGCAGAATCAGGCTGCCTTCGCTGACCTTGTCGCCGACGTTGACCTTCATCTCCTTGACGGTGCCCGCCGCCGGCGCCGGCACGTCCAGCGTCGCCTTGTCCGACTCGAGCGTGACGAGCGAATCCTCGGGCTTGACGACGTCGCCCGGCTTGACCATCACCTCGATCACCGGCACATCCTTGAAATCGCCGATGTCCGGCACCCGCACTTCGGTCACTGTTGCCATGATTCTTCTCCAGGCTTCTCTGGTGGCGAGACGAGGATGACCGTCGTCGACCGTGGATCCCGCGTGCGCTCGCCGCTAGACGGTCCAGGGATCGGGTCGCTCGGTGTCGAGCCCGTATTTCGCGATCGCCTCCGCGACGACCTGCGGCTTGATCTCGCCGTCGTCGGCGAGCGCCTTCAGCGCCGCCACGGTCACGTAATGGCGGTTGACCTCGAAAAAGCGGCGCAGCTTGGCGCGATAGTCGCTGCGACCGAAGCCGTCGGTGCCGAGCACGACGTAGCGGCGCGGAATGTAGCTGCGCACCTGATCGGCGTAGGCGCGCATGTAGTCGGTCGCGGCGACGACCGGCCCGTTGTTGCCCTCGAGCGCCGATTCGATGAAGCTCTTGCGCCGCGGCCGCTGTGGGATGCAGCAGGTTCCAGCGCTCGGCGCTCATGCCGTCGCGGCGCAGCTCGTTGAAGCTGGTCGCGCTCCAGAGATCGGCGGTGACTTTCCAGTCCTCGCGCAGCAGATCGGCGGCGGCCATCACCTCGCGCAGGATCGTGCCGCTGCCCATCAGCTGCACGCGCGGCCCCTTGCCCTTGCCGCCGGCCTTGAGCAGATACAGGCCGCGGACGATGCCCTCCTCCGCGCCGGCCGGCATCGCCGGGTGCGCATAGTTCTCGTTCATCAGCGTGATGTAGTAGTAGACGTCCTCCTGCTCCTCGTACATGCGGCGGAGGCCGTCGCGGACGATGACCACGACCTCGTAGGCGAACGTCGGGTCGTACGCGACGCAATTGGGGATCGTCGACGCGAGCACGTGGCTGTGGCCGTCCTCGTGCTGCAGCCCTTCGCCGTTGAGCGTGGTGCGCCCCGCCGTCCCGCCCAGCAGGAAGCCGCGGGCGCGCATGTCGCCCGCCGCCCACGCGAGATCGCCGACCCGCTGCAGGCCGAACATCGAGTAGTAGATGTAGAACGGGATCATCGGCACGTTGTTCGTGGAATACGACGTCGCCGCCGCGATCCACGAGCTCATCGCGCCGGCTTCGTTGATCCCCTCCTGCAGCACCTGGCCCGCCTTGTCCTCGCGGTAATACATGAGCTGGTCGGCGTCCTGCGGCTTGTAGAGCTGGCCTAGCGCCGAGTAGATGCCGAGCTGGCGGAACATCCCCTCCATGCCGAAGGTCCGCGACTCGTCGGGCACGATCGGCACGATGTGCTTGCCGATGGTCTTGTCGCGCAGCAGCGTGCCCAGCATCTGCACCATCGCCATCGTCGTCGAGATCTCGCGCTCGCCCGAGCTTTGCAGCAGCCGGTCGAAGGTCGACAGCGGCGGCGGCACGAGCGCCGCGGACTTGCGCCGCCGTTGCGGCAGGTAGCCGCCGAGCGCCGCGCGGCGCTCGGCGAGGTACTTCGCCTCCGGACTGTCGGGCGCGAACGAGATGAACGGCATTCGCGGCGATCTGGTCGTCGGGCATCGGAATGTCGAAGCGATCGCGGAATTGCTTCAGCGCCTCCTGCGTCATCTTCTTCGCCTGGTGCGCGATCATCTGGCCTTCGCCCGACTCGCCCATGCCATAGCCCTTGACCGTCTTCGCGAGAATCACCGTCGGCTGGTCCGTGTGCTTCACCGCCGCGGCGTACGCGGCGTAGACCTTGAACGGATCGTGGCCGCCGCGGCTCAACTTCCACACCTCCTCGTCGGAGAGGTCGGCGACCAGCGCCTTCAATTCCGGCGAGTTGAAGAAATGCTCGCGCACGTAGGCGCCGTTCTTGCTCTTGAAGTCCTGGTATTGCCCGTCGACGCACTCCTCCATCCGCTTCAGCAGGATGCCGTCCTTGTCCTTGGCGAACAGCGGGTCCCAGGTCGAGCCCCAGACGACCTTGATCACGTTCCAGCCGGCGCCGCGGAAGACGCCTTCCAGCTCCTGGATGATCTTGCCGTTGCCGCGCACCGGGCCGTCGAGCCGCTGCAGGTTGCAGTTGATGACGAAGACGAGGTTGTCGAGCCGTTCGCGGCCGGCGAGCGAGATCGCGCCCAGCGATTCGGGTTCGTCGCATTCGCCGTCGCCCAGGAACGCCCACACCTTGCGGTTGTCGGTCTTCGCGAGCCCGCGCCCGTCGAGGTACTTGAGGAAGCGCGCCTGGTAGATGGCCATCAGCGGGCCGAGACCCATCGACACCGTCGGGAACTGCCAGAAATCGGGCATCAGCCACGGGTGCGGATAGGACGGAATGCCATTGCCCTCGCTTTCCTGGCGGTAGTTGAGGAGCTTCTGCTCGGAAAGCCGCCCCTCGACGAACGCACGCGCATAGATCCCCGGCGAGACGTGACCCTGCACGTAGAGCAGGTCGCCGCCATGGCTGTCGGTGGGCGCATGCCAGAAATGCTGGAAGCCCACGTCGTAGAGCAGCGCCGAGGACTGGAAGCTCGCGATGTGGCCGCCCAGCTCGGACGACTCCTTGTTCGCGCGCAGGATGATCGCCACCGCGTTCCAGCGGATCGCCGCGCGGATCTTGTGCTCGAGCTCGCGGTTGCCGGGCGATTTTTCCTCGTGCTGCGGCGGAATCGTGTTGCGATAAGGCGTGGTGGCGAGAAACGGCGGCATCGTGCCGGTTTTCAGCGCCTCGTCGCGCAACCGGCCGAGCAGCCAGCGCACCCGTTCGGGCCCCTGCTGCTGCAGAACCGCGCGCAGCGAGTCGACCCACTCCTGGGTCTCGGTCGGGTCGTGATCGTTGGCGATGCCCATGATGCTTCTCCTCTTCGGATGCGGCTCGATGTTCGCGTGCGCGCGGCGGCGCGCGCCGATTCGCCGGGTTCGGCTTCAGTCGCCGGGCAGGCCCTGCACCCGGAAGATCTCCTCGAGGTGCGGACTCATCGGCAGGTTGAGACGCTCGCCCGACGGCAGCGGCTTCATGAACCAGCGCTCGTAGATCGCGACGATCTCGCGGCTTCCCGCAAGCCGGTGGAATGCGCGGTCGACGACTTCGGCGAAGTCCGGATCGTCCTTGTGCAGCATCAGCGCATAGTCGGCGTAGGTCAGGAAATCGCCGACGACGCGGAAATCGCTGGCCGAGCGGGTTTCCGCCAGCATCCCGTAGAGCTGCACGTCGTCGTTGGCGAAGGCATTCGCCTTGCCCTCGGCCAAGAGCCGGAACGACTCGTTGTGATCGGCGGCGAAGATGAAGTTGATCGAGAGCTTCTGCCGCTGGGCGAGCTTGGGGATCGCCGCCTCGTGGACCGTGCCGCGCGTGAGCACGATGGTCTTGCCCTCGAGATCGCGCAGCGACCGGATGCCGCTGCCGCGCCGCACCAGGAGCTTGGTGCCGGTGACGAACGTGGTCGGCGAGAAGGCGACGACCTTGCGCCGCTCGGCCGTGTTCGTCGACGAGCCGCATTCGAGGTCGATCGCGCCGGAGCTCACCATCTCGAAGCGGTTCTCGGGCGTCACGGGCCGGTATTCGACCTCGAGGTCCTTGCCGACTTCCTTGGCGATCTCGTCGACGACGATTTCGCACAGGTCGAGCGAGTACCCGATCGGCTTCTTCTTCGCGTCGAGGAACGCGAACGGTGGCGAATTTTCGCGGTAGCCCACGCGCACGATCCGCGTCTCGTCGATCCTCTTCAGCGTGGGCGAGGCGTAGGTGACGATCAGCGCGCCGGCGCGTTGCGCCATCGCCGGGTGCGCCGCCAGCAGCCCGCACGCCATCGCGCAGGATGACGCCACCGCCGGCGCGGGGCACCGCCGAACGCCGGCGCAGCGCCGCTCCGGCATGGGGTCTCCTCGTGGACACGACCGCGCGCCATATTCGCTGGCGCCGCAGCCGTCACCGCAACCGCTGCCGAGCCTCATGGCGTCGCTCCGCCGGGAGATCGGCCGCCAATTCTGCCTTCTGGCGCCGGCGGGCGCTAGGGGGTGCGGCGGTCCGCCGCGGCGAGCGGTCGCGTCAAATCTTCTGCTCGCGTCCGACCCAGAATGGTGCGCGCAAATCGCGCTTCAAGCGTCTTGCCGGCGGCGTTGCGCGGGAAATCATCGCAGCAGCAACACGCGATCGAGACGCTGATACTTCGCGTCGACGCGCGCGTTGATCCACGCCTTCAGTTCGTCGGCCGCAATGCTTTCCCTTGACGCGCAGCACCACGGCACAGGCGGGCGTTTCGCCCCACTTGTCGTGCGGGATTCCGAAGACGGCGACCTCGCGCACGGCCGGGTGCCGGGCCGCGATCTCCTCGATGTCCCGCGGGTAGACCTTGATGCCGCCGGAATCGATCATGTCCTTCTTGCGATCGACGAGATAGAGAAAGCCGTCGGCATCGACGTAGCCGAGATCACCCGAATAAAGCCAGCCGTCGCGCAATGCCGCCGCGGTCAGGTCGGGCCGGCCGTAATAGCCCGGCATCGTGATCGGGCCGCGGCCGACGATCTCGCCGGTTTCACCGGGCGGCAGGTCATGCCCGTCGTCGCCGACGATGCGCAGGTCGTAGAACGGCGGCGGCACGCCGACGCTGCCCGCCTTGCGCTGCGCGTCGTCGCGGTCGAGCACGGTGATGAACCCTTCCGTCAGCCCGTACAGCTCATAGAAGCGATGCGGCAGCAACCGGTTCAACCGGTCCTTGTATTCGCGGTGCAGCGGCGCGCCCAGCGACAGGATCATTTGCAGCGACACGAGCCGCGCCGGGTCGAAGCCGGGCGCATTGAGGATCGCGATGACCTGCGAGGGCACCAGCATCGTGTGCGTGACGCGCTCGCGCTCGACAGTGGCGATGAAGGCTTCGGCGTCGAATGCGCGGTGGAGCACGAACGTCGCGCCGGACATGAAGGCCGGGAACATCGTCGTCATCGCCCCGTTGAACACCAGCGCGCCGGAGTGCAGCACGACCGACTCCGGCGCCATCCGCCAGGCGTTGGCCATCGTCGTCGCGTACATCGCGCGGATGAAGTGCGTGTGCTGGATTCCCTTGGGGAGCCCGGTCGTTCCCGACGTGTACATCAGCGTCAGCAGATCGCCGGCTTCGACCTGCGCGACCGGCGGCGCGGCGCTGGCGCCGGCAATGAGCGCGCCGAACGAGCGATAGCCTTGCGCCTCGTCGTCGGCGGCGGCGCCGGTCAGCACCCAGTGCGGCGCCGTCTGCGCATTGAGACGTCCCGCGTACCTCGTCCAGCATCGCGAGACTATCGGCCGCCGCGACTACCACGCGTGGCTGCGCGTCGGCGAGCAGCGAGGCAAGCCCCGTCGCGGTGAGCAGCGGCGACAGCGGCACCGCCGCGGCGCCCAGCTTCGCGCATGCCCAGTACGTCGCCAGCAGCTCGAGCGAGTTCGCGAGCACCGTCGCCACGCGATCGCCGCGCGCGACGCCAAGACCGGCAAGCGCGTTGGCATAGCGGTTCACGTAGGCGTCGAATTCGCGCCAGTCGAGGCGGATCTCGCGATCGCCTTCCGCTTCCCCGCGCACGATCACGGCGGTGTGATGCGGCCGGTAACGGGCATGCCGGGCCGGCAGGGATCCGAGGACGAGGCTGTTGGCGGCGATCGGCGATTCCATCACGTTTCTCCTCTCGCAAAGTCTAGCTCAGAGACGGTGGCTGCGGTCGCCCTGCGCGAAGCCGGGCCACGCGATCCCGTCGGATCTCGTGAGCGCCAGCACCTTGAAGAGCTCGCCCATCTCGGCGGGGCTCAGAAGCTTCTGCACCGGGGCGGCCGCCTTGATGTAGGCCAGCGACTCCGGCGCGCCGACCGCTTTCAGCAGGTCGAGAATTCCGCAGCCCAGCAGGAACTGCGCCTGGGGGACGAAGCCGGCCACCCGCAACCCGGCCCGCGCGCCCGCGGCGGCGATCGCGGAAAAGTCGACGTGCGCGGTGATGTCGGTGAGCCCGGGCCAAACGAATGGGTCGTCGTGCGCGCGGTGGCGATAATGGCACATCACGGTTCCGCTGGCGCGCTGCGGGTGGTAATACTCGGCCGCCGGAAAGCCGTAATCGATCAGCAGCGCCGCCCCGGCGCGCAGGCGGCGTCCGACACTCTGGACCAGCGCCTCCGCCGCGGGGTTGATCTCGCTCAGGTAGTCGCCGCCCTCCGGGAAACGCGCCGCCGCCAGCGCGGCGAGGCGCGCATCGGCGGGGCGTTCGGCCCAGGCGAAGGCGGCTGTTCCATCCGCTCCGGTTGCGGCGACCACGCCACGCTCGCGCATCACTCCGTCTTGCCGTGCGACGAGGTGCACGGGAACCGCATCGAGGACCTCGTTGGCGATGATCGCGCCGTCGATGGCCGGCGGCAGCGCATCGAGCCAGGAGACGCGGATGAGTTCCGCCTCCGCATCACGGGCGATCGTCGCCCGCTGGCGCTCGCGCAACTCCGGACTCGGTTCGAGGATCGCATACCGCGCGGGGGAGGCGCCGCGCGCGGCGAGCGCGACCAGCAGATCGGCCGCCAGACGGCCGCTGCCGGCGCCGAGCTCGACGATTTCGCGGCCCGGCGCGGCCTCGAGGATCGCCGCCACCTGCACGGCGAGCGCCCGCGCGTAGAGCGGCGTCATCTCCGGCGCGGTGACGAAGTCGCCCGCGGCGCCGAACTTGGTCGCACCGGCCGCGTAATAGCCGAGACCCGGCGCATAGAGTGCCTGCTCCATGTAGCGCGCGAACGTGATCCAGCCGCCCGCCGCCGCGATGTCGGCGGCGATGTGTGCACGGACACGCGCGGAATGCGCGCGGGCATCGGCGTCGGGAAGAGGCAGCGCGGGAGCGGACGACAAGGCAGTAGGCGGGAGAACGCGCGCGCATGCGGCGCGACAGTCGATATGCTAGTGTACCGTCAGGCACTTATCCACCAGCGAACGAGTCCAACGCGGAACAGGGGAGCCCGGCGTGCATGGCAAGAGCGTGCTGATCACCGGCGGCGCGAAGCGGGTCGGCGCCGCGATCTGCCGGCGCTTGCACGCCGCTGGCGCCAACCTGATGCTCCACTACCGCGCTTCCGCCGGTGAAGCCCGGCTGCTCCAGGCGGAGCTCAACCACGTGCGCCAGGATTCCGTGGCGCTGATCCAGGCCGATCTGCTCGACCTCGCCAAGCTCCCGGCAATCGTCGAGCAGACGCTCGCCACCTACGGCCGGCTCGACGCCCTCGTCAACAACGCGTCCTCGTTCTTCCAGACGCCCGTCGGCGAGATCTCGCCGGCCGATTGGGACGACCTCATCGGCACCAACCTGCGGGCGCCCTTGTTCCTGGCGCAGGCGGCGGCGGCCGCGCTGAAAAAAAGCCAGGGCACGATCGTCAACATCACCGACATCCACGCCGAGCGCCCGCTCAAGAATTTCGTCGTCTATTCCATTGCCAAGGCGGGGCTCGTGGGGCTCACGCGCTCGCTCGCGCGCGAGCTCGCGCCGGAGGTCCGCGTCAACGCCGTCGCGCCGGGCCCGATCCTGTGGCCCGACGACGAAGCGTTCGATGAACTGTCGCGGCAGCGAATCATTTCGCACACGCCGCTGCGCCGCGAAGGCACGCCCGAGGACATCGCCAGGGCCGTCCATTACCTCGTCGCGGAGGCGAGCTACGTGACCGGCGAGACGATCAACGTCGACGGCGGGCGGCACGTGGCCATATGAGCGCGCCGGGCCGTCCCAAGCGCGAATTGCTCCCCCTCGGGGGGACGGCGCGCAGCGCCAAGGGGGCACATTCGACGGGTCACGACTCCGGGCTGCGCGTGGCGTTGAGCTCCGCCGCCAGCTCCTCGAGGTAGGCATCGACGATTCCGTGCGCGACGAGCGCGATCCGCGTGCGCTCCAGGTAATCCGCCGTCGAACCGAACGCGCCGCGCGCGCGGGCCATGACCTCGACCTTGCGCGCGAGCGACAGCTTGCCCGCGTACTGCGGGTGATCGCGGCGCACGACGAAGGTCAGCGCCGTCAGCGCGCGCCCGTCGGCATCGAGCGCGACCCAGCGCGGGACGTACGAGCCGACCACCATCTCGCGCCGCCACAACAGATGCAATTCGTCGAGCGCGAGCGGCGCCGGCAGCCGCATCGCCACGCCGCGACAGGCGCCGCCGCGCTCGAGACCCAGCACCAGTCCCGGGCATTCCGGCGTTCCCCGTGAAGCGAGTGACCAGAGGCAGAACTGGCGGTGAAAGCCGTGCAGCCTTGCCGGTCGCATTTCCGCCACCGGAAACAGCGGGTTCCACAGCAGCGAGCCGTACGCGAAGATCCACCAGCCGGCGCCGCTGGGTTTCCGGGCGAGCGTGGCGGTGAGCGACGCCGACAGCTGTTCGTCGTTCAGCGCGCGCGTGGAATCGACGGCGGCGATATAAAGCTCGCGCATGCGACCCTGTTCGAGGTCGCTGCGGCACAGCGTCGTCGGGTCGTGCGGCCAGCGCTTCATTCGGCGACGTCCTCCTCGCGCAGCGCCTTGGCCAGCGCGACCTTTTGCTGCCGCCGCTTCGCCGCCGTCGTCTTGCCGTGCGCGCCGCCTTTGCGCAGCAGCGGCGAGACGGCCACCGGGTCGCGCGGTTTCGGCGGCCGCGGCGGCGCGTGGTGCTTGGCGCGTTTCATCGGGCGATCAAGTTCTGCGCGTAGCGGATGTCAACGGCCGACCCTTGCCGTGCGCTGACGGCCATTCACGTGAGGCCGCGAAACGGCAGCCGCGACTCGCACCATGCCGCGACCGAGAGCAGCCGGTCGTCGGCGCCGGCCGCCGCCGCGAGCTGCATCCCGATCGGCATGCCGGCGACGAGGCCGACGGGAATCGTGATCGCCGGAAAGCCCAGCAGCGACCACAGCGTGCAACAGGAGGGGTCACCCGTCGTATCGAGCCCTTCGGGCGCCGCCGCCGGCGCCGCGGGCGACAGGACCGCGTCGAAACCCGCGCACCAGTCGGTAAACGAACGGATCGCCTGGTCGCGCCGGCCGAGCGCCGCCGTGTAGTCGGCGCGGGCGATCGCACGGCCCTCGTCGAGCGCGGCATTGAGCTCGCGCGACAGGCGCGCCCGCTCGCGGTCCTGCAGCGCCGCCATCTGCTCCGCGGCCTCGAACAACATGATCGTGCGCAGAATGCCGTTGGCGGTCCGCCAGGCGTCGGGATAGCCGACCGGCACGACGTCGGCGTGCCCGCGCAACCGCGTCGCCGCGGCCTTCGAGCGCGGCGTCGGCGTCGCCGTCGTTCTGCGTCCATGGAAAGCCCGCCAGGAACGCGATGCGCGGCGGCGCGGCGAGCGGGGCAATGGAGGCGGCGATGCGGCCCGGATCGGCCAGCGGACCCGCGAGTCGCGCGGCGTCGGCGACCGTGCGCGTGAACGTGCCGAGCTGGTCGAGTGTCTTGCTGAAGACGTTGGTGCCGGCAAACGGTATCGCATCCCGGGTCGGCTTGAATCCGACCACGCCGCAATACGCGGCCGGGCGGATCACCGAGCCGTTGGTTTGCGTTCCGAGCGCCCCGGCGACATGGCCGGCGGCGACCGCGGCCGCGGAGCCCGATGACGATCCGCCGGGCGTATGCCGGGCGTTCCACGGGTTCCTGGTCTTGCCCGGATGCATGAACGCGAATTCGGTGGTGACGGTCTTGCCGAACACGTAGCCGCCGGCGCGCTTCAGCCGCGTGATGCATTCGGCGTCGTGGAACGGACGCCGACCGTCGTAAATCGGCGTGCCGAGCTGGGTCGGCAGATCCCCGGTGTCGATGATGTCCTTCACGCCGATCCCGATGCCGTGCAACGGGCCGCGCTCCGTGATCGGCGCCGCGTCGCGCCGCCGGGCTTTGGCCGCGACGTGCGCCGAATCGAGATGTGCCCACGCCTCGATCGCGCCGTCGGTCGCCAGGGCGCGCGCGAGCTGCGCCGCGGCGAGCGCGCGCGCGGTGAGCGTCCCGGCCGCGATGCCCTCGGCCGCCGCCACCAGCGTCAGCGTGTGACTTTGTCCGTCATCCATCGTGATCCCCTGCGCCGGCGCGCGCGTGCCGGGTGAGCGGGCGCGCCGACGCGGCCTGCGGCGCGTCCTTCAGGAACAGCACCTGCAGGTCGTTCAAGAATCGCCGCCCGAGCGCGGTCGGCCGGAGCGTCGCCGGATCAGGGTCGAGCAGGCCGCGGCGCACCGCTTCGGCAAGTTCGCGCTCGACGATCGCGAGCGGAAAACCGGTGCGCTCGGCAAACGAGGCAGCGGCCACACCCTCGGTCAGCCGCAGCGCGTTCAACATGAACTCGAAGCCGATGTCGCCTCTCCCCACCGTCGTCTCGTCCTGCACCGGCGTACCCCGCATGACCTCGTCCATATAGTGTTGCGGTTGCTTCCAGCGCGTCTGGCGGAAGACGCGATCCGGCAGCGACAGCTTGGAATGGGCGCCCGCGCCGATGCCGAGGTAATCGCCGAACCGCCAATAATTGAGATTGTGCCGGCATTCGCGACCGCTGCGGGCGAACGCCGAGGTTTCGTAGCGCCGATAGCCCGCGCCCGCGACCGCGGCGTGGACCGCCTCCTCGATATCGGCGGCGGCGTCGTCGTCGGGCAGCGGCGGCGGGTGCCGATGGAACAGCGTGTTCGGCTCCAGCGTCAGGTGGTAGAACGAAAGATGAGGCGGCCCCAGGGCGAGCGCCGCCGCAACATCGGCTTCGGCCTCCGCCAGCGTCTGTTCCGGCAGCGCGTACATGAGGTCGAGATTGACGTTGTCGAAAATCGCGAGCGCGGCGTCCGCCGCGGCGCGCGCCTCGTCGGCGTCGTGGATGCGCCCGAGGGCCCGCAGATGCCGCGGCAGGAAGCTCTGGATCCCGAGCGAGAGCCGGTTGACTCCGGCCGCCTTGAACCCGGCGAAGCGCGCGCGCTCGAAGGTGCCCGGATTCGCTTCCAGCGTGACTTCCGCGTCGGGTGCCTGCGGAACGCGGGCACGGATGCCGGAGAGCAACCGGTCGATCGCCGCCGCGGAAAAAAGGCTTGGCGTCCCGCCACCGATGAATACGGAGCTGACGCGGCGGCCCCAGATCGACGGCAGCGCGAACTCGAGATCCGCGAGCAGCGCATCGACGTAGGCGTCCTCGGGAACGTCGCCCCGCGCCTCGTGCGAGTTGAAATCGCAATACGGGCATTTGCGCACGCACCACGGAAGGTGGACGTAGAGCGCCAGCGGCGGCAGCGCCGTGAAGCGCGGCGTGGCCAGCGTCGGCAACGGCGCGGTGGCCGGGGGCGGTGTCGTGCCGCGAGCGGTCGTGCTCAATCGCGGCCTCACCGGTCGTCCGCCTGCAGCTTCGCGATCAACATCCGCATCGCGCGGCCGCGATGCGACAGCTCGTTCTTCCGTTCCAGCGGCAATTCGGCCGCCGTGAGGCCGGTCGTCGCGTCGAGGAAATGCGGGTCGTAGCCGAAGCCGCCGGCGCCGCGCGGCGCGTCGATGATGGTGCCATGCCAGTCCCCCTCGGCGATGATCGGCTCCGGATCGTCGGCGTGGTGGACGAGCACGAGCAGGCACGCGTAGTGCGCGCGCCGGTCGGCGATCCCGGCGAGCGCGGCGATCAGCCGCTCGTTGTTGCGCGCGTCCGACCGCGGCTCGCCGCCATACCGTGCGCTTTGCACGCCTGGCGCGCCGCGCAGCGCGCGCACGCAAATGCCCGAGTCGTCGGCGAGCGCCGGCAGCCCGGCCATGCCGCTCGCGTGACGGGCCTTGGCGAGCGCGTTCTCGACAAACGTGACATGCGGCTCGTCGGCTTCCCGGATGTCGAGATCGGCCTGGGGAATCACCTCGATCGACAGCGGCGAGAGCAGGCGGCGGAACTCGCGCAGCTTGCCGGCGTTGTTCGAGGCAAGGACGAGGCGGGGGATCATCGCCATCGAAGCTGTAGGCGTAACCTTAAGCCGCGACGGCGAGCGCGGCTTTCTGCGCGGCGATCAGCTCGCGGATGCCGCGCCCGGCCAGCGCCACCAGCTCGTTCATTTCGTCACGCGTGAACGGCGCGCCCTCCGCCGTGCCCTGCAGCTCGACGAAGCCGCCGGCGCCCGTCATCACCACGTTCATGTCGGTATCGCAGCCGGAGTCCTCCGCGTAGTCGAGGTCGAGCAGCGGCACGCCGCCGACCACGCCCACCGACACCGCGGCGACGAAATCGTTGAGCGGCTCGGCCGTGACGAGGCCGCGCGCCTTGCACCAGGCGATCGCGTCGGCGACCGCGACGTACGCGCCGGTGATCGAGGCGCAGCGCGTGCCGCCGTCGGCCTGCAGCACGTCGCAATCGATCTTGAGCGTGCGCTCGCCGAGCCGCGTGAGATCGGTGACGGCGCGCAGGCTGCGTCCGATCAGCCGCTGGATCTCCTGCGTGCGTCCCGATTGGCGCCCCTCCGCCGCCTCGCGGCGCATGCGCGTGTTGGTCGCGCGCGGCAGCATGCCGTATTCGGCGGTGAGCCAGCCCTGACCCTTGCCTTTGAGAAAGGGCGGCACGCCCTCCTCGACACTCGCGGTGCACAGAACCCTGGTCTCACCGGCTTCGATCAGCACCGAGCCTTCGGCGTGCAGCGTGTAGTTGCGGGTGATCCGCAAGGGGCGCAGCTGATCGGCGCCGCGGCCACGGGAACGGGAAGTCATCGGTTTCTCGCGAACTTGTGAGAGGCGATTGTACTTGGTGCGGCCGGCCGTGGCCCCGCGCGCTGCGCAACGGTCAGAGCGCGTGCCGGACCCGCCACCACCGCACCGTCGCGGCGAGCCCCTGATCGAGCGTGTGCGGCGGCGGCCCGATCCGGCGCGAGAGCGGCGAGGCGTCGACTTCGAGCGATCCGACGAGGCGCGCGATCTCTGCGCCGCGTCCGGTGAGCCTGCCGACGATGTCGAGGAGCGCGACCGGGCAGGGGAAAAGGCGTGGCGCGACGCCGAGCGCGGCGGCGAGCCGCCGCACGAGATCGGGCGTGGACACCGCCTCGCCATCCGCCACCAGCCACGCTCCCGCCGGCGCCGGAACGCAATCGAGGAGCGCCGCGATCGCATGCACGAGGTTGCCGACGTAACACAGATCGCGGCGATTCCGGATCGAATCGAGCGGCAGCGGCGTGCGCCGCGCGACGGCGTCGAGGAGCGAAAGAAAGTTCGCGCGCACGCCCGGACCGTAGACGAGCGGCAACCGCAGGACGAGTGGCGTCATCATGACACCTTCGCACGCCGCCGCCAGCAGGCGCTCGGCCTCCACCTTGCTGCGTGCATACGCGTCCTGCGGCGCGAGCGGATCGCCGGCGTGCCAGGGATGCCCCGGGCGCGTCGCTTCGCCGTGGACCTTGACGGTGCTCGCGAACAGGAACCGCTGCACGCCGGCCTCCGCCGCCGCGGCGGCGAGGCGCGCGGTGGCGGCTGCATTGGCCGCGTCATGGGCGGCCGCCTCCGCGTCGCTCTCGCGAGGAGCGTGCGCGCGGCCGGCGAGATGCACGACGGCGCAGGCGTCTTGGAGCGCCGCCGCCAACGTTGCCGAGGGCGTGGTCGCGAGATCGCCGACGGCAACGAACGGGGTCGCACGCGGCGCGTGGGCGGGCACGCGGCGGACAACGCCGCGATGCGGCCGGCCGGCTGCCGCCAGATGCGCGCACAGCGCGCGACCGATGAATCCGCTCGCGCCGGTGACGACGACCGGTCCGTGCGCAGTGCCGCCCCCCGCGTGCGTCAGATCCATCGCCAGCCGTGCTTGTTGTAGAACCGGACCCCGCTCCGCGCGAACCACCCGATGTGCCGCATGCCCTTGCGTGCCGCGCGGCCGCCGTGATGGACGGCGCGCATCGCCGGCAGGTAGGCGGAGCGCGTCAGGCCATTGAGGCGCACGCTCCAATCGTAATCCTCGAAATAGAGGAAGAATTGGGGATCGAAGCCGCCGGTCGCGTCGACCACCTTGCGCCGCACCAGCATGCACGCCCCGGACATGAGCGGGATGTCGAGCACCGGTTCGCCGTTCGCGGGACCGATCCGGTCGCGCATTTCGTACCGGTCGAGGCGGCGGCGGAAGAGCGCGCGCACGAACCGTGGCGCGAACCCGCGCAACGCGAGGTCGAGCACCGCCGGATACCGTTTGCACAGATACTCGATCGTGCCGTCGGGGTTGACCACGGTCGGGACGACGGCGCCGATGTCGGGATGCGCGTCCAGCCAGCGCACGGCGGCAGCGAGGGCGTCCGGCGCGAGTTCGATGTCCGGATTGAGCACCAGATGGTAATCGGTGCCCGTGCCGTGCAGCGCCAGGTTGTGCGCGGCGCCGTAGCCGATGTTCGCGTGGCCGTGCAGGTACGTGAGCCGCACGCCCGACCCGTGAAAGCGCGTGTTGCCGAGCCGCACCACCTTTTTCGCGATCTCGCGGTCGCCGCTGTTGTCGATCAGCGCGACCACGACGCTGTTGAGCGTGCCTTCGGCCCGTGCGGCGGCGATCGCCACCGCGAGCTTGCCCACGCAGCGCTCGAGCAGCACGTGGTCGGGACGGTAGGTGACGATGCTGACCGTCAGCGACGAAGGCGGCACGAGAGGAGGTTGAAGGATTGGGGTGTCATGGGGACGCCGGATTTGCGTCACAACGCTGCGGTAGAATCGTCGGCAAATCGCCGCGCACCGTCAATTGTGGCATGGGGCCGGTCCGCGCGTCCGTCGGGCGCACCTATCGGGGAGAACCCGCGTCATGGCCACCGAGCGCTTTCCCGTCGCGACGCTCACGTCGTTCGCCTTGGCGTTGCTGCGGCGCGCGGGCGTGCGTGCCGACATCGCGCAGGACGTCGCCGACGTGCTCGTTGCCGGCGATCTCCTCGGCCACACGACGCACGGGCTCGCGTTGCTGGCGGGATACCTCGGCGAAATTGAGAAGGGCGCAATGGCCAAGGACGGCGCGCCAAGAGTCGTCAATGAGCGCGCGGCGGCACAGACCTGGGACGGTGGCCGCCTGCCCGGGCCGTGGCTCACGCTGCGCGCGCTCGATGCCGCGGCGGCGATGGCGGCGACGCACGGGACCGGAACCGTGGTCATCCGCCGCGCGCACCACATCGCCTGCCTCGCCGCCTATCTGCTGCGGGCGACCGAGCGCGGTCTCGTCGCGATCGTGCAGAGCTCGGACCCGGTCGTCGCGGCCGTCGTCCCGCACGGCGGCATGACGCCCTTCATCACGCCCAATCCGATCGCCGCCGGCCTGCCGACCTCGGGTGACCCGATTCTGATCGACGTCTCGACCTCGATCACCAGCATGGGCTTCACCCGGCAGCGAATGGACGCCGGCAAGAAGCTTCCCGGCGCGTGGGCGATCGATGCCGACGGCAACGCGACCGACGATCCGGCCGCGCTGTGGAAGGAACCCAAGGGCGCGCTGCTGCCGCTGGGCGGCCTCGACGCGGGACACAAGGGCTTCGGCCTCGCCCTCATGATCGAGGCGTTGACCGCCGGGCTCTCGGGTTTCGGCCGCGCGGATCCGCCGGAAGGCTGGGGCGCCACGGTCTTCGTGCAGGTGCTCGATCCGGAAGCGTTCGCAGGTCTCGCGGCGTTCCGGCGGCAGATGGATTTCGTTGCGGCGGCGGCCCGCGGCGTGAGGCCGCGGCCCGGCGTCGACCGTGTGCGCCTGCCCGGCGAAGGCGGGATGCACCGGTATCGCGATCAGCAGGCCAACGGCGTCGCGCTCTATCCGACGATCCTGCCGGCGTTGAAGCCCTGGGCGGAAAAGCTCGGCGTAGCGATGCCGTAGCCCGGCGTTCGTCCGGCCACGGCGCGCGGAATGCCCGCGAGATCGCGCGCGGCCAGGATGTCGACGAACCCCGCCGCCTGGAACAACGCGCGCACGGCTTCCGCCTGGTCGTAGCCGTGCTCGACGACCAGTGTTCCGCCGGCGACGAGACGGCTGCCCGCGCCGGCGACGATCCGGCGCAGCGCATCGAGACCATCCCTGCCCGGCGTCAGCGCGCTTGCGGGCTCGAAGCGCAGATCGCCCTCGGCCAGGTGCGGATCGCCGGCCACGACATACGGCGGGTTGCTGGCGACGAGATCGAACGGCGCGCCATGCCACAGCGCGGGAACGCCCGCGAACCAATCCGACAGCAGAAACTCGACGTTCGCGAGCCCCAGCCGGCGCGCGTTGTCGCGGGCGACGTCCAGCGCCGGGGCCGAGGTGTCGGTGGCGAGGACGTGCGCGTGCGGGCGCTCGTGCGCGATCGCGAGCGCGATGGCGCCGGAGCCCGTCCCGAGATCGAGCACGCGCGCCTCGCGCTCGGCCGATAGCCGCGCGAGCGCCATTTCGACCACCGTCTCGGTCTCCGGCCGCGGCAGGAGCACCGCGGGCGATACGACGAGCGGCAGGCCCCAGAATTCGCGGAGCCCGGTCAGGTAACCGACCGGTTCGCCCTCGCGCCGGCGCCGGGCCAGCGCGAGAAACGCCTCCACATCGCCGCGCGACAGCGCATCGTCGCCGTGCGCGGCCAGCCACGCCCGGCCCTTGCCCAGCACGTGCGCGAGGAGCACCTGCGCGTCGACCGGCACCAGCCCGGACTGGGCCAGCGCGCGACTGACCGTGACCGGGCCCGTCATGCGTCGTCGCGCCGCGCCGCGAAGAGCCGCACGCGCCAACCGTAGTAATGGCCCCAGCCCTCATCCTTGAGGCCCGCCTTCAGCAGCACGCGCTGCGAGGCGATGTTGTCCTTGTGCGTGATGCCGATGATCCGTGCGAGACCGACGTCGTCGAAACCGTAGCGCACCAGCTCGCACGCGCCTTCGGTCGCAAAGCCCTGCCCCCACGCGTCCGGCAGCAGGCGATAACCCACCTCGACCTCGACCGTGTCGGGAATGTACTTCAGCGAAAACCAGCCGATGCAGGCGCCGGTGTCCCGTCGCGCTGCGCGCCAGTTGCCGAGCCCCGGATAGAGCGCGTAAGCCCGCCGCACGCGCGTGATGGCCGCCGCGAGCTCCTTCGGCGTCGACACGCGCCCGTTGCCGATGTACTTCATCACCCGTGGATCGGTGGAGAGGCGAATGAAGTCGGGCAGGTCCGAAGGCACGAATTCGCGCATCTCGAGGCGCAGCGTCTCGAGCCACGGTGCCGGCGTGCCCTCATGCCGCGGCCCGTGCGGTTCCCCGTGGATTTGCATCCGGTTGTCGGGCGCGCGGGTAACGCCGGCTCGTGGGCCTTTGCGTTACTGCGCGCCCGCGGAGCGGGCACGTCCGCGCATGCTCATGCGTCGGCCTCCGATAACGCGGCCAGCTGCTCGGCCTGGAATTCCTGCGCCAGCGCTTCGGTCAGCTCGGTGAGATCGCCGTCCATGATCGCGTCGATCTTGTAGAGCGTCAGGTTGATCCGGTGATCGGTCACCCGGCCCTGCGGGAAATTGTACGTGCGGATGCGCTCGCTGCGGTCGCCGCTGCCGATCAAGCTTTTGCGCATCGACGCTTCCTTCTGCTGCCGCTCGCGGCGTTCCTTGTCGGCCAGCCGCGATGCAAGCACCGCCATCGCCGAGGCGCGGTTGCGATGCTGCGAGCGGTCGTCCTGGCATTCGACGACAAGACCGGTCGGCAGGTGGGTGATCCGTACCGCGGAGTCCGTCTTGTTGACGTGCTGGCCGCCCGCGCCCGACGCACGGAAGGTGTCGATCCGCAGGTCAGCCGGGTTGATCGAGACGTCGGCGACGGGATCAGCCTCGGGCATCACCGCGACGGTGCAGGCCGACGTGTGGATGCGCCCCTGCGCTTCGGTCTCCGGGACCCGCTGCACGCGGTGGCCACCCGACTCGAACTTGAGTTTCGAGTACACGCCCTTCCCCACGATGCGGATGATCGCCTCCTTGTAACCGCCCATCTCCCCTTGCGATGCGGAGACGATCTCGACCTGCCAGCCGCAGCGCTCGGCAAAGCGGGTGTACATCCGGAACAGGTTACCGCCGAACAGCGCCGACTCGTCGCCGCCGGTGCCCGCGCGGATTTCGACGAACACGTTGCGCTCGTCGTTGGGATCGGCGGGGAGCAGCAGCTTCTGGAGATCGGCTTCGAGGTCGGCCATGCGCGCCCTCGCCGCCGCCACCTCCTCCTCGGCGAACGCCTTCATTCCCGGATCGGCGCTCATGTCCTGCGCCGCGGCGAGATCGGCCTCGGCCTGCTGGAACTCGCGGTAGCGCGCAACGACCGGGCCAAGGTCGGAGTATTCCTTGGTCAGCGCGCGGTAGCGATCGAGATCCCGGGTCGCGTCCTCGGACGAGAGCATGGCGTTGAGCTCGTCCATGCGGTGCGTGAGCGTCTCGAGCTTGGAACGAAGGGAGGCTTTCATCGGGTGCGTTACCGATCGGGGGCGGCGATGCTCGTGCGTAGCCCGGGTTGAGCTTCGGCGAAACCCGGGTGAGTGCCGAACGCGGGCAACGATTTCCTCGGGTCGCGCAGCGCGAGCGCCCCGGGAGACACCCGCCCGGGTTTCGCGTTTGCGGAACCCGGGCTACGTGCCGTCGGGGATCTGATAGATGCGCTGGAACAGCGCGACCAGTTCGGCGCGTTCGGCGTCGCCGGCCTGGTTCAACGCCTGCGTCGGCGCGTGCAGGAACTTGTTGGTGAGGCCGCGCGCGAGGAGCTCGATCACCTGGTCCGGCGGCGCGCCGCCCACGAGCAGCCGGCGCGCCTTCTCGAGCTCCGCGGCGCGCATCTGGTCGTGGTGGCCGTGCAACGCGGTGATCGTCGGCACCACTGCCCGGCCGTCGAGCCAGCGCAGAAAGCTTTCCGCCTGGGTCGCGATCATCTGCTCCGCCTGCACCACCGATTCCTGGCGGATCTGCAGGTTGCCCTTCACGATGTTCGACAGGTCGTCGACGCTGTAGAGGAAGACGTCGTCGAGCTTGCCTACTTCCGGCTCCACGTCACGCGGGACCGCGAGGTCGACGATGAACACCGGCGCGTGCCGGCGCGCCTTCACCACCCGCTCCAGCAGGCCCTTGCCGAGGATCGGCAGCGAGCTCGCCGTGCAGGTGACGACGATGTCGAACTGATGCAGGCGCTCGGGCACTTCGTTCAGCATGATCGCGGTGGCGCCGAAGCGCTCGGCGAGCAGCCGGCCGCGCTCCATCGTGCGGTTGGCGATCGTGATCGACTTGGGCTTGCGCGCGGCAAAGTGCGTGGCGGTCAGCTCGATCATTTCGCCCGCGCCAATCAGGAGCAGGCGTTGGTCGGAGAGCGACGGAAAGAGCCGCTCGGCGAGCTTGACGGCGGCCGCCGCCATCGAAATCGAGGCGGTGCCGATGTCGGTGTGCGTGCGGACGTCCTTGGCCACGGCGAACGTGCGCTGGAAGAGGCGGTTCAGCACCAATCCCAGCGCGCCCGCCGATTCGGCGTGGCGCACCGCCTGCTTCATCTGGCCCAGGATCTGCGGCTCGCCCAGCACCATCGAATCGAGGCCGCTCGCCACGCGGAAGGCGTGGGTGATCGTCTTTTCGCGCGGCAGCGTGTAGATGTACGGCTGCAGCGTGTGCTTCGGAACGTGATGGAAGTCTTCCAGCCACTGCACGACCGGCGCGGGCTCGGAGCCGTGGATATAGACCTCGGTCCGGTTGCAGGTGGACAGGATCGCCGCCTCCTTCACTTTCGGCCGGCCGAGCAGGTCGCGCAGCGCGTCGCCCAGCGCTTCCGGCTGGAACGCGATCTGCTCCCGCACGTTGAGCGGGGCGGTCTGGTGGTTGAGGCCGAGGGTGTAGAGGGACATGGCAAAGCCGGTCGTCTGGCGGGTGCATTCTAGCCTACCCGCCCGGATCGGACAGGACAAGACTTTGATTTCGGTCAGGAAAGGGCTCGGAATCGCGGGTGGACGGGCCGCGTGGGTCACGCCTTGATGAACTCCTCCTTGCCGCCCAGCCACCGCGCGAGGTGGGCAGCCGCTGCCGTCGGGTCGCGTTGCAGCAGTTCGTCGGCCGCGTCGCGTGCCTGCTCGATCAGCGCCGCGTCCTTCTCCAGATCGGCGAACCGCAGCAACGGCACGCCCGATTGCCGGGCGCCCAGAAATTCGCCGGGACCGCGGATGATCAAGTCCTGGCGCGCGATCTCGAAGCCGTCGCTGTTCTCGTAGATGACCTTGAGCCGCGCCTTGGCGGTGTCGGTCACCGGCTCCTCGAACAGCAGGTAACACGTGCTGTCGGCGGCGCCGCGCCCGACGCGCCCGCGCAGCTGGTGCAATTGGGCGAGGCCGAAGCGCTCGGCGTGCTCGATCGCCATCAGCGTCGCATTCGGTACGTCCACGCCCACTTCGATCACGGTCGTGGCGACCAGCACCGCGATCCCGCCGGCGACGAAATCCGCCATCACGGCCGCCTTGTCGTCGGGCTTCATCCGGCCGTGCAGCAGCCCGACGCGGAGCTCGGACAGCGTCGCCGTGAGCTCGGCATGCAGCGCGACCGCGGTCTGCAGCTCGAGCTTTTCCGATTCCTCGATCAGCGGGCACACCCAGTACGCCTGGCGGCCCTCGGCGCAGGCGCGGCGCACCCGCTCCACCACCTCGGCCCGGCGCTTCTGGCTGACGAGGCGCGTGACCACCGGCGTGCGCCCCGGCGGCATCTCGTCCAACACCGACACGTCGAGGTCGGCATAGAACGTCATCGCCAGCGTGCGCGGGATCGGCGTGGCGCTCATCATCAGCTGATGCGCTTCGCCCATCGCCTTGCCGCGCAGCTTCAGGCGTTGCGCGACGCCGAAGCGGTGCTGCTCGTCGACGATGGCGAGCCCCAGGAGCGGCAGCAGCACTTCGTCTTCGAACAGCGCATGGGTGCCGATCGCGAGCATGGCCACGCCGCTTTCCATGTTCGCGAGCGCGGCCTTGCGCCGCTTGGCGGGCACACTTCCCGACAGCCACGCGATCTCGAGCGGGAGGCCGTCGAGCCACTGCAAGAGCTTGCGATAGTGCTGCTCGGCCAGGATTTCGGTCGGCGCCATGAACGCGGCCTGCCGCCCCGATTCGATCGCCTGCAGCGCCGCGAGCGCGGCCACGATCGTCTTGCCGCTGCCGACGTCGCCTTGCAGCAGCCGCTGCATCGGCATGGTGCGCGCGAGGTCGAACCGGATCTCGCGCCACACGCGCTCCTGCGCGCGCGTCAGCTTGAACGGCAAGCGCGCGAGCAGCGCCCGGGTCAGCGTGCCCGTCCCGGTCAGCACCGGCGCGCGCTTGGCCGCGCGCGCCTTGCGGTGCGCCTTGAGCGAGAGCTGCTGCGCGACCAGTTCGTCGAACTTGAGCCGCGTCCACGCCGGATGGGTGCGTTCGTCGAGCGCACGTTGCGTCAGCGGCGACAATCGCGGCGGCGGCGCGTGCAGGAAGCGCACCGCGTCGTCGAACTTCCACAGATGCCGCTTCGCGATCAGCCAGTCGGGCAGCGTTTCGGCCGTCAGCACCGGATCCGCGGCGAGCGCGCGGGCCGTCGCCTTGCGCAGCGTTTCCTGCGCGAGCCCGGCCGTGGTCGGGTAGACCGGCGTGAGGCGGTCCGGCAGCGGCGTCCCCGGCTCGATCGCCTTGAACTGCGGGTGCACGATCTCGCGGCCGAAGTGACCTTCGCGAACCTCGCCGAAAACGCGCACGCGCTGGCCGGGTCCGAGCGCTTTTTGCATGCTCGGGTAGAAATGGAAAAATCGCAGGGTGAGCTCCCCGCCCCGTCTCGCATCCGCATCGTCGCCGATCAGCGCCACGAGCTGCCGGCGCGGCCGATACTGGATGTCGGTGTTGACGACCACGCCCTCGGCCTGCGCCGTCATCCCGGGTGCGAGCGCGTGCAGGGGCACGACGCGCGTGTGGTCCTCGTAGCGCAGCGGCAGGTGCAGGACGAGGTCCTGGTCGCGCGCGATCCCGAGCTTGGTGAGCTGGTCGCGCAGTCCGCGCCCGGGAGCGGCTTTCGCTTCGGGCTCCGTGGCTGCCGGCCCGTTGCGATGCTTCGGCATAGTGACCGGGAGATCGACCGACGCGCCCGGGGCGACGGCCTATGAGCCCTTGGTCCCGTCGAAGGCTTCCCGCGGGCCGGTTCCCGCTGGCGCATCGCCGGTGGGCGTCAACACCAGCACGCCCTCGATCTCGATTCTCGCGGCGCGCGGCAACGCGGCGACCTGGTAGGTCGCGCGTGCCGGATACGGCGGCTTGAAGAACGTGGCCATGATCTCGTTCACCTTCGCCCAATCGGCGAGATCGGCCATCATGATCGTCAGCTTGACGATGTCGTCGAGCTCGCCCCCGGCCGCCTGCGCGACCGCGCGCAGATTCTTGAACACCTGGTGCGTCTGCGCTTCGACGCCCTCGACCAGATTGCCGGTCGCCGGATCGAGGCCCAGTTGCCCGGACAGGTAGACAGTCCACCCGGCGCGCACACCCTGCGAATAAGGGCCGAGCGCGGCGGGCGCATGTTTCGACGTGATCGGTTGCTTGCTCATGCGCTGGTTTCCTCCTGGAGGCGCGGCTGGCCGGTCCTGGCGATGGGTGCCTGCGACAATTTAGCACGCGGGCGGACGTGCGCCGCGGCTATTCCATCCCCGCGATCGGCGGACCGTGCTCGACCTCATGACCCGCGGCGATCCACGCATCGATGCCGCCGTGCAGCGGCCGCACGCGCTTGAATCCGACCTGCATCAACGCCTTCGCCACCTTGACGGCGCTCGCCTCGTTCGGGCACGCGCAGTAGACGATCACGTCGTCGTCCTTCGCCACGTCGTCGAGTCCCTCGCCGATGCGGCTCATGTCGACCGCGCGCGCGCCCGGGATGCGGCCGCTCACCGACTGCGTCAGCGGCGAGCGCACGTCGAGGATCAGCGAGCGCGTCTCCGCGTCCATCATTTGCCGCAGTTCGTCCACCGTCACGCGGTCCATCCGCAGCTGCCGCACGAACTGGCGGCGCCGCCACCATTTCGACGCCACGTAGGCCGCGAGCGCCGCGAGCACCAGTATCAGCCCGTACGTGCCCAGCGTCTGCAACGTATCGAGAATATTGGCGATCGCCTCGCGAAAGAGTCCGCCCAGCACGATCGCCACGCCGACCCACAGCAACGCCCCCAGCGTATCGAACAGCAGGAATTTCCAGTAGCGAAGGCCGACCGCGCCCGCCATCGCCGTCGCCACCGACGCGAAGCCGGGCACGAATTTGGCGAACAGCATCGACGCCGGGCCGAACCGCGTGAAGATCGCCTCGGTCTGGCTCACGCACGAATCGGGCGACAGCGAAATCCGGCACAGCATCCGCAGTACCCGCATCCCGAAGCGGCGGCCGGCCATGTACCAGCAGCTGTCGGCGATCACCGCGGCGGCGACGGCGGTGCCGAGCAACGCCAGGATCGCGTGGGTGTCGCCCGCGAGGTACGCCCCGGCGACGATCAGCGTCGGATAGGCCGGCACCGGAAGGCCGGCCTGCTCGACCAGGACGTTCAAAAAGACGAGCCCGAGCCCGAATTCGAGGATCAGGTTGATGAGGTGGCTCATGGGGAAAGTCCCTGCGGCGGGCAGGCGCTCTTGGCGCGAAGCCGCAAATGCTCTGGATGTGGGGGCGACTGGCCCACTTGCCAACCGCGGGAATCCCGTCTGCGGGCGCCAGTTTACGCGGAGGGGTGGCTAAGCTATAATTTTGCCCTCTTGGGGACGTAGCTCAGCTGGGAGAGCGCCGCGTTCGCAATGCGGAGGTCGGGAGTTCGATCCTCCTCGTCTCCACCAAGTCTCGACGCAGTTTTTTCTTGCGCATTCAACACACCAAAGTCCGCGAAAAAATCGGAATGTGAGCGCGGTGTCAGCGCCGAACCTTTAAGGACATCTTCGGATGTCCTTTCTGTTTCTGGTGGCAGAAAGTCCGGTTTGCGGGTCTGCCGCAAGGAGAAGCTTAGGGGCCAGCGTGCAAAGAAGGCGCCGATTGTCCCCTACAACTCTTGACAAGATCCCGCTGCGGGCACAGCGTAATGGAGAGGCCGTCAAGAGCCTGTGTGAGGAAAACGGTTCGGCCAAGCCCGCTCCTTTTGCCTCGGGGGCTTTCCGGCCTCTGTATTCCACAACCTACGGAGGATACAAGTCATGAGAATCGGGAACTGGAAGATCATGTCTAACGCCTCGCTTGCGGCAATCGTCCCCGTCGTCGCGCTGCTGCTGGCGTGGGCGCCGCCGGCGACGGCCGCCGGAGTGTGGACGCCGGAGGCTGACGTCCCGTCAGTTGGCATCGGTGTCGAAGGGATGTCGGTTGGCGTCGAGGACGCCTTCATCGTCGCGGCGTACGGGTATGATTTCGGGGCCGGCGGTGACACCAATGCGACGCGCATCTACTCGATGGCGGCCGGCACCTGGTCCTTCGGTGCGGCTGCACCGCTGCCGCCGCGATCCGAAGGAATCGGGGTTCTGCGGGACGGCAAGCTGTACTCGATCGGCGGCCGAAACGCGATCGCGGGTGTCGTTCTCGACAACCTCGACCGCTATCACAAGAACACGAACACTTGGGTCTCGCTCGCCCCGATGCCGACCCCGCGGGCCGGTCTCGGCGGCGCGTTCTCCGGCCGGTACATCTACGCGATCGGCGGTCGCGACGGTATCACCCCGTGTACGGGCGTGGCTCTCGCGACGGTCGAGCGATACGACACGCAGACCAATACGTGGGCAACGATGGCGCCGCTCCCGGCCGCCCGGTCGGACGTGGGCGCCCTCGCGATGGGCAACGGCAAGATCTACGTCTTTGGCGGATGCGACGCACCCTTTCACGTGGTCGGCGACGTCTTCATCTACACCATTGCCAGCAACACCTGGAGCACGGGTCCGTCGATGCCGACGCCCCGCGCGATGTTCTATCAGGTGGGCTTCGCCGGACCGAAGATCTACGTGATGGGCGGAGGCACCAGCACTTCGCCGTCTCTGCGGCGAACGAGGTCTACGACACGTTCACCAACACCTGGTCGGTGGACACGCCGATGGCGACGCCTCGTGGTGAGATGGGCGTAGGATCGGTCGGCGGGACCATCTGGACCGTCGGCGG
Organism: uncultured beta proteobacterium; assembly: GCA_963810845.1. GTDB lineage: Bacteria > Pseudomonadota > Gammaproteobacteria > Burkholderiales > Casimicrobiaceae > CAIWHR01. Next base: position 11,249 of record CAWEOX010000032.1, on the reverse strand, counting down.
ATCGCTGCCGGCGGGCGGCAATTCGTCGAACGCGCTCGAGACGTTCGACCGTAGCACAAGAGGACGAGGGGCGAGGCCGGGTACGGCCTCGGCCCTTCCCTTCCGGTACGCAGTGTCGCGCGCCCCCACGCGTCATCATGGCTTGGGGATCCGGAGCCGGCTGATCATGAGCGAGCCCGAAAGTGCGAATACGAGGACCAGGGGGTGAAGCGTGAAGCCGGCCAGATTGACTTCGCCGAACCACAAGTTCTGACGAACTGCCCCTGACCAGGTCGCCAACGCCAATAGACAGACGAGGAGGAACGACGTCGGTATGGGCGTTCCCTCGAAATACTTGACCTTGCCCGATCCATCGGACAGTGCGTCGGCCGTGACATTGTAGCGGGCAAGGCGCGAGACCCCGCAGGCGACGAAGTAGGCCAGGACAATGCGGTCGTATAGGCCCTGCATCCCACAGCCGTACGCAATCATCGCCGGCGCCACGCCGAAGGAGATGACATCGGCGAGCGAGTCGAGTTCTCGCCCCATCGATGATGTCTTCTGCCGCCATCTCGCGATGCGGCCGTCCAGGATGTCAAAGATCAATGCCGCGAAGACCAGGCCGCACGCGAAGTAGACGTGCCTGGCGTCACCCGTTTCAAGGTAGGTCATCGTCGAGAACAGAGCCCCGATCCCGCAGACGGCATTCGCCAGGGTGAACCAGTCTGCCAGGTGGAACTCCCGGATCATCGAGAAGGGCTTGTGTGGTCTCACCATCGTCAACGAATCCTCTGAATGCCCTTATGGAGCCGGTACTGACTTGCGCGCTTCCGCCGATGCCGTCCTGTGCCACGGTGCACGCGCCTGCGCGGCCAGGGCGCTGCAGTTGCTGTCCGTTGCCGAACCCGGGTCAGCGAGCGCGACGAGCGCCAGGGCGGGATTGATCGCGACGAGCACCAGCGCCGCGAAACCTCGCGCCGCCACGCGACCGGCGTCAACTGCGAGCTCGGGATGCGCCAGGTCGCCCCGGACCGAGATCGGGCCGCGCAATGCGACGAGGCTCAGTCGCTTCGGTTTCGGAATCAGTGTCAGGTTCAACGTTTCGCTCGCAAGATCGATACTCCCCGTACCGACGACTTTGGTCACGTCGGTGTCGAGCACCAGCGCGCGGACATTCATTGTGCCGTGCTCGAGGTCGAACTCGGCGACCCCGCAGCGGACATCGACGAGCTCGTCACCCATGATCCGTTGCAGCAGCACTTCCGGCAGGTGCGCTGCCACTTGCTCCATCAGCAGTTTGCTGACTTTGCCGCCATCGACGACGAGACCGACCTTGCCATCGGCCGTAGCCAGCATACGCGCGATCGAGTCCCCGCGACCAACCAGCTCGATTTCGCCATTGATCTCGCCCACGCTATGCTGCGCGGCAGGAATTGTCGGCACCAGCTTGCCCAGCAGCAATTTTCTTGCGCTCATCTTGGCGTGCGCCCTGATCGGATCGTGCTGACCATCCAGGCGTACGACGCCGACAAGATTGCCGCCAGCGACACCGAAGTCCAGCGGGTCGAGCGTCAGGACGGAATCGCGCATGCGCATGTGCGCGGTCAAATGGTCGAGCGGCAGCGACTTGGGACGGAGGATCGTCTCCGCCTTGATCTGAATGTCCGCGTCGACCGTCGTCCAACGATCCCGTCTGAACGGGATGCCGGGCAACGCGCGCGAATCGCCCGCATTGCGCTTCACGGTCCCGGTCCCGGCAAGGCTCGGCTGCCGCACGAGGGAGATGGCGTCGGCGCCGACGACCGGTCCCAGGTCAGCGAGATTAAGCGAATTGAATGCCAAATCGCCCTCGAGCACGGGGCGTGAAGGACCGCTGGTGAGGTGCAATGATCCGGCAACGCTACTTTTCCCGATCCGACCGGAGAACCGCTCGTAGCGCCACCCGTCCGCACTACGCGTGAGGCGTCCGGCAAGGTTGTATGCGCGCGTCTCCGGCAACGCGATGCCAAGCACATCGAAGAGCTCCGCGAGGCTCCCGCCACGCAGCGCAAGATTCACGTCGACCGCCGAGTGCGTGATCAGTCCGGTGACGGAGCCTTCCGCCCGGACCGACGTTGGGCCGACGGTTGCAACGACCGCGAGCGGATACGGTGTGCGCTCATCCCGCATCTCCAGCACCTCTCCGCCGCTGCCGCTCGCGGTGAGCGGCGAGCCCTTGGTACTTGCCGCTGGCGCTGAACACGATTCCGGATACGGGACCGCCGGCCGGCCCTGCAGCGGGCAGGGAATGCCGGACCGCGACTTCCGCGACGATGGACGTCTTCCGGGCAGGATCGTCATAGGCCACCTGACCGTGGTCCAGCTTGAGACGGCCGATGTAGGCGCGCGTGTCCTCGTTCTTCTGCTCCGGATCGAGTAACCAGTTCTTTCGCCCATCCCCCGCCACCTCGAAAAAGACGATCGGACGATCAAGTTGCACCTCGGGCAGGAAAACCGTTCCCCGAAGAAGCAGCGGCAGATCGACCGACAATTCGACCGCCGGTGCCGTGATCATCAGCTTTTCGCGGGCCCATGATGGATTGGCGAACGTCACGTTGATCGCGTGCGCGCGCAGCAGCGGCCAATGGAGCGACCACTGCAAGTCACCATTGATGGCCAGTTCGCGGCCAGTTTCTTTCGTGACCAGGCGCTCGGTCGCGCTGCGAAGGTGGGGCCCATCCAACAGCGCGGCGATTCCGCCGGCGAGCAAGAGCGATGTGACGACGACCAAACCGACCCACTTCAACGTACGGGACATGACCGGGCATTCCGTGTTGGCGATGATCCTGCTCGCGTTAGCTCGCAGATTCCGTTCGCCAGCGCACACAGTGGGCAATATTTTCCGGATGGCGCCTCACAGCGACTTCAGGAATTCGATCAGATCGGCTTTCTGGGCAGTGGTGAGGTCGAGCCGGAACAGGTGGTCGTAGTGGTTGACTACCGGGAGGAGATCAGGCGCACTGCTGTCACGCTTCTGCGTTTCCGCCTCGATCACTGTGCGTTGCCGAACAGACAATGATCGCCGGGTGGGTCACAGTATCGGGTCGCCGCCGTCGTCCACGGCGGCCAGTACGGTTACCAGAGGCAACACCTTGGCTAGGGAAATGGACACGGCGCGGGCGAGGACCGGGGTCGATGTCGGCGAAAGCGTCGGCGATGTGACCTTGCGCATGCAGGCCGAAGAGGTGCTGCTGAAAGCGGGTGCCCTGCAGCGCGCGATTTTCAACAGCGCCAACTTCTCGAGCATAGCCACGGACGCGAAGGGCGTCATTCAGATCTTCAATGTTGGCGCGGAGCGAATGCTGGGCTACACGGCCGCCGAAGTGATGAACAAGATCACGCCCGCCGACATTTCCGATCCGCAGGAGTTGATCGCGCGCGCCAAGGCATTGAGCATCGAACTCGCGACGACGATCACGCCTGGCTTCGAGGCCCTGGTCTTCAAGGCCTCGCGCGGAATCGAGGACATCTATGAACTGACCTATATCCGCAAGGACGGAAGCCGGTTCCCGGCGGTGGTGTCCGTCACCGCGCTGCGCGATGCGCAGGACATCATCATCGGCTATCTGTTGATCGGCACCGACAACACCGCGCGTAAGGTGGTCGAAGCCGAGCAAAGAAAGCTCGATCAGCGTCTACGCGACCAGCAGTTCTACACACGGTCGTTGATCGAATCCAACATCGACGCGCTGATGACCACCGATCCGGCCGGCATCATCACGGATGTCAACAAGCAGATGGAGGCGTTGACCGGCTGTACGCGCGACGAGTTGATTGGGGCGCCGTTCAAGAGCTATTTCACCGATCCGGAACGGGCCGAAGCGGGGATCAAGCTCGTGCTGAGCGAAAAGAAGGTCACTGACTATGAGCTGACGGCGTGTGCGCGCGACGGGAAGCAAACGGTGGTGTCCTACAACGCGGCCACCATTTACGACCGCAACCGCACACTCCAGGGCGTCTTTGCCGCGGCGCGCGACGTTACCGAGCGCAAGCGGGTGGAGGCGGAGCTGCAGCAGGCGAAGGCCCTGGCGGAAACCGCGAGCCAGACCAAGTCCGATTTCTTGGCGAGCATGAGTCACGAAATCAGAACGCCGATGAATGCGATCATCGGAATCGCGGACCTGCTCGCGAAAACCCCTCTCTCCCCGGAGCAAGACAGGTACGTGCAGATCTTTCGTCGCGCCGGCGACAACCTGCTGAATCTCATCAACGACATCCTCGATCTCTCCAAGGTCGAAGCCTCGCAGCTCGAGCTGGAACGGACGAGTTTCTCGCTATACGACCTGCTGGAAAAGGTGAGGGAGATGGTTGCGGGCCGGGCCCAGGAAAAAGGTCTGGATCTGGTGTGCGAGATCGCGCCGAATGTGCCCAGCGACCTGGTCGGCGACCCGACACGGCTGCGACAGGTGCTGCTCAATCTGCTCGGCAACGCGATCAAGTTCACCGAATCCGGGGAGGTGGCTCTGCGTGTCGCACTGGACGCGGCCCCCTCCGTTCAGGATGCACTGCGGTTCACAATCTCGGACACCGGCATCGGCATTCCGGACGAGAAACTGGGTGCGGTGTTCGAGCGATTCACGCAAGCCGACTCGTCCACGACTCGCAGGTATGGCGGCACGGGCTTGGGGCTGACGATTTCGAAGCGCCTGGTGGAGCTGATGGGCGGATGCATCGGGGTTGAAAGCGGGGTTGGGAAGGGAAGCGTGTTTTCATTCACCGTACCGCTCGAGGTCTGGGCGGGACCGAGGCGGCGGGCCGCGGTGCCGGTCGGCACGGGTCCCGAACTTCCGCTGCCGGCGCTGAATATTCTGCTGGTGGAGGACTCCCCCGACAACCGTACGATTACCGTCGCCTTCCTGCAGGACACGCCGTACCGGATCGAAATTGCCGAAAATGGAGCCGTCGCCTACGCAAAGTTTACCGCCGGACACTATGACCTCATCCTGATGGACCGGCAGATGCCCGTCATGGATGGGATGACCGCAACGCGGGCGATCAGAGAATGGGAGCAGGCGAATCGCCGGGCACCGACGCCGATCATCGCCCTTACGGCCTCTGCCCTTAAGGGCGATAAGGAAAATTTCATGGCGGCCGGGTGCACGGCGTATTTGACGAAGCCGTTGAAGCAGGGTGTGCTGCTGCAAGCGATCAAGGAGCATTCCCTACTCGCGCCTCCGTCGGCGAAGGAAGATGACCCCGGTAACGACGCGATCGTCGTACGAGCGAATCCACTATTCGCGGACTTGATCCCCGGGTTTCTGCAGAACCGCAGGCAGGATGTCATCGCGATGCTGGGGGCCCTGGATCGGGGTGACTTCGCGGTCGTGGAGAGCCTGGGGCACGGCATGAAAGGCGCCGGGGGCAGTTGGGGATTCCAGGCCATCACTGACATCGGCGCCGCCCTCGAGCAAGCGGCCAAGAGCGCCGACAACGACGCGTCGCACAAGCGAGTGAGCGAATTGTCCCGGTACCTGGATCGCGTCGAGGTCGTCTCCGGCTAGTCCGCCTCGCGCTTACCGGAGCTGGGATCTCGCGAGGCAGGCGCGAACGCGTGCCGTGAGCTGCGGGATCGAGAACGGCTTGGTCACGTAGTCCGTCACCCCGGCCTCGAACCCGGCGCGGGTGCTGGACTCATCTGTCATGGCGGTGAGCATGAGCACAGGCAGAGCCTGTGTCTCGGGCTTGGCGCGGAGCATTTTCATGACCGCAAGGCCGTCCATGCCGGTCATCTTGTAGTCCAGCACCACGAGGTCGGGTGTGCGCTCGTCGATCAGCCGAAGCGCCTCCTGACCGCTCGTCGCGGTGCTGACCGTGTACTGATCTTCCTCCAGTGCGCGAACGATCATGAGGAGCATTTCGGGCTGGTCATCGACCACCAGAACGTGAAAGCGGCGCTGCGCGACAGACGCCTGGAAAGGAGCCGCCGTGACATACGGCTTCAACGTCGAGTGCGGCTCCAGGACGAGTTCGCAGCCTTCGTACGCGCAGAAGACATCGAGTCTCGTCCCGCATTGCAGGGCCAGCGCGCGGGCCTTGCGCTCGATGTCCGCGACGGCGTGGTCGTCGTGGCTCGGATCGTGGTGCGTCAACGCGACCGCCCGCGCGCCGGCCGCGGTGGCAATTTGCACCACGTAGTCGTACGGGCTGTGTCCCCAGGTCTTCCTCGAGCGGTACTCGTCGGGCGTGTACTGCGCGTCGTGGATCACGAGATCGGCGTCGGCCATGAATTCGGCGTGCCGGCGGTCTCCTTCGTGCAGGATGGACTCGATGTGGCCCGGCTCGTCACCGGCGCGCCAGAGCTCATCGGAGAACGGCTCGTGATCCACCAGGTACGCCACTGCCACGCCGTCGGCTTCGACGCGGTAGCCCAATGTCATCGCGGGGTGGTTGAGGAATTGCGCCGCGACGCGCGCGCCGCCGATTCTGTGGATGCCCTCGGTGAGGTCGTGATAGGTGATCTCGGCCGGAAGCTGGTTCAACTCGACGGGGAAGTATGTGAACTCCATCTGCCCGGCCAGCACGTCATGCAACGAGCCGCGGCTGCCTTCCGGACCGTAGATCGCGGCGGAGTTCCCTTTGACGAAAGCCGGGGTGAAGAAGGGAAAACCCTGAATGTGATCCCAATGCGTATGTCCGAGGAGAATGTTCGCACTAATGGATTTCCTGCCTTGGGCCATCAAATTTGTGGCCAGCCGGTGCGCGCCGGTACCGCAGTCAAAGATCAGAAGGTCGCCGTTGGTAGTGGTCAACTCGACGCAGGATGTATTGCCACCGAAGTGGTTCGTGCCCGGCCCGGGCGTGGCGATCGACCCTCTCGTTCCCCAGAATCGTATTCTCATGCGTCTGCGGCTCCCTTGCGGGCGGCATCGATCGATACGACACTCGATAGCACTGTTCGCGCGCGTCCCGCCGCCACTTGCGGCGATTGCTCAGCGATTCGGCGCTTGCAGGTCGTGCACCCCCGGATATTTTCCCCTCCGGCCTCCTGATCGGCAATGCCCATTGCGGCGCGGCGACCACCACGCCGCGCAATCATTGGTTGTCGCCGCCTCCTTTGCGCCTTCGCGAACGGGCGTCAATCGACTTTTCAGGCACGCTGCGTTCATCCAGGCCAGCAAACACTGCCGACCGAACGCCGCAAGTCGCACGACAACACAGCGGCTCCGGTCTTGGAGGATAGGCTCATCGGAAAAACAGCAACAGAATGACAATCAGCAAAAGAGCACCGCCGCCAATGTACATTTTGACCTCCTTCTGGAGTTGCCCACGCTCTTCCAATGGGAGAGACAGGGAAATGCATTCAAGCGTCCGCGCGCGGCGGGTAGCCTGTTCGCCATCACGCGCGCAGGCGTGGCGCCCGTGCGCTTTGGCGGATGGTCCCGTCGCATCACTGCATGACGACGGCGCGGGCTTAGCTTCGATAGGGATTGTCCGGCGCACGGTCGACGGCATTGGGAACACCGTCCCGATCGCGATCACCCTTGTTCCAGTGGCCGCGCTGGAGTTGCCACTGGTTGTCGTGCTGGGTCCACGCCGGTTGCGCGTAGTTATGGCCTGCGCGGTCGCGCTCCCAGTGTCCGCCCTGCCACACATGATGATTGCTCTTCGCGTTCCAATACCCCGGCGACCACACGTAGCCGGGGCGCGGCGCGGGGACCGCTTCATAGCGGACCGGCGGCGGCGCAACGCTGAAATAGATGCCGGTTTCGGCGCTCGCCGTCATGGGCATGGAGATGCCTCCAAGCGATGCGGCGCACAATGCAACAACCAGTGATTTGCGTAATTTCATGGCATTTTCCTTCGTCACGACAAACGCGTTCGGCTCGCAATCGATACGTTGAATCCGTACTTGCAAGAGTGATCGACGATATGCCGGAGCGATTTTGCCGTCTGTGCGCTACGCCACCCTTCGGAAGAACGGCCGGGGACAGATTGTTTTCACTGCTTGCCGCGTTTAGGTCGAGAATCTGCCCGGACGGTGTTCCCAAGAACCAACAATCTCGGTAGAGTGTCCCGCTTACTTCTCGCGTTCGATCGATAGCCACAACCAGCCGGCCTCCCGTGGGGTTCAAGGCAAAGGCACACGAAATGTGCCGAATGCTTCCATGGATCGTTGCCGCGCTCGTGGCGCTGATCACGGGCTGCGCGAGCCTGCCGTCGCTGGACGGGCGCACCGTGACCTCCGCGCTCGCCGATACGGCGGTCGAGCGTGACCTCGAAGAAGAACTTCAGTCCGGTGATGGCGGCATTGAGCGAGCGCCGGGGTGCCGGGGCGCAGGTACGACGGGCTGCCGGGTAGCTGCGGCGGGATCATGCCCGTGCGCAGCGGATGCATGCCCGGTGATGTTCCTGTCGCGTTGTCTTTCGTTCGTCGTAGTTCGTGCAGGCGACCACGACCCAAGGAAGTCCAAAGCGGGTGGCGGCACGCGGCTTGCGACGCTCGTGATGCACGACCACGCGAAGCGAGAGTATGCGTACGGACCGGCAGAGGGGTTGCCCGCCACCCGCGTTGGAGCGTTCACGCAGCCGCTCTACGACGAAGCAAGGAAGGATGGCTGGATCGTCGTCAGCATGAAGGATGACTGGAAACGGATCTTCGCGTTCGAGCAGTAGCACTGTGTAGTCAAAGTGAAGATGGGAAGGCGGCCCGCCCGCCACCCGCCCTTCACTAGAGGAGAGGCAATGATGAGCAAACTCATATCCGTACTCATTTCGACTGCATGGCTGGGGATCGCCATCGCGCAGACTCCCGCCAAGCCAGCAAAACGAGGTCCAGCAGGCCACGCAGGGCGCAATGCAGCAGCGCGACTACGTCGGAAGAGCAGAACAAGATCAACAAGTCGGCGCCGAAGAAGAAGAAGTTGACGAACAAGCAGAAGGCCGCCGAGGTCGATGCCACGACGGCGCAGGCGATGAAGCAGCGCGACTATGCGCAGGAGCAGGGCAAGGTCAAGTCGACACCGAAGCCGAAGTTCACCGACAAGCAGAAGGCGGCCGAGGTGGACACGACGACCGGGCAGGCTATGCAGCAGCGCGATTACGCGGGCGAGAAAGGCAAGCCCGCTCAACCAGCGCAAAAGTAGGTCGGCTACCGCTGCTTCGGCCGCGAGCGCATCGGGGTGCCGAGCGCGTCACAGCGCGCGTCGAGATCCGCGCGGCTTCCTCAACGCGGCGAAAACGGGGATCGCTTGCAAGCGAGGCGAGCTGCGGGTCGACGGCGAACCACACCACTTGCGAGTCGCGATACTCCACGCCTCGATCGAGCCACTCGAACGCCCGGTCCTGATCGCCGAGACCCGCGTGGACGAGTGCCCCGGACTGGCGCGATGCGCGGCGGTGTGGTGGGTTCGCCCCGATGGGCAAGGTGGTGCGGGAGCACTCAATCCTACCGCTAAGCAGCTCCTCGCCGGCGACGGCGTCTTCAACCGCCGCCGACGGGCGGGATGACCGTTAGCTCGTCGTTGGGTTCGAGCGCTGCGTGATGCATGGTCCCGACCCCGATATATTGTGCGCGACCGCGGACGCCGGCTCCCCGCCCGATCAGGCGGACGCCAGGCCGAGCTCGGCCAGCTTCTCGCGCGTGGGCACGCCGTCTGCCGACCAACCGCGCTCACGGTAGTACACCGGAAGCATGGCGTCCAGGTCGACGACGACGCCGGCCGACGGTCCGCTCTTGTGCGCGTCCTTCAGCAGTCGCTGCGGCAGCGTGTCGTCGGCTCTGGTGAGCCCCGCTTTCAGATTGAACTGGCGCTCGACGTTCCAGGTGCGCTCGCCGACCAGCACGAAGTCATCGGCCGTATAGGGGATGCCACGCGCTGCGGCCGTGCAGGGGACGAGCGATTATCAGACACCGCCCGTAGCGGTCGCGTCGAACAGGCCGTCGATGACGACGGCAACACTGAGGCGATTCACGGCGGCCCGGACGGTCATTGTGGCGTCGGGGGGTGCCGCCGTCGAAAACGGGCAGCGTACCGGACATGGAGGGCGGCCGACACCAGTGATACGCCGGCACCGAGCACCAGGGTTGATGTGAGCGTCCGCCCCGTGAGCGCGCCCACGTCGCCCGCCAGCGCCGCCGCCAGAACGGAATTGAGCGCAGCGACGACGGAGAAAGTCGTCGTCAGGCTCCTGGCGAGGTTGTCGAATCGTTGCGACGACCCGTACCCGAGCGCCGCCCGATCGACACCCGTTTCATGCCTCGTGACGAGGAATGGCTCGAGCGTCGGGACGATCCGAAGGTAGGCGCGGTGGATAAGCGATATTCCTTCGGTCAGTGCGGGGACGCATTCAACCGTCGCCGACGAGCGGGATAACTGTTAGCTCGTCGTTGGGTTCGAGCGCTCGCCGGCGATCGCACCACGGTCGCGAAGTCGCTGCTCCTTCGCGCCAATGAGGTGATCGGGTAGACGTCAAGACTTCAAGGCGATGATCCTGAACGTCTGCACCGGCTGCGCGTATCCCTTCAGCGTGACTTCGCCCAGCGGCTCGGCCTCGACCGCATCTTCGATCCGGCTCAAGGTCTTCTGATTGATCAGGATCTGCCCGCCCTTGGCCTCGCTGCACAGGCGCGAGGCGAGGTTGGCGACGCTGCCGATGCACGAGTATTCCCAGCGCCCCTCGAAGCCGATCGCGCCGAGCGTCGCATAGCCCTGCGCGATGCCGATGCCGAGATCCAGGTCGAAGCCGCGCTTTTTCCATGCCGCGCGCAGCGGGCGAACTGCTGCTGCATCGCGAGCGCCATTCCTATCGCGTTCACGGTCGGGTTCTCGAGCTCGATCGGGTCGTTGAAGAATATCATCATGCCGTCGCCGGCAAAATGCTCGAGCGTGCCTTCGTGGGCGACGATGAGCCGCCCCATCACGCGGTGATATTCGGCGAGCACGCCCATGACCTCCTCGGGCTCGGAGCTGTCGGTGAAGGCGGTGAAGCCGCGCATGTCGAGGAAGACGACCACCACTTCGCGGCGGTGCGTCTTCAACAGGTCCTCGCCGCCGCCGCTGACGATCGACTCGGCGAGCTGCGGCGAAAAGAAATTCTTGAGCCGGCCCAGGCGGTCGAGTTGCGCGACCTGCTCCTGCACGCGCTGTTCGAGCTTTTTGTTCCACTCGCGCACTTCGTCCTGCAGCCTTTTCTTCTCGAGGCTCGCACCGACTCTCGCGCGCAACAGCGTCGCGTCGAACGGTTTGGGCAGATAATCCTCCGCACCGAGCTCGATGCAGCGCACCACGCTC
>CAWEOX010000031.1:0-68055 GCA_963810845.1 uncultured beta proteobacterium | reverse complement strand
TAGGCCTCCCGCAGGGCCGCCCCAAGGGAGGGCGGCACCCCCCTCGGGGGGAGGCGAGCTACGCGAGCTTGGGGGCCGTTTCATCTTAATGGAACAGGTACGCCCAGCGGGTCTGCATCATCGCCCCCAGGAAGGCGATCCAGACGAGCGTCACGGGGATGAAGACCTTCCAGCCGAGGCGCATGATCTGGTCGTAGCGGTAGCGCGGAAAAGTCGCGCGGATCCACAGGAAGATCAGCAGCACGAACGCCATCTTGCCTAACAGCCACGCGAGGCCGTCGCCGAACGGGCGGATGCCGAGCCCGGGTATTTCCAGCGTGTTGAGGAGCGGCCACGGCGACAGCCAGCCGCCGAGGAACAACGTCGAGCACAGCGCGGCGATCAGGATCATGTTCATGTATTCGGCGAGGAAGAACACCGCGAACGCGACCCCGGAATACTCGACATGGAATCCGGCGACGATCTCGGACTCGCCTTCCGCGACGTCGAACGGATGGCGGTTGGTCTCGGCGATGCCGGACACGAGGTAGACGACGAAGAGTGGAAACAGCGGCCAGATGTACCAGTACGCGGCGCCGCCGGCCTGGCCGCGGACGATGTCGGACAGGTTGAGGCTCGAGGCCGCCATCAGCACCCCGACCAGCGCGAAGCCCATCGCGATTTCGTAGCTCACGATCTGCGCCGCCGAGCGCAGGCAGCCGAGGAACGCGTACTTCGAGTTCGACGCCCACCCCGCCAGGATGATCCCGTACACGCCGATCGACGTCATCGCGAGCACGTAGAGCAGCCCGGCGTTGATGTTCGACAGCACCAGCGTGTCGCCGAACGGAACGACGGCCCACGCCGCCAGCGCCGGGCCCAGCGCCAGCATCGGCGCGATGAAGAACAGGTAGCGGCTCGCGCCCGACGGGATGACGATTTCCTTGAAGATCAGCTTGAAGACGTCGGCGAACGGCTGCAACAAGCCCAGCGGTCCGACGCGATTCGGGCCGATGCGCACCTGCATCCAGCCGATGATCTTGCGCTCGGCGAGCGTGAGGTAGGCGACGCCGAGGATCAACGGAATCGCGATCGCGACGATCTTCAGCAGCGTCCACACCGTGGTCCACGCGGGGCCGAAGAACTGGGCGACGGGCGAGTTGACGTCGATCATGCCGCGGCCCCCTCGCGACCCTTGCGCGCTGTCACCGGCGGTCTCATGCTTTCGTCACCGTGATCGGGCCGGACAGGCCTTCGAGCCCGCACGTCGACGGATGCGCCGCCGCGATGCGGACGACGCCGGCGGGCACCGTGGCGTCCGCCGCCACCGGCAACACGGCTGCGCCACGACCCTGCCGGATCCGGACCTTGTCGCCGGCCGCGACGCCCAGCTGCTGCAGCAGCGCCGCGTTCATCCGCGCGCGCGGCGGCGCGGCATCGGCCGTCTCCTGCAGCGCGGGCGCCCGGCGCGCGAGCGGATCGGCGAAATGGATCGGCACGTCGGCGACGCGTTCGAGACCCGCCACGGCACGCTGCGGCGCGGCGATCGCGACCCGCGTGCCGTTCCCGAGCTTGGCCGCGAGATCGGCGTCCGTGAGCGGCATGCTCGCCCGCACCTCCTCGATCGTCGCGAAGTCGAAGCCCGGCAAACCCAGCAGCGATCCCAGCACCCGCAGCACCTTCCACGCGGGACGCGCTTCGCCCAGTGGCGTTGCGACGCCGTTGAACCGCTGGCTGCGGCCTTCGCAGCTGACGAACGTGCCCGCCGTTTCCGTGAAGGGGCCGATCGGCAGCAGCACGCTCGCGTACTCGGCACCGTGACGGAACGGCGAGAGCACGGCGACGAACTCGGCCTCGTCCAGCGCGGCGCGCGCCGCGACCGGATTCGCGCAATCGAACGCGGGCTCCGCGTTGAGCACGACGTACGCCCGGCGCGGGTTGTCGAGCATCGCTCGGGCATCGAGCCCGCCCGACTGCGGCAACGCGCCGGCGACGTAGCCCCCCACGCTGTTCGCGGCTTCGGTCAGGCAGCCGAGCGTGGCGCCGGTGATGCCGGCGAGCGCCTGCGCGAGCGCGAGGAGCTGCGACGCGTCGGGATGCTGCTCGGCGAGGTTGCCGAGCAGGATCGCCTTCCGCTCGCCCGTGGCGAGGCTTGCCGCAATCGCCTGCGCACGGTCCGAGGGCTCGATCCCGTCGAGTGCGGCCGGCACGGGCTGTGCGGCGGCGCGAGCGGCCGCGACCACGATCTCGGCCAGCGCGGCCGGCAGCAGCGACGGCGCGGTGACGAAGGCATGCGCGACGGGCAGCAGCCAATCGTCCTCCACCGGATGCAGCATCGACACCTGCGCGCCTTTCTTCGCCGCCTGCCGCAGCCGTTGCGCGATCAGCGGGTGATCCTTGCGCAGGAAGCTACCGACGACCAGCACGCGATCCTGGCGGTTGAGCTCGGCGACCGGAAATCCGAGCCAGGGGATGCCGGCACCCTGCCCTTTGCCGCGGAAATCAGTCTGCCGAAGGCGGAAATCGATGTTGTCGGAGCCGAGCCCGCGCACGAGCCGCGCTGCGAGCGTCATTTCCTCGAGCGTCGAGTGCGGCGACACGAGCGCTCCCAGCGCCGCGCCGCCATGCTTTTCCGCAATGTCCTGCAGCGCGTGGGCAACGAAATCGAGTGCGCTCTTCCAGTCGACGGTGATCCACTCGCCACCCTGCTTGATCATCGGCGCCGTCAGCCGCTCGGCACTCCCGAGCGCCTCGTACGAGAAGCGGTCCTTGTCGGAGATCCAGCACTCGTTGACCGCCTCGTTCTCGAGCGGCAGCACCCGCATGACCCGGCCGTTCTTCACCTGCACGATGAGGTTGCTGCCGAGCGCGTCGTGCGGCGACACCGATTTGCGGCGCGAGAGCTCCCACGTGCGCGCCGCGTACCGGAACGGCTTCGACGTGAGCGCGCCGACCGGGCAGATGTCGATCATGTTGCCGGACAGCTCGGACTCCACGGTCCGGCCGACAAACGACACGATTTCCGAATGCTCGCCGCGGCCGATCATGCCGAGCTCCATCACGCCGGCAATTTCCTGGCCGAAGCGCACGCAGCGCGTGCACTGGATGCAGCGGGTCATTTCTTCCGCCGAGACCAGCGGCCCCAGGTTCTTGTGGAACACGACCCGCTTCGGCTCCTGGTAGCGCGACGCCGAGGGGCCGTAGCCGACCGCGAGGTCCTGCAGCTGGCATTCGCCGCCCTGGTCGCAAATCGGGCAGTCGAGCGGATGGTTGATGAGCAGGAACTCCATCACGGCCTTCTGCGCCGTCACGGCCAGCTCCGAATGTGTCCACGCCTTCATGCCCTCGGCGACCGGCGTGGCGCACGCGGGCAGCGGCTTCGGCGCCTTTTCCACCTGCACGAGGCACATCCGGCAATTGGCGGCGATCGAGAGCTTCTTGTGATAGCAGAAATGCGGCACGTAGATGCCGAGCTGATGCGCGGCATCGAGCACCGTGCTGCCGGGCGCCATCTGCACGGCCCTGCCGTCGATTTCGAGGTTCAGCATGTCGGTGCCCGCCCGGCCGCCCGAAGGGCACCGACCTGCCCCCGCGGGGGGCAGCGAACGAAGTGAGCGTGGGGGCTGTTCATTCTAGAGGTACGCGGGCACCAGGCACTGCTTGTGATCGATGTGGTGCTGGAATTCGTCGCGGAAGTGCTTGATGAAGCTCTTCACCGGCAGCGCCGCGGCATCGCCCAGCGCGCAGATCGTGCGTCCGGCGATGTTGTCCGACACCGACACCAGCAGGTCGAGGTCCTCGTTCCTGCCCTTGCCGTGCTCGATCCGGTCCACCACCCGCCAGAGCCAGCCCGTCCCTTCGCGGCACGGCGTGCACTGGCCGCAGGACTCCTCGTAATAGAAATACGACAGCCGCAGCAGCGATTTCACCATGCAGCGCGTGTCGTCCATCAGGATCACGGCGCCCGAACCCAGCATCGATCCGGCCTTGGCGATCGAGTCGTAATCCATGTCGGTCTGCATCATCACGTCACCCGGCAGCACCGGCATCGAGGAGCCACCCGGGATGCATGCCTTGAGCTTGCCGCCGCCGCGCATGCCGCCGGCCATTTCGAGCAGCGTGGCGAACGGCGTGCCGAGGCGGACTTCGTAGTTGCCGGGACGCGCGACGTCGCCGGAAACCGAGAAGATCTTGGTGCCGCCGTTGTTCGGCCGGCCGAGATTGAGGAAGGCTTCGCCGCCGTGGTTGATGATCCACGGCACGGCGGCGAACGTCTCGGTGTTGTTGATCGTCGTCGGCTTGCCGTAGAGGCCGAAGCTCGCCGGGAACGGCGGCTTGAACCGCGGCTGGCCCTTCTTGCCTTCGAGCGATTCGAGGAGCGCGGTTTCCTCGCCGCAGATGTAGGCGCCGTAGCCGTGGTGATTGTGCAGGTGAAAACCGAATTCGGAGCCCTGGATGTTGGCGCCGAGGAAGCCGGCCTCGTACGCTTCGGCGACCGCGTGCTCCATGCGCTCGTAGGTCTCCCAGATCTCGCCGTGGACGTAGTTGTAGCCGCGGCCGCAGCCCATCGCGTACGCGGCGATCGCCATGCCCTCGATCAGCGCGTGCGGGTTGTACCGCATGATGTCGCGATCCTTGAACGTGCCGGGCTCGCCTTCGTCGGAGTTGCAGACGAGATACTTGTCGCCCTTGTACTGCTGCGGCATGAAGCTCCACTTGAGGCCCGTAGGAAAGCCCGCGCCGCCGCGGCCGCGCAGCGCCGACCGCTTCACCTCGCCGATCACCGTTGCCGGCGGGATCTTCTCGGCGAGAATCTTCTTGAGTGCCGAGTAGCCGCCGCGCGCGACGTAGTCCGCGAGCCGCCAGTTGGTTCCCGTCAGCCCGGTCATGATGATGGCGTCGGGGCCGTAGTTCAGGAATTCGCCGGGCGCGTTCATGTCAGTACCCGCCGAGCCCGCGCTAAGGGTACTGACTGCGCCCCCTCGGGGGGCAGCGAACACAGAACCTCCACACAGTGAGCGTGGGGGTCGTTTCATCCTAGTTCCCGCCCGCATCCTTGGCCATCCTCAACTCGGCGATCAGCGCGTCGAGCTTGTCGGCATCCATCCAGCTGCACATGTGCTTGTTGTCGACGAGCAGCACCGGCGCGTCGCCGCAGGCGCCCATGCACTCGCCTTCCTTCAGCGTGATCGCGCCATCGGCCGTGGTTTCGCCGAAGCCGACGCCAAGCCTTGCCTTGAGGTGCGCGGCCGCCTGGGTAGCTCCCTGCAACGCGCATGGCAGGTTCGTGCAGAGCGTGACCTTGTGTCGGCCGTCGGGCTTGAGGTTGTACATCGCGTAGAACGTGGCGACTTCATACACGGCCACCGGCGGCATGCCGAGGTATTGCGCGACGAAGTCCATCGTCTCCGGCGCGAGCCAGCCCTTCTCGTCCTGCGCGATCGCGAGCGCCGACATCACCGCCGACTGCTTGTGCTCGGGCGGGTATTTCGCGATCTCGCGATCGATTCTCTCCAGTGCGTCAGCACTCAACAACGCTTCGGTCCTCCATTGCCCCGGGTTTCGCTTCGCTCAACGCCGGGCTACCCATTGCCGGGTACTCATTCGTGGTGCATGCATCAGCGGTCGATCTCGCCGAAGACGATGTCCTGCGTGCCGATGATCGCCACGACGTCGGCGATCATGTGCCCCCGCGACATTTCGTCGAGCGCGGCGAGGTGCGGAAAGCCCGGCGCGCGGATTTTCAGACGATACGGCTTGTTGGCGCCATCGGACACGATGTAGATGCCGAACTCGCCCTTCGGATGCTCGACGCCGGCGTAGGCTTCGCCGGGCGGCACGTGCATGCCCTCGGAGAAGAGCTTGAAGTGGTGAATCAGCTCTTCCATGTTCGATTTCATCTGCTCGCGCGACGGCGGTGCGAACTTGTGGTTGTCGGTGATCACGGGACCCGGGTTGGCCCGCAGCCAGTCGACGCATTGGCGGATTATCCGGTTCGACTCGCGCATTTCCTGCACGCGCACGAGGTAGCGATCGTAGCAATCGCCGTTGGTGCCGATCGGGATATCGAAATCCATCCGGTCGTAGGCCTCGTACGGCTGCTTCTTGCGCAGGTCCCAGGGGATCCCCGACCCGCGGAGCATCGGCCCGGTGAAGCCCAGCGCCATCGCGCGCTCCGGCGTGACCACGCCGATGCCGACGGTCCGCTGTTTCCAGATCCGGTTCTCGGTCAGCAGCGTCTCGTACTCGTCGACGCACGCGGGGAAGCGCTCGGCGAAGTCGGCGATGAAGTCGAGCACGCTGCCCTGCCGGTTCTCGTTCATCCTTGCGATCGCCCGCGCATTGTGGATGTGCGAGACCTGGTATTGCGGCATCGTCTCCGGCAGGTCGCGGTAGACACCGCCCGGCCGGTAATAGGCGGCGTGCATCCGCGCGCCCGACACCGCCTCGTACACGTCCATCAGGTCCTCGCGCTCGCGGAACGCGTACAGGAACGTCGTCATCGCGCCGACGTCGAGCGAATGCGCGCCGAGCCAGAGCAGGTGGTTGAGGATGCGCGTGATCTCGTCGAACAGCACCCGGATGTACTGTGCGCGCACGGGCACGTCGATGTCGGCGAGCTTCTCGATCGCCAGGCAGTAGGCGTGCTCGTTGCTCATCATCGACACGTAGTCGAGCCGGTCCATGTACGGCAGCGACTGGATGTACGTCCGCGTTTCGGCCAGCTTCTCGGTCGCGCGGTGCAAAAGCCCGATGTGCGGGTCGGCCCGCTCGATCACCTCGCCGTCGAGCTCGAGCACGAGCCGCAGCACCCCATGCGCCGCCGGGTGCTGCGGGCCAAAATTCATCGTGTAGTTGCGGATCTCGGCCATCGGAGGTGGCTCACTCGGTGTCCGCGTAGTGCTGCTCGCGGATGACCCGCGGCGTGATTTCACGCGGCTCGATCGTCACCGGCTGGTAGATCACGCGCGCCTGCTCCGGGTCGTAGCGCATCTCGACGTAGCCCGAGATCGGGAAGTCCTTGCGGAACGGATGGCCGATGAAGCCGTAATCGGTGAGGAGGCGGCGCAGATCGGGGTGGCCGGAGAACATCACGCCGTAGAGGTCGAACGCCTCGCGCTCGTACCAGTTGGCGCACGGCCAAAGGTCGACCATCGTCGGCACGACCGGAAACTCGTCGTCGTCGGCAAACGTGCGCACCCGCAGCCGCCAGTTGTTGGCGAACGACAGCAGATGGTAGACGACCGCAAAGCGCGGGCCGGCATGCGCGCCGTCGCCGTAGGCCAAGTAATCGACGCCGCAGACGTCGATGAGTGACTCGAACCGCAGCTCCGGACGGTCGCGCAGGGTTCGCATCACGCTCTCGAGCTCGCCGACCGCCACCACCATCGTCGCTTCGCCGAGTGCCTCGGTGACGGTCTTGTCGACCAGTACCGCGGAGAGCGCAGCGACGAGCGTTTCGGTCCGGGTGGCCATCAGCGCGCGATCGTGTTCGTGCGCCAGATCTTGTTCTGGAGCTGCAGCAGGCCGTAGATCAGGGCCTCGGCCGTCGGCGGACAGCCGGGGACGTAGATGTCGACGGGCACGATCCGGTCACAGCCGCGCACGACGGAATACGAATAGTGGTAGTACCCGCCGCCGTTGGCGCAGGACCCCATCGAAATCACCCATCGCGGCTCCGCCATCTGGTCGTAGACCTTGCGCAGCGCCGGCGCCATCTTGTTGCACAGCGTGCCGGCGACGATCATCACGTCGGACTGGCGCGGGCTCGGGCGGAACACGATGCCGAACCGGTCGAGGTCGTAGCGCGCCGCGCCCGCGTGCATCATTTCCACCGCGCAGCAGGCGAGGCCGAAGGTCATCGGCCACATCGAGCCGTTGCGCGCCCAGTTGATGACGCTGTCGAGCGACGTGGTGACGAAGCCTTTCTCGAGCACGCCTTCGAGGCTCATGGCGCCGCCCTCGCTGCGAATGCCGGGTTCATTCCCACTCCAGCGCCCCCTTCTTCCATTCGTAGATGAAGCCGACGACGAGGACGAGCAGGAAGACCATCATCGCCACGAAGCCGGCAAAGCCGATCTCGGGCAGCACGATGGCCCAGGGAAAGAGGAAAGCGATTTCGAGGTCGAAGAGGATGAACAGGATCGCGACGAGGTAGTAGCGGACGTCGAATTTCATCCGCGCATCCTCGAACGCCTCGAATCCGCACTCGTAAGGGGACAGCTTCTCGGGGTCCGGACGATTCGGCGAAACGAGCGAACCGACGGTCAGCAGAATGCCGCCAAGCAGGAGTCCGACCAGGACGAAGAGCAGGATCGGCAGGTACTGTTCCAGCATGTTGGTCGGTCCGCGCCCCGCGCAGGCCCCTCTTCGTTGGTTCGCTTCGGCGCGTCGCAACCGAACCGTCGGATGCGCTGCGCGGTCTTCTGGTGCCGACGGGGAGACTCGAACTCCCACGGCTTTCGCCACTGCCCCCTCAAGACAGCGTGTCTACCAATTTCACCACGTCGGCGCTCGCGCGTTGCTGCGGTATCGCCCACCGCCGCCGGACTACCGGGCCGGCGCCCGCCCTGCCTGATCCGTTGCTGTTCCTGCGATCACCTACTTTGGAACGTCGCCCGATTTCGATCCTGCCGGACTTCCCGCGGGGGTGGTGGCCGGTGCGGCCGGCACCGCAGCTTTGCCCGCCTCCGCCGCGCCGCCAGGCGCCGCGCCGGCCGGAACCGGCGGCGTGTCGACCGTTTTCGGCGCCGGGAGCTGGTCCATCACGCCCTGCTGAATCACGCTCCTGGGGCCGGTGCGCGTGGACCCGAACCAGGTGAGGCCGAGGCTCGACAAGAAGAACACGGCCGCGAGCACCGCCGTCGTGCGCGACAGGAAATTGGCCGAGCCCGCGGCGCCGAACAGGCTGCCCGACGCGCCGCTGCCGAACGCGGCGCCCATGTCCGCGCCCTTCCCATGCTGCAACAGCACGAATCCGCAAACCGCCACCGCGACCAGCAGGTGAACCACCAACAAGATACTTTCCAGCATGCTCATCCGTTACTCCTGCGCCGGCACCGTTTTCCGGGCCGCCGCGGTCGATTATCGCCGCCACTCCGCGGTCGGAGTGGCAAGGCATCAGACACGCGCAATGGCCAAAAATTCTCCGGCCTTGAGCGACGCGCCGCCGATCAGGCCGCCATCGATGTCCGGCATCGCGAACAACGCGCCGGCGTTGTCGGCCTTGACGCTGCCGCCGTACAGCAGCGGAATTTCCGCCGCACCTGCGCTCGCGAGCCGCGCGCGCAATGTCGCGTGCACGGCCTGCGCCTGTTCTGTGGTCGCCGTTCGTCCGGTGCCGATCGCCCAGACCGGCTCGTAGGCGACGACCAGCCGTCCTGCCCCATCACCCACCAGCGCCAGCACCGCGTCGAGCTGCCGCAGCACCACCGCTTCCGTCGTTCCGGACTCGCGCTCGGAAAGCGTCTCGCCGACGCAGACGATCGGCGTTATCCCTGCCGCCAGCGAAGCCGCCGCCTTCGCGGCAACGCCCGCGTCGGTGTCGCCAAAAAACTGCCGCCGCTCCGAATGCCCGACGATCGCATACGCGCATCCGAACTCGACGAGCATGGAGGCCGCCACTTCTCCGGTATACGCGCCGGCGGCATGCTCGCTGACGTTCTGCGCGCCCCAGGCGATCGGCGTGCCCGCCAGCGCCGCCTGCGCCTGCCCCAGGTAGGGATACGGCACGCAGACCGCGATCCTGCGCGCGGCAACCGCTTCCCAGTCGGCGGTCAGCGCGGAGAGAAGCGCAGCGTTGGCGCGCAGCCCGCCGTTCATCTTCCAGTTTCCGACGACGAGCCTGCCTCGCATCCCCTTTCACCCGCTTCCGGCGGCGCCTTCGGCCGCATAGCCCTCGCGCCCGAGCACGATACCAGCGCAAAACCGTGCGATTTTACCGCGCCGCGGCAAACCGGGTCAACGCGAACCGTTCGGGGGGTCAGGTTCGCGGAGCGCGGGCGGGCCGGTCAGACGCCGGCCAGGCCGCGCAGACGGCGCATGACGAACGGCAGGAACCAGACCGCGAGCGTCAGGCCGCAGAGCGTCGCCGCGACCGGACGGCCGACGAACGCGAGCAGGTTGCCATCGGACTTGATCATCGAGGTGATGAAGTTCTCTTCGAGCATTCCGCCCAGCACCACGCCGAGAATCGCCGGCGCGACCGGAAAGCCGTTGTCCTCGAGGACGTAGGCGGCGACGCCGGCCACGAGCATCACCGTCACGTCGAAGGCGGTGTTGTTGATCGCGAACGAGCCGACGACGCAAAAGAGCATGATCACCGGCATCAGCACCGTGCGCGGAACCTTGAGGATCTGCTTCGACACCTTGATGCACCACCAGCCGAGCGGAATCATGATCAGGTTGGCGATGATGAACAGCAGATAGACGGCGTAGATGTTCTGCGGATTGTTGGTGAACAGCGACGGCCCCGGATTCATGTTCTTCATGTACAGCACGCCGATCACGATCGCCGTGATCGAGTCGCCCGGAATGCCGAAGACGAGCGCCGGTATCCACGCGCCGGCCAGCGCGCTGTTGTTGGCGGCGCCGCTCTCGACGATGCCTTCGACGTGCCCGGTGCCGAATTTTTCCGGCTCCTTCGACATCTTCTTGCTGATCGCGTACGACATCCAGGCCGCGATGTCGGCGCCGGCGCCCGGCAGCGCGCCCACCAGCGTCCCCAGCGCGCTGCCGCGCAGGATCTGCATCGGGTATTTCCTGGCGAGGCCCCACATGCCCTTGAAAACGTTGCCGATCGGCTTGTCGACGATCTTCAGCGGCGGATTGGTGTCGACCGCGAAGCGGATGATCTCGGAGATCGCGAACATGCCGATCATCATCGGGATCATGCCGATGCCGCCCATCAGCTCGACGTTGCCGAAGGTGAAGCGCGGGAAGCCCGCCGGATTGCCGAGGCCCACGCAGGCGACGAACAGTCCCAGCAGCAGCGAGACGAAGCCCTTCAGCGGCCGGTCGGACGTCATGAACACCGCGCAGGTCAGGCCCATCAGCACCAGCCAGAAATACTCGAACGAGCTGAACTTGAGCGCGAACTCGGCCAGCGCGGGAGCCGCCATGATCAGCACCGCCGTGCCGAACAAGCCGCCGATCGCGGAAAACACGAGCCCCGCACCCAGCGCGATCTCGGCCTCGCCCTTCTTCGTCATCGCATACGCTTCGTCCGTATAGGCGGCGGACGCGGGCGTTCCGGGCATGCGCATCAGGCACCCGGGAATGTCGCCGGAAAAGATCGCCATCGCCGTCGCGGTGACGATCGCCGCGATGGCGGGAACCGGCGCCATGAAGAACGTCACCGGCACCAGCAGCGCCGTCGCCATCGTCGCGGTCAGGCCGGGGACCGCGCCGACGAACAGGCCGAACAGCGACGCCGCCAGCATCACGACGATGTTGTACGGCTCGAACACCATGCCGAAAGCCTGGGCCCACGCGCCGCTCATGGCCGGTCGGCCTCCATCGTCAAGCGACGGGCTACCATGCGATCCCCTGCAGCACGCCCCACGGCAGCGGAACCTTCAGCAACTTGTAGAACGCGTAGTGGATGACCACCGTCACCGCGAGCGCGAGCGGCACGACCCATTTCAGACGCACCCCGAACACCGTGAACAGCGTGGTCAGGTAGACCACGCCGGTGAGGATGAACCCGAGCCGGTCGACGGCGAAGATGTACAGGACATTGACGCCGATCACCGCGAAAAAGGCGACCACGAGGCGGCGCGTGCGCGTCCAGCCGTCGAACTCGATCCAGCGCGCGCGCTCACCGCGTTGCGCCCGTGCCGCGAATCCCTTGACGATCAGCACCACCGCGCACACCGCCATTGCCACGGCCAGCACCCCGGGGAACAGTGCGGGACCGACCTTTTGTCCGGGGATGGTCGGAAAGCCCTGGACGTGGATCAGCACGGCGGCGCTGAACAGTATCAGCAGCGCGCCCCAGACGGCGTCGTTGAGCTTCATGCGCGGCGTGTGGCCGAGGCGCCGCCCGGATCACCGGGCGACGATGACCACCGATGTCACTTGGCGATGCCGACCGCTTTCATCGTGGCACCGAGATCGGCATCCGATTTCGCCATGTACTTGGCGAAATCCTCGGGGCCCTGGTAGACGACGCCAAAGCCGCGCTGGGTCATGAATTCCGTGTACTCCTTGCTCGCGACAATCTTCTTGATCGCGGCGGCGAGCTTGTCGCGCGCCTCCGGCGGAAGGTTTTTCGGCGCCGCGATGCCGCGCCAGGCGCCCATCGTCCAGTTGCTGCCGGTCGCCGCCTTCAGCGTCGGCACATTCGGGTAGAGCGCGGCCGGGGCGTCGGCCATCACCGCGAGGCTCTTGACCTTGCCGGCATCGATGAGCGAGCGGGCTTCCGGCAACGACACCGGCGCGATCTGCACGCCGCCGGCGACGAGATCCTGCAGCCCGGGCGCGGCGCCGTTCGACGGCACCCACGGCACGCTCGCCGGATCGACCTTCATGTCCTGCAGCATGCCCGCGATCGCGAGATGCCAGATGCCGCCCTGCCCCGTCCCCGACGCCTTGAACTTGCCGGGGCTCGCCTTGATCGCCGCGACCAGCTCGTTGGCCGACTTGTACGGCGAATCGGCGGCGACCTGCAGGCCGGCCGGATCGAAGTTGACGAGTCCGATCGGCGTGTACGCCGCACCGGTGAGTTCGGTCAGACCCTGCCAGTGCATCATCCCGATTTCGACGGTGATCAGGCCGATCGTGTAGCCGTCGGGCGGCGCCGAGGCGATCGCCGAATGGCCGACGACGCCGCTGCCGCCGGTGCGGTTGACGACGTTGACCGGCTGGCCCAGCTCCTTCTCGAGCAGGGTGCCGATGATCCGCGCGGTGGCGTCGGTGCCGCCGCCGGCGGCCCACGGCACGATGAGGGTGACCGGGCGTTCCGGATACGCCGCCTGAGCAACGACGGCGAACGAGAGCGCGCCGAGCGCGAGGGCGCGCGCGAACGCGCGCGAGAATGGGGACATGATTCCTCCTGGCAGCCGCATGAGTGTGACGTGCCTGGTCCGGGCGTGCGGCAAGCCGCCCCGACGACGCCTGCGGAGTGTGGCAGCGCGGCAAAAAGCGGTCAAGTGGTCTGACCAATTGGTACGCCGTGCTCGACAACGTCGGCGCCGGCGATCCGTCACCCTGCCGTTTCGTTCAGGAAGCATGCCGAATGGCGGCCGGGTGCGAATTCCAGCAAGGCCGGCGCCGACGCGCGGCACTTCGGCATCGCGTGCGGGCAGCGCGGATGGAAATGACACCCGGATGGCGGATCGAGCGGCGAGGGAATCTCGCCCGCGATCGGGATGAACGTGCGCTTCTTCGGCTCGACCGTGCCCGCCTCGGCCAGCAACGCCTGCGTGTACGGATGATTCGGCGCCGCGAAGATGTCGTCGGTCGGACCGGTTTCCACGACCCGCCCGAGATACATGATCACGACCCGATCGCTGATGTGCCGGACCACGCCGAGGTCGTGGCTGATGAAAAGATAGGTGAGATTCAGCGCCTCGCGAAGGTCGATGAACAGGTTCAGCACCTGCGCCTGGATCGACACGTCGAGCGCGGCCACCGATTCGTCGCAGACGAGGAACTCCGGCTTGACGGCGAGCGCGCGCGCGATGCCGATCCGCGCCCGCTGGCCGCCGGAGAACTGGTGCGGAAAGCGGCGCATCAGCGCCGGCTCGAGCCCCACGCGATTCAGTTGCCGGGAGACGTAGTCGTGCTGCTGCGCGCGCGGGACGAGGCCGTGCGCGACCGGCGCCTCGCCGACGATGTCGACGACGCGCATCCGCGGATTGAGCGACGCGTACGGATCCTGGAAGATCATCTGCATCTTGAGTTGCTGCAGACGCGCGTTCGCGGGATCCAATCCGGCGAGCGGGGCGCCGCGCCAGAACCGTTCGCCTTCGGTGGGCGGCAACAGGCCGACCGCGAGCCGGCCGAGCGTGGACTTGCCGCAACCGGATTCACCGACCAGGCCGACGACTTCGCCGGCGGCGATTGCGAGATCGACGCGATCGACGGCGTGCACGACCTCCTCGCGGACGCCGGCGCCGAACAGGTTGCCGATCTTCGCCGCGGTGTCGAGGCCCTTCACGAAGCGCTTGGAGACGCCGCGCAACTCGACCAACGGGACACGGGCTGCGGGTGCGGGCATCATGCCGGCGCTGTTGCCGCCGGCGGGGCGGCTCGCCGCTCCGACATCGCGACGAGCGCCGCCTCGAAATCGCGGGCAAACCGGGGCGCGTCGGTGAGCCTCGACGCGCGCATTCGCGGGCGCAATTCGGCGCGCAGGCGCGCGAGGCGCGGCCGGTCTTCCGCCAGCGCAATCGCGGCCGCGACATAGGCTGTCACATCGGCGGTCACGAGGTCGCCAAGATCGAGCTGGGCGAGAATGCTGGCGCCGCTGCGCGCGAACGGCCGGTCGCCGGCGAGCGTGACGACCGGCACCCCCATCCACGCGGCATCGCAGGTGGTGGTGCCGCCGGCGTAGGGGAAGGTATCGAGGCCGATGTCGGCGCGCGCATAAAGGGCGAGATACTGGGCGAGCGGCATGCGGCTCACGAGCTCGATGCGCGCCGGCGCGACGCCGTGCGCGTCGAAGAACCGGCGCAACGCCTCGACGCGATCCGCATCGGGCGAGGTCAGCAGCACGAGCCGCGCTTGCGGCAGCGCGCGCAGGATTTCTGCCCACGCCGACAGCGCCGCCGGCGACACCTTGCCCGGATTGTTGAGGCACGCGAACGTGACATGACCGGCGATCGCTATCGGGCGATGGCCCGACGGCCGGGCATCGGGATAGGGCCGATAACACCACTGCGTATGCGGCAGCCGCCACGGTTTCTCGAGCCCCGGCAGGGCCGCGAGTGTCTCCGGATCGGCGTGGACGTCGGTAACCCGCCAGTCGATCGTCGGCACGCCGGTGCCGCCGAGATAACCGAGCCACGTGATCTGCACCGGCGCCGGCCGCAGGAAGAACAGCGGCAGGCGATTGTCGGCGGTGTGGCCCGTCAGGTCGACCAGGATGTCGATGCCGTCCTGCCGGATGCGTTCGGCGAGCTGCCGATCGCCCATGCCGCTCACCGGCAGGAAATGTTCGGCCCGCGCCCGGATCCGCTCGGTCACCTCGTCGCCGCGCGGCTGGTTGTAATAGCAGAACACTTCGAACGGCCGCGGTGTCGTGGGCATCGAGCAGCGGCTCGAAGAAGGTGGCGACGGCATGCTTGCGAAAATCCGCGGCCACGTAGCCGACGCGCAGCCGTCCCGGACGCCTCGGTTCCGCGACCGGTGGCAGCGGCGGCAGCAGGCGCGCGAAGTGCGCGCCGAACGCCCGATGCTCGGCAGCGATCGCCTCGGGCGTGATCCGGTCGAGGCAGTTCAGCGTCAGCAGCAGATTGCTCCAGACTTCGGCCGCGTTCGGCGCAAGCGAGAGCGAGCGCCGGAACGCCGCGATCGCCGCCTCGGTATCGCCGAGATCCTTGAGCATGTTGCCGAGGTTCGCATGCGCCCGCGCGTGCTGCGGGTCGAGCTCGAGCGCGCGCCGGTAGGCGGCCACCGCTTCGGCGGGGCGGCGCAGCTCGCGATACAGGTTGCCGAGATTGTTGTGCACCGACGCGGCCCGCGGATCGAGGGCGAGCGCCTTCTGGTAGTGCGGCAGCGCCGCTTGCGGATCGCCGGCGTCGAGCAGCGCGCTGCCGAGATTGACTTCGGCGTCGAAGAGCTCCGGATCGAGCGCCACCGCGCGCTTCAGGCTGTCCGATGGCGGCCGCGAGCCGGCCATTCTGCCGGCAGGCGACCCCCAGCAGATTGTGCGCGATCGCCGAGGCGGGATGCGCGCGCCGCCGCGCGCTCGGCCGCGCGCAGCGCCACGTCCGGACGCCCGGCCGTCAGCGCGAGCATCGCGTACCGGCACAGCGCGTCGTGGTGATCGGGGTCGGCGCGGAGGGTGCGTTCGAGCAAGGCCGCCGCCTCGGGCAAGCGGTGCTCCTCGTGGGCGCGGATCGCGGCCGCGAAATCGCGTTCGGGATCGCCGGGTCCCGACCGGCGGCGATGGCGCGCTGGAGCTCCCGGCCATGGCGCGCTCGCTACGCGACGGCCGCGACGACGAGCGGATGAAAGCAGCGCACGCCGCGGCCGTCGACGCCCAGGTCGCGCATCGCCGGGTTGACGGTGCATTCCTCGGTCGCGTACTTGCAACGCTCGCGAAAGGCGCAGCCGGGCGGCAGATCGAGCACCGACGGCGTCATCCCCGGAATCTGCGCAAGCCGCGCTCCGCGCGCGCCGCGCGCCGGCACCGAATCGAGCAGCCCCTGCGTGTAGGGATGCCATGGGTGGGTGAGGACGTCGAACGTCGTCCCCTGCTCGACGATCTTGCCCGCGTACATGACGCAGACACGGTCCGCGAGCCCGGCGACCACCGACAGGTCGTGCGTGATCCAGATCATCGCCGCGCCGGTTTCGCGCGTGAGCTTCTGCATCTCGAACAGGATCTGACCCTGGATCGTCACGTCGAGCGCGGTGGTCGGCTCGTCGGCGATGATGAGGTCGGGATTGTTGAGCAGTGCGATCGCGATCGCGACGCGCTGGCGCATCCCGCCCGAAAACTGGTGCGGGTACGCCTGCAGCCGCTCGTCGGGCGACGGGATGCCGACCTTCACGAGCGTGGCCCGCGCCCGCTCGAGCGCCGTGCCGCGCGCGACCTTTTCGTGGGCGAGGATCGTTTCGACCATCTGCGCGTCGATGCGCAGGACCGGGTTCAGCGTCATCATCGGATCCTGGAAGATCATCGCGATCCGGTTGCCGCGCAACTGGCGCATGTCCTCGGCGGACAGCGCGGAAAGATCGCGGCCGTCGAGCTCGATCACCCCGGCGACGATCTTCCCGGGCGGATCGACGAGCCCCATGATCGAATACCCGGTCATCGACTTGCCGGAGCCCGATTCGCCGACCAGGCCCAGCACCTCGCCCCTGGCGACGGTGAACGACACGCCGTCGACCGCCTTGACCACGCCCGCCTTGGTGAAGAAGTGCGTGCAGAGGCCGTCGACGGCGAGGAGAGGCGCGCTCATCGGAGCCTCCGATCTTCGCCCGGCATGCTCATCGCTGCAGCCTCGGGTTCAGGACGTCGCGCAGCTGGTCGGCGACCAGGTTGATGCTGACGATCGTCAGCAGCAGCGCGATGCCGGGAAAGAAGCTTATCCAGTATTTGCCGGAGAGCAGGTACTGGTAGCCATTGGCGATCAGCAGGCCGAGCGAAGGCTCGGTGATCGGCAGGCCGAGGCCGAGAAACGACAGCGTCGCCTCCAGCGTGATCGCCGCCGCCACCTGCACCGTGGCGATGACGATCATCGGCGGCAGGCAATTCGGCAGCAAATGGCGGAACACGATCCGCGCCGGCGCCAGGGCAAGGCAATGCGCCGCCTCGATGTATTCCTTGCGCCGCTCCACCATCGCCGCGCCGCGGACGGTGCGCGCGTAATACGCCCACTGCACGGTCACCAGCGCGGCGATGACCTTGCCGGTGCCCTGCCCCAGCACGGCGATCAGGATCAGCGCGATCAGGATCGCCGGGAACGAGAGCTGGATGTCGACGATCCGCATGATCAGCGATTCGGTCCGTCCGCCGAAATAGGCGGCCGGCAGGCCGGTCGCGAGACCGATCACCAGCGCGACCGCCGTCGCCGCCACGCCGACGCCGAGACTGATGCGCAGCCCGTAGAGAATCGCCGACAGCATGTCGCGACCCTGGTCGTCGGTGCCGAGCCAGAACGTCCCGCCCGTGGCCGACTTGGAGCCGGGCGGCAGCCGGCTGTCCATGACGTCGAGTTGCGCGAGGTCGTACGGGTTCTGCGGCGACAGGAACGGTGCGAGCAGCGCCAGGAGCAGGATGACGCCGAGCAGCACCAGTCCGAACACCGCGATCGGGTTCGCGCCGAAATCCGACACGATCCGCTGGAACGGCGTCTCGACCTTGCCAATCGAGGCCGGCGCCTTGCGCGCCCGTCGCGCTCATCCCTTGATCTCCGTCAGCCGGACGCGGGGATCGAGGATCGAGTACAGCACGTCGACGATCAGGTTGATGACGATGAAGAACGTCACGATCACGAGCAGGTAAGCGACGATCACGGGCCGGTCGAGCACGCCGATCGAATCGATGAGGAGCTTGCCCATCCCCGGCCACGCGAACACGCTTTCGGTGACGATCGCGAACGCGATCAGCGAGCCGAACTGCAGCCCGATCACGGTGACGACGGGGATCAGGATATTGCGCAGCACGTGGACGCCGATCACACGCGCATTGGTCAGGCCCTTGGCGCGGGCGAACTTCACGTAATCCTGCAGCAGCGCCTCGTGGGCGCCGGAACGGGTGAGCCGGATCAACAGCGCCAGATTGAACAGCGCCAGGTTGGTCGCCGGCATCAGCAGGTGCCGCAAGCCGTCGACCGACAGGAAGGACACCGGGACGAGCCCGAACAGCACCGTCGTCGGCCCGCGGCCGTTCGATGGCAGCCATCCCAGCTCTACCGAAAAGACCATGATCAGCATCAGGCCGACCCAGAAGGTCGGCAGTGAGAACCCGAGGATCGAACCTGCCATGATCGTGCGCCCGGCGATGCTGTTCGGCTTGAGGCCGGCCCAGAGGCCCAACGGGATGCCGAGGAGGATGGCGAAGAGCATCGCCGTCAGCGCGAGCTCCATCGTCGCCGGCATCCGCTCGAGGATCAGGCCGAGGGCGGACGTGCTGTGCACGAACGAGCGCCCGAGGTTCCCCGACAGCGCGCCGGAGAGGAACGTGAGGTACTGCGCCCACAACGGCTTGTCGAGCCCCAGCGCGGCGATCGCGCGCTCGCGATCGATCTGGTCGGCTTGCGGGTTGATCAGGATGTCGATCGGGTTGCCGATCGCGTAGACGCCGACGAACACCAGCAGCGACATCACGAACAGCACGACCACGCTTTGCAGGCTGCGGCGGATGATGAAGACGAGCATCGATCGATCACCGGTGTCGCGCGGTGCGTAGCCCGGGTTGAGCGCCAGCGAAACCCGGGTGGACCGTGCCCTTATGCGCATCCACCCGGGTTTCGCTCGCGCTCAACCCGGGCTACGAAGGCTGCGCGTCAGCTCTTCGCCTGTTTGAACTGGAACGCCAGCGTGTATTCGTCGGTGCGCGGTACGTAGGTCACGCCCTTTTTCGTCGCCCAGATCGTGAACTGGAAGTGGACCGGCATCAGGCCCAGGTCCGCCATCGACAGTTTCGTCGCCTCCTGCAGCATGAACAGGCGGTTCTCGTCGTTCACCTGCTGCAACGCCTGCTCGATCAGGTAGTCTACCTTGGCGTTGCTGTAGCGTCCCCAATTGACGGCGCCCAGTCCTTTGTCGCGATTGAACGTCGCGAGGAGCGAGCGCAAAGGGCTCGACGCCTCGCCCGTCGACGCGCCCCAACCGACCATGAAGAAGCTGAACTCCTGCTTCGACGCGCGGGCGGAGTATGGCGCCATCGGCGCCGTTTCGACTTTCGACACGATGCCCACGCGCGTCAGCATCTGCGCGACCGCCTGCACGATCTTCTCGTCGTTGACGTAGCGGCCGGAAGGACCGTGGATCGTGATGTTGAAGCCGTCCGGATAACCGGCCTCGGCCAGCAGCTTCCTGGCGCCCTCGGGATCGTAGGCGTCCGCCTTGAGTCCCGGCACGTGGCCGAACAGCTTTTCCGAGACGAGCTGGCCCGACGGCACCGCCTGCCCCTCCATCACCCGGTCGGCGATCGCCGGGCGGTTGATCGCCTTCGACATCGCATGGCGGACGCGCGGATCGAGCAGCGGATTCTTGTCGAGCGGCTTGCCGGCCTTGTCGGTGATGAACGGGCTCGAGCGCGCGAGGAAATCGAAGTTGAAATAGATGACCCGATGCGAGATCTTCGACGTCACCGTGAACTTGGGGTCGCCCTTGATCCGCGGCAGGTCGGCGGTCGGCGGCTGCTCGATCGCCTCGACGTCCCCCGACAAGAGCGCGGCGACGCGGGCGGATTCGTTCTTGATGATCTTGAACGTCACCTTGTCCCACGGCGACTTCTCGCCCCAGTAATTGTCGTTGCGCACGAGGTCGACGTGATCGCCGGAGACATATTTCACGAATTTGTAGCGGCCGCTGCCGATCGTCGCCTTGCCGGTGTTGAAGTCCTCGGTCGAGGCGCCGGTGGCGGCCTTTTTCGACACGATGTAGATCGTCGACAGATCGTTCGGCATCAGCGGATGCGGGGCCGCGGTCTTGAAGCGGATCGTGTACGGGTCGACGATCTCCTTGCCGATGATCATCTTGGTGTAGGCGGTGAACGGACCCGGGCTGTTGGGCACGTTGGGCACGCGGTCGAGCGAGAACACGACATCCTCGGCGGTGAGCTCGCTGCCGTCGTGGAACTTGACGCCCTTGCGCAGCTTGAACTCCCAGGTCGTCGCATCGATCGTCTTCCACGACGTGGCAAGTCCCGGGATCATCTTCGAGTCGGGGTCCATCTGGACCAGCTTGTCGAAGATGTGCTCGGCGATGTTGTTGTTGGGAAACAGGTTGAAGAAGTGCGGGTCGATCGACGTGACGTCGGCGGCAACCGCGATCTTCAGGTCGGCGGCCAGGCGGCGGGCGCTGCCAGCGCGAGCGCCGACGTCAGGAGGACGGCGCCGAGTGCGCGGCGGAGGGTCGGAATGCGCATGAGGTCTGCCTCGTGATCGATTTCGGGTTCGGAAAAAGGGGGCCACCGCAGCGAGCGGGGATTGAATTCCCTCGCGTCCGGCACAGGGTGGCAGCCGGGTGCGGCAATCTAGCGCGAAAGCACCGGCAGCGTCAAAGCCGAGCGCCGCTACCCCGCGCGCGGCACCGCAGGCGTCGGGCACGCGGCCGCGAGGTCAGCGCCGTCGGACCACCTTCACCCGGATATCGGGCAGGCTCGATCGGCTCAACGCTTCCGGTCCGCGAGCCACGCGCCCAATTCGCCGACGATGCCGCGGCGGAACGCGAGCACGCACACGACGAAGATGCCGCCGGTGATCACCGTCACCCACTGGCCGAAGCCCGCGAGATAGTTCTCGAGGCCGATGATCGTGAACGCGCCGACGACCGGGCCGAAGATCGTGCCCATCCCGCCCAGCAGCGTCATCAGCACGACCTCGCCCGACATCGTCCAGTGCACGTCGGTGAGCGACGCCAGCTGGAACACGATGGCCTTGGTCGCGCCGGCGAGGCCGGCCAGCGTTGCCGACAGGACGAAGGCCAGCAGCTTGTAGCGCTCCGCATCGTAGCCGAGCGAGATCGCGCGCGGCTCGTTCTCGCGGATCGCCTTCAGGACGTTGCCGAACGGCGAATGAATGATGCGGTGGATGAGCACGAAGGCGCCGAGGAAGATCGCCAGCACCACGTAATAGAGGACCAGCATGTTCGACAGGTCGAGGAGGCCGAACAGCCGGCCGCGTGGCACCGACTGGATGCCGTCTTCGCCGCCGGTGAATGGCGCCTGCAGGCAGAAGAAGAACACCATCTGCGCAATGGCCAGCGTGATCATCGCGAAATAGATGCCCTGCCGGCGGATGGCGAGCGCACCCGTGATGACGCCGAGCACGGCCGACGCGAGCGTGCCGGCCAGGATCGCGAGCTCCGGCGGCATTCCCCACGTCTTCGCGGCATAGGCCGAGACATAGCCGGCCGTGCCCAGGAACATCGCGTGCCCGAACGACAGCAGGCCGCCGTAGCCGATAAGCAGGTTGAAGGCGCACGCGAACAGCGCAAAGCACAGCGCCTTCATCAGGAACACGGGGTAGACGCCGACATGCGGCGCCAGCGCGAGCGCCGCCGCCATCAGCCCGGTGGCGATCAGAAAGCGGCGGCCCTCCCCGGCCGCGGCCGCGCTTTCGGGTGCTGGCGCGGCCACCACGGCCGCGGGATCTTCCCGCAAGGTCACGGCCATGGCGTCAGCGCTCCTTCCCGAACAGTCCGGCGGGTCGTAGCAGCAGCACGATCACCATGATCACGAAGATCACGGTATTCGAGGCTTCCGGATAGAAGACCTTGGTCAGCCCTTCGACGATGCCGAGCCCGAAGCCCGTGACGATCGCGCCCAGGATCGAGCCCATGCCGCCGATGACGACCACCGCGAACACGACGATGATCAGGTTCGCGCCCATCTGCGGATTCACCTGGTAAATCGGCGCCGCCATCACGCCGGCGAACGCCGCGAGGCCGACGCCGAGACCGTACGTCAGCGTGATCATGCGCGGGACGTTGATGCCGAAAGCCTGCACCAGGGCGCGGTTCTCGGTCGCGGCGCGGAGGTAGGCGCCCAGCCGGGTGCGCTCGATCGTGTACCAGGTCGCGAGGCAGACGATGAGCGAGGCGACGATCACCCACGCCCGGTATTTCGGCAGCAGCATGAAGCCCAGGTTGATGCCGCCGGTCAGTTCGTCCGGGATGCGGTAGGGCAATCCGGACGATCCGTAAAAGTTGGTGAACACGCCCTGGATCATCAGCGCCAGGCCGAAGGTCAGCAGGAGACCGTACAGGTGGTCGAGCTGGTAGAGCCGCGAGAGCATCAGCCGCTCGATCACCATGCCGGTCGCGCCGACAACGACCGGGGCCAGCAACAGCGACCACCAGTAGCCGACCCCTGCGTACTGGAGCAGGAAGTAGGAGCCGAACGCGCCCATCATGTACTGCGCGCCGTGGGTGAAGTTGATGATGTTGAGAAGGCCGAAGATGACGGCCAGCCCGAGGCTCATCAACGCGTAGAACGCGCCGTTGATGAGCCCGATCAGCAGCTGCCCGAAGAGCGCCTGCGTCGGGACGCCGAAGATTTCCATAGTGCCCGGTGCCGTTGAGCGCGGGGCCGCGCGCGGCACGCCCCCGCTTTGCCGCCTACTTCTTGACCAGCGGACAGTCGCCGTCCGCCATCGGCCGGAACGCCTGGTCGGCCGGGATCGTCGCGCGGACCTTGTAGTAATCCCACGGGCCCTTGGACTCCGCCGGCTTCTTCACTTCGACCA
Source organism: uncultured beta proteobacterium (assembly GCA_963810845.1). Lineage (GTDB taxonomy): Bacteria > Pseudomonadota > Gammaproteobacteria > Burkholderiales > Casimicrobiaceae > CAIWHR01. The sequence goes on along the minus strand of CAWEOX010000031.1, from coordinate 44,986 downwards.
GGTACGCGGGATGGATCTTGCGGCCATCGGCGCGGACCGTTCCCTTGCCGAACAGCGGATCGTCGGTGGGCATCTCCTTCATCTTGGCGATCACCTTGGTGCCGTCGTCGCTCTTCAGCGCCTCGACCGCCTTCAGGTAATGGGTCACCGCCGAGTACACGCCCGCATGCACCATCGTCGGATAGATCCCCTTGTCGCGCTCGGAGAACCGCTTCGCGAACGCGCGCGTCTGGTCATTCGTGTCCCAGTAGAACGTGTTGGTCACGACCAGCCCCTGCGCGGTCGGCAGGCCCAGCGCATGGATGTCGGTGAGGAACACGAGGAGCCCGGCGAGATTCTGGCCGCCCTTGACGATGCCGAACTCGGCCGCCTGCTTGATCGAGTTGGTGGTGTCGCCGCCGGCATTGGCGAGGCCGATGATCTTGGCCTTCGACGCCTGCGCCTGCAGCAGGAACGACGAGAAGTCCTGCGTGTTGAGCGGATGGCGGACCTTGCCCAGCACCTTGCCGCCCGATTTCAACACCACCGCTTCGGTATCGCGCTCGAGTGCGAGCCCGAACGCATAGTCGGCGGTCAGGAAGAACCACGTATCGCCGCCGGTCTTCACGATCGCGCTGCCGGTGCCGTTGGCGAGCATCCAGGTGTCGTAGGTCCAGTGGATCGTGTTCGGCGTGCACGCCTTGCCGGTGAGGTCGGACGACGCCGCGCCCGAGACGAGGAACGCCTTGCCCTTGTCCTTGGTGATCTGGTTGACGGCCAGCGCCACGCCGGAGTTCGGCACGTCGACGATGACATCGACCTTGTCGACGTCGTACCACTGGCGGGCGATGTTCGAGCCGACATCGGGCTTGTTCTGGTGATCGGCCGAGAGGAACTCGACCTTGTAGCCGCGCTTTTCGATGCCCGAGTCCTCGACCGCCATTCTCGCGGCCACGACCGAGCCGGCGCCCGCCGATGTCGGTGTACAGGCTCGACATGTCGGACATCACGCCGATCTTGATGACGTTATCGGAGACTTGCGCCTGCGCGGCGCCGGCGCCGAGCGCGGCGGCGATCGCCAGTGCGATCAGGCTGCGTTTCAATCCGTTCATGGTGCTCCTCCTTGGTGAATGGCGACGCGCCGACCGGCGCGCGATAGGTGGCAGTCGGCTCAGACGCCCAGGTAATGGTGCAGCTTGGCCATGTTGGCCTCGAGTTCGGAATTCGGGATCATGTCGACGACCCGCCCATGATCCATCACGTAATGCCGGTCCGCGACCGTCGCCGCAAAACGGAAGTTCTGTTCGACGAGAAGAATCGTGAAGCCCCTTGCCTTGAGCTTGCGGATCGTGCGGCCGATCTGCTGGACGATCACCGGCGCCAGTCCCTCGGTCGGCTCGTCCAGCAGCAGCAGCCGTGCACCGGTGCGCAGGATACGCCCGATCGCCAGCATCTGCTGCTCGCCGCCGGAAAGCTTGGTACCCTGGCTTCCGAGCCGTTCACGCAGGTTCGGGAACAATTCGTAGATCTCGCCGAGCGAGAGCCCGCCTTCCCGCACCACGGGCGGCAGCAGCAGGTTCTCCTCGACGTTGAGGCTCGCGAAGATGCCGCGCTCTTCCGGACAATAGGCGATGCCGAGCCGCGCGATGCGGTTCGACAGCAGCCGCGACGTCTCCGTCCCTTCGAACAGGATCGCGCCCTCGCGGCGCGGCACGATGCCCATGATCGACCGCAGCGTGGTCGTCTTGCCGGCGCCGTTGCGGCCGAGCAGGGTCACCACCTCGCCGGCCGCGACGTCGAAGGTGACGCCGTGCAGGACGTGCGATTCGCCGTACCACGCATTGAGATCGCGGACCGCGAGCAGCGGCGCCGTGCCGCCCGCGGGCGCGGCGGCGGGCGCCGGCCGTCCGCGTTCGTCAGGCATCGACCACCCCCAGGTAGGCCTCGATCACCTGCGGATTGCCGGACACGCTCGCGTAGCTGCCCTCGGCCAGCACTTCACCGCGGGCGAGCACCGTGATGTGATCCGAGAGCGTCGACACCACGCCCAGGTTGTGCTCGACCATCAGCACGGTCCGGTTCACCGCCACCTTCCTGATGAGCGCGGTGATGCGCTCGACATCCTCGTGCGTCATCCCGGCGGTCGGCTCGTCCAGCAGCATCATCTCGGGATCGAGGGCGAGTGTCGTCGCAATTTCGAGGGCGCGCTTGCGGCCATACGGCAGCTCGACGGCATGGGTGTGCGCGAACTCGGTCAGGCCGACGGCCTCGATCAGCTCGAGCGCGCGGGCATGGTGCCGCGCGAGCGTGTCCGCGGACCGCCAGAAGTCGAACGAATGGCCCTGGCGCCGCTGCAGCGCGATGCGGACGTTCTCGAGCACCGTGAGGTTGGGGAAGACGGCGGAAATCTGGAACGAGCGGACGAGACCCATGCGCGCGATCGCGGCCGGCCGGGATCCGGTGATTTCGCGGCCGTTGTAGAAGATGTGACCCCGCGTCGGCGTCAGAAAATGCGTGAGCAGATTGAAACAGGTGGTCTTGCCGGCGCCGTTCGGGCCGATCAGCGCGTGAATCGTGCCGCGGCGAATCCGCAAGCTCACGTCCTTGACGGCGATGAACCCCTTGAACTCTTTCGTGAGCGATCGGGTTTCGAGTATCGTGTCTTCGGCCATCCGCGCGCCGGCGCACGCGGCGCCAGGCCCTCCTCCCCGTCCTCTGTGCGGCCATTATGCGAAACGGCCGCACGGATAGCAATGGGATTGCGTCGCTCAGTACTCGATGCGAGCGAAATAGGTCTTCTGCGACGCCTCGCGCGCCTCGCCGAGCGTGCGGATCCCCTGTTCGGCGAGCAGCGGGATCATGCGCAGGAACACCTCGCCGGTCATGATCGCGTCGCCCAGCGCCGTGTGCCGGCCGATCGGGTTGACGCCCATGCGCTCGGCGATCGCATCGAGCGCGTGGGCGTCGAAATCCGGGTGGATCACCGCCGACAGCAGCAGCGTGTCGAGGACCGGCTGCGTGAAGCGGACTCCGGTCGCCTCTTCCTTGAGTCGCAGGAAGCGCATGTCGAATGCGGCGTTGTGGGCTACGAGCACCGTGTCCTCGCAGAATTGCAGAAACGCCGGCAGCACCTTGCCGATCGTCGGCTCGTTCTCGAGCATCGCCGTTTCGATGCCGGTGATCCGGGTCGCTTCCGGCGACATGTTGCGCTCCGGGTTGACGAGCTGCTCGAACACCTCGTGCTCCAGCAACCGGCCGTTGACGATGCGCACCGCGCCGATCGACACGATCTCGTCGCCGCCGGACGGCGAAAGGCCCGTCGTTTCCGTATCGAACACGGTGTAGCTCAACGCCGTGAGCGGCCGCGTGTCGAGCTCGGGGGTCTGTCCGGGCTGGTGGAACAGGTCGAAATCGTAGAACTCGGGTCGGCTTTCGCCGCTGGACGTGGCGGCCCACGGCGTCTCCTCCGGTTTCGTCACCGGAATCGCGATCCGGAAGAACTCGCGGTGCGACGGCTTGTGGATCTGATACCACATCTCCGCGTTGTGGCGCTCGATGATCTGCTTCAGCGTGAGCGGGCTCGCCTCGCCGCCCAGTTCCATCGCGTCGGTCTGCCAGGCCATCGTCGTCTCGGACCCGATCGGAGCGCCGGACCAGATGAGGTCGAGGTGGGCGAGCGCGCCTGCCGCCTCGAGGCCGAAGCGGACCTCGCGCACGCCGAATTCCTCGCGCAGGCGGCTCGCGAGGTAGGTGATCGCCTGCATCAGCGAGTAGCTGTCGACGTTGAGCCAGATCGATTCGTCGACCGATTCCCGCTTGGTGGGAATTCCGAGCCGGCTTTCGATCCGGCGCTGCGCCGCGCCGATCAGGTCGGCGCCGCGCATGTCTTCGAGCGGCCATTCGGTGCGCATCGAGTCGGCAAACTCGCTGACGGTGGCGTCGAGCTTCGCGGTCAGCTGCTGCGCTTCCTCGCCGATGATGCCGATGAACCGGTCCCGCGCGGCCTTGTCCATGTCGGGAAAGGCGGCGATCGTTTCGACGGCGGCGCGCACGCTGCCGAGCGAGGCGCGCGTCCCCTGCGTCAGCGTCTGCAGCAGGAGATCGCGGCGATTGCCCGATTCGATGCGGCGCGTGATGTTGTCGAGGACCAGCACGAACCCGGTGATGCCGCCGGGAGCGCTGTCCGCCGCGGCATCTCCCGCCGCCCCGAACACCGGCGCCATCTGCACCCGGACGAGCAGGCCGGAAGGCGCCGTGGTCACGAAGTTCGCGGCGGCGCCGCGAGTGCCCTGGGCGAGCCGTTCGTGAATGGTCTCCAGCGCGTGGATGATGAGATTGCGGTCGAAGACTCCGAAGATCGAGCGCCCCAGCCCGACGAGGCTGTGGGCCTTGCCCGCCGCGGCCACGCCGTCGAGCGGTTTGCGGAGGAGCTGCATCGCGCGCGCGTTGTAGAGCAGGATGCGGCCCTCGACGTTGCACATGACGACGCTTTGCGCGAGCTCCGACATCAGCGCCGCGAGGCGATTCCTTTCCTGCTCGAGGCGGGCGTTGGCCTCGCGCACGCGCCGCGCAACGTCCTCCTGCAGCGTCTGCGTGCGCGGCGGCGAAGTCGTTGAATGCCTCGGCGAGCCGCCGGATCTCGGCCGAGCCGTGGGGCGACGCGCGATGCGCCGGGTTCGCCGTCATCATGATGCGGATGTCGTCGGCGAGCCGCCGCGGCGCCTTCACGTAGCGGCGAAACAGCGCGTTGAGGATGAAGACGAGGGGCACGAGCAGCAGCAGCGAGACGACGACCAGGCTCGCGGCGCGCTCGGAGAGCACCGCCGATCAGCACCGCGCGCTGGTAGTCGGCGAGGTCGGCGCCGACGAGCAGCGCGGCGGCGCCGATCGCGGCGAGGACGAGCCCCCACGCGGCAACGAGCGCGACGCCGATCCGCAATCGGTCCGACATTGCCTACTCCCCCAGCATATCCCGGACCTTGGCGATCAGGTCTTTGGTCGAGAACGGCTTGGTCACGTAGGCGTCCGCGCCGACCGCCATGCCTTTGGTCACCTCGATGTCGCGCCCCTTGGCCGACAGCATGATGATCTTGATGCCCTGCCAGGCCGGGTTCTCGCGCACCTTCTGGCAGAGGTCGTAACCGCTCATCCGCGGCATCATGACGTCGAGCAGGATCAGATCCGGGGCGAACTCGCCGATCGCGTTGAGGGCATCCTCGCCGTTGTTCGCGATCCGGACGACGTAACCCCTCTGCTTCATGAGGAACTCGAGCGACACCACGATGTTGGGCTCGTCGTCGGCAATCAGGATCTTCTTCCCCATTCCAACCTCCTCGCGCCGTGCGGGCGCTCATGGCGAGTCTGTTCGATGCTCATGCGCCGCGCACCGCCGGCGATAGGGCGGCGATGCGCGGACCGGCCAGCTTCGCCTGCGGCAGCTCGAAGACGAACGTGGCGCCCGCGCCGGGCACGCTTTCCACCCACAGCCGGCCGCCGAAATGCTCGATGATCTGCCGGCTGATCGGCAGCCCCAGCCCGGTGCCCTGCGGCTTCTCCGTCATCGTGTCGCCCGCCTGGCGGAACTTCTCGAAGATGATCTTCTGATCCTCGGGGCGAATGCCCGGGCCGTTGTCGGTGACGGCGACACGCAGCGTATCGGGCCCCATCGACAAGCCGACGACCACGCGGCCGGCGTCGGGCGGCACGAACTTGGCGGCGTTCGACAGCAGGTTGATGAGCACCTGCACCAGACGATCGCGGTCGGCATGGATCGGCGGCACGTTGTCCGGAAGGCGCGTCTCGAGCCCGACGTTGCGAGCGTGAAACAGCTGGCCCGTCGCGTTGATCGAGTCCAGGATCACGGCCCTGAGGTCGATCTCCTGGACCTGCCACTCGGCCCGCCCCGATTCCAGCTTGGCGAGATCCAGCACCTGGTTGATGAGCCGCGTCAACCGCTCGCTTTCCTGGATGATGATGTTCAGGAATTTCTCCCGCTCGGCGGAATCGAGCTCGGGATTGTCGTGCAGGATTTCCGAAAACGCCCGGATCGACGTCAGCGGCGTGCGGAGCTCGTGGGTGACGGTCGAGATGAAGTCGTCCTTCAGCCGGTCGAGCTCCTGCAACCGCTCGTTGGCCGCGCGCAACTCGGCCGTCGCGGCGATCAGCTCCCGCGATTTCGACTTGAGCTCATGGCTGTAGGCGATGACCTGCGAGGCTTCGTCCAGCATCGAGCGCACTTCCTCGATCGACAGCACGTCCTCCTTGACCGTCGACGCGACCATGATCCGCGCCGACGCCCCGCCGATGGCGCCGGCGAGGGCGGTTTCGGCGAACTGCACGAGGCGGGCATCCGCCGGCATGGCGGCCGGCGACGCGAAGCCCCGCCGCCGCGCATAGTCGGCGACGGCGGCATGGGCACGCTCGGGGCCGAGAAAGCGCGCGAGCAGCGCGAGGAGATCCGGCAACGACGCCGTGCCCTTCCACAGGTGCACGCCGAGCTCCTCGCCCTCGCGCCGGAACACGTCGACGAAGCGTGCCGCCTGCGCCTGCTCGGCCACGCTTTGCCGCGTCAGCACCGATACCACGACGTAGGTGCCGACGTTGGCGATCATGCTCCACAGCATCGCATGCGTGATGTCGTTCAAGCCTTCGAGCCCGAACAGCGCGTACGGCTTGAGGATGGTGATGCCGAGCGGCCCGTGCTCGAGGAAACCGATCGGCAGCCACCCCGACTTGGCGAACGACGGCAGCAGAAGCGTGTAGAGCCAGACGAGGAAGCCGGCGGCGAGCCCGGCGAGCGCGCCGTTGCGGGTGCCGCCCTTCCAGTAGATGCCGCCGATGGTGGCCGGCGCGAACTGGGCGACCGCCGCAAACGAGATCAACCCGATCGCCACCAGCGCGTACGCCTCGCCGGCCAGCCGGAAGTACAGATAGCCGAGCAGGATCACCGCGATGATCGCACCGCGGCGGATCCCGAGGAGCAGCCCGGTGAGGTTCTGCCGTTCCGCGATGCGCATCGCCTTCATCCGCAGCAGCACGGGCATCAGGAGGTCGTTGCATACCATCGTCGACAGGGCAATGGTTTCGACGATGACCATGCCGGTCGCCGCCGACAGCCCGCCGATGAACACCAGCAGCGCGAGCGCTTCCTGCTTTTGCGCCATCGGCAGCGTCAGCACGAACGTGTCCGGATCGACCGCGACGCCCGGGAAATGCATGACCCCGCCGAACGCGACCGGCACCACGAACACGTTCATCGCCAGCATATAGAGCGGAAACAGCCAGATCGCCTTGCCGAGGTGGTTCTCGTTCACGTTTTCGACCACGGCGATCTGGAACTGCCGCGGCAGGAACATGATCGCGAGCATCGAGAGCGCGGTGAGCCAGGCCCAGCTCGCGTAGCTGCCGGCGGCCCCGCCGAAGGGCGAGAACAGGTTGGCGAGCCGGGCGTGCGCGGCGGCCCGCGCGAAGATGTCGGCCATCCCGTGGTAGATGCCGTAGGTGACGAACAGGCCCACGGCGAGGAAGGCGACGAGCTTCACCAGCGACTCGAACGCGATGGCGGCCACCAGACCTTCGTGGCGCTCGGAGGCATCGAGGTGCCGGGTGCCGAACAGGATCGTGAACGTGGCGAGCAGCAGCGCCATCCAGAACGCGGTGTCGGACACGATGGGTACGGGCTCGTGGGGCCCGGACACGACCACCTCGGGATAGTGAACGAGGATGGTGAAGCTGTGCGAGACGGCCTTCAACTGCAGCGCGATGTACGGGACCACCCCGATCACCGCGATGATCGTGACGAGCCCGGCGATCAGCGCGCTCTTGCCGTACCGCGACGAGACGAAATCGGCGAGCGACGTGATCCGGTTCGTCTTGCTGATACGGATGATCTTGCGCATCACGAGCCACCACAGCGCCATCATCAGCGTCGGGCCGATGTAGATCGGCAGGAAGCCCACGCCATCGCCCGCGGCCCGGCCCACGCTGCCGTAGAACGTCCACGCCGTCGCATAGACGCCGAGCGACAGCGCGTAGATGTACGGATTGGCGATGATCGACCGGCCCTGGTCCGCCCGTTTGTCGCCGTAGCGCGCGATCGCGAACAGGATGCCGATGTAGGCAAGCGAGACCGGAATGATCACCCAGCTCTGCAGCATGGCCGTTGCGCGGCGCCCGGAAGTCGCGCGCGCCTAGCGCGAACGCTCGATCACCAGCGCGAGGAGGCCGATGATGAGCGCCCAGGCGCAGAAGATGTACGCGTAGACGACGGGAATGCCGAAGGTCTCCGCCGCGCGATTGAAGAGGGCGAGCAGCGGATAATTGAACAGCAGCAGGCCGAGCAGGAACACCGCCACGAGGCGCTGATTCTTGATCACGGATCGGAACATCGGTCACCCCCTCCCCGGGGCCCTGGCTTCCGGCCCCATAGTATCAAGATCCCGCGCGCCGCCGGACGGCTACAGCCGGTAGGACAGCCGCAGCCGTTCCTGCAGCTGGCGCGCCTGGCGCAACGCCTCTTTCAACATCCGCTGGTCGATGTCGTGCAGCGCATAAGGGTCGATGCGGTTGGGGTCGCCGCCGCCCATCCGATCCTGCTGGCGCAGTCGCAGCAGTTGCAGGAAATGGAACGCCTCGACCGTCGCATCGATGTGCCGCGGCTCGATCTGCAGGCGGGCTCCGGCGAGCCGGATCCGGGCCACGGTCCCGGTGTCGGCGATGCCGTGGGCGAGCGCGAAAACGCGCGCGCAGTCGACGAAGAGGCGCGTGCCGCGGGCCTTGAGATCGATGGTCCCCTTGATGGCGGCGTCGTCGTCGACGGCGAACGTGCGGATCAGGCCGAGCGGCGGCTCGTACTCGAGCGCGTTCTGCACCATGAGCCGCAGGAACATGGGGTTCGCCTGCGTGTACCCGAACAGCCATTCGCGCAGCGCGTCGCACAGCGTCGTGTCGCCGTAGAGCGGCCGGAAGTCGAAGACGATGTTGGCGCCGAGCAGCGCCTGCGGCGTCGGTGCGCGGATCCAGGTCAGGAACTTGGCTTTCCATTCCTCGGTCGACAGGCAGAGCTCCGGGTTGCTCGCCATCACGTTGCCCGTGCAGAGCGGGAATCCCAGCGTGTCGAGCGCCGCGTTGACCTCGCGCGCGAAGGCCGTGAGCCGCACGCGCCGGGCGTCGGCTTCCGTGGCATCGGCGGCGGAGAATACCAGCGCATTGTCCTGGTCGGTCGCAAACGTCTGCTCGCCGCGTCCCTCGCTGCCGAGCGCCAGCCAGCACCAGGCGAAGTCGCCGAGATCGTGGCGTTCGAGGACGAGATCGATGACCCGGCGCGACAGCGCGTCGTTGAGCGCGGCGATCGTCCGCGTCAGCGGCTCGGCGCCCACGCCCTGCGCCAGCAGGTTCTGCGTCAGCAGCCGAATGTCGTCGCCGGCGCGTTTCAGCTTGTCGAGGGTGTCGGCGGAATGCAGCCCTTCGTTGACCTGCCGCATCGACACCCGCTGCAGCGCGAACAGGTCACGCTCGTTGACCACGCCCTTGAGGCGGCCGTTCTCGACGACGGCGATCTGGCGGACGCCGCGCTCGGCCATGACGTGCATGGCTTCGTACGCGGTGGCCGAGGCCGGCAGCGTGACGAGCGGCGTCGACATCGCCTGCGACAGCGGCGTCGACAGGGGAAGCCCCGGCAGCACCACACGGCGCAGCACGTCGACCAGCGTGAACATGCCGACCGGCGCACCGCCCGGATCGAGCGCGATGATCGTGCGCACCTTGGCATCGGCCATTTTTTGCCCCGCCTCGCGCAACGTCGCCGTCGCGGCGCACGCCACCGGCGGATGACGCACGAGCTCGGCGAGCGTGCGGGTCAGCGATTGCTGCTCGGCCACCCGCTGGCTGTACTGGCTGTGCAGGCTCTCGAGCGACTGCTTGAGGGTTTCGGTAATGGCCTGCGTGCAGTAGCGCTCGAACTCGGGCGAAGTCTGCCGCAGCTCGAGAAAGTCCGCGCGCTCGAGCAGATAGCACACCGTGTCCTGCAGCGCGTAGAACACCTTGGTCGTGGTGCCGCCGGCCGAAAGCGCGCCGACGGGGAAGAGCTCGCCGGGACCGAGCGTACGGTCGGGGTTGGCCTGGGTGTTGTTGGGGCGGCTGCCGACCAGCCCGCGCTGGATGATGTGCAGCGCGGCGACCGGACCGCTCTGGGTGGAGAGGATCGTCGCATCCTTCGCGAACGCCGCGAGCTGTCAACCGCGGCACGAACGCGCGCAGCGCTTCCTCGCGCATCCGGTTGAAGGGCGCGTAGCGGCGCAGGAAGTCCAGGGTCGCGTCGACCGGAGGCGGCGGCACGGCTGCCGCGAGGGTGGTCTTGGTCTTGGCCATCGGTAGAGCCGAGGTACTGCGCGACCTTCCCGGGCCACGCGGATTGATCCAGTGTAACGCGTCGCTCGGCCGCCGTGATGCGTGATGGCCAGCAAAAACCCCCGCGCGGGGCGGGGGTTCCTGTCCAGCGTGGCAAGCAACGAACGTCAGTGGGCGACGGGCTTTGCCAGCAGCAGGCCGGTGTTCTGGCGCACGTACAGCTCGTCCCACATGTCTTCCGAGCGCTTGTCGCGATACAGCAGCGAGCCCAGGATCACCGCGAGGAAGCCCAGCGGGATCGAGATCAGGCCCGGATTGCGCAGATCGAACGCCGGCTTCTCGAGCCCGACGATCGACGTGCGGGTCGCTGCCGATCTCCTTGATCTTCGACTCGGCGGCGGCCTTCGCCTTCTCGGACTTGGCGATCGCGGCCTTGGCCTTGTCCTGCGCGGGCGCTTCCGTTGCGGCCGTGAGATCGGCGTTGAATTTCGTGAGATTCGCGCTCTCGGTCGCGACGATCTTCTCCTGCGCGGCCTTGACTGCGAGCGGATAGGTGAGATTCGGCGACACCAGCACCAGCCCGATCGCCGACAGCGTGCCGACGATCATGCCGAGCACGATGCCGCCGGTATTGCAGCGCTTCCAGAAGAGCGTCAGCAGCACGCACGGGAAGTTGGCCGACGACGCGACCGCGAACGCCAGCGCCACCAGGTGGGCGACGTTCTGCCCCTTCGACAGGATGCCGATGGTGATCGCCATCGCGCCGACGATCACCGTCGCGATGCGCGCCGCGCGGACCTGCTCGTCCTGCGACACGTGGTCCTCGCGGATCACGCCGACGTAGAGGTCGTGCGCCATCGCCGAGGCCGCGGCCAGCACCAGGCCCGCCACCACCGCGACGATCGTCGCGAACGCGACCGCGGCGACGAACGCGAGGAACAGGTTGCCGAGCATCGATTCCGGGCCGCCGCCGACGTATTGCGCGAGCAGCGGGCCGGCCATGTTGCCGCCGGCGTCGATCGCCTTGATGTTCGCGGCGCCGACTTTCATCGCCGAGCCCATGCCGAGGAACAGCGTCAGCACGTAGAAGCCGCCGATGATCGCCATCGCCCAGATCACCGACTTGCGCGCATCCTGGGCCGTCGGCACGGTGAAGAAGCGCATCAGGATGTGCGGCATCCCGGCGGTGCCGAACACCAGCGCCATGCCGAGCGAGATCTGGTCGATCGGCGCCTTGAACAGGAGACCCGGCTCGAGGAAACGCTGGCCGAGCTCGGTCGGCGTCATGTTCTTCGCCGCGTCACCGAGCAGCATTGCAACCTGCCCCTGCACCTTGGCATCGCCGATCACGGCGGTGAGGAAGGCGGGCAGACTGAAGCCGTACGGCACCCAGACGAGCATCACCAGCAGGATCGACGCCGTCACCAGCAGGATCGCCTTGATGATCTGCACCCAGGTCGTCGCCACCATCCCGCCGAACAGCACGTAGGCGAGCATCAGCACGCCGACGACCATCACCGAGATTTCGTAGTCGATGCCGATCAGCGTCTTCACCAGCACGCCGCCGCCGACCATCTGCGCGGTCAGGTAGAACGTCGACACCGTGATCGTCGACAGCGCGCCGACGATCCGCGCCGCCCGCGGATTGTTGCGATAGGCGAGAATGTCGGACAGCGTGTATTTGCCGATGTTGCGACACGGCTCGGCGATCACCAGCAGCACGGTGATGTAGGCGACCAGCCAGCCGACCGAGTACATGAAGCCGTCGTAGCCGTAGAGCGAGATCAGGCCGGCGATGCCGAGGAACGACGCCGCCGACAGGTAATCGCCGGCGATCGCCCAGCCATTCTGCAGTCCGGACACGCCGCCGCCCGCCGCATAGAAATCGGCGACGTTCTTGACCCGCTTGGCGGCGAGATAGGTGACGTACATCGTGACGGCGATGATCGCGCCGAACACGGCGAAGGTGAGCCAGCGGAATTTCGGGTCGACGGCGCCCTGGGCCAGCGCCGGAGTGGCGATCGCCGCGAGCGCCAACGCGCCCGCGACCACTGCGTAGCGACGCGAGCTCATTTGCTGGCCTCCCATGTACTTCTCGGCGTCGGCGGACGATTTCCGCGGCCATCGGATCGAACACCGCGTTCGCCCGCCGCGCATACCAGAACGCGAGCGCCCAGGCGACGACGAATTCGGACAGCGCGAACAGGATGCCGACGTTGACCGGTCCCCAGACCTTGATCTTGTAGCAGATCCTGGAAGTACGCGGCGCCGATCGGCAGCAGGAAGTAATAGAACATCGAGAAGACCATCAGCCCCCATAGGAAGCCCATCTTCTTCCGGTGCAATTCCTGAAACTCCGGCCGGCTGTCGATGGCCTTCCAGTCCACCTGGGTCGTATCAACCATATTCCCCCTCCAAAATGATGCAACGAAACCCGATACCGTCCGACCCGGCCAGCGAGGCTGGCCGTGCCGGAGACGAAACTGCCGTATTGCCGCACGACACCTTGGCGTCAATGTTGACGCACGTCAACCTATTGCGTTGGTGCAACGCAACAACCGGCCCAGCATAACGCGCAAACAAGATCCTGCACTGTCACCACGCCGACAATCCGGGGCCGAGCAAAGCGTGCCTGCCGCGGTCCATGGGGCGAACCGCGGGAGTCCGTCCGCATGCGCCGGCCACGATGCGCTCCGTGCCTGTTCCGCCGGGCCGCCGATGCGCCTCAATCCGTCCAGCGCGGCTTGCGCTTTTCGACGAACGCCGCCACCCCTTCCTGGGCGTCGGGACCGAGCATGTTGCGCGTGATCGCGGCGCTCGCCATAGCATACGCCGCGTCCGTCGTCCGCTCGAGCTGGTCGTAGAAGAAGCGCTTGCCGGCGGCGACCACGGCGCGCGGCTTGGCCAGCAGCGTCTGCGCCAGCGCGAGCGTTTCGGCGTCGAGCGCGCCCGGCGCGGCGACGCGGTTGACGAGGCCCCAGCTCTGCGCGGTCGGGGCGTCGATGAACTCGCCCGTCATCAGCATTTCGAACGCGCGTTTGCGCGAAATGTTGCGGGAGACCGGCACGCCCGGCGTCGCGCAGAACAGGCCGAAATTGACGCCGGAGGTCGCAAACCGCGCGTCGGCGGCGGCCACGGCCAGATCGCAAGCGGCGACGAGCTGGCAGCCCGCGGCGGTGGCGATGCCGTGCACCTTGGCGATCACCGGCTGGGGGAGCCGCTCGATCGTGCGCATCACCTCGCAACAGCGGCGGAAGAGGTCGCCGATGAACGCCTCGTTCGAATGGGCGAGCATCTCCTTCAGGTCGTGACCGGGGCAGAACGCGCGGCCGGCACCGGCGATCACGACGACCCGGACCGAGGTATCGGCAGCGACCGTCTCGAGCACCGCCTGCATGGCGTCGAGCAGCGCGCCGTTGATCGCGTTGAACTGTGCGGGGCGGTTGAGGGTCAGCGTGGCGATGCCCCCCGCGTCCTCGCGCAGGACGAGCGGCTCCGCGGAAACCTCGAGGGGTGCGTTCATGATGGTCCTCGTCGTCTGTGGATGGGTGGCCCGGGCGGCGTCCGGTCAAGTCCGGTCATTCGATCGCCCGGGTCGATTTCGCTTTCTCGCGCAGGACAAACTTCTGGATCTTGCCGGTCGAGGTCTTCGGCAAATCGCCGAAAACGACCTTTTTCGGCGCCTTGAACCGGGCGAGCGCCTGGCGGCAGTGCTCGATCAGTTCGGCTTCGCTCGCCGTCGCGCCCGGTTTCAACTCCACGAACGCGCAGGGCGTCTCGCCCCATTTGTCGTCGGGCTGCGCGACCACGGCCGCCGCCATCACCGCCGGATGCCGGTACAGGACATCCTCGACCTCGAGCGAGCTGATGTTCTCGCCGCCCGAGATGATGACGTCCTTGGAGCGGTCCTTGATCTTGACGTAGCCGTCCGGCTGCATCACCGCGAGATCGCCCGAATGGAACCAGCCGCCGGCGAACGCCTCGGCCGTCGCCTGCGGATTCTTGAGGTACCCCTTCATCGTGATGTTGCCGCGGAACATGATCTCGCCCATCGTCTGTCCGTCCCAGGGCACCTCGGTCATCGTCTCGGGATCCATCACGGTCATCCCCTCCTCCACCGTGTACCGCACCCCTTGCCGGCCGTTGCGCTCGGTGCGCGTTCCGATGTCGAGCGCATCCCACGCCGGGTGTTTCGCGCACACCGCCGCCGGACCGTAGGTCTCGGTCAGTCCGTAGACGTGGGTGATGTCGAAGCCCATCCGCTCCATGCCCTCGATGACGGCCGCGGGCGGCGCCGCGCCCGCGACCAGGCAATGGACGACGTGGTCGATGCCGGCGCGGAGCTCGGCGGGCGCGTTGATCAGCGTCATGTGCACGATCGGCGCGCCGCAGTAGTGCGTGACCCGATGCGTGCGGATCGCGTCGAAGATGAGCCTGGCATCGACCTTGCGCAGGCAGACGTTGACGCCGGCGTTGGCGGCCATCGTCCACGGAAAGCACCAGCCGTTGCAGTGGAACATCGGCAGCGTCCACAGATAGACGGCGTGCCGCGGCATTCCCCAATCGATGATGTTCGACAGCGCATTGAGGTACGCGCCGCGGTGGTGATAGACGACGCCCTTGGGATTGCCCGTCGTTCCCGACGTGTAGTTGAGCGAGATCGCGTTCCACTCGTCGGAAGGGTGCGCCCATTCGTACCCGGGGTCGCCGCCGGCGATGAAGGTCTCGTAATCGGTGGCGGACAGGCGCGCTCCCCCCGGACCCAACGGATCGTCGATGTCGATCACCAGCGGCTTCACGTGAGCGCGCGCGAGCGCCTGTTCGATCGCCGGCGAGAATTCGGTGTCGGTGATCAGGACCCTGGCTTCGGCGTGGTCGAGCATGAACGCGATGGCGTCGGCATCGAGGCGCGTGTTGAGCGTGTTGAGCACGGCGCCCGTCATCGGCACGCCGAAATGCGCCTCGACCATCTCCGGCGTATTGGCGGCCATCACCGCGACGGTGTCGCCGAAACCGATGCCGGCGCGGGCCAGCGCCGAAGCGAGACGGCGGGAGCGCGCATAGGTCTGCCCCCACGTATACCGGCGGTCGCCGTGGACCACCGCCAGCGCGTCGGGATAGGTGTACGCGGCGCGGGCGATCAGCGACAACGGCGTCAGCGGCGTGTGATTGGCGACGTTGCGGTCGAGACCGGTCGCGTAGGGATGGTGGCGGGTCATGGCGGAAGGCGGCGGCGACAAATCGACGGTGCACCGTGCGGCGGGCTGCGGGGCAGAACCGACATCATACTGCGCGGCGCGCCGAATCGTATCCCCGTCGCTTGCCCCGCCCTGCCGCATCTCGTATGCTGCCCGATTGCCTTCAGGCGACCAGCATGGGCCATCGACTCAGCAAGATTGTCACGAAGACCGGCGACGCCGGCACCACGGGCCTGGGCGACGGCTCGCGGGTCGGCAAGGACTCGACGCGGATTGCCGCCATCGGCGAGGTCGACGAGTTGAACTCGGTGGTCGGCGTCCTGCTCGCCGAGGAACTGCCCGCGCCGATCCGCGCCTGCCTTACCAGCATCCAGCACGACCTCTTCGACCTGGGCGGCGAGCTGTCGATCCCGGGTTATGTGGCGGTCACCGACCTTCATGTGGCCCGGCTCGAGGCCGATGTCGACCGCTTCAACGCCGATCTCGCGCCGCTCAAGGAGTTCGTGCTGCCCGGGGGCGCGCGCGCCGCGGCGTTCGCGCATGTCGGTCGCACCGTCTGTCGCCGCGCCGAGCGCTCGCTCGTCCGGCTCGCGGCCGAGGCGCCGGTGAGCGATCCGGCGCGGCGCTACCTCAACCGGCTCTCCGATCTCCTGTTCGTGCTGGCGCGCCGGCTGAACCACGACGCGGGGCGCAGCGACGTGCTGTGGCAGAAGGAGCGCGCGACGCGGGACAGTTAGCGGCCGCCGGACGGGCGAACGGCCTGGTCGATGGCACCGAACACCGAGCGCCCCGCCGCATCCTGCATCTCGATGCGGATGCGGTCGCCGAAGCGCATGAACGGCGTGACGGCCTTGCCCGTGAGGATCGTTTCCACCACGCGCTGCTCGGCGATGCACGAGTAGCCGACGCCGCCCTGCGCCGCCGGTCGCCCCGGCCCGCCGCCTTCCTTGTTGGACACGGTCCCCGAGCCGACGATGCTGCCGGCTGCGACGTAGCGCGTGCGGGCGAGGTGGGCGATGAGCTGCGGGAAACCGAACGTCATGTCGACGCCGGCATTCGGCCGGCCGAAGACCTGGCCGTTGAACGTCGAGACGAGCGGCAGGTGGACCTTGCCGTCGCGCCACGCGGCGCCGAGCTCGTCGGGTGTGACCGCCACCGGCGAAAAGGCACTCGCGGGCTTGGATTGCAGGAAGCCGAAACCCTTGGCGAGCTCCGCCGGAATCAGGTTGCGCAGGCTGACGTCGTTGACGAGCATCAGCAGGCGGATCGAGCGTGCGGCATCCGCCGGCGCGACCCCCATCGCCACGTCGCCCGTCACCACCGCGACCTCGGCCTCGAAATCGATGCCCCATGCTTCGTCGGCCGCCACGATGTCGTCGTGCGCGCCCAGGAGGCCGTCCGATCCGCCCTGATACATCAACGGATCGGTCCAGAACTCCGGCGGCATCGTCGCGCCGCGCGCACGCCGCACGAGCTCGACGTGATTCACGTACGCAGAGCCATCCGCCCATTGGTAAGCGCGCGGCAGCGGGGCCATCGCCGCGCCCGGATCGAACGGGTCCGCGTCGGCGAGGCGGCCGGCGTTCAACTCGGCAGAGAGCGCATCGAGCGCCGGGGCGGTGCCATCCCATTCGTCCAGCACCGCCTGCATCGTGCGGGCGATTTCCGGGACCGCGACGCAGCGCGCGAGGTCGCGCGACACGATGACGAGCCGGCCGTCACGGGTGCCATCTTTCAGGGTCGCGAGCTTCATGGGTAGCGTCCCGGCCGCGAAGGCCTCTCGTCATTTCCGCTTGAGCGCGTAACCGTCCGCACGGTCTTCCATCTCCCAGCCGGCCGTCAGCAATTCGCCGCGCAGGCGGTCGGCTTCGGCCCAGTTCTTGGCCGCCCGCGCGACCGCCCGGGCGTCCGCCAGCAGCTGAACGGCCGCGGGCGCGACTTCGACCGTGGGCTCCCAGGTGGCGAGCCCGAGCCCGAACACGCGGTCGAAGGCGAGCAGCGTCGCGCGCCTGACGGCGGGAGGCAGATCGCCGCGCAGAACCTCCCAGGCAATGGCGAGCGCGCGCGGCAGGTTGAGGTCGTCGTTGATCTCGCCGGTGAAGCGTTCGATCCGCGCGGGGTCGGGGGCCGCCGCTGTTCCGCTCTCGCGCAGCGCATGGACGCCGTGACGCATCCGGTCGAGCGCGGTGGCGGCCGCGTCGAGCGCGTCCCACGTGAAGTTGAGCTGGCCGCGGTAATGCGCGGTGAGGCACAGGTACCGGTACGCGAGCGGATCGTAGCCGCGGTCCGTCAGCGAATCGACGCGCAGGAACTCGCCGGCCGACTTGGCCATCTTGGCGTCGTTGGAGAGCAGGAAGTAGCCGTGCAGCCAGAAGTTTGCGAGCCGCGTGCCGCAGCGCGCTTCGGTCTGGGCGATCTCGTTGGTGTGGTGGACGGGAATGTGGTCCTCGCCGCCGCAGTGAATGTCGAAGTAGTCGCCGAGATATTTCTGCGCCATCGCCGAGCACTCGATGTGCCAGCCCGGGAAGCCCTTGCCCCATGGGCTATCCCACTCCATCTGCCGCTGCTCGCCCGGCGGCGAAAACTTCCACAGCGCGAAGTCGGTCGGGTGGCGCTTCTCGCCCAAGTCCACGCGCCGGCCTGCCTCCAGCCCCGCGATGTCGAGGCGGGCGAGATGGCCGTAGTCGGGCTGCAGGCTGGTATCGAAATAGATACCGTCGGAAGTGCGGTAGGCAAAGCCCTTGCGCTCGATGTCGGCAATGAACGCGATCTGCTCCGGGATGTGATCGGTCGCGCGGCAGAGAATCGTCGCGTCCTCGAGGTTGAGCCGCTTCATGTCGGCGAGAAACGCGTCGGTGTACATCCGCGCGATCTCCCACGCCGTCTTGCCGGTGCGGCGCGAGCCCTTCTCCATCTTGTCCTCGCCGGTATCGGCGTCCGACGTGAGATGGCCGACATCGGTGATGTTCATCACATGCCGCACGCGGTAGCCGTTCCATTCGAGCACCCGTTTCAGCACGTCCTCGAACAGGAACGTGCGGAAGTTGCCGATGTGCTGATAGTCGTAGACGGTCGGCCCGCACGTGTACAGGCCGATTTCGCCGCCCGGATCGAGCGGCTCGAACGGGCGCAGCGTGCGCGTGAAATTGTCGTAGAGGTGCAGGGGGGGCGGCATGAATACGAAGCGAATCGTAGCGAATCACCCGGGGCACGGCAAGCGACCTGCGTCGGCGACGACGGACATCGCGACCTGAAGCAGCGCGCGGCGTTGTCTCCGCAGCGCCTCACGGCCGCATTGCCGTTTCCGTGCAGAATGCGGCTTTCCCGTGGCGGACCGGAACCGGATCCGGTGCGGACCCCGTGCGAACAGGCCCCTCGCCGGCCAGGAAAATCGTGTCATCGCAGAGCGTAGCGATCATCGTTCGGACCATCGGCCACCCCCATCTCGCGCGGGCGATCGCGTCGCTGCGCGCGCAGACGCACGCCAATCTCGCCGTCATCCTGGTCATCGCGAATCCCGCGTTCACGCCGGCGCCGGCGCTCGTCGACGGCGGCGTACGGGTGATCCCGACGGACGTCTGGCTGCCCCGACCCCTGGCGGCCAATCGCGGCCTCGACGCCGCGCGGGCCGACTTGATCGGCTTCCTCGACGAAGACGACTGGCTGGCGCCGGGCCACGTCGCGGCACTCGTCGCGGCGCTCGCCACCCATCCCGGGTACGCGCTCGCCTACTCGGACACGGTCATCGCGGGTGCGGCACCGGTCGTCATGAGCCGCGGCTACTGGAAACTGCGTTTCCAGGACTTTCCGGTGTTCACGATCAATGCCGCCTTGTTCGCTTCGCACCTCGCCGCGAGCGGCTGCCGTTTCGACTCCGACCTCGACCTGGTCGAGGACTGGGATTTCTGGCTGCAGTGCGCGGAGCGAACGGACTTTCTGCATGTTCGCGCCGCGACCGCGCACTACGATCCGGCCAGCGGAACCTCGGGGACCGGCCATGCGGACAATCGCGACCCGATGAAAAGCCGGCACGACAAGGCGTTGCTGGGTCGCAAGTGGGTCGCCCGTTACCAGGCTATCGAGGCGGCGAGCGCAACGGCGCTGCGCCTCGCCAACGAACGGATCGCGGCCGGCGCCCACGACGCCGGCCGCGAACTCCTGCTGACGGCGCTCCGCGTCGATCCGGGCAACCCGCTGTTGCTGAACCGTCTGGCCCTGTGCCTGCGCCAGCTGGGCGACCCGCGCACCGCCCTCGCCGCGATGCGGCGGGCCTGCGACGTCGACCGGCGGACATCCGAGCTGTGGCTGCAGCTTGCGCTCCTTTGCCACGAGTGCGGCGAGCGGATCGAAGCAGCGCAAGCGCTGGAACACGCGCGCACGCTGCCGATGGACGCCGCGGTCGAAGCCAGACTGGCGGCGGCCGCCGCGACGATAGAGGGCGGCTGAAACGACCGCGCCGACGCGTTCGCGAGCGCATCTCGCGTCGCGCGGCGCGCGGCGCGCGGAAGCGCGAGAGCGCGACGCACGGAAAGTTCACGCTGATTGCATGGAGTTTGACCTTTCTCAAGGGCATGCGATGCATTTTGGCGGAAAGTTGACCCCGACGCCCCTTCCTCCTCTTGGGGACGCCTATTCACCCGCTCAGCCAATCGGAACCTGGCGAGCGGGTTCTTTTTTGGGCTCTTTTTGCCGTTGCCGCGGGATCGACGCGCGGCGGCGCGTCAGTTGAGGCCGTACATCTTGGCGCGGTCGAGCTTGGCGGTCCACGGCAGGCCGGCGTTGCGCCAGCCATTGACCAGGCGTTGCCCCTTGGTCGGTCCTTCGGCCACCGGATCGCCTTCGAACCCGTCGATGACGGTGTACACCTTCGCGTAGCCTGCCTCTGTCAACGCATTGGCCGCACGGGCGGCGCGCACACCGCCCTGGCAGATGACGATGACGGTCGCCGCGCGCGTCAGTCCCTTCTGCGCCAGCCGCTTGTCGACCGCGCCGACGAAATCGGGATTCGGTGCGAGCCTGAACGACGACGTGGCGTCGTCCCATTGCAGCGGCGCGGCTTCGACGAGGAACGGGACGTGCGCATCGACCAGCGTCGGCATGCCGATGAATTGCAGCTCGCCGCGCGTGCGCACGTCGATGAACAGGACCTTTGCCGGATCCTCGCTCACCATCTGGTGGGCATCGACCGCGGTGAGGTAGAGGCCGCACGTCGTTCGCTTGCTTTGGGGAACGGTCGACTCGGGCCGCGTGAACACCGCGTCGGCCGCCGTATCACGTGCCGTGACGGCAGCCGCGGTGTCGCCCGCTGCGGCCGGGCACGCAAAGTCATCGCCGGAAGCCGGCGCCGGCGGCGCGATCGACACGGCGAGGAGCGCGATCAGGATCTGGTGACGAAACATGACTTCCTCCGCGAATGGAGAGCCTGTCTGTCACTCTAAGCCCACCGCGCGGCGAGGGTCTTGACGGGGCTCAATGACCGCGGCCCGCGCCGACGAGACCTTTCGCCATCAACCTCCGCGATCCGGTGGGAGTGCTGGACGTCGCGCATGAGGCCGCAAGTCGGCGCCCGCGGTGCGCCGCAATTCCTCCCTTTGATCCCGCGCAAAGTCGCCGGGTGCAGCGCGCCTAGACTGGGCCGTATGGATGGGCAAATCATGCTGAGCCCTACAGTCCCGGATGAGGCAAAGGCCGATCAATACTTGTACGCGGCATGGCGCTACAGCACTCTGAGCGCGGCCGACGCAGCGGCGTTCAAGGAGCAAGGCCTAAGCGTCGCGGCGGCCCTCGGCAAGTTTCGCGACGAATGGCGCAGGTCGCAGGAAGCCGAAGTCAGTGAGGACGCGGTAGTCAGTGCGCAGGTGGGCGCCATTGCGGCGCCCGGTACGTCGACCCATCCCGCGCCGAAATAATCGCCTGCGGCCGGTTCTGCGCGGTAATCATCAGGCGCCGGACACGACAGGAAGCCCTACGCTCCTATTTTTTTCGCCATCACGAAGTCGTCCATCACGTAGCCTTGGCCGATGTCGACCACGACCGCGTCGCGGGTCGCGAAGCCGTGCTTTTCGTAGGCGCGTATCGCCTGGACGTTGTGCTTGTTGACGTTGAGGATCAGCGTCGTCGCGCCGGCGGCGCGCGCGAGCTCCTCCACCCGGGCGATCAGCCGCCCGCCGAGTCCCACCCGCTGCTGCGCCGGGAGCACGTAGAGTTTGTCTAGCTTGGCGGTCGCGGATTCGGCGGTGACATACCACGCGGCGAACCCCGCGAGCGCGCCGTCGATGATGGCCAGCTCGAGGCCGCGGTCGGCGGCAGCCCAGGAATCCCGCCAGGACGTCGCGGGCGTAGCCGCGGGCGAGCATGTACTCGATTTGCGCGGCCGAGATGATCCCCGAGTAATGCGCGCGCCAGATCACGCCGGCGAGCCGCTGCACGTCCGGCAGTTGATCGGCACAGGCACGCACGATCGCGATTTCGGGGCGGGACATGACCGCAGTCGGACGATCCGCGAAAAGCGTGCATGGGCGGCACGCGAGATTGATTAGGCTAACATGACGCAGGGGCGCCTTGCGGCAGTCGGAACCGCGCCGGCCCCCCGGAAATCATGTCCGGTGCCCCGAACCGTCGCGGAAATGTCCGCATGGCGGGGTAGAATCCGTTCCCGCCCCTGCCGGCCCCCCGCGTTTCCGCCCGTATCATAGCCGCGCGGCCGCCGTGCTGCCTTCTCCGCCATCCTGACGCGAACCCCGAATCCCGCCCGCCGATGCCACCGGACGCCCCGCTCTCGCGCCGCGCCCTCGCCGTCCTGATCCTGGCATTCGCCGTGATCTGGTTCGCGGGTACCGACTACCGGGCGATCATTCATCCGGACGAGGGGCGCTACGCCGAGATTCCGCGCGAGATGGTGGTGTCGGGCGATTGGCTGACGCCGCGTCTTAACGGCCTCAAGTATTTCGAGAAGCCGCCGCTCCAGTACTGGATGACCGCCGTGGCGTACGAGACCTTCGGCGTGCAGCCGTGGACCGCGCGGCTGTGGACGGCGCTGTCGACGCTGCTCGCAACCCTGTTCCTCGGTTACGTGGGCCTGCGCCTCGAGGGACCGGTGTTCGGGCTCTACAGCGCGGCGGCGCTGGCGAGCTGTGGCGGCTATATCGTGAACGCCCACCTGCTGACGCTGGACGGCGCGCTGGGCGCCCTGCTGACGGTCGCGTTCGGCGCCTTTGTGCTGGCCCAGCGGGACGCCGCGTCGCCACGCGAGCGACGGGGCTGGATGTGGGTCGCCTGGGCCGCGATGGCCGGTGCCACGCTGTCCAAGGGCTTGATCGGCGTCGTGATCCCGGGCGGCGCGCTGGTCTTCTATTCGCTCGTCACGCGCGATCTTGCGGTCTGGCGGCGTCTGCACCTCGTCTCCGGCGGCGCGCTCTTTCTTCTCCTGGCCGCCCCATGGTTCATCGCCGTCTCGTTCGCCAACGATGAGTTCTTCCAGTTCTTCTTCATCCACGAGCATTTCCAGCGCTACCTCACGACCGCGCATCGGCGCGACGAGGCCGTGGTGGTATTTCGTGCCGCTCCTGGTCGTCGGCATGGTTCCCTGGCTCACGGTGCTGGGCTGGGGCCTCGTCCGGACGTGGCGGACCGGGACGCCGACGGCCAACGGCTTCTCGTGGCAGCGGTTCGCGCTGGTGTGGTCGGCCTTCGTGTTCGTCTTCTTCAGCGCATCCGGGTCGAAGCTGCCGTCGTACATCCTGCCGATGTTTCCGGTGCTCGCGTTCGTCACCGGGTGGCTGCTCTCGCAGATCGACTCGCGAACGCTTGCCCGCCTCGTCTGGCCGGTGGCGGTCGCGGCCGGCGCCGTGCTGGCGATCGCGCTCGCCGCGTCCGATCCGCTGCTGCGCCGTTTCGTCGGCGACGAGGCGTCGCTCGTTCCCGCGCTCGCCTACGGGCGCTGGTTGGCGGGCGCGGCGGCCGTGGCCACGGCGGGCTGCGTCGCCGCCCTCATCGCGCTCCGGCGCCGGACGGCGCGTGGCCGCACCGTCGCCGTGCTCGCGGTGGCGCTGTCGACGCTGGTCGCGGTCCAGGCCGGGATTGTCGGCTACGACGAATTCCGCACGACCCGCTCGAGCCGGGATATCCTGCGGGCAGCCGTGGCCGCGAATGGTCCGTTCAGGGCCGACGCTCCCTTCTTCCACGTCCACATGTATGACCAGACCGTGCCGTACTACCTGCAGCGCCCCACGACGTTCGTCGAATACCGCGACGAGTTCGCGCTCGGCCAGGACGCCGAGCCCGACAAGGCGTTCGCCACCGAACGCGCGTGGATTCCGGTGTGGCGGAGCCTTCGGGAAGGCTACGCGATGATGCCGGTCAGCGACTTCGAGCGCCTGTCCGCACAAGGCTTGCCGATGCGGGTGCTCTCCCGCGACCCGCGACGCGTGGTGGTGAGCAGGCGATGAGCTGGGCCGCGATCACACTGCTCTTCACCGGCGTGCTGCTGAACGCGGCGGCCCAGCTGCTGCTCAAGGCCGGGACCAACGTGCTCGGCGTCATCACGCTGACGCGCGACAACTGGCTCGCCGTGCTGTGGAGCATGGCGACGCAGGGTTACTTCGTCCTCGGCGCGGCGTGCTACGGCGTGAGCCTCTTCGTCTGGATCCTCGGCCTTTCGCGGGTGCCGGTGTCGGTGGCCTATCCGCTGCTGTCGGTGGGCTACGTCATCAACGCGATCGCCGCCCACTACCTTTTCGGCGAAACCGTCACGCTCCAGCGGTGGCTGGGCATCGGGTTCATCGCCATCGGCGTGTGGCTCGTCACGCGGACCTGACCCTCCCGGATTCCGCGGTGGACACCCACTATCTCAAGTTCGCCGGCCCGGTGCTGGACGAGGCGACCATCGCCGGCGTCGGTGCCGTCCTGCGCTCGGGGCAGCTCACGAGCGGCCCCTGCGTGCGGCAATTCGAGGCCGCGCTGTCCGCCTTTTGCGGCGGCCGCCCAGTCCGCGTGCTGACCTCCGCCACGGCGGCGGTCGAAGTCGCGCTGCAGCTTTGCGGCATCGGTCCCGGCGACGAGGTGATCACGCCGGCACAGAGCTTTTTCACGGTCCTCAACATGATCGTCAAGGTCGGCGCGAAACCGGTGTTCGTCGACTGCGATCTCGTCACCCGCAACATCGACCTCGCGGCGGTCGAGGCGGCGATCAACCCGCGCACCCGGGCGATCGTCCCGACGCATTGGCCCGGTTCGCTCGTCGACATGGATGCGCTCCATGGGCTGGCGCGGCGGCACGGGCTGCGCGTGATCGAGGACGCCGCGCTCGTGCAGGGGTCGCAGTGGCGGGGACGCAACGTCGGCGCGTTCGGCGACCTCGTCACGTTCAGCTTTCATCCGAACAAGAACATCACCTCGATCGAAGGCGGCGCGCTGGTCGTCAACGACGACGACGAGGCGCGGCGCATCGAAACGCTGCGCTTTCACGGCATCACGTATCTGCCCGATCGCACGCGCGATGT
Organism: uncultured beta proteobacterium; assembly: GCA_963810845.1. GTDB lineage: Bacteria > Pseudomonadota > Gammaproteobacteria > Burkholderiales > Casimicrobiaceae > CAIWHR01. The sequence goes on along the minus strand of CAWEOX010000031.1, from coordinate 19,962 downwards.
GGCCTTTCCCGGCGGCAAATTCAATCTCCCGGACGTCAATGCCCGGATCGGCATGGCGCAGCTCGCGCGGCTGCCCGAGTTTCTCGCGCGCCGGCGCGCCCTCGTCGACCGCTATTTCGATCGCTTCGCCACGGAGCCCGCGTGCGTGCTGCCGCCACGGCCGGCCGGCGACGACGGACAGTCGTGGAACATGTGGAGCGTCCTCCTGCCGCTTCCCCGCCTGACGCTGACCCGCAAGGCATTCCGCGACGCGCTCGAAGTACGCGGCATTGGCAGCGGTGTATCGTATGAAGCGCTGCACCTCACCACGCTCGGCCGCGGCTTCGGCTATGGCGAGGGTGATTTCCCGGTGACGGAGCGCATCGCGCGCGAGACGGTAACGCTGCCGCTGCACGCGGCGCTCACCCCCGCCGACATCGATCGCGTCTGCGCCGCGACCGCCGCGATCATCGATGCGGCACGGCGCTGACGGCGCTGCGCTTCGGCCAATGGAACGGACCATGGGGAACCCCGACCTGTCGATCGTGATTCCGGTTTACAACGAGGAGCCCGGCCTGCCGGCGCTGTTCGCGCGCCTGTACCCGGCGCTCGACGCGCTGTCGACGTCCTATGAGGTAATCTTCGTCAACGACGGCAGCCGGGACCGGTCGCCGGCGCTCCTGCGCGAGCAATTCCAGCGCCGGCCCGACGTCACCCGGGTCGTGCTGTTCAATGCCAACTACGGCCAGCACATCGCGATCATCGCCGGTTTCGAGCGCTGCCGCGGCGAGCGCATCGTCACGCTCGACGCCGATCTGCAGAACCCGCCGGAGGAGATCGGCAAGCTGCTCGCGGCGATGGACGCGGGACACGATTACGTCGGCGGCGTGCGCCGCCAGCGCGAGGATTCGTGGTGGAGGCGCGCGGCGTCGCGGGCGATGAACCGGCTGCGCGAGCGGCTCACGAAGATCACGATGACCGACCAGGGCTGCATGCTGCGCGCCTACAGCCGCGAGATCGTCGCGGCGGTGGCGTCGAGCCGGGAAGTGAGCACCTTCATTCCGGCGCTCGCCTACACGTTCGCGGCGAATCCGACCGAAGTCGAGGTGGCGCACGAGGAGCGCGCGGCCGGCGCATCGAAGTATTCGCTGTACAAGCTGATCCGGCTCAATTTCGATCTCGTCACCGGATTCTCGCTTGTGCCGTTGCAGCTCTTCTCGATGTTCGGGATGCTGGTGTCGGCACTGTCGCTGGCCACGTATCTGGTCGTGATCGGTTACCGCGTCTTCTTCGCCGAGTGGCGCGGCGCGGTCAACGTGTTGTGGGACCGCGATATCCTCGCCTTCTTCCTGATCGGCGCGATGCTGTTCGGGTTGGGACTCATCGGCGAGTATGTCGGGCGGATCTACCTGCAGGTCCGGGAGCGCCCGCGATACATGGTGCGCGCGGTGCTGCAGCGCGATGGCGACGACGCCGTGCGAACCGAGGAGACCGACACCCCGCTGCAGGCGCGCCGGCCATGACCCGCGCCGTCGTCTTCGGCTATCACAAGGTCGGCGTCCGCTGCCTCAAGGTTCTGCTGGCGCACGGCATCGAGGTGCCGCTCGTCGTCACCCACGAGGACAGCCCGGCGGAAACGATCTGGTTCGACTCGGTCGCCGCGACGGCCGCCGAGTACGGCATCGCCACCCGTGTTCCCGCCGATCCGAATACGCCGCAACTGGTCGCGGAGATCGCCGCCCTCGCGCCGGAGTTCCTGTTTTCGTTCTATTACCGCCAGCTCCTGAAGGCGCCCCTGCTGGCGCTCGCGGCGCGCGGTGCACTCAACCTGCACGGATCGCTGCTGCCGAAATACCGTGGGCGCGCGCCGGTCAACTGGGCGGTGCTTCATGGCGAGCGGCAGACGGGCGCGACGCTGCACTACATGACGGAGAAGCCCGACGCGGGCGATCTGGTCGCCCAGGCCGCGGTCCCGATCCTGCCCGACGATACGGCGCAGGAAGTATTCGACAAGGTCACGGTCGCCGCCGAGATCGCGCTCGACGGCGTGCTGCCCGCGCTGATCGAGGGCACGGCGCCGCGCACGCGGCAGGACCCGACCGGCGGCAGCTATTTCGGCGGGCGCCGCCCGGAGGACGGGCTGATCGACTGGCGCCGCGACGCTCCCGCGATCCACAACCTGGTGCGTGCCGTGGCGCCGCCCTACCCCGGCGCCTTCACCACCGTTGGCGGCGTGCCGGCGCGGCTGCTGCGCACGCGCGTGCACGACCGCGCGGCGGCGCCGACGCTGACCCCGACGCTCGATGCGCGCGCGGGACGCATCGTCGCCCATTGCGGCGGCGGCGGCACCCTGGACGTGCTGGCGCTCGAGATCGACGGAGAGCCGTTCTCGTCCGCCGCGCTGACCGCGCGCTTCGGCGCGGCGCCCGTGCTCCTGGGCGAGGTCCGGGCATGACGGGCGAGGACGCGGGGCACGCGATCCCGCCCGGGGGCGGCTTCGGCAAGACCCGGATCGAAGCGCTCGCCGACGGCATCTTCGCCGTCGCGATGACGCTGCTCGTGCTCGACGTCAAGCTTCCCGGCACCGAACCCTTCGTGACCGACAGCGCCCTGCTGGAACGCCTGCTGTCCCTCGAGCATACCTTCGTCATCTATTTCATCAGCTTCGTCGTGCTTGGCATGTTCTGGATCGGCCACCACGCCCAGTTCCATTACATTCGCTACGTCGATCACACGCTGCTGTGGCTCAATCTCTTCTTCATGTTCGGCATCACGTCGGTCCCGTTCAGCACCGATCTCCTCGGCGACTACCATGAGCTGCGCCTGCCGTACATGGTCTACGGCTTCAAGCTCATGCTGCTGGCCGGGCTGCTGGTGATACAGGTCGTCTACCTGCGGCGCCACCCCGAGCTCGCGCAACCTTCGCTCACCCCGCGCATCGCACGCCGGATGATCTGGCGCGCCGGCCTGTTCGCGGCGATCCCGGTGCTCTCGATGGCGGCCGTGTTCTACAATACCCGTCTCGGCCTGTACCTCTACTTCCTGCTCGCGGTCGTTCACTTCCTGCCTGGACGCGTCGACGCCGTCGCGCCCCCGGTAGCCGACGACGCCTGACGCCCCCCAGCCATGAAAAAAATCCTGATCCTCGGTGTCAACGGTTTCATCGGCCACCACCTGTCGCAGCGGATCATCGCCGCCACCGATTGGGAAATCCACGGGATGGACATGCAGGCGGACCGCATCGCCGACCTGCTGCCGGAGAAGCGCTTTCACTTCTTCGAAGGCGACATCACGATCAACAAGGAATGGATCGAGTACCACGTCAAGAAGTGCGACGTCGTGCTGCCGCTCGTCGCCATCGCCACGCCGGCGACCTACGTCCGCGAGCCGCTGCGGGTGTTCGAGCTCGATTTCGAGGCCAACCTGCCGATCGTCCGCGCGTGCGTGCGCTATGGCAAGCGGCTCGTCTTTCCGTCGACGTCCGAGGTGTACGGGATGTGCGGCGACGCCGAATTCGATCCCGAGGCGTCCGACCTGGTGCTGGGGCCGATCAACAAGCCGCGCTGGATCTACTCCTGCGCCAAGCAGCTGATGGATCGCGTCATTCACGCCTACGGCATGCAGGAGGGGCTCGAATACACGCTGTTCCGGCCGTTCAACTGGATCGGCTCGGGGCTCGATTCGATCAACGAGCCCAAGGAAGGCAGCTCCCGCGTGATCACGCAGTTCCTCGGCCACATCGTGCGCGGCGAAACGATCAAGCTCGTCGACGGCGGCACGCAGAAGCGGGCCTTCACCTACATCGACGACGGCATCGACGCGCTGCTGAAGATCATCGCCAACGAGCGCGGCGTCGCGTCGGGCAAGATCTACAACATCGGCAATCCGGCGAACAATTTCTCCGTGCGCGAGCTCGCGACGATGATGCTCGATCTCGCGCTCGCCTACCCCGAGTACAAGGAGACCGCGAGGCGCGTGCGGATCGTGGAGACGACATCGGCCGAATATTATGGCCAGGGCTATCAGGACGTGCAGAACCGCGTGCCGAAAATCGACAACACCTGCGCCGATCTCGACTGGAAGCCGGTCGTGGCGATGGATGACGCGCTGCGCCGCATCTACGACGCGTATCGCGGGCAGGTGGCGGAGGCGCGGCACCTGGTGGATTGACGCGATCCGCACCCACGATGCTGCTCGCGCTGAAAATCGACGTCGACACCCTGCGGGGTACGCGCGAGGGCGTGCCGAATCTCGTCACGCTGCTGCGCAAGCACGGCGCGGACGCGACGTTCCTGTGGAGCCTCGGGCCCGACCACACCGGCCGCGCGATCAAGCGCGTGTTCCGGCCGGGCTTCGTCGGCAAGGTGCGGCGCACCTCGGTGGTGAAGCACTACGGCGTGAAGACGCTGCTGTACGGCACCGTCCTGCCGGGCCCCGACATCGGGCGGCGGGGCGGCGACGTCATGCGCGCGGTGCGCGACGACGGGTTCGAAGTCGGCATCCACACCTGGGACCACATCCGCTGGCAGGACGGCGTGGGTGCGGCGGATGCCGCGTGGACGCGCGCCGAAATGCAACGTGCCTGCGAACGGTTCACCGAGATCTTCGCCGCGGATCCGAAGACTCACGGTGCCGCGGGCTGGCAGATGAATGTCCACGCGCTGCGCCTTACCCAGCGGCTGGGTTTCGACTACTGCTCCGATGGACGGGGCACGCACCCGCACCTGCCGGTGTGGAACGCCGAGCTGATCCGCTGTCCGCAATTCCCCACGACGCTGCCGACGCTCGACGAGCTGATCGGCTGCGACGGCATCACGGAGGAGAATGTCGCGGCACACCTCCTCGAGCGCACGCGGGAACCGAACGCGGCCGGCCATGTCTTCACCCTGCACGCGGAGCTCGAAGGCCGGCGACTCGCGCCGGTATTCGAGCAACTGCTGGCCGGCTGGACGGCGCAGGGGTGGCGGCTCGTCTCGACGCGCACGCTCTACGAATCGGTGCAGCCGATGGCGTTGCCGCGCTGCGAGGCGGGTCCGGGCACGGTGTCCGGGCGCACCGGCACGATGCTGGTGCAAGGCCCGGAATTTCTCGCCGATGTCGATCTCGCCGCGGCGGTGTAGGTGTAATCCGCACCGTGACATCGGGTAGCCTTCACGTTTCGCCGCCGCGTTCTGTTGACCATCATCACCCTCGACGGAGATCCTGCCATGCCCACCAAAGTCGCCGATTTCTCGGCCCCCGCCACGGGCGGAACGACCTTCACCCTCTCCGCGCACCGGGGCCATCCGGTCGTCCTTTATTTCTATCCCAAGGACAACACGCCCGGATGCACGACCGAGGGCGAGCAATTCCGCGACCTGCACAGCGCGTTCCGGAAGCAGGGCGCCGTCGTGGCCGGCATCTCGCGCGACAGCGTCAAGTCGCACGAGGGCTTCAAGGCGAAAAAGGCGTTCCCGTTCGAGCTCATCGCCGACACCGACGAGGCGTTGTGCAAGGCGTTCGACGTCATCCGGATGAAGAACATGTACGGCAAGCAGGTCCGGGCATCGAGCGCTCGACGTTCCTCATCGGCGCCGACGGCACCCTGCTGCGCGAATGGCGCAAGGTCAAGGTCGACGGTCATGCGCAGGAGGTGCTGGACGCAGTGAAGGCGCTATCGACTTCCAAGGCATAGCGCGAAGCGCCGTCTGATCGGCACCACAACCGGTGCGGGTCGCCTGCCGTTCCGGTACAACGGCTTGTGTTCGCCGCGGGCCGGGGCTAGCATTGCGACAGCAATCGCCCCGTCCGCCCACCGCCGCAACCGACGCCCAAGGAGGCTCATGGTCGAGCGCAAGACCCGCCCCGCTCCCCTCACGCTCGTCGCCCGCAAATCCGTCAAATCCGGCCGGCCCGGCCCCGTCGCTCCTCTCTTCACGGGCAAAAAGCTGTTCGTGCTCGACACCAACGTGCTGATGCACGATCCCACGAGCCTGTTCCGTTTCGAGGAACACGACATCTACCTGCCGATCCTCACGCTCGAGGAGCTCGACAACAACAAGAAAGGCGTCACCGAAGTCGCCCGCAACGCGCGCCAGGCGTCGCGCTTTCTCGACGAGCTCGTCACCGGGATGCCCGACGGCATCGGCGACGGCATCCCGCTCGCGACCAAATCCGGCGACGCCGCGACCGGCCGGCTGTTCCTGCAGACGGAGACGATTACGACGGTGCTGCCGCCCTCGCTCGCCAACGGCAAGGCCGACAACCAGATCATCGCGGTGGTGATGCATCTGCGCCACGCGCACCCCAAGCGCAACGTGATCCTGGTCAGCAAGGACATCAACATGCGGATCAAGGCGCGGGCCCTGGGGATCGCCGCCGAGGACTACTTCAACGACAAGGTGCTCGAGGACACCGAGCTCCTCTACAGCGGCATGCGGGAGCTGCCGGCCGACTTCTGGGAACGCCACGGCAAGGGAATGGAATCGTGGCAGCAGGGCGGGCACACGTACTACCGGATCACCGGACCGCTCGTGCCATCGCTCCTCACCAACGAATTCCTCTACCAGGAAATCCCCGGCGACGCGCCGTTCTACGCGCTGGTCAAGGAATGCACCGGCCGCACCGCGGTGCTGTCCACGCTCAAGGACTACACGCACCAGAAGAGCAACGTCTGGGGCATCACCGCGCGCAACCGCGAGCAGAACTTCGCCCTCAACCTGCTCATGAACCCGGAGATCGACTTCGTGTCGCTGCTGGGACAGGCCGGCACCGGGAAGACGCTGCTGACGCTGGCCGCGGGCCTCATGCTGACGCTCGAGTTCAAGGTCTATTCGGAAATCATCATGACCCGGGTCACGGTGCCGGTCGGCGAGGACATCGGCTTCCTGCCGGGCACCGAAGAGGAGAAGATGAATCCGTGGATGGGCGCGCTCGAGGACAATCTCGATGTCCTCAACAAGACCGACGACGAGGCCGGGGAATGGGGGCGCGCCGCGACCCGTGATCTCATCCGCTCGCGGATCAAGGTGAAGAGTCTCAATTTCATGCGCGGCCGGACGTTCATCAACAAGTTCCTGATCATCGACGAGGCGCAGAACCTCACGCCCAAGCAGATGAAGACGCTGATCACGCGCGCCGGGCCGGGCACCAAGGTCGTCTGCCTCGGCAACATCTCGCAGATCGACACGCCGTACCTCACCGAAGGGAGCTCCGGCATCGCGTACGTCGTCGACCGGTTCAAGGGCTGGGCGCACTCGGGCCACGTGACGCTGCAGCGCGGGGAGCGCTCCCGCCTCGCCGACCACGCGGCGGAAATCCTCTGACCCGTGGCGCGAGCAACGCCCCGACATGCCTGCGAGCGACGCCGCCGCCCCGCCTCCTGACCGCGCGCGGCCGCAGCTTTCGATCGTGGTGCCGGCGTTCAACGAGGCCGCGGGCCTCGCCGCGTTCTGGACGAGGCTGTCGGCGGTGCTCGCCACGCTCGCGCTGCCGGCCGAGGTGATCTTCGTCGATGACGGCAGCACCGACGAAACGCTCGCGCAGCTCCTGTCGCTGCGCCACGCCGACCCGCGGGTCCGGATCGTCAGCCTGTCGCGCAATTTCGGCAAGGAGATTGCGCTGACCTGCGGTTTCGACCATGTTCGCGGCGAAGCCGCTGTGCCCATCGACGCCGACCTGCAGCATCCGCCCGAGGTGATCGCCGAGCTGGTCGCCGCGTGGCGCGGCGGCAGCGACATCGTGATCGCGCTGCGGCGCGACCGCGGCACCGACAGCGCCGGCCGGCGGCTCGCCTCGTGGCTATTCCACCGCGTGTTCTCCCGGATCGCGAGCGTGCCGGTCACCCGCGATGCCGGCGATTTCCGGCTGCTGTCGCGCCCCGTCATCGACGCCCTCAAGACCCTGCCCGAGCGCACCCGTTACATGAAGGGCCTCTATGCCTGGGTGGGCTTCCGCCAGTCGATCGTCTCCTACGATGTCGAAGTGCGCGCGGTCGGCCGCTCGAAATGGAGCCTGTGGCGATTGTGGAAGCTCGCCGTCGACGGCATCACGTCGTTTTCCGCGGTGCCGCTCAAGATCTGGAGCCTCGTGGGACTCGCGTTCGCGCTGGCCGCATTCGGCTACGGCGGATACTTCGTCGTGCGCACGATCGTGCGCGGCGCCGACGTCCCGGGTTTTGCGTCGCTGATGGTGATGATCCTGCTCCTCGGCGGCCTGCAGCTCCTGTCGCTCGGCGTGATCGGCGAATACCTCGGGCGCGTCTACGACGAAGTCAAGGCGCGGCCGCTGTACATCGTGCGGCGGCGCATCGGCTTCGACGCCGACGAATCCGGCGGCTGATGCCCACGGTGCTGCGCAGGTTTGCGCGGTTCGCCGTGGTCGGCGTCATCGCGACCGTGACGCACACGGCAGTGTTCGCGGTGGCGATCGAAGCGGTCAGGATCGAGCCGGTGGCCGCCAATGCCCTCGCCTTCTGCGTCGCGGTGCTCGTCGGCTACGCGCTCAACCGGCGCTGGACGTTCGCCGCGCACGGCGGGCCGGATGCGCGGCTGTGGCGCTACGTGGTCGGCGCGCTGGCAGGCCTCGCCGTCAACAGCGCGATCATGTTCGCGGTCGTCCACGTTGCGCACGGGTCGCCGTACCTGGGCCTCGCGTTGGCGCTCCTGGTAGTGCCGCCCTTGACGTTCGCGCTCAATCAGCTCTGGGTGTTCCGGGCGCGGGCCTGACACCGATGGCCGTGCCACGTCCCGCCGTGGGCGCGACAAGCCGACCCGCCACGCCGGCCGCGGACCCCGCGCCCGGCGGCGATCGCCTCGTCGTCGCCGCCTTCATGGCGGTGACCATTGCGAGCGGCGTGGCGGGCGCCGCCGGCTACGACACGACGCGCGACGTGGCGCAGGCGTTGGCGATCCGCGAATTCGACGCGTTCCCGCTGCACGGACCGATGTTCGCGAGCTCGTTCCATTTGGGACCGCTGTGGTTCTATGTGCTCGCGCTGCCGCTGTTCGTGCACCAGTCGTGGCTGTCGGTCGCCTTGTTCGTTCCGGCGCTGGCGTCGCTGCAATTTCCATTGGCGTACGCCGCCGGGCGCCGCCTCCTCGATCGGCGGCTCGGCCTGCTGTGGTGTGCCCTGCTGGCGCTTCCGGGCTGGGGCAGCTTCGAGCTCGTGGGATTCGCCCACACCAACGTGGTCCCGGCGTGCACGATGCTCGTGCTCTACACGCTGGTTCGCCTGGCACAGGACCGCCGGCCCGTCTGGCTCCTGTGGGCGGGCGCGGCGATGTCGCTTGCCGTGCATGCCCATCCTGCGACGGCGGCACTGGCGCCGATCGTCGCCGCCGTCGCGCTGGTTTCGATTCGCGATGCCGGCGCACTGGCCCGCTGGGGAGCGGCGGCGCTCCTGATCGCCCTCGTGCCGCTCGCGCCACTCGCTCTCGAACATTTCGTCGCGCCGTCGACGCTGTTCCGGCAATCCGGCGACTACGTCGAGAACATGGTGCGCGTCGAGAATCTCGCCAATCTGCCGGCACTGCTCTACGGCGTGCGTGGTGCGCGGCCCGCGCGTCGTCGCCGCGGCCTTTTTCGCGTGGATGTCCGGCGCCGGTGCGCTCGTGTGGATCGTGACGCTCGCGGTCGAGTTCGCCGCTGCCGCGGGGCTCGTGATCGCGGTCGCGCGTCACTCCGCGCTCGCCATCGTGGCGCTGGCGATCGCCGCCGTCGTCGCCGTGGCGATCGCGTGGCTACGCCCGGTGACGCCGTTCTACATGACCTATGCGCTGCTGCCGCCGCTCGCCGCAGCCGGGGCCGTGGGACTGCACGCGCTCTGCGCGCGGGTGGGAAACCATGCCGCGGGCGCGGCGGTCGCGATCGCGCTCGCCCTGCACGTCGCCGTCGTCGGCGGGATCGCGCGGACGATCGTCTCCGGGCACGTGGCGATGCCGGTCGTGTCGCGCCTCGACATCAAGCAGGACGACCCGTCGGCGCCGCTCCCGGAGCCGTGGTTCCCGGCCTACGCGGTCGACGCGAGCGGCGCCATGCTGTGCGCCCACCGCGGCCCGGTGGTGCTGCACGGCACGTACGCGTTCCTCGAAGACCTGTATCTCGGCCTCGATCACCGGCTGCACTGCGGCCCGCGCGATGTCCGCCTGCTGGGTGCGGAACCTGCGGACGCCGCGCATCTCGTGGGCATCGCCCGGCCGTTGTGGACGGCGCTCGGTGGCCACCCGCGCCTGCTGCTCGGTGGCATCGGTGTCGCGCCGGCGGCCCGGGTCCTTGGCCCCGCGAGCGGCTTTCCCGCCGCCGACGGCAGCGTCTATCCGCCGCACCGGATCGCCGCCGGGCCCACACACACGATCGTGCTCGAAGCGAGCGTCCCCGCCGACGAAGCGCTCGTCGTGTCGCAGCCCTACGCGCTGTGGATGCCGGCGCCGACGCTGCGGGTCATGGCCAACGGCGAACCCGTGGTGCCGCTCGCGCGCGACGCCGTCAGCGCCGTGTACAAATGCCGCGGCTGCGCCGCAGCGGCGCCGGTGGCCTGGCGGATCGAGATCGACTCGGTCGCGGCCGACCGTATCGACGTGGTGACCGTCGCGACGTCGCCTGACGGGGCCGGCGCCGCTTCCCGTCAGTAGCTTCCGGGCTTGGCGAAGTTCTCGAACCGCGTGTATTCGCCGAGGAAGGTGAGGCGCACGGTGCCAATCGGACCGTTGCGCTGCTTGCCGATGATGATTTCGGCGGTGCCCACGTCCTGCGAGTCCGGGTTGTAGACCTCGTCGCGATAGATGAACAGGATCACATCGGCATCCTGTTCGATCGCACCGCTTTCGCGCAAATCCGACATCACCGGCCGCTTGTTCGGCCGTTGCTCGAGCGAGCGGTTCAATTGCGACAGCGCCATCACCGGCACCTTCAGTTCCTTCGCCAGCGCCTTCAACGAACGCGAGATCTCGGAAATCTCGGTCGCGCGGTTCTCGCCGCTCGTCGACGCCTGCATCAGCTGCAGGTAGTCGACGATCACGAGACCGAGCTTGCCGTACTGCTTCATGAGGCGCCGGGCGCGCGAGCGCACCTCGATCGCATTCAACGCCGGCGTCTCGTCGATCAGGATCGGCGCCTCGTGCAGGCGGCCGAGCGCGCTGGTCAGCTTCTCCCAATCGTCGGGCGCGAGCCGGCCGGTGCGCAGCATGTGCTGGTCGAGGCGCCCGACCGACCCGATCATCCGCAACGCGAGCTGCGAGGCCCCCATTTCCATCGAGAACACGGCGACCGGCTGCTTGGTCACGAGCGCGACGTGCTCGCCGACATTGAGCGCGAACGCCGTGTTATGGGTGACGACGTCGTCGTCGGTGATGTAGAGCCGATGCGCGTGACTGACGGCGACGCACTGGCACGGCGCCTCGCGCGATGGCTCGATGGCGGCGAAGGTCAGCCGCTTCTGCCGCTGCCAGCGCTCCGGCAGACGATTCTGCTTTTCCGACAGCAGGAACAGCGAACGGGGCTCGGGATGGCTTATATGGCATACCCAGGCCCGTTTGCCCGACCGCCGCACGCCGTCGGCAGCCCGAAAGTGCGGCTGCTTGTGGCCGATCGAACACCAGCCACCGAGCGAGCGGACCAATTCGGCGACGTCGTTGGCGAGTTGCTCACTGGCGGTGGAAAGACGAACGCTTCCCCAGCTTTCCACCCAGCCGTCCGTATCGAGCAGACCGCGCAGCACGTCGAGGCGAGCCTCGCGCCCGGCCTCGAGGTAGCGTCGTGGCACAAACTTCTGTTCGCTGGCTATCGCCCACAGCCCGAGCGCCTCCAGCATCCGGCGGATCCCGTTCGGTTGGCTGCCGGCGACCCCTTGCACATGACCGCGATCGCGGCGGACGATGCGATAGTCGTACGCGCCGGCGTGGGTGACGGTCATCGTTTCATCGATGTGCGCTTGCACTCGCGCGAGCATTTCGGACGACGCCGTCGAAAACCGCAAGGCAGTTCCGGATAATGTGCCGTCACCGAGCAATGCGCCGAGCAGCCATGGGTCGACCGGCAATGGCACGGAATGCCCGAACGCGCCATTGTGCAGGTCGATCCACAGGCGGTTTCGGTAACGCGCCTTTCCGAGCATGGCCATCAGCCGCTCGGTCGAGAGCACTCGCGGTGCCGGCCACTCGCGGTAATGGACACGCCACAAATGCTCGGCGCAACACTCGGTCGATCGACCATCGGAAAAACGCACACGGTAGACCTGGCGCACACCCTGCGGATAAATCCCGGTGACGATCGACGGACAGCCATCGACCGAAGCCACGGCGTCACCCACCGCGAGCTCGCCCATGCGCTTCCAGCCCGTGCGGGTGCGCACGCGCGCATCGAGCGGCTGCGCCTTCCCCATCGACGGGCGGCCGGCGACGACGACGAGATCGCCCGGCTGCAGTCCGGACGTCTTTTCGTCGAGGTCGGAGAAGCCCGTCGGAACGCCGGTGACCGCGGAGGGGTCATCGCGGTTGTAGAGCGTCTCGATGCGCTCGACGACACCGGCCAGCAGCTTGCCGATTTCCTCGAATACCTGGCTCCCGCGCGACCCTTGCTCGGCGATGTGCAGGACCTTGGCCTCGGCCTCGTCGAGAATTTCCTTGGCGCTGCGCCCGAGCGGGTTGTAGGCCGAGTCCGCGATGTCGCCGGCCGTCGCCGCGAGCTGGCGCAGGATCGACCGCTCGCGGACGATGGTGGCGTAGTGGCGAATATTGGCCGCGGTCGGCACGTTCTCGACCAGCGCGCCGAGGTACGCGAGCCCGCCGACGTAATCCAGCCTCTGCACCGACGACAGCGTTTCGGCCACCGTCACCACGTCGGCCGGCTTGCCGTCGCTGATGAGGCCGATGATGTGATGGTAGATGAGCCGGTGCGCTTCGCTGTAGAAATCGGCATCGGCGATCACGTCGCCGACGCGGTCGGCAGCCTCGTTGTCGAGCAGCAGGCCGCCCAGCACCGACTGCTCCGCCTCCAGCGAATGCGGAGGGAGCTTCAGGGCTTCGAGTTGGGGATCGTCGGGCATGGCGGGGCGGACCAAACATGCATTCTACCGCCGGCCGGCTGACGCGCAGAAATAGAGCGATCGCTCGATCCGACGATCGGTCGCGGCATCGCGCGCCGCGGCAATCTCCGGCCCGCGGCGATCTGCGCGGCACACCCGAGCGCCGTGCGCGCCTGTCACGCCAACGGACGAAGAGACGTCGTTGCCGTTGCCGACGCGCTGATTTTCGTCTCGTCGCAAAAGAGCACGCCCGTGGTTGAATAGGGCCGGTGGCGGCAGGCGCCGCAATCCTGCGCGAAGGGGCGCCCGGCCGGATGTCTCCGCCGTCGTCAATATCGACGGCGCACCTCGAGCTCGTCGAAGACACGCTCGATGTCGCGCTGCTTCGCGATCCATGCGACGAGAGACTTCCGCTGCGCCGTCGATCGCACGCAGCCCTGGAGCGTGACCCACTTGCGCGAGGTCGTCACCCAGACCGTGGTGTCGGCGAAGCGCCGATCGCCGGCAATCAGCGCGCGAATGCGCTCGTTGACCTCGGGATCGCGTTTGTAGGCGCCACCCGGTTCGCACTTGCCCTCCATGGCGCAGCGCAGGCCGCGCTCGACGCGGACGTGCGCCTGGGTACGTGCCTGCTCCTGCGTCAGGAGCGGAGGCGGGTGCTCCGGGCACGCGGGATGCCCATGGGTGGCCTGCGCGAAGGGATCGAGTTGCACCTTGTCCTCGCTGCGTGCCTGCGGACAGGCGACGGTGAGGAGGAAAGCGGCGCAGGCCGCGAAGCCTCGGACACCCGTGCAGTCGTCGACCCGTGGACCGCTCAAAGGCATGGCGCAGCGCCGCGAGGGGGCCGTTATCCGGATCGGCCGGGCCGCGCGCCGGGGACGAACAGCGATGGCCGCGCGACCACGCCAGCGGCGCGCCGGCCGCAGCCATCCGCGACCATCACCGGGTTCCCGCGATCATGAGGAAAATCGGAAAGCGGCGCGTGTCACCGTCGACCGCCTTGGTCATCACGTGCGCGGTGTGAAATTCCACGGTGGCAAACCCGGACCGTCGCGCCATCGCGCCGAGCGCTTCGCGATCGAAACCGTGGTGCACGTCGACATCCGGGCCATGGAACGAGCCATCCTCCGTGTCGAGGTCGGCGATGCACAGGAAGCCCGGTTGCGTCAGCGCGGCACGGAAGCGCTCCAGGATCGCCGCCGTATCCGGAATGTGGTGCAGCGTCATCAGCGAGTAGATGAGGTCGAAGGTTTGCGCCGGCGGCGGATCGGTGAGCAGATCCAGCTTGACCGCGCGCATGGCCGGATCGTGCGCGGCGGCGATCTTGCCCGCGGCGACGTCGAGCATGCCCTCCGAGACATCGGCGAGCGTGATGTCGCCCACGCGGGGGCGAAGCAGGAAGCTCAGGAGTCCCGTCCCGCAACCGTATTCCAGCGCCCGCATCGATTGGGCGAGCGGAACGTTGCGCTCGATCGCGTCGGCGACGCCTCGCGCGCGCTCCACCTTCGCGGGATCGTCGTCCCAGGTGGCGGCGCGGGCGTCGAAATCCGTGGTGGTCATGGATTGGCTCCGTGTTTCGATGATCGGCCGGAAGCGCCGCGCGCAGCCACAGGGGCGATGCCGCGTTCCGGCGTCAGCGCGGGCAACAAGCATCCCACGCGCGGGGCCGCGGCGATGGCGAAGATGCTCGCGCACAGCGCCCGCACCTCCGCCGGCGTCGCCGCGCCGCTGAACTCGGCGAGCCGCAGCGCCTTGTCCACGAGCTCGGCTCGCGACAGCGTGTTGCCCGGATCGCCCTTGGGTTCGTCGACGCGTCCGGCCAGCACGCGGCCGTCGGTCGTCTCGATCTCGACCTTGCCGATCCATCGCTGCGGATACGCGGCCTCGACTTCGGCATCGTGCACCATGCGCACGCGGTCCCGAAAGGCCACGATCCCGGGATCGCGGAAATGATGCTCGAATTCGGCGAGTCCGGCACGCCGAAAGGTGGCGATCTGCGCCAGCACCGTCCCCATCGAGAACTTGGCCTGATGCACCGTTGCAGGGTCCGTCACCGGCCCCAGCACGTCGATCGCCGCCTGGTGCACCAGCGCGGTCACCTGCTTGATCGCGTCGGGCGCAAGGTCGTGCTCGGTGACGACTTCGAGCAGCGCATCGGCGGCCGGATGCGTGTGGCGGCACGACGCGTGGAACTTGAACGAGGTCTCGGTCAGTGCCCAGCGCTCGCCCAGCCGGTCGGTGAGGCGCGCCGGGTCGGCGTCGGTCGACATGCCGGCGGCCATGCCTTGCTCGCCTTCGAGAATGCGCCTTGCGCCGGTGAAACCCTCGTGGGCGAGATACGCCGCGAGCAGTCCATCCGCCGCGGCCTTGGCCGTGTGCAACTGCTTCGAATCCGCCGCGTCGCGCAGGAATTCCCAGAGTCCGGCGGCCTGCGTGCCGGCCGAGCCGAAGGCATGGAGCATGGTTGCGGCGTCAAGCGCAAGGAGACGGCCCGCCGCCGCCGCCGCCGCAACCGTGCCGGCAGTACCCGTCGTATGGAAGACCTTGTAATGCGAACGGCCCAGGAATTCGCCGACGCGGATGCCGACCTCGTAGCCGGCAACCGCCGCCGTCAAGAGGTCGCGCCCCGAGCGCCCCAAAGCCTGCGTCACCGCCAGCACCGGCGGAAACACCACGGCGCCGGGATGGAACACCGAGCCGTTGTGCACGTCGTCCTGCTCGGCGAAATGCGATGCGCCGGCGTTGACCATCGCGGCGAACAGCGGGCTCGTCTGCCGCCGCGAGATCAGCACCTCGGCGGGGCCATCGGCGGGACCCATCTGCCGGGCGACGCGTTCGATCGCCTCGACGGCGCGCGCACCCTTGCCGGCCAGCGCCGAACCGGCCCAGTCGAGCAGCAGGTCCTCGGCGCGCCGCAGCACCGGCGCCGGAATATCCTCGTACCGCAACGCGCTGGCGAAGCGCGCGAGCACGGCACTCGGATGCGCTTGTGGATTCATCGTCTACACGGCCCGCTCGGCCTGCAGGCGCCGGATCGTCGCGTCGTCGTAGCCGAGCTCGCGCAGGATCGCCATCGGTGTGCTGGCCCAGCGCGGGCACCGCGTCCATCCGCGGCGTGCGCGTCCGGCGCCACGCCCGGCGGCACCAGCGCCGGCACCGGGCCGGCCGGCGTGCCGACCTCGACCCAGCGGTGGCGCGCCGCGAGCTGCGGATGCGCCCAGACTTCGCGCATGTCGTTCATCCGCGCGTTGGCGATCCCGGCGGCGTCGAGGCGTTCGACCACCTCCGCCGCGGTGAGCGACGCGAACGCGGCAACGATGATCGCGCGCAGCGCGTCCCGCGCGACGGTCCGCTTCGAGTTCGACGCGAACCGCTCGTCCGTCGCCAGCGCCGGTTGGCCCAGCACCTGCGTGCAGAAGGTCACCCACTCGCGCTCGTTCTGCAGCCCGAGCATCACGATCTTGCCGTCGCCGGCGGGAAAGGGACCGTACGGGTAGATCGTCGCGTGCGCTGCGCCGGCGCGCGGCGGCGGTTCCGCGCCGTCGTACGCGTAGTACAGCGGGAAGGTCATCCATTCGACCATGCTTTCCAGCATCGACACGTCGATGGCCTTGCCCTGCCCGCTCTTGTCGCGCTCGAGCAGCGCCGCGAGGATGTTCGAGTACGCATACATGCCGGCGGCGATGTCGGCGATCGAGCAGCCGGCCTTCGCCGGGGCGTCGGGGGACCCGGTGATCGACAGGAAGCCGGACTCGCTCTGGATCAGGAGGTCGTAGGCTTTCTTGTCGCGATAGGGTCCGTCGTCGCCGTACCCCGAGATGTCGCAGACGATGAGCCGCGGGTGCGTCGCCGCGAGCGCCGCATACGACAGCCCGAGGCGGGCGGCGGCGCCCGGCGCGAGGTTCTGGACCAGCACGTCGGCGCGGGCGACGAGTTGCGCGAGTATCGGCGCCGCGTCGGGATGCTTGACGTC
This sequence comes from uncultured beta proteobacterium, assembly GCA_963810845.1. Lineage (GTDB taxonomy): Bacteria > Pseudomonadota > Gammaproteobacteria > Burkholderiales > Casimicrobiaceae > CAIWHR01. The sequence continues at coordinate 3,010 of CAWEOX010000031.1, read as the reverse complement.
GAGCGTCAGGCTTTCCTTCGACCGGTTGGTCCAGACGAAGTGCGAGGCGAGCCCTTCCACGCGCTCGTCGTAGCCGCGGGCGAAGTCGCCGACGCCGGGCCGCTCGATCTTGATGACGCGGGCGCCGAGATCGGCCAGCTGGCGCGTGCAAAACGGCGCGGCGATCGCGTGCTCCAGCGTGACCACGGTGATGCCGTCGAGCGCGCGCATCGGGCCAGCGCCCGCCCGGCCGCCCGAAGGGCGCAGGGAGCCCCGCTCGAGGGGGAGCGAGCCAGGCGAGTTCGGGGGGTCGTCCACGGGCTCAGAACGACCGCGGCAGCCCGAGCACGTGCTCGGCCACGTACGCGAGGATCAGGTTGGTCGAGATCGGCGCCACCTGGTAGAGGCGGGTCTCGCGGAACTTGCGCTCGATGTCGTATTCGGCGGCGAAGCCGAAGCCGCCGTGGAACTGCAGGCAGGCGTTGGCCGCCTCCCACGACGCATCGGCGGCAAGAAGCTTCGCCATGTTCGCCTCGGCGCCGCAGGGCTGATGGGCATCGAACAGCGAGCACGCCTTGAACCGCATGAGGTTGGCGGCCTCGACGTTGACGTGCGCCCGGGCGATCGGAAACTGCACGCCCTGGTTCTGGCCGATCGGGCGGCCGAACACGACGCGCTCCTTCGCGTAGGCGACGATCTTGTCGATGAACCAGTAGCCGTCGCCGATGCACTCGGCGGCGATCAGCGTGCGCTCGGCGTTCAAGCCGTCGAGGATGTACTTGAAGCCCTTGCCCTCCTCGCCGATCAGGTTCTCGGCGGGGATCTCGAGATTGTCGAAAAACAGCTCGTTGGTCTCGTGATTGACCATGTTGAGGATCGGCTGCACCGTCATGCCGTGGCCGATCGCCTGCGCGCAGGTCGACGAGGAAGATCGACATCCCCTCGGAGCGCTTTTTCACCTCGCTCGAGCGGCGTCGTCCGCGCGAGCAGGATCATGAGATCGGAATGCAGCACGCGCGAGATCCAGACCTTCTGCCCGTTGACGACGTAGCGGTCGCCCTTCCTGACGGCGGTCGTCTTGATCTTCGTGGTGTCGGTGCCGGTGGTCGGCTCGGTGACGCCCATCGACTGCAGCCGCAGCTCGCCCGAGGCGATCTTCGGCAGATAGGCGCGCTTCTGCGCTTCCGAGCCGTGGCGCAGCAGCGTGCCCATGTTGTACATCTGGCCGTGGCACGCGCCCGAATTGCCGCCGGAGCGGTTGATCTCCTCCATGATGATCGAGGCTTCGGTGAGCCCCAGTCCCGAGCCGCCGTACTCCTGCGGGATCAGCGCCGCGAGCCAGCCGGCCTTGGTCAACGCCACGACGAAGGCATCGGGATAGCCGCGCTTCTCGTCGATCTCCCGGAAATACGCGGCGGGAAACTGCCTTGCAGAGGTCGCGAACGGCATCGCGAATGTCCTGATGCGCTTCGATGGCGTGGGTCATGCGACGGCCTCGCGTGGGTTCACGTCGGCGGGTGACCGCGGCGGCGCGCGTCGGCGATCCGCGGCGCCGCGGCTGCTCTTCGTCAGGGCTTGAACCCGGTCGCCTTGTACACCGCGTCGAGCGTGTCCTTGCCGACCCGCGACTCGTTCTCCTTGTGCACCGGCACCAGCGCCTTCTTCCACGCCGCTTTCTGCGCGTCCGTCAGCTTGATCACCTCGCTCTTGCCGGACTTGCGGATGCCCTCCAGCGCGTCGTCGTTCTCCTTTTGCGCGCTGTCGTTCGCGGCGTTGGTCGCGTCCTTCATCGCGCCTTCGAGGGTGGTCCGGATGTCGGGCGGCAGGCCGTCCCAGAACTTCTTGTTGGCGATCACCGCGTAGCCGATGTAGCCGTGGTTGGTCTCCGCGGTGTACTTCTGCACCTCGTGGTGCTTTTGCGTGAACATGTTCGACGGCGTGTTCTCGGAGCCGTCGACCACGCCGGTCTGCATCGCCTGGTAGACCTCGGAGAACGCCATCACCTGCGGGATCGCCCCCAGCGCCTTCATCTCGTCGCCCAGCACCTTCGACGACTGGATGCGCATCTTGAGACCCTTCATGTCCTCGGGGTTGCGCAGCGGCTTGTTCGCGCTCATCACCTTGAAGCCGTTGTCCCAGTAGGCGAGCCCGACGATCCCCTTGCCTTCGAGCTTCTTGAACAGCGATCGCGCCGACGGGTCCGTCGGTGACTTTGTGCAACTCGGCGTAGTTGTCGAAGATGTACGGGAGGTCGAACACCTCGAACTCGCGCACACCCAGCGGACCGAACTTGGCGAGCGAAGGCGCGAGGATCTGCACCGAGCCCAGCTGCAGCGCCTCCATCTCCTCGCCGTCCTTGAACAGCGAGCTGTTCGGATAGACCTCGACCTTGACCCGGCCCTTGGTCCGTTCCTCGGCGAGCTTCTTGAACTGCTCGGCGCCCTTGCCTTTGGGCGTGTCGACGGCGACGACATGGCTGAACTTGACGACGATCGGCTGCTGGGCAGCGGCGCCCGGCGGCACCAGTATCACGCGCGAGCCCCAGCGGGATCGCGAACCACAGCGGCTGCATGCGCATCATCGACTCCTCCGGAAGCGGGGCGTTTGAGGATCGCGCCGCGAAGGAGTAATAAATCATCAAACCGCGATGATTGCAACCGCAAGCAGGCCCGGCGCGCTCGCGCCAGCGGCGCGCCGTCCGTCCGCGGAGCCTGTCAGGCCACGACCGTGAGCGTTCCGTTCATCGTCTCGTGGCCGGTGCCGCAAAAGATGTCGCACAGGAACGTGAACGTGCCGACCTTGTCCGGAACGAGCCGCACGCGCGCGACCTTGCCGGGCAGGATGTCGGCGCGGACCGAGAAATCGGGGATGCTGAAGCCCATCAGCACGTCGGCCGTCGTCAATTCGAAGACGACGGGAACGCCCTTCTTGAGGGTGATCCGGTCCGGCGAATAGGTGAAGCGCCGCGCCAGGATCCGGATGACCTTGTCGCGTGGCTCCGTGGCGGCCCGCAACCCCGCGGCCCCGCCGC